>NZ_VTDK01000001.1:0-681533 GCF_035615575.1 Acinetobacter sp. MD2
GAAAAAGCAAAGGAGGTAAGGAGAACTGTAATAAATAAGGCATGTTAAATTTTAGACATAAAAAAACCAGCTTACGCTGGATATTTTATTTGCACCATTTTTAATGATTAAAATGGTGCCCGAGGCCAGACTCGAACTGGCACGCTTTGTGGGCGGGGGATTTTAAATCCCCTGTGTCTACCGATTTCACCACTCGGGCTTAACAAGATGGAGGCGGAGGTCGGAATCGAACCGGCGTCCACGGAGTTGCAGTCCGCTGCATGACCACTCTGCCACCCCGCCGCGTCTTGTTGATGCGTATATTAGCAACCTTTTGAAAAAAAACAATAGCTGTTGTGGTGGATATGCACATAAAATCAACATCTAAAAGAAATTTGGTTAAATAATCATGTATTATTGCTTAAATTCGTTGATACCAACCTTTGGAGAAGCATTGTGGCATTGGTTCTAGATGGAAAAGCATTAGCCAAGCAAATTGAAGCTGATTTACTTGCGCGTGTAGAAGTGTTGAAAGCAAAAACAGGACGTACCCCAATTTTAGCCACTATTTTGGTGGGTGATGATGGTGCTTCAGCAACTTATGTGCGTATGAAGGGCAATGCTTGTCGTCGTGTTGGTATGGATTCGTTAAAAATTGAGTTACCACAAAGCACGACAACTGAACAATTGTTGGCAGAAATTGAAAAATTAAATGCAAATCCTGATGTACACGGCATTTTGTTGCAGCATCCTGTACCTGCACAAATTGATGAACGTGCTTGTTTTGATGCCATTTCACTTGCAAAAGACGTGGATGGTGTAACCTGTCTTGGTTTTGGTCGTATGGCGATGGGCGAAGCAGCATATGGTTCTGCAACACCAGCAGGCATTATGACGATTTTGCAAGCCAATAACATTGAGCTTTCAGGTAGGCATGCTGTTGTTGTTGGGCGTTCAGCAATTTTGGGTAAACCAATGGCTGCGATGTTATTAGAAGCCAATGCAACCGTGACCATCTGTCATTCGCGTACACAAAATTTAGCTGAATTTGTGAAACAAGCCGATATTATTGTGGGTGCAGTGGGTAAAGCCGAACTCATCCAAAAAGATTGGATTAAGCAAGGTGCAGTTGTGGTGGATGCAGGCTTCCATCCACGTGATGGTGGTGGCGTGGGTGATATTCAATTGGTTGGTATTGAACAAATTGCCTCGGCGTATACGCCTGTTCCAGGTGGCGTTGGCCCAATGACGATTACGACTTTAATTCGTCAAACGGTTGAAGCAGCAGAAAAAGCGTTTGCATAATTGTATTTAAATAGACTTCTAGCATGATGATTTACTCCTTTTTATTTTTTCGATTAAGAGGAGTGATAAAAGATTGATGTGTGAAGTTTTATATTAAAAAATCACCGTATCGGCAATGCTGATAGGGTGATTTTTTTATCTGCATGAATGGAATATTTAAAAATGCATACTTTAATGCAAATTGCAGTTGTACCAGCTTTATTGCGTGACGCACTTGAAAAAGTGATTCCAAATACTGAGCTTATGGTGCAACAATTACCAAAAACACCAATTAAATTATGGCTCATCCCGCCTATTTTTCCAACCGAACGCTTAGATGATGAGGTCATTCGTCAAATTTGGAACAATACACCATATTGGATTTTTTGTTGGGCTTCAGGCTTGGCGATGGCGCAATGGTTACTCGAAAATCCTAAACATGTACAAGGTAAAACTGTACTTGATTTTGGTGCAGGTTCGGGTGTGGTGGCAATTGCGGCAAAAATGGCAGGTGCAAAACGGGTCATTTGTTGTGATATTGACCCGATTAGCTTGGCAGCATGCCGTGAAAATGCCAAATTAAATATGGTGGAGCTTGAATATTTAGATGATTTATATCGGGCAGAAAAGGTAGATGTATTGCTTGCCGCCGATGTCTTATATGATCAGTCGAATCGTTTTTTCTTAGATGATTTTTTGAAGATTAGCCCCAATGTGTGGGTAGCCGATAGTCGAGTGAGAAACTTTGATCATCCCTACTATGTTAAAACGGCAGAAATTGCTGCAACCACATGGCCAGATTTAGATGAAGCTAAGGAATTTAATTTAGTCAGTTTCTATCATCACCAACAGGTTTAAACAGATGCATAAAATGCATCTGTTGCACAGATGGGCATTAAGAACAGCGATAACGCACCACAGTTAAGGTGCTTGGGTGCATTTGCATTGCATTACGCACAGCGCTGCCATCATTGCTTGGGCTGCTTAAGCCAAAGCTTGTGTTGCTGTGGCCAATTTTAACGCCTGTACTTTGAGGTTGGTTGGCAGGATTGATAATTTCATTGCTGCTTAAAATATCAATTTTATAGTTTTGATTTGGGCCTAATACGCGCTTACAAACGTTCTGTAATTTGGTTGGATTCGGATTTTGGTTGGCGTGAACCGCTAAAGTGTAGCTGATAATCGCACTATTATTGGTTTGGCTTTCAACTTGATAACCTGAATTGCCATTGTAGCTTTGTGGCATATTTTGGCAGGCGCTAAGTCCTGCTGCGAAAAGTGCAAGACTGATGAATTTTAATGTGTTGTTCATTGGAATCTGACCTAAAGCAGTGTGGCTTTAGTATGCCATAGCTACAATAAATAGACATCTGTTTGTCACATCTTGTCTTGTTAAAAGTATTGTGTGCGCCATATGTTGTCTAAATTTTACGGTAAAAATGTGGTATATCTATGATCAAGCAAGGATTTATCTTTAATTCCAAGCTCCAATAATGTTGTAGAACAACAGATTTTAAAATCAATAACAATTGAGCGAGGCACGCATATGACAACGGAACATGTATATAGCCCAGAGGAAAAGCGAAAACGTATTTTTGGGATTGTTGGCGCAGCATCTGGAAACTTGGTTGAATGGTTCGATTTTTATATTTATGCAGTTTTTGCCGTTTATTTTCAGCATGCGTTGACTGCACCTGATATGAATTCGACCACCAAGGCAGTTTACGTTTGGGGTGTATTTGCAGCAAGCTTTTTTATGCGTCCAATTGGGAGTTGGATTTTTGGGCGCATTGCCGATAAATACGGCCGTAAACAATCAATGGTGATTTCTATTTGCTTAATGGCAGTCAGTTCTTTCTTATTTGCTGCATTACCAACCTATGCCCAAGTTGGCATGATGGCACCATTTTTGTTGTTGTTGGTTCGATTATTACAAGGGCTTTCGGTAGGTGGGGAGTATGGTGCAGTTGCTACCTATATGAGTGAAATTGCTTTAAAAGGTAAGCGTGGTTTTTATGCATCATTTCAATACGTCACGCTTTCGGGGGGGCAGTTATTAGCAAGTTTGTTGGGCGTGGTTTTGCTCATGCTGATGAGCGAACAACAGCTACAAGATGGTGGTTGGCGTATTCCTTTTGTAATTGGTGGAATTACAGCATTGGTATCGTTACTGGCACGCCGTCGTTTAGAAGAAACGTTATCTGAAGATGATAGTCAGCGTAAAGAGTCAGGTAGCCTTCGCGCGTTATTTGCGGAACATTGGAAGGCTTTTTTGTTGGTGGTGGGTTATACCGCAGCGGGTTCACTTAGCTTTTATGTGATTACTGTTTATTCAAAAACGTATATTACTGCACTGGGTATTTCGGGTAAAACAGTGGGGGTGATGATGACGGCTGCATTGTTTGTCTTTATGTTGGCACAGCCTATATTTGGTGCGCTTGCAGATCGGATTGGTCGTCGTCAGTCGATGTTGATTTTTAGTGCGGCTTTGGCAATTTTTGTTTACCCTGTGATGGTGATTGCAATGCCAGCATTTAGCTCATCACCGATTATCGTGACCTTATTGTTGATCTTTTTGATGTTGATTTTAAGTTTCTATACATCGATTAGTGGTTTGATTAAAGCTGAAATGTTCCCACCGCATGTACGTGCATTAGGGGTCGGTTTTTCTTATGCGGTTGCAAATGCAATTTTTGGTGGTTCGGCTCCAGCAGTTGCGTTGCAATTTAAAGGGGCAGGAATTGAAAACACTTTCTTTATTTATGTCATTGTGATGTTAGTGATTTGTTTTTTATGTAGTTGGGCACTGCCAAAAGAGCCTGAATATTTGCATCACGATCATTAATCACTAAATGTTGAGTAAATCTTAAAGTGTGAAGTAAAAAAGCCAGTTCATAATTTGAGCTGGCTTTTTTCTATTTATTTAACTTCTGTACCACCTAAAGAAGCACAGTTTGGTGCATCGGCTGTCCATTTAATTGCAGTGCCTGTCGCAACAGGGCGAACAATACGCCAAGGCCAGAAACCGAAACGCTGGCTTGCATGGTAGTTAATTACGGCATCTGCGCCATAATGCTGCGCGCGATCTTTCATGCGAGGGTAAAGGTCGGTTACGCTGCCATAAGTTCCTTTGGCTACTTTAATGCGTTTAATTTCGGTAAATTTCACATTCAGTGGATAATCAGGGATAAGGCAAATTGGGTGAGTCGTTGGTGTGGTTTTACTTTTTGCATTAGCCACTTGGGTTGTATTGGCATGTAATGTGCTGCAAAGCGTGAGTGCAAGTGTGCTTAAAATGAGTATTTTTTTCATCGGTATGTTCCTTTTAAGGTGGTAATTTTATTCAAAATAAAAGCCACCGAAGTGGCCTTTATTAAAATATGCCTTTAAGCATTGGCTGCTTGAAGGGCATTGAGTAATTCAGTTTGGCGTTGTTTGAGTGCATTTGGTAAACGTTCGCCCAACTTGTCAAACAATTCGGTGTGACTTTCAACTTCTTTTAACCACAGGTCTTTGTCTTGTGAAGTTACTTTATTAAAGTCTGCTTCTGAGAAATCAGTCCCTTTCCAGTTAATGTCATTATAGGTTGGAACTAAACCAATTGGTGTTTCAACTGCATTGGCACGGCCTTCAACACGGTCAATCATCCACTCTAAAATACGTGTATTTTGCCCGAAACCTGGCCATACAAATTGACCATCTTCGTCGCGGCGGAACCAGTTTACATTAAAGATTTTTGGTAATTTATTGCCAGCAAGTTGTGCTTTTTGGGCAACATTTTCACCAATCTCTAACCAGTGGCTAAAGTAGTCTGCCATGTTATAACCCGCAAATGGTAACATTGCAAATGGATCACGGCGCACAACACCTTGTTGACCCACAGCAGCAGCGGTTGTTTCTGAACCCATTGTTGCGGCTTTATATACGCCATCGACCCAGTCAAATGCTTCTGAAACTAAAGGTACGGTGTCTGCGCGACGACCACCAAAAATAAATGCAGAAATTGGTACACCTGCTGGATTTTCCCAATCTGCATCAATCGATGGGCATTGAGATGCTGAAACAGTAAAGCGTGAGTTCGGATGTGCTGCTTTTTCGCCTTCAACGTGTGGCTGACCTTTCCATGTGGTCAGGTTTTTTGGTGCTTCTTTGGTTAAACCTTCCCACCAAACTTGACCATCTTCAGTCACTGCAACGTTGGTGTAAATCACGTTTTTATGCATGGTTGCAATACAGTTTGGGTTGGTTTTGGTGTTCGTACCTGGCGCAACACCAAAGAAACCTGCTTCAGGGTTAATTGCATAAAGACGACCATCTTCACCTGGTTTAATCCATGCAATGTCATCACCTACAGTTTCAATTTTCCAACCTTCATAACCCGCAGGTGGAATTAGCATGGCAAAGTTGGTTTTACCGCATGCAGAAGGGAAGGCCGCTGCAATATAGTGTTTTTCACCTTGTGGATTGGTTACGCCCAAAATAAGCATATGTTCAGCTAACCAACCTTGCTCACGGCCCATCACCGATGCAATACGTAGCGCAAGACATTTTTTACCTAATAAAGCGTTGCCACCGTAACCCGAGCCAAAAGACCAGATCTCACGGGTTTCTGGGTAGTGAACAATGTATTTTTCTTTGTTACATGGCCAAACAACATCGGCTTGACCTTCGGCTAACGGTGCGCCAACAGTATGAACACATGGAATAAACTCGCCATCTGTACCCAATACGTCATACACCGCTTTGCCCATACGTGCCATTTTGGTCATGCTGACCGCAACATAAGGTGAATCGGTTAATTCAATCCCAATGTGGGCAATATGGCTACCAAGTGGGCCCATAGAAAATGGCACAACATATAATGTGCGACCTTGCATTGAGCCATCAAACAAGCCATTTAATTTTGCACGCATCACCGCTGGGTCTTCCCAGTTGTTGGTTGCGCCAGCATCATCTTTGTGTGCAGAACAAATATAAGTACGGTCTTCAACACGAGCAACATCACTTGGGTCTGAGTTTGCTAAGTAAGAACCAGGATGTTTTTCTTCATTGAGTTTTTGCATTGTGCCGTTCGCAATCATCAAGTCAATCAGACGTTGATATTCTTCTTCGCTACCGTCACACCATTCGATTTTTGCTGGTTTTGTTAATTGAGCAATTTCTTCCACCCAAGCAATCAGCTTAGGGTGGCGTACGAATTCTGGTGCATTCACTTGAATCATGTTGATGGCCTTTGAAAATAAGGAAACCCAACACACCGAGATAACAAAGCGCTGATTCAGGGTGTGTTAAAAATTGCGGCTATTAAATCATAAAGATGCCTAAAATTTAAGATCCTCAGGATTTGGGTGTTAAGAAATATCAAAATAAATTTTAAAAATGAATAATCAAGTAATTGATTAAACTTAATTTTTAATTAATCATTTATCTATAAAATTATTTTTTTATTTTCATTTATTTTTAAAATAATAAATTAAATCATTAATATACAAAATAGAGTAAATAGTCTAAATAAAGTGCGAAATCTTCTATTTTTTACATAAATCAACTTTTTAATGGGTGAAAAACAATCAAAATAAGTGAAAAAGGAGGCTGAAAAATGCAAGCTGAACTTAAACCTTTATCTATTTTATATAATGAAAAATCTGGATTTCACGCACAACATAAAGATCAAGTGTATGATCCATTAATGATGCTTTTTACTGATGCAGGTTTTGAAATACAGGTTTTTGAATTTACACAACAAAATTCAATTGATACGGCGATGAAAAAAATTTTAGCACGCCATCAACAGGCGGCGGATTGTGGTGTTGTAGTTGCCGCAGGGGGAGATGGTACAGTCAATGCGGTGGCTTCTTATTTAATTCAAACCAATATTCCTTTAGGGATTTTGCCATTAGGCACTTTTAACTATGTTGCACGCGCGTATCATATTCCGCTTGAGCTAATTGATGCGGCTAGAGTGATTGCAACAGGGCGGATGTTGCCGATTCATGTCGCAAAATTAAATGATTTAATTTATTTAAATAATGCAAGTTTAGGGTTGTACCCACTTTTTATCGAAAAGCGTGAATATTATAACCGTTGGTTAGGGCGCTTTAAAATTCATGCATATAGTTCGGGTTTAGATGTCTTATTAGGTCAATACCCAGAGTTAAAGTTAGAAGTTGTGGTAGATGGTGAAAAGTATCCTGTTAAAACGCCATTGGTCTTTTTTGGGAATAACCCACTACAACTTAAGGAGATGAATCTTAAAATTGCACAAGCTGCAAAGCTTGGGCGACTTGCGGGTATTGTGGTGGCAAAAAGTGGCAAAATGGCATTGTTAAAACTATTGCTTCAGTTGGTACGTGGTGAAATTGACCATGCGTCGAATGTGTATAGCTTTAGTGCTGAGCAGGTTGAAATATATGCACATAAAGCGAAAAGTATACGTGTGGCTGTAGATGGTGAATTGCATATAGAGAGATTGCCGCTCAAATTAACTGTTGAAAAAAATGCCTTAAACTTAATGGTGCCTTATGTTGCTACATCTGTCTGATTTACACTTTGGTGCTGAACAGTCTGAATGTTTGGTGGCGATTGAGCATTTTTGTCGGCAGCATCCGATTGAGGCAGTTGCGGTAAGTGGTGATTTGACCCAGCGTGCGCGTTTTATACAGTTTTTTAAATGTAAACAATTTTTAGAGCGTTTGAATTTACCGTATTTGGTGGTGCCAGGGAATCATGATATTCCGCTGTATCATGTTTGGCATCGTATGCTCAGTCCATTTGCGCGTTATAAAGCTTTTTTTGGCGAAACAGAAGCGATCTTAGAAACAGAACATTATTTCTTAATGGGGGTGAATAGTATTCGGCGGCGACATCATACCAAAGGGCATATTTCGTTGACGCAAATTCAATATATTGATGAAATTTTAAAACAAGCACCTGCACATAAATTAAAAATTATCGTGGTTCATCAACCTTTTTATGCTTCGGCACAAGCGCCGCATGGGCTAAAAGATTGTCCTGTACTAGGTAGGATGGCCTTACAAGTATGGAGTAAAAATGGGCTTTCGGCATTGTTACATGGGCATTTGCATCAGACTGCGGTGTATGACTTAAATCAAATTTACCAGTTGCAGCAGAATCATCCTATATTAGAGGTGCATGCGGGAACTTCGACATCGGTACGTTTGCGCAGTCAACAACCGAACAGTTTTAATGTCTTGTTGCGGACAGGGCAGGTGCAGCATTATCAATTTAATCGTGTGAGTCGGGAATTTGTATTAACTTGATATTGCGCGAAAAACAAACAAATTAAACGAGATAGCAAAAAAAGATGCAAAAAATCGAGATTTTTTTTGATCTTCCCCTTGAAGCGCCATTTTCAACCCCCAAAACAGTGACATCCTTAAAAAATCTGCAACATGACTTTTAGGATATAAAGTCATGTTGCACGTTGAAAAAACTTAATCTAATGGAGTTTCCTATGAGCACTATTCGTCCATTACATGATCGCGTTGTGATTCGTCGTGTAGAAGAAGAAACAAAAACTGCAGGCGGAATTTTATTACCAGGTTCGGCTGCTGAAAAGCCAGCGCAAGGTGAAGTGATTGCTGTAGGTAATGGTCAAGTGACAGATAATGGCGTTCGCGCATTAGATGTAAACGTTGGCGATAAAGTATTGTTTGGTACTTATGCAGGTACAACTGTAAAAGTAAATGGCGAAGAGCTATTGATTATGAAAGAGTCTGACATTTTAGCGGTACTTGAAGGCTAAGCCTTAAGTTTAATTTGCGATTGATCAGATCATAATTTATTCAAAGATTCGGAGTAAGACATGTCAGCTAAAGACGTAAAATTCGGTGATTCAGCACGCTCAAAAATGATTGCAGGTGTAAATGTACTTGCAGATGCCGTGAAAGTGACTTTAGGCCCTAAAGGTCGTAATGTTGTAATTGATCGTTCTTTTGGTGCGCCGCACATCACTAAAGATGGTGTAACAGTTGCTAAAGAAATTTCTTTAAAAGATAAATTTGAAAACATGGGTGCACAATTGGTGCGTGAAGTGTCTTCAAAAACCAACGATATTGCTGGTGATGGTACAACAACTGCAACTGTATTGGCGCAAGCAATTTTAAATGAAGGGATCAAGTCAGTTACTGCTGGTATGAACCCAATGGATTTAAAACGCGGTATCGATATTGCGGTTAAAGCGGTTGTTGCAAACATTCGTGATACAGCTAAACCTGCTGATGATTTTAAAGCGATTGAGCAAGTAGGTTCAATTTCTGCAAACTCTGATGAGACTGTGGGTAAATTGATCGCTCAAGCGATGGAAAAAGTAGGTAAAGAAGGCGTTATTACCGTTGAAGAAGGTTCAGGCTTTGAAGATGCGCTTGATGTTGTAGAAGGTATGCAGTTTGACCGTGGTTATATCTCGCCATACTTTGCCAACAAACAAGACACTTTAACTGCTGAACTTGAAAATCCGTTCATTCTGCTTGTTGATAAAAAAATCAGCAACATCCGTGAATTGATCACCACTTTAGAAGCGGTTGCTAAAACTGGTAAGCCACTTTTAATTATCGCTGAAGATGTTGAAGGTGAAGCGCTTGCTACACTTGTTGTGAACAACATGCGCGGCATTATCAAAGTATGTGCGGTGAAAGCACCAGGTTTCGGTGACCGTCGTAAAGCAATGTTGCAAGATATTGCTATTTTGACTGGCGCAACTGTTATTTCTGAAGAAATTGGTATGTCTTTAGAACAAGCATCGCTACAAGATTTAGGGACTGCGCATAAAGTAACAGTTTCTAAAGAAAACACAGTAATTGTTGATGGTGCTGGTAATGCTGCGCAAATTGCTGAACGTGTTCAACAAATCCGCGCGCAAATTGAAGAATCTACCTCTGAATACGACAAAGAAAAACTTCAAGAACGCGTTGCTAAACTAGCAGGCGGTGTTGCAGTCATCAAAATTGGTGCAGCAACTGAAGTTGAAATGAAAGAGAAGAAAGATCGTGTAGACGATGCACTTCATGCAACGCGTGCTGCGGTTGAAGAAGGTGTTGTTGCAGGTGGTGGTGTTGCACTTGTACGCGCAGTAAATGCACTTGACGGCTTAACAGGCGCAAATGATGACCAAACTGTGGGTATCAACATTTTACGCCGTGCGATCGAAGCGCCACTTCGTCAAATCGTATCGAATGCAGGTGATGAACCGTCTGTTGTTGTCAATGCGGTTAAAGCAGGCGAAGGTAACTTTGGTTATAACGCTGCAACTGGTGTGTATGGCGATATGTTAGAAATGGGTATTTTAGACCCTGCGAAAGTAACGCGTTCTGCACTTGAGCATGCTGCATCTGTTGCAGGCTTAATGTTGACGACTGAAGCAATGATTACTGATATTCCAGAAGACAAACCTGCTGCACCAGACATGGGCGGTATGGGTGGTATGGGCGGAATGATGTAATTCGTATTTTGCCTGACTAAGTGTTTGTAATTAAATGTTTAGATATTAATTTTTATTCATATTGCTCATATGGTTACTCGCACTTGGTTCTGATAAAAAAGGTCGCTTCATCGCGACCTTTTTTATTTGGGTTTAAAATATGACTTTAGTGGTAAGTATATTTAGCCCATTTTGAATAGTATAAGAATGAATATTGCCTTTCGTATCATAGTTATCTAATGGAGTAGAATTGGGCTTTGTGTGTTTATATCAAGATACATAGGTTGCTAATACATAAATAAAGTTTTTTTATAACAATTTCCTTTGCAGCATAATATGTAAAATTTTTGAATGATTGTTGTTTTAGTGACTAAAAGATATTTTCGTAAAATTAGGTGCTTATAATGTAATAAACAATAAATTCTAAAAACGACAGACAAAAAAAAGCCATACTCTGTCAGTAGGGAGTATGGCCAAAATAGGAAACTACAGCAGAATTCCTATGTGTTTTCATACTAAAAGGCTAAACTTAAAATAGTCTTAATTCTAAGCTTTTCTATGTTGATTAGACTTTTAACCCCTCACATGTTAACCTACGCTTGATTTTAGCTCATCTCTTTAGACTTCTCATGCAGTTGACTCCACCCTAACGTCTGATTTTTTCAATTTAAACGTTCATTACCGTCTATATGGCGAGTGATGTGGAGCAGGCATGTGTTGATCTATCACATCACTCGCCTTTAAAAGTAAAATATACAAAGGCTTTTTCTATGTTATCTACTGTTCGAGAACAATGGTTCTCTAATGTTCGAGGGGATGTTCTCTCGGGCTTGGTTGTTGGCTTGGCGCTTATTCCAGAGGCAATTGCATTCTCAATTATTGCCGGCGTTGACCCTAAAATTGGCTTGTATGCCTCTTTCTGTATTGCTGTGGTGATTTCATTTGTTGGTGGTCGTCCTGCCATGATTTCGGCAGCAACAGGAGCAATGGCTTTATTGATGGTCACCTTGGTGAAACAACATGGCTTACAATATTTATTTGCTGCTACGATTCTAACGGGTATTTTACAAGTAGCGATTGGTTATTTAAAACTTGCGAAGTTGATGCGTTTTGTCTCGAAGTCGGTGGTCATTGGCTTTGTGAATGCACTTGCGATTTTAATTTTTATGGCACAATTACCCGAACTCACCCACGTGAGTTGGCTCGTATATCCTTTAGTGGGATTAGGTTTGGGGATTATTTATTTATTTCCCTATATACCTAAAATTGGCAGCCTGATTCCTTCGCCATTAATCTCTATTGTGGTGGTGACCTGTATTGCTTTATTTTTGCACTTAGATGTCCGTACAGTTGGAGATATGGGCGCATTACCAAATACCTTACCTGTATTTTTAATTCCTGATATTCCACTTAATTTAGATACCCTTAAAATTATTTTACCCTATGCATTTGCGATGGCATTTGTGGGCTTATTAGAGTCGATGATGACCGCCACCATTGTTGATGAAATGACCGATACTGCGAGTAATAAATTTCGAGAGTGTAAAGGTCAGGGGATTGCCAATATTGCTTGTGGATTTATGGGCGGAATGGCGGGCTGTGCCATGATTGGTCAGTCGATGATTAATGTGAAGTCAGGTGGGCGAACACGTTTATCAACCTTATGTGCAGGTGTGTTCTTGCTGATTTTGGTGGTGTTTTTAAGTAGTTGGCTGAAAGTCATTCCAATGGCTGCATTGGTTGCAGTGATGATTATGGTGTCGATTAGTACTTTTGAATGGCGTTCACTCACGCAATTTAAACATAATCCGCGTAGCAGTAATATTGTAATGATTGCCACAGTAATTGTGGTGGTTGCGACCCATAATTTGGCTTTGGGTGTCTTAACAGGCGTTTTGCTTTCGGCATTATTTTTAGCGAATAAGCTTGAAAATGATCTTCGCATTGAGTCAGAAAAAATCCAAAATCAGCGCATTTATACTTTGCGTGGGCAAATATTCTTTAGTTCTTCTGAAAAATTTATGCAAAGTTTCGACTTTAATGAGAACATTGATACTGTCGTGATTGATTTAACACAGGCACATATTTGGGATGTTACCTCGGTTGCCATGTTAGATAGTGTTATTGCAAAGTTCAATGCTAAACAGACTCAGGTACACGTTCGTGGTTTGAATGAAGCCAGTTCGCTCATGATTGATAAATATGGTACGCATGCCAAAATTTAAGTTTATTTAGAAATATCAGTAACCATTGTTTTTTAAATAAACCATAAAAAAGCCTCCGAAGAGGCTTTTTTATGGTTTATACATTAAGGGCAATTGAGTTGCTGTAATGCGGCAACACGTTGCTCAATACTTGGGTGGGTTTGGAATAATGCAGCAAGGCTAAAACCTTGTTCCTTACCTTCCGCAATTGCAAACGCTTTCATTTCTTTTGGCATTTGATCTGGCAATTCTGATTCAGCTTGTAGGCGTAACAAGGCTGAAATCATAGCTTGTTTACCTGCCAAACGTGCACCTGCTTCATCAGCACGGTATTCGCGGTAGCGTGAGAACCACATCACAATTGCTGAAGCAAGAATACCAAATACAATATCAAGCACCATGGTAATGATGAAATAACCCATGCCGGGTGCTTCATCATCTTGGCGGCCAAACACATTACGGTCAATAAAGTCACCGACCACACGTGCAAAGAACATCACAAAGGTATTGACCACACCTTGAACTAAGGCAAGTGTGACCATGTCACCATTGGCAACGTGACCAATTTCATGGGCAAGAACGGCACGCAATTCATCTTTATTCATACGTTCAAGCAAGCCTGATGAAACTGCAACCAAAGCATCGTTTTTGTTCCAACCCGTTGCAAAGGCATTAGATTGGTAAGATGGGAAAATACCCACTTCAGGCATACGAATATTTGAGCGCTGCGCTAAATCGGCAACGGTTTGTAATAACCAAACTTCTGCTTGGTTACGTGGGGCATTCGGCTCGATGAGTTCTGTACCTGTGGTCTTTTTTGCCATCCATTTAGACATGAATAATGACATTAAAGATCCGACCATACCGAACACAAAACACATGACCAAGAGATTACCTAAACGTAATCCACCTGCACCATGGTAACTTCCGACACCTAAGACTGACAAAATAAGACCAGCGACAACCAGTACCGCGAGGTTGGTAAGCAAGAACAAACCAATCCGCATCATCGAGATAATCCTCTTATAATAGAAATAAACGATAATTTATCGATATGATAAATCATGTTTCTAATATGAGACCAATACCTCAGAAATTCAAGAATGAATCGTATAAAACAGCCAAAATATCTTGTTAAGATTTATATCTTAAAGCGATTAGGCTTTAGTTTTTTACAATCATATCGGTAAATGTACCATCGGCGCGTTGGATGATTTGCCGCGCAAGGGTTTTACGTTCTTTATTGCTAGATTGGGGTAGGGTCGCCGCTGCAACTTCTGGTGCTTGAGTTGTCGTAGAGTTCCGAGCATGTTTGTCTGAACTGGACAATGACGATGTTTGCATGGCATTGGCATATAAATGGTTATAACGATTTAACACCCGTTGTACATAGTCTTGCGTTTCACGAAAGGGGGGGATACCCCGATATTTGTCGACATTACCTTCGCCTGCATTATAGGCCGCTAAAGCCAATTGTGTATTGCCATTATAGCGTTTTAATAGCAGGCTTAAGTATTTAGCTCCGCCAAAAATATTGTCATGTGGGTCAAAACTATTGTTCACATTAAAACGTTTTGCTGTAGCAGGCATGAGTTGCATAAGACCTTGTGCACCCACAGGTGACTTTGCATGGGGATTAAAGCCTGATTCAGTATGCATCACTGCTTTAATGAGACCTGCTGCTAGCCCATGTTGCTCGGCAGCTTGGTGGATCAGATCATTAAATGCATCTTTATTTTTATTAAAACTCGGTAAAATAGAGGCTTCGCTTGCCCCCCAGTTTTTATAGTTATGAATATTGCTGTCGGCATAATAGGTGACGTTCACTTTTTTTAAGCCAGTCCCCATTTGTTGGCGATTGGTCAATAAAGGGATACCATCACGATCTTCATAGGTGTAGACCTTTCCAGCATGTGTGAAAGACCCTATGCAGGTACTTAAACAAATCACAACACATGTGGCTTGATAATGAGATTTTTTTTTCATTTTTAACAAAAGCAATCAAGCGAGATTTAGCTTAAAGATTTTAGCAGAAAGTGCTTGGATTGCGATGATAAAAGTAAAAATCTGATAAAACTGTGAAATTAAAAAAGCAAGTGTTTTGAGGTTGAAAAGAGTCAAAAAAAATTAAATTTTTTTTTCACAAGATCAACTTGACTCGGGTAAGCTATTGAAAATTAATATTAAAAAATAATGGTTAAAAAATGATCAATCTGTGCTTAGGTCTTAAGGATAGGTCTCATTCGGTTGTCAAGCCTGAAAGAATCCACAATTTTATCCACAGCTTTTGTGGAAAAGCCTAAAAGCGCTGAAATAATCACCATTTGGGTGAAAATAAGACCGTTTCAACTTAATTGAAGTTGTTGACAGCTTGATGACATAAAAAAATATTGTAAGAAATGAAAAAGGATTAATGCGAAGCTGCGATGAATCGGCTAAAATCAGCCCTTATTTTTTCTTAGGGTGAATCTTGTCTATGTACTCTCCGGTTGAGTCCAATCAAGGATTTAATTTCAAACCTGAACTTCCTACAAGTTCGGCCTATTATCGCTTGTTGAAGAAACTGCGTCGTCAGGTTGGCCACGCGATTCGCGACTTTAAAATGATTGAAGATGGCGATAAAGTCATGGTTTGTATTTCTGGAGGGAAAGACAGCTATACCTTATTGGATATTTTGTTGCAGTTCAAACGCATTGCACCAATTAATTTTGATGTGGTGGCGGTGAACCTTGACCAAAAACAGCCAGGCTTTCCTGAAGATGTATTGCCACGTTATTTAGAAGAAAATAACATTCCTTATTATATTTTGGAAAAAGATACTTATAGCATTACCAAGCGTTTAACGCCTGAAGGTAAAACGTATTGTGCAGTGTGTTCACGTTTGCGCCGTGGGTCGTTATATGGTTTTGCCCAAGAAATTGGCGCAACCAAAGTGGCGCTAGGGCATCATCGTGATGATATCATTGCAACGTTCTTCTTAAATTTATTCCACGGTGGTAGCTTAAAAGCGATGCCGCCTAAATTGTTGTCAACCGACAAGAAGAATATCTTGATTCGTCCTTTGGCTTATGTCGAAGAAAAAGACATTATTAAATATGCCGAAATGCGTAAGTTCCCGATTATTCCGTGTAATTTATGTGGTTCACAAGAAAACTTGCAACGTGCTATGCTCAATGAAATGCTGCGTGATTGGGATAAGCAGTATCCAAAACGCTTGCATAGTATTTTTGGTGCCTTACAGAATGTGTCGCCTTCACAATTGGCAGACCGTGAATTATTTGATTTTGAAAAATTAGATTCAGAGCGAGAGTTTGATTTGAAAGATCCTGAAGAACTCAAAAACCGTTTAGATGTGGTTAATTTGAGTTTTGCAGCTGAATAAAATGGTTGTAAGATAAAAAAAGCAGGCGATTTAAAGCGCCTGCTTTTTTATTGTTTTTCTATTTTTGTGCTACTTCTGCATTAACAGATTATAGCTTGTGTGTAAATTAAACCATTAGTTTGCAAAAAAGACATCATTCACTAGAACTTCGTGTTATAAAAAGGTTTTGCCATACTTTGGCAACCTTGTAAGATTTTTAAATTATTTAGAGGATATCACATGCCTGCTTTTCTATCAGAAGATTGGTTTTCGACCGTAGAGCAATTGAGCGCACAAGCGGGAGATTTAAACTTGTCACCTGCGCTTCAGAATTTGGCAGTGAATTTTGTCGTGTCTGATGCGGGAAAAAATACCGAAATGTCTTTGATAGGTGGCAAACTCCAAAAGGGATTGGTTGAAAATGCCAAAACCACTTTAAATATGGATGCAGAAACCCTACGTAAAGTTTTTTTAGAGTTTGATTTAACAGCAGCAATGCAAGCCTTTATGACAGGTAAAATTAAGGTTCAAGGCGATATGTCACAATTAATGGCCTTGCAAACGGCAAAACCAAGTACTGAACAAAAAAGCTTGTATAAGCAGATTTTACAAGAAACAGTTTAAACAAAAAAGGATGGCTATTGGCCATCCTTTTTTTTAAACATCAATTACTTCGTTATCTTGAATATGTTCTAGATAAGCGCGAATACGTACCACATATTGTAATGCCTGCGTATAGCGTGGGTTCTTAGCTTTATGCTGTTGTAAATAGGCATAAAGATTGACCCAGTTATTGGCATCCTTACCTTGTTTCGTCAGTTGCTGTTGAATAGACGCAACCGCATTTGGCCCCATATTGTAAGCAACCAAAGCGAACCAATAACGGTCAGGTATCGCAATGTTACTGTATTGATCTAACAATTGATCGAAATATTTTGCCCCGCCTTGAATACTTTGTTCAGGGTCATTGCGATTTTGAATCCCCATCTCTTTGGCTGTGCCCGCGGTTAACATCATTAAGCCACGTACACCTGTTGGTGAAATTGAGTTGGGCTTAAGATAGGATTCTTGATAGCCCATTGCCGCTAAAATATGCCAATCCAAATCGTACTGATTTGCCGCACGCTGAAAACTGGCTTTATAAATTGGCATGCGTTGCTTTAAATCTTGCTCCACCACACTCCATGAATTTTCAGAAACCACTTTATGGTTATAAAATGACGCCAAATGTTCAAGTGAACCATTCTGTTTGGTTTGACATAAATAGCCACTTGCAGTTGCGGTCAGTGGATCATCTGCATGTTTAAAAACCAAATTTAAATTGGGATCTAATCCATTTTTCGCCAAAATTTCGTCATTCCCACAACTGACTGAGAATGTGCTAAGTTTTTTGTGTTCAATACTAGATATATCAGCATTGGTTAAAGCAAAATTGGCTTTGCCTTTGGCAACCCATTGTAGAGCAGTCGCATTGTCATCAACAATTTTAAAGTTTAAGTTAACATTTAGGCTTTGGGCATAGTTGCGTAGTAAATCATAGCCAAAACCATGTGAATACTGTCCACCATCAAAGATGGTACTAGGTGTGCGTACAGCCACCACAGTGAGGGTGTTTTGTTGCATTACTGCATCATACTGAGAAGCAGGTTTGCTGGCATTAATAGCAAAAGGCAGCATTGCGGCACTAAAAGTGAGCAATTGAATAGGTAGCGAAGTAAAAAAGTTCTTTAGGCGTAAACGCCTCGAACACTCCAAAAGTTGAGAGAACATGGTGGCTCCGAAACAGAGACTAACGACTCCAATTGGTAAGATATAGATCAAACCATTTAGTTGGCTAAGTGCGCTGGGAGGGCAGTCTAAAGATCATTAAAATGACGAATAAAAATAAATTGCAAACATCTGTAAAGATGTAGATTAAAAAACAAGCAAAAATAAACAAGAGGGGCGCATATTATCGGCACAATTTTTAAAAGTCAAATTTTAAATGGCGAAAGGTTGTAAAAATGAGGATTTTTTGTTGATCAATAGTGATGAAAATGTCATGCAGTTTTTTTAAATTTTATATTTTGTATCGCTGTGGTGAAGTGTTGTTAGAACCCATAAAAAAAGCAAATCTGACGATTTGCTTTCATTTGAATATGTACAATTTTTAGGTGGCAGCTTGTTCTGAGCTTTCAAGTGCGCTGTCGTAAATTAAAATGGCTTTCCCATCAGTTTCGATCATGCCTTGTTCTTCAAGTGATTTTAATACCCGTCCAACCATTTCACGTGAACAACCCACAATACGCCCAATTTCTTGGCGGGTAATACGAATTTGACGGCCATTTGGTAATAACATGGCAGCAGGCTGGTTGGCTAAATCAATTAAACAGCGTGCGATACGACCTGTTACATCAATAAATGCAAGGTCAGTCATTTTACGCGTGGTATTTTTTAAGCGGCGTGCAAGTTGTGCGAAAACTGCGTAATTTAAATCAGGATATTGCTGACTTAACTCTAAAAAATTTTCATAAGAAATTTCAGCAATTTCACTGATTTCTTTGGTACGTACCTCGGCTGTACGGTGTGGCTCAGTTTCGAATAGACCCATTTCACCAAAAAAATCACCTGCATTTAAATAGGCGACAATAATTTCTCGGTCGTCATCTTCTTTTAAAACAATTGAAACCGAACCTTTTAAAATGAGATAAAGTGATTGCGACTCACTGCCTGCTTCAACAATCGTATTTCGCTTCGGAAAGCGATTAATACTCGCGCGCTTTAATAATGCTTTGACAGATTCTGGCAGATGATTTGGGGAGAGTAGGTCATTTGCAAAAGGAAAAAGGTTAGCTGCCATGATTGTGTTCCCAAAAATAAAACAATAGGCAGGAGATCTGCCTATAAAAAATTAGAAAATTCCTTCTCTAAAAGAATTGTGTTAGTGTACAACTCACACAGTAATCTATATTCTTTTTAGGTAAGTTGCAATGCGATCAACAGTTCAATGGCTAGAGAATGTTGCATTTGAGGCAAAGTCCGAAAGTGGACATCATGTAGTAATGGATGGCTCTCCTGCTTACGGTGGTGAAAACCGTGGTGCGCGCCCAATGGAGTTGATATTAATGGGGCTTGGCGGATGCGCTTCATTTGATATTGTGACTATTTTGAAAAAAGCGCGTCAAGATGTGACCGATGTACAATGTCAATTGCAAGCAGAGCGTGCTGACGCTATTCCTGCGGTTTTTACCAAAATTCACCTTCACTTTGTGGTGACTGGAAAAGCGATTAAAGAAAAGCAAGTAGCGAAAGCGATTGAGTTATCGGCAGATAAATATTGTTCAGCAAGCAAAATGTTGACCGATGGCGGTGTTGAAATTACCCACGACTTCGAAATTATCGAAGCGGCGTGATGACGTTTAAAGTTTGTTTGAAATAAAAGACTGGTTGATTTACCAGTCTTTTTATGCCTGTAAATACTAAAAATTCAGTGTGCTAAAAATAATTGTGGGTCAACTCGTGCATTATTAAGGCTCATTCCCCAATGTAAATGTGGGCCTGTCACGCGTCCAGTTTTACCAACCAAGCCAATTTCTTCGCCTTGATGAATACGTTGCCCAACACGCACTTCAACTTTGCTTAGATGGCAAAACATACTAATCATTCCCTGACCATGATCGACCAAAATAGTATTGCCGTTAAAAAAGTAATTGCCTGTGCCGACCACAATACCGTCAGCAGGAGCAATCACTTTTTGACCTATTGGCGCAGGAATGTCTAAACCTGAATGCGGTGCGCGTTCTTCGCCATTAAAAAAGCGTTTACGTCCAAAGGAATTGCTAAATTTTCCCTGTGTAGGTGCAATAAAACTGGGAAATTTTTGCCATTGTGCGGTTGTGAAACTCTGATAAATTTTGGTCTGTTCTTGGGCTTCTTTTTGGTAACGCGCTAACTGTTCTGCTGAAGGCGATACAAAATCTTGATTTTTAAGTGTGATGTGCTGTTCTGCATAAGGATAGTTTTGCAGTTGAATCGTGACGTTTTCTTTATTCGTTTGGAGCTGTAACGGTTGGTTCAGCGATGCTGATAACGGAATACCAAGTACTGCATATTTCTGATTATTTTCTTGCGTAATTATGACTGGTTGACCATTAAGACTCGCTTGAGTAATTGTTGGTGCTAACTGAATAATCGCAATTCCACCGGGTCTGCGAGAGTCTTGCGGTAATTGGGCAAAAGATTGCGTTGTATAAAGAATGCTAGCTGCATAGAATAGTGTTTTGAATAATAATTTTTGCATGTCTAGTTAAACTTAAAAGAAGATGGCTTAGATTAAATCATGCCATGCTTAAATATACTTAATTGTAAATAGTTTTTCTGGATAGAAAAACAGCCATTGATAGGCAATAGCTGTTTTTAATTTTGAGGGAAAGATCAATTAGAATTGATAGTTTAGGCGAAGTAGGTAGTTTCGCGGTGTACCCGGCATAGAATCTGAACGCCAGTATTCTTTATTGGTTAAGTTATTCACCGCTAAAGTCATGCCCCAATGTTCGTTTTTATAGCCCACTGCTGCATCCATACGATTAAAGCCATCAATTTTTACAGGTGTTCTACTTAGGTTTCCATTTGGATAGCTATAGAATGATCCTTGATATGTCACACCTGTTTCTAGATAGATATTTTCGGTCGGCAAATAACGTACAAACAAATTGCCTGTGTTTTTAGATACTTTATCTAATGGATTGTCAACGGTTGAAGGGTATTGTTGGTTTTCCTTAACTTTCGCATCTGTATATCCGTAACCACCACGCACAAATACGTTATCAAGTACCCGACCAATAAAGCTAAATTCAGCACCTTTAGATTGGTATTCTCCGGCTGTCGCCCATACGTTTGGTTGATTTGTTGAATCCGGTTGATAGCGAATATTGTGTTTGCGAATATCGAAAAATGAGAGTTGGGTATTTAGACGTTCATTGAACCAGTCGCTTTTTATACCAATTTCATATTGATCATTATATTGAGGTTCTGCATCAAAAGTCGCTAAATTTTGAGTTGCACTAACAACGCTTAACCCCATGTTTCCGCCAAAGGGTGAAAAGCTTTTGCTATATGAGGCATATAAACTGTGCGCTGGAACGGGTTGCCAGACAAAGCCAATATTTGGGCTAACTGTTTCATTGGTTACGGCTGTTGATTGTCCATAAGTTTTTGAAGTCGCGAGTTTATCTGTGGTTTTTGCCTCATAATAATCGTAACGCAGCCCTAACATCATTTTGAATTGATCGTTAAAACTTACCAAGTCTTGTACAAAAGCACCATAATTTGTGCCTTCATTATAATTATGCGCGGTAATTAATTTTTCGTGATTATCGCGATTGAATTGGCTTAATTGTCCTGTTTGAGGATCAAAAAATCCTGAAATTACCGAGTTATCTACATTTTTATTAGACAACAATGGTTCACGTTGTTCGTAAGTCCAATCTGTACCAATTAAAATATTGTGTTTAATGGCACCAGTATGGAATTCACCAGTAATGTCCCAAGTATTTGACGTAGTCTTATTTGTGGTTTGCTGCCAGTAATAAACTTGTGAAATTTTACCTACATTGCCATTACATCGGCGATCAGCAGGCGCAACGTAATTTGGGCTTTTTGGACTATCACTTTCACCATTCGAAGGTGTTGCATCTGTAGAACATAAAGTGCCAGCATAAAAATGGTCAAAATTTTGTTCTGTTTCACGATGGCTTAAGCCCCAATGAAATTTCCAATTCGGTGCAAATTCATATTTAACATCAGTTCTGGCAGTTTTTAATACGTCATTGACGTAATCACCATTTTGAGCAAAACCTTGCTTGATAGATAAATCAGAAGCTAAATCATTATAGCTTGGGCCACGATCAGGCACACGATTCAATTTATCGTAAGTCGCTTCTGTTGTCCAAAGCAGTTTGTGATCATCGCTGCGGTAAGTGATGCTTGGCGAAAGCATAAGTTCGTTTGCACCAATTCCGGAGCGAAAACTATTGGTATCCGATTTTTCACCGACCAAACGCACCGCCCAATTGTCATTCACAATTTGGTTTAAATCGATGGTGCCGCCAACATTATTATATGAACCAGTATATAGCCCGACTGTGCTTGGAGATTCAAAATTGGCAAATTTGGTGACCATATTGATCACACCACCGCCACCACTACGGCCATAAAGTACAGAAGCAGGGCCTTTTAAAATCTCAATACGCTCGACATTGGCAGTACTGCGGCGAATTTGTCCACTTTCACGGACGCCATCGCGGTAAATATCGCCTGTATCTGCACTAAAACCACGGAGCATAATGCCGTCACCACGCATATCGTAATTGGTCGATACGCCCGGTGTGCCTTGAAGCATGACGCTTAAATCATTCGCACCATAAATTTTATATTTTTGCACATCAATAGTATCAATGGTTTGTGGAATGTCTTTTTTCTTTAAACCATTACGGGTCACATTGGCTTGATCGTAATCAATATAACTTTTGATCGGATCAAGCTCGCTCATAGCTTCAATTTTGATGGTTGGAAGAACAGCATTGCTATTATTGGTTACTTCATCTGCCCATACAGAATGGGTTTGAGCAACAAGCAGAGCCAATAGACTAAGTTTAAAATGGACTGGGAACTGACGCAAAGGATAACCTCAAAAATAGTAACGAGAATGACTATTGTTTAAATTTACAATTTTGAGAGATTATATCCATATTTTTTCCATAATCTAGTGGAAATTTTAGCCTGTGAATTATCTGTATAATAAAAAACCAATGTGCCCTTGAAAAATGACAAGACGCTCTCATTTTTATATAGTGGATTATCTTTTTTTATTTTTCTTAGGTGCTTGAAAATAATGAAAATTTTATTGAAAAAGATGAGACCATCCCCATTTATGTATTAAATGAAAATAAGTGATGAGGTAGAACAATAATGCGTTTTGAGAAATTTACCAATCGACTCCAACAAACGCTTTCAGATGCGCAATCGCTTGCTACAGGTAAAGATCATGCAGCCATTGATAATCTGCATATTTTAGCAAGCTTACTTGAAGAAGCATCGAACCAAAGCCTATTGCAACAAGCTGGTGGACATTTAGCTGAGCTAAAACAAAAGTTGGATCAGGCGCTCAAAGATGCCCCGACCATTACTAACCCAACGGGCGATGTCAATTTAAATCCAGATGCTATCAAAGTATTGAATTTGGCTGATCGTTATGCGCAAAAAGCCGGCGATGAGTTTTTATCGACCGATTGGGTTTTGTTGGCCTTAACCGAAACGGGCAGTAGTCAAAATGTGTTGAATAGTGTTGGTGTGACCACTGCAAGCTTACGTAAAGTTATTGAATCTATTCGAGGTAATGAAAAAGTCATGAGCAATAATCATGAAAATCAACGAGATTCACTTAGTAAATATACAATCAATTTAACCGAAAGAGCATTGGCAGGTAAACTCGATCCAGTCATTGGTCGAGACGATGAAATTCGCCGTACCATGCAGGTGTTGTCGCGCCGTACTAAAAATAATCCTGTGTTAATTGGTGAGCCGGGTGTCGGTAAAACGGCTATTGTAGAAGGTTTGGCGCAGCGGATTATTAATGGCGATGTACCAGAAAGCCTGAAAGGCAAACAAGTTTTGTCACTCGATTTGGGCTCGCTTTTGGCGGGTGCGAAATATCGCGGTGAATTTGAAGAGCGCTTAAAAGCGGTACTCAATGATTTAGCCAAAAAAGACGGTCAGGTCATTCTTTTTATTGATGAATTGCATACATTGGTGGGTGCAGGTAAAACTGATGGTGCAATGGATGCTGGTAATATGCTTAAACCCGCTTTAGCGCGTGGTGAACTACGCTGTGTCGGTGCAACCACTTTAGATGAATATCGTCAATATATCGAAAAAGATGCAGCACTAGAACGTCGTTTCCAAAAAGTTCAAGTTGATGAACCGAGTGTTGAAGATACCATTGCCATTTTACGTGGCTTAAAAGAAAAATATGCAACCCATCATGGGGTGCAAATTTTAGATTCGGCCATTATTGCGGCGGCAAAAATGTCGCATCGCTATATTACCGACCGTCAATTGCCCGATAAAGCCATTGATTTAATTGATGAAGCGGCATCTCGTATTAAAATGGAGCTGGATTCTAAACCTGAAGCACTGGGTAAACTTGAAAGTCGTTTAACCCAGTTGAAAATGCAATTTGAACAAGTGAAAAAAGAGGAAGATTCTGGCTCGAAAGCTCAGGCTGCATTGTTAGAGCGTCAAATTACTGAGGCGCAGAAAGAATATAATGATCTTGAGGAAATTTGGCGTGCCGATAAAGCCTTGGTCGAAGGCAATAAAGATGTCCAAATTAAACTTGATCAAGCTCGCGTTGCCTTTGAAAAAGCACAACGTGAAGGCGATTTGGCCGAAGCCGGACGCTTGCAATATGGTGTGATTCCTGAGTTGCAAAAACGATTGGAACAGATTGAAGTTGCTGAAGAAAATGAAGCGCCGAAGTTGTTACGTAATAAAGTGACAGACAATGAAATTGCTGAAGTGGTGAGTGCGGCAACCGGTATTCCTGTGGCAAAAATGCTGCAAGGTGAACGTGAAAAATTGTTGCATATGGAAAGTTTCTTGCATAACCGTGTGGTTGGGCAAGAAGAAGCGGTTGTGGCGGTGTCGAATGCGGTGCGTCGTTCACGCGCAGGATTGTCCGACCCGAATCGTCCGAGTGGTTCATTCTTGTTCCTTGGGCCAACAGGCGTGGGTAAAACCGAGTTGACCAAAGCATTGGCGAACTTTTTGTTTGATAATGACGAGGCCATGATTCGCATTGATATGAGCGAATTTATGGAAAAACATTCGGTCAGCCGTTTGGTGGGTGCACCTCCGGGCTATGTGGGTTATGAAGAAGGTGGTCTACTGACCGAAGCTGTGCGCCGTAAACCATATAGTGTGGTGTTGTTCGATGAAGTTGAAAAAGCCCATCCCGATGTCTTTAACATCTTACTTCAAGTGTTAGATGACGGCCGTTTAACCGACTCGCAAGGTCGTGTGGTCGACTTTAAAAACACCGTAATTGTGATGACATCTAACTTGGGTTCTCAAGATGTACGCGAACTTGGCGATCACGCCAGTGATGATGAAGTTCGTGCTGTGGTAATGTCGGCGGTTGGTCAACATTTTCGTCCTGAGTTTATCAATCGTATTGATGAATTAGTGGTGTTCCATTCACTTAAAAAAGCACAGATTCGAGGCATTGCGGATATTCAGCTTGACCGTTTACGCAGTCGTTTAGCAGAGCGTGAAATTAGTTTAAGTGTTGAAGATGATGCATTTGATATTCTAATTGATGCAGGGTTTGACCCAGTATATGGTGCGCGTCCACTAAAACGTGCCATTCAACAACGGGTTGAAAATAGCTTGGCTCAGAAAATTTTGGCAGGTGAGTTTCAAGCAGGAGATCAAATTGTGATTCAAGCGAATCATGGTGAGCTTGTTTTCAGAAAGTTGAAATTGAATTAAATTTCCTTAAATAATGAACTAAAAAAATGGATATCTTATTTAGATATCCATTTTTTTATTCTGTGATAAAAATTGCATTTTTATTTAGATAACGTATGCTAAACACACAATTCAAAACAAAATATATCATTTTTGAGAGATTTTTATGAAGAAGAAAGCAATTGTGCTCGCCACTTGCGGTGTATTGGTCAGTGGTATGGTAGGAGCGCAATTTTACGCCGATCATCGTTTAAAAGCATATTATTCCATGCAAGAAATAAATAAAGATAAGCGTATTCAAAAGCAAGCAATGAATATTGATATGGGAATGTGGTCGGGTCATGCAAATTGGTCGTATAAGATCTTAATTGATCCATGTCAGCCAAATAAATTTGTGGTGATTAAAGGTGTTGATAAAATTCAACGCAGTTGGAATGGCTTTAATATTCACTCTGATATTAATTTAGAATTACAGGGTGAAAGTGCGAAGCAGTACCAAGAACTTTTAAAAGGTAAGGCATTATTTACAACCGATTCTAAATTAAATTGGTTAGGTAATTTGAATGTAAAATTAACCAGTCCAAGTTTAGAGTATAGAGATAGTGATTCTCATGTGGTATGGAGTGGGATGGATGGTACTTTAGCGTTTAAACAAGACCAAGGCGAGTTTGATTTAACACAAATGAATGTCAATATGCCTGGGCTGACAGGCAGTTCTGGTGGAAATTATTTAAGTTTACAAAGTATGGTGTTAAAAGGTAAAGGAGGGCTTTTAGGGCAAACGCTGCGTTCTGGAGATAATGAATTTACAATGAATAAAATGTTGATTGTGAGTCAGAAGTCGAAGCAGCCTATGAATATCGAACTGCAAAAACTTAAGTTTAGTTCGGATGTTGATGTAGATTCAAAAGAGACCTCGCTTAAAAATACATGGTCGATTGAACAAGTTAAATCGAATAACCAACAATTTAAAAATATTAAAATAAATTTTAATATTGCAGGGCTTGATTCGAATGCTTTACAGCAGTTCATTCGTATTTCTAATAAAGGTGTTTCTGAGTGTAGCGCAGAGGCTCAAACAGCACAGCAACAACAATTAAATCAACAGCTTGTTAACTTAATGGCACATGGTTTAAGTTTTGAATCTAAAGATAACCAAATAGAAGTAGGTACATCAAAACTCAGTGCGACTGCAACAGGTAAAGTACCAGCGCATGCGTATACGAATATTCAAGATATTTCACGTCAAATTGGAAAATTGGTCGAAATAAATGCCAATGCAGAAATGGATAAATCATTTATACGTGAAGTGATGAAAGCTTCAGGGCAAGCATCAATGAATATGTCTGAACAAGATTATGAAATGATGTTACAACAAATGGTGAAAAATGCACATGCGCAACTTCAAGACAATAAAGTCAAGTTTGCAATGAGCTATAAAAATGGGAATGTAAGTTATCCATAAATATTGATTCTATAAAATTTCTTGTATAAAAAAATCGAGCCAATCGGCTCGATTTTTTATTGCTGCTGAAACTTAAACGGCAAAGTGTTTAATTTTCCATGCACGGTGGATTTTCTGATTACGCTTAAAGTCTAAACCAATGGTTTCGTTGGTAATTTCAACCACATCAAACATGGCTTCAATTTCTTCGTCCATTTCAAAACCACGGTAGTTATTGGAGAAATAGACCACACCGTCTGCACTTAGGCGGTTCATTGCACGTTTTAATAATGACACATGGTCACGTTGTACGTCAAAAGTACCGTAAAACTTCTTCGAGTTCGAGAAGGTTGGTGGGTCAATGAAAATCATGTCATATTGTTCATGACCTTCTTTAAGCCAGTCAAAACAATCGCCAGTAAAGAACATGTGTTGTTCATCGGGATGATCAACGGTTAAGCCATTTAAGACAAAGTTTTCTTTAGACCAATTAATGTAAGTATTTGAAAGATCGACACTGGTCGTACTTGCCGCGCCACCCAATGCTGCGTGTAAACTTGCAGTTGAGGTATAACTATATAAGTTTAAGAAATGCTTACCTTTGACTTCAGCAGCAATGCGTAAACGCATTTGACGGTGGTCTAAGAACAGACCTGTGTCTAAATAGTCAGTTAAATTGACTAAAATTTTGGCTTTGCCTTCTTGCACAATAAAACGCTTCGATGCAGTGCTTTGCTTGGTATATTGGTTTTTACCTTCTTGGCGTGCACGGGTTTTAATGAAAATAGCATCACGACTTAAACCTGTGACCGCACGAATGGCAGCTAATGCTAAGTTAAAACGCTTTTTGGCTTTTTCTGGGTCGATGGTTTTAGGTGGTGCATATTCTTGCACGTGTAAACGATCGCCGTATAAGTCGACCGCGACATTAAAGTCGGGTAAATCGGCATCGTATAAACGTAAGCAGTAAATATTTTCTTTCACAGCCCATTTTTTAAGTGCTTGTAAGTTCTTTTGCAAGCGATTGGTAAAATCTTGCGCACCTTCAATTTCGTCAAAGGTTTGTGGCTGCCAGTTGGCTAAGAACGGTTGGCTATTTGCAACAGGTTTAACTTGCCCTAAACGAATGTAAATTGGCAATTTACCATTCATTAAACGTAAAGTTTCAGGCGCATTAAATGCCAATACATCGGCTTGTTCAATTTGTGCAGCAATAATTGCAGCATATTGATTAGCGAAGTTTTTTTGTAATAATGCAGATAAACCTAAATATAATGCACGGTTCGAGGCTTTTTCACCTAAACGCTCACCGTAAGGCGGGTTGGTCACTACAAAAGCAGATTTGCTGTGATCAAACTCAGGCCAGTCGGCAAGCGTGCGTTCTTCCAATTGAATTTGGTCAAGCAATTGCTCAAAACCTGCGGCAATAATATTTTGCTTGGTGGCTTTGACTGCTTCCCAATCTGCATCGAAGGCATAAAATTGAGGCAAGGTTTTTTCTAAAGCTGCTTCATGGCGAGCAGCCGCTTCGGCTTTAATGTTCATCCACAATTCATGGTCGTGACCATGCCAACCATTAAAGCCGAAACGACGCACTAAACCTGGCGCGCGGTCGGTTAAAATCATTAATGATTCAATAATAAATGTACCTGAGCCACACATTGGGTCAAATACAATTTCAGGTTGGCGTTCATGCAATTTGGCTTTATGTAAAATTGCAGCTGCCAAGTTTTCTTTAATTGGTGCGTCAGTCATATAGCGGCGATAGCCACGTTTATGTAAAGAATCGCCCGATAAATCTAAGCAATAAGTGTGCGCGGTTTTACCTGCGGCAATAAAGAGCGTAATTTCAGGTTGTTTGGTGTCGATACTTGGGCGTTTGCCGACTGCTTCCATAAAGGAATCGACCACGCCGTCTTTGGCACGCAAAGTCGCAAACTGACTGTTCACTTTAATTTCACGGTCAACATGTAAACGAATGGCAAACGTACTTTGTGGTGCAAAAATTAAAGACCAATCAAAGTTAATTGCACCTTCGTAAAGTTCTTCGGCAACATCACGGGCATCGTGACTAAATGGAATTGGATGCTCTAAAATTGGCTTAACCACACGCGAAGCCAAACGTGACCACATGCAAATGCGGTAAGCAGTTTCAAGTGTTCCTTCAATAATGAGACGACCCGGCTTACGCTCTACAGTTTTTGCACCTAACTGAGCAATTTCATCTTCTAATAGTAGCTCCAAACCATCGGCACAAGTAACCCAATAGGTAGATAAGCGTTGCGAGGCATTCATCAAAATTTCCAAAAACAAACAAGCAAAGGAGAATTTTAGCCTATTTTTAACTTTTTCGCTTTGAATTATTTGCAACTTTTTTGCCATTTTCTGACTGCGAAAAGTTCTCAATTTCCGTTACAATAGTGCCACTTCGCATAGCTAAAGGAATCTCTCATGCATTTGGCCGCATTGCATACCCCGAGTCAGATTCAACTCAATCAAGATGGTAATCTAAAACATTTTCTAACCATCGAAGGTTTATCTAAACAAACACTTACTAAAATTCTCGACACTGCTCAATCTTTTATTAATGAAAATAACCAGTTAATTACTTCGCCACTGTTAGAAGGGCGCACGGTAATGAATCTGTTCTTTGAAAATTCTACGCGTACTCGAACTACTTTTGAAGCCGCAGCAAAACGTTTATCTGCCAATGTTTTAAATATTGATATTGCCCGATCAAGTACCTCGAAAGGCGAAACGCTGCGAGACACGTTGTGGAACTTACAAGCCATGGCAGCAGACATTTTTGTGGTGCGCCACTCTTCATCGGGAGCGGCGCATTTTATTGCCAAAGATGTTTGTCCAAACATGGCGATTATTAATGCAGGCGATGGTCGTCATGCCCATCCAACCCAAGCCATGCTGGATATGCTGACCATTCGCCGTGCCACCAAAAAGCCATTTGAAACTTTAAGTGTGGCAATTATTGGTGACATTAAGCATTCACGGGTGGCGCGTTCAGATATTGCAGCGTTGCAAACTTTAGGTTGTACCGATATTCGGGTGATTGCACCAAATACCTTATTGCCCTTTGGTTTTAGTGAATATGGCGAAGGCGTGCGTTTATTTAATAATATGGATGCAGGTGTTGCTGACTGTGATGTCATTATTGCACTACGTATCCAAAATGAACGGATTGATTCGCCGGCATTGTCTTCACAAGCTGAATTCTACAAAATGTATGGCTTAAATGAAGCGCGTTTAGCATTGGCTAAACCTGATTGTATCGTCATGCATCCAGGGCCAATGAACCGTGGGGTGGAAATTGCATCAAGCATTGCCGATGGCCCACAATCGGTGATTTTACAACAAGTAACGAATGGTATTGCGGCACGTATGGCCGTTCTTGCATTGACCATGCAAGGGCAATTACAAGAACAAGGTTTAATTGACGCGATGATGGTGTAAGGAAAACTCATGAGCAGTGTAAAAATTGAAAATGTCCGTATTCTTGACCCGATTCAACAATTAGACCAAATTCAAACGGTTTATTTTAAAGATGGACAACGTGTTGATGTATTAGATGCAGTAGATCAAACCATTGATGGCACAGGGCATTGGTTAATGCCGACCATGGTTGATTTATGTGCGCGTATGCGTGAACCGGGGCAGCAGCAACATGGCACTTTGGCATCGGAAGGAAAAGCCGCACGTCAAAATGGTATTTTACATGTCATTACGCCACCCGACTCAAAACCGGTTGTGCAAGACAATGGCGCTCTCATTCATGGTTTAGTTGAAAAAGCATGGCAAGATGGGAAAATTCATTTACAGGTGATCGGTGCGCAAACGCAAGGACTACATGGTAAGCAACCTGCAAATATGGCAGGTTTAAAAAAAGGAGGATGTACGGCAGTTTCAAATGCAAATGCTGCTTTTGCTGACGATGATGTTGTGCTTCGTACTTTAGAATATGCCGCAGGTTTAGACCTCACGGTTGTGTTTTATCCAGAAGAACACCACATTGCTAAAGATGGTTGCGTGCATGAAGGCTTTATTGCATCTCGCCAAGGTTTACCGATGATTCCTGTGATGGCAGAAACAATTGCCATTGCAAAATATCTGATCATGATTGAAGCAACAGGCGTTCGCGCACACTTTAGCCTGCTTTCAAGCGGTGCAGCAGTTGAGTTAATTGCAGCTGCCAAAGCTAAAGGCTTGGCGGTAACTGCCGATGTGGCGATGCATCAGCTCCATTTAACCGATGACTTAATTGATGGCTTTAATTCACTGGCACATGTGCGTCCGCCACTACGTTCAGCACAAGACAAAACACAATTACGTGATGGTGTAAAGTCGGGCGTGATAGATGCAATTTGTACTCACCATGAACCGTTAAGTGCTTCGGCAAAAATGATGCCTTTTGCCGAAACGGAACCGGGAATTAGTGCATTTGATAGCTACGTGGCTTTAGGGGCACAATTGGTACGTGAAGGTATCTTTAGTCCATTACAATGGGTTGAAAAAGTCACGCTTGCACCTGCAAAAGTGGCCAATATGCGCGCACGTTGGGAGCGCGAGGCAGGATGGGTGTTGGTCAATCCTGAAGAAAAATGGCAGTTAGATACAAAAAGCATGTACTCACAAGGGAAAAACACCCCATTAATTGGGCAAGAGCTACAAGGTAAAGTCATTGCGGTTTTTGCAGCACAGCATTAAGACGTAAATACTAAAGTTAAAAACGCCGACATTATTGTCGGCGTTTTTATGCACATGAAATTTTAAGTGAATGGTTTAAGATGCATTGAGGTTTTCATTTGCAATTTCTGTTGTGGCAGCTTCCTTTTTCTTTTTTGCCTTTCTCTTTTTTTTCTTTTTGCCTTTGTCTTCTTCCTCAACTAACTCGCCATCTTCAATGGCTTGCCAATATTCAAGTTGTTGCATCACTGCTGCATAAATTGAATTTTTGCTGTAATTGCCTTTTTTATCGAGCTGACCGACAGGGTGTGCCATTAAAATTTCTAAGGCTTGGTCAATGGTGCTAATCGCGTGAATATGGAATTGACCTTCTTTTACGGCATCAATCACATCTTGACGTAACATTAAATGCTGCATGTTTTGTCGAGGAATAATTACACCTTGCTTGCCCGTTAAACCTTGCAATTTACAGGCATCATAGAAACCTTCAATTTTAGCATTCACACCCCCAATTGGTTGCACTTGTCCAAGTTGATTCATCGAACCTGTAATGGCCCAAGATTGATCAATTGGTAGTTGGCTAATCGCTGAAATGAGTGCGGATAATTCTGCTACGGTTGCGCTGTCCCCATCGACTTGTCCATAACTTTGTTCAAAGGCCAAAGCGGCAGAGAAATGCAAAATCTGCTCACGTCCAAAGTGGGCTTTTAAAAAGCTCGACATTAATAACACGCCTTTGGCATGTAAAGAGCCGCCCAACTCCACACTACGTTCGATATCTAAAATATCGCCACCACCTTGATAAACCGATGCTGTTAAACGAGAAGGCAGACCAAATTCAACATCGGCATAATGAATCACCGACAAGGCATTAATTTGTCCTAGACGATACCCACGGGTTTCAATCAGCTGTGTCCCACGCGATAAGTCTTGCCAATACAATTCTCGCAAATAGCCTAAACGATATTGGCGATGTTGTAAGGCTAAATTAATGTGCTTATCTGTGACTGTCTTATCGCCTGATTGTGAGGCGTGATGATGCGATTCACGAATTAAATCGCCTAAGGTTGAGGCATGTAGAGATAATGAACTTTGATCTTCAGCTTGGCGGCTTGAGTCGGTGAGTAAGGCAGATAATGCGGAGCGTTCAAAAGGGAGGAGTTTATCGGCTTGAACGTAGTCGGCAATGAGCTGCATATAGGCTTGTTCATTGCTTTCGTTACGTTGTAATGTGTCGGTAAAGTCAGCGCGAATTTTAAAAACGCTGCCAAGCTCTGGCTCTAATTCTAAAATTTCATAATAAATTTCAGGCTCGGCCAAAAGAACTACTTTTAATTGTAGTGGAATTGCCGCAGGTTCAATCGAGATACTGCCTGTTAGGGTAAGCATATGCTCAAGTGAAGATAGTTTTAACTGTCCCGATTTCAGCGCACGTTTAAGTCCTTGCCAAGCATACGGTTGTTCAAGCAATTGCTCGGCTTCAAGCATTAAAAAACCACCATTTGCACGGTGTAATGCGCCCGCACGAATTAAGGTAAAGTCTGTGCTAATGGTGCCATTTTGCGTCAGTTGCTCGACATGGCCCAATAAGTTGTAGTGGGTTGGAAAGTCCTCGAAAATAACAGGCGCACCACTGTTGGCACTGTTGCTAATGACGACATTGGCTTGGTAGCGTGCAGGAATACGACTAAACACCGTTGGGGCGAAGTCGTCTTCATCTTGATCTAAAATTGTCTCGACATTTTCAATAATGTCTTTGGCATATTGTTTTAAAAACTGCTCTAAACCTTTTACGCCATCAAATTTATTTAAAATTTGATCCATCCGTGGTTGTACCACTTGCGTGGCAATATCACGGTTCAGGTCAGAGACTTGGTCACGAGCATCGTCTTCAAGGTTACCTAGATGTAAGCCTAAGCGTTCTAACTTTTTATCCATATAACGCATGTTGGCATGAATTTCGGCACGTTGTTTACTACCAAGAGCAGTCATCTCTGCTTCAGTCATTTCTTGAACAGCGTCATCTTTGGTATGGGTTGGAACGAAACAGTGCTGTTCATTGCGTGAAATCAGTTTAAGGTTGAGTCCTTCACCTTCTTTGGTCAGTTCAATGAGGGCAAGTTGCTGCTCTTGGCCTGCATCCTGACGAATACGTTCAATCCGATTATGATAGGTTTCGGCACTAAAGCGGCGTTCTAATTGTTTTAAAATGACTTGCCATGCTTGATGTAGTGCGGTTTGAAATTTTGTGCCGTGTGTTGCAGGAAAAGACAACGCAATCGGTTGGCGTGGATTTTGGAAATTATTGACATATACCCAATCGTTTGGCGTTGGCATCGTTTTGGCGTGTTGCTTGAGTAAACGCTTAATCATGGTGCGTTTGCCCAGTCCTGCGGTGCCCACAGCAAAAATATTATAGCCTGCATAAGGCAAAGAAATGCCTGCTTCAACCGAGGCTTTGGCACGGTCTTGCCCTAAAAAGTTATTGAGCGGTTTAATACGACGTGTCGAAGCAGGAATGCTGTCTAAATTCAAAACATGGGTGAGCTGTTCAGGTTCAAGTTTTGTTTGTTGCAATGTTTGTTGTATTTCAGATTGATCAAACGCAGAGCGCAATGTTTGCTGAGCTTGTTGTTGAGTTGAGTCTAATTTATTCGCAGAGAGTACAGAGTTCATTTGATCGAGTCTTTGAGTCACAGTTTAATTCCACAACAGGTGTTGATTGGAAATTTAAAGGTATACAGGTTTGTCTTGAAAGATCAAGCAGCATACGTAAATTAACATGAAAAAAGCATAAAGCTGCGCTTTGCTGTTGCAAGATCTGCCGATAAGAGTTCAAATACTCAAGTGATAAGAACAATGGAATTTTTCCACACAATGACCTCGCAACACCAAAATTGGACGCAAGCCTTTCGGGCTTTTTTAGATCGTCGTGCTTTAATTATGCTGTTTTTAGGTTTCTCTGCGGGGATTCCCATTCTGCTTATTTTCTCAAGTCTATCTTTGTGGCTTGGCGAAGCAGGCATTGACAAAAGTGCAGTGACTTTTTTTAGTTGGGCAGCATTGGGCTATTCGTTTAAATTTGTTTGGGCGCCGTTAATTGATGAACTTCCTGTTCCATTTTTAAGTAAACGCTTGGGGCATCGCCGTGGATGGTTGTTGGTAGCCCAGCTTCTGATTATCTGTGCAATTAGTTTGATGGCATGTTCTGACCCTGCATTAGGACAACATGCTTTAATTCAAATGGCAATTGGTGCAGTTTTACTGGGTTTTTCTGCGGCAACGCAAGATATTGTGATTGACGCATACCGAATTGAGCTTGCCGAAACTAGCATGCAAACCGTGTTGGCATCGACCTATAACGCAGGTTACCGAATTGGCATGATTGTAGCGGGTGCGGGCGCTTTATTCTTAGCTGCATCTTTAGGCACATCCAAAGGTAATTATATTTATAGCGCATGGCAAACCACCTATTGTGCCATGGCTGCGGTGATGAGCGTTGGGATTATTACCACTTTAGTGATTCGTGAACCTGTTGTGCAGCGTAAAGCGAAAAACTATCATAATCAGGATTATTTTCGCCTTGTTTGTGTGTTTTTCTTGGCGGTTACCGCGTTTGTGCTGAGTTATATTGGTTTAGGTCAAGTGCTTGAAGCCTTGGAAAAAGCGTGGCAAATTCAAGGCAATTTGATTTTATTTGTGTTTGAAAGCTTACGTTTTTTTGCTTCAGGATTAATCGCATTTTTACTGGGTAGTGTTTTAGTTAAATTAGGCGTTGTTCAAGCGCAAATGGCAAAGGACACTTGGGTGACTCCAATTCAAGATTTCTTTAGCCGTTATGGGGTGAAACTGGCGCTGTTCTTATTGCTGCTAATCGGTTTTTATCGCATTTCCGATATTATCGCAGGGGTGATATCGAATGTTTTTTATCAAGATTTAAACTTTAGTAAAGAGCAAATTGCAGCCGCAGTTAAAGTTTATGGCGTATTTTTTTCATTGCTTGGTGGTTTTTTAGGTGGTTTGTTGGCACAGCGGATGAACATCATGAAATTGATGTTTGTCGGTGCAGTTTTAGCCAGTAGTACCAACTTAATTTTTATTGGTTTGGTTAAATCAGGCGAGCCACTGGGCAAAGTAACTGTGCATGTGGGGCAAAATGTTTATCAAGCACAGCCTGATGATGTGGGATATTGGCGTATTCAAGTTCCGAATGAGCAGCTAGCATTGCAACAACAACTGACTGTAGAAACGCAATATGCAGGATCAGCAAGAGAACCGTTGTTGTTAAATGTGCCTTATTTAAAGCAAAGTGCTCAGCCCCAGATTCTACTGTTTCCGATTCAAGACAAGCATTTGATCAATGCAATGACGCAAAAGCAAAGTTTAGTGGTTTCAGGGCAGGTGGCTCATATTCAACGCTCGAATTTGAACGCAGATGCTCCCATACAGTTGATGCTTGCAGGAAAAACCTATAGCGCAAAATTAGATGAAAGTGGGGTGTTTAGTAGTGCAATTCCAAGCGATCAGCTTTCAGCCCTTGCAAAAAATGGGCTTGTTGCACGTTTGAATACGAATGTACCGCAGGTTCCAGCCATTGAAACGCAGGTTATCTTATCTAAAGCGAATACAAAGGCTGCGATAAGTTCCGATTTAGACCTTGAAATAAATGCTATCCCTGTTGTTACGTCACAAACAGGCAGCACCGAAATTAAAGGTAAAGTGATTAAGCCGTATAATAAACTTTGGTTATATTTTGCAATAGTCGTAGACAATATGGCTTCAGGATTAGCAGGTGCAGCGTTTATTGCCTTTTTGTCTAGCTTAACCAGTGTTTCTTTTACGGCAGTACAATATGCAATTTTTAGTTCATTAATGACCTTAACCCCAAAAATTCTGGGAGGTTACTCAGGTACTATCGTGAGCCATATTGGTTATCCAAAATTTTTCTTAATGACCACGTTAATTGGGATTCCTGTCCTTATTTTAGTGGCATGGGTTGGAAAATTATTGCACCATCATCAGCAAAAATCATCTTAAAAAGAGGAAACGATTATGCGTATGCTTCATACCATGTTACGTGTAGGCAATTTAGAGCGTTCATTGACGTTTTATACTGAAGTGCTCGGTATGCAATTACTTCGTAAAAGAGATTATGAGGACGGGCGATTTACTCTTGCTTTTGTCGGTTATGGTGATGAAGATCAGAATACCGTCTTAGAGCTTACCTATAATTGGGATACTGAGCATTATGATTTAGGGAATGCCTATGGACATATTGCCATTGGTGTTGAGGATGCTTATGCTGCTTGTGCTGAGATTAAAGCGCGTGGTGGCAATGTCGTACGTGAAGCTGGACCAATGAAGGGCGGTGTAACGGTGATTGCATTTGTAGAAGACCCTGATGGTTATAAAGTTGAACTCATTCAGCAAGATCATAATGCGCAGAATAACTAATGAAATAATTCGCAAAAGAACAAGTTTTTGCGTATAATATGCCAAACTTGTTGAACCTAGCCCTAACACTATGTGTTTCGGTGGGTCAAAAGAATGGTCTGTTGTGGTATTGATCTGCTTGAAAAGGCATTCCTTGTTTTGTTAAACGCAAATAAGAGTGATCAATTGCGATGACAGCATAACCTTCTTAACTTAGGAGCATCGACCATGCGCGCCGATATTCACCCAAAATATGAAACTTTAGTTGCAACTTGTTCTTGCGGTAACGTAATTGAAACTCGTTCTGCACTTGGTAAAGAAACACTTTACTTAGACGTATGTTCAGCTTGCCACCCGTTCTACACTGGTAAACAAAAGAACGTGGACACTGGCGGTCGTATCGACAAGTTCAAACAACGTTTTGCAGGCATGTCACGTTCTATCAAACGTTAATCATCGCTGTTGCAATACAAAAAACGGGCAATTTGCCCGTTTTTTGTTTTTAAGTCTAGATTTTTTATGCTTTGTATAATGAGCTATATTGTATAAAACCCACTTTCGTGGGTTTTATATTTAAATCTTAGCGTGCATTGCGACCACGACCACGCGGTGCTTTGGTATTTGGGCGGGTCGTACCATTGGTTTTACGACGTGGTTTTTCACCTTCTTCCATTTGCCAAATGCGTTTTGTACCTGACTTTTTCGGTTTGCCATCTTTATCTTTACGAACCATCGGCTTACCACCTGTACCACCTGGTTTTTTCACATAAGAACGTGAACGATAAGGTTCTGCGGCAGGTACATCTTTAAAATCTGGATAAAGTAAAGGCTCAATTTCTTTGGTGTCGCCAGGAAGTAAGCCCAACTGAACAAGGTCGATCGCACCAATTTTTGTACGAATTAATCGTAAAGTTGGGAAACCAACGGCAGATGTCATACGGCGGACTTGGCGGTTACGACCTTCACAAATTGAAATTTCTACCCAAGAGGTTGGGATATTGGCACGAAAACGTACAGGCGGCGTACGTTCCCATAACCATTCAGGTTCAGCAACTTTAGCAACTTTCGCTGGTAAAGTGATGCCATCATTTAATTCAACACCTTGGCGTAATTTTTCTAGTGCTTCTTCAGAAATGTCACCATCAACTTGTACAAAATAAGTTTTATATTTTTTATTTTCAGGATTGGTAATAAATTGGTTTAAACCGCCATGATCGGTCAAAAATACCAAACCTTCAGAGTCCATGTCTAAACGACCTGCAATGCGTAAGCTTGGATCATCGACAAAATCAGACACCGTCATGTGTGCTTCGTCTTTACGGAATTGGGAGAGAACGTCATACGGTTTGTTCAAAATGACAATTTTCATAACATGGACTTCTTTGAATAAGCTGGAAATAGGGTGGCAAATGCGGATAGGGCAAAATCAAGTTGCCTTAATCAATCACAGCAAAATGTGCATTCATCGCACAAAGAGATAAAAATAAAGGCGGCTATTGTCTATTAATCATAGCATGGATTCAAGTATTCGCCTGAGCTTCATGTATATTGCACTTTAAAATGACGATTTATGATGAGTTTGTTATATAAAATGACTGATCTCTAATCAGCTAGCTTGTCTATAGATTGATTGTTCTTAGAAGCTGTGAAACAAGATTTAATTTATAAGGGTTTTAAAAGAAAATCAAGCTGAGTGTAAAGTAAGCAAAATCACTAAAAATGCTATGTATAGCAGAATAAATTGGAATAAATGAAGATAAAGCCGATAAGATAACGCCATTCAGATATCACATCATTTTTAGCTTATACAAATTGCATCAAATTGACGTTATTTTATAATTTGTATTAGGCTTGAGCAAGAATAAAGGAGAGAAGACATGAATGGGCTTCTAATCGTTAATATTGTCTTATTTATAGGCATGTTAATTTTACTTGCACAAACTCGAAAAACTGAGTGGAGTTTGGCGAAAAAAGTTTTGGCAGCACTGCTACTAGGTGTGGTCTTCGGTTCGGGGCTGCATTGGGTTTATGGTGATGGTAACGCACTACTGAAAGAATCGATCAGTTGGTTCAATATTGCGGGTAACGGTTACGTTAAATTGCTACAAATGGTGGTCATGCCGTTGGTCTTTGTCTCTATTTTAAGTGCCGTAACGAAGTTGCATGCGGCATCATCTTTAGGGAAAATTAGCTTTTATAGTATTGGCACATTATTGTTTACCACCGCAATCTCGGCTTTGGTAGGGATTTTGGTCACCAATCTATTTGGGTTAACGGCACAAGGGCTTATTCAGGGTGATGCTGAGTCTGCACGTTTAGCCGCAATTCAAACCGATTATGTGGGTAAGTTGACCGATTTAACTGTACCACAAATGGTTTTGTCATTTATTCCAAGTAATCCTTTTGCAGAATTAACGGGTGCAAATCCAACCTCTATTATTAGTGTGGTGATTTTTGCGGTATTTTTAGGTTTGGCTGCATTACATTTAATTCGTGATGACCAAGCGCAAGGACAACGTATTTTATCTGCCATTCAAACCTTACAAGCATGGGTGATGAAGCTCGTACGTTTGGTGATGACTTTAACCCCTTATGGCGTATTTGCCTTAATGACCAAGGTGGTTGCAAGCTCGAACCTTGCTGAAATTCTAAATTTGGGTGGTTTCTTAGTCGCATCTTATTTGGGTTTAGGGATTATGTTTGTAGTACATGGCATTATTTTGCTATTGGCAGGCATTTCACCGCTTAAATTCTTTAAAAAAGTAGCACCTGTGCTGACTTTTGCTTTTACCAGTCGTTCAAGTGCAGCGAGTATCCCTTTAAATATTGAAGCACAAACCCGTCGTTTGGGTATTCCAGAGTCTATTGCAAGTTTCTCAGCATCATTTGGGACAACCATTGGGCAAAATGGTTGCGCTGGATTATATCCTGCCATGCTTGCGGTAATGGTTGCACCAACATTAGGGATTAATACCTTAGATCCAATTTGGATTGCATCGTTGGTTGGGATGGTAACGTTAAGCTCAATTGGTGTGGCAGGCGTGGGTGGCGGTGCAACTTTTGCTGCTTTAATTGTATTGCCTGCCATGGGCTTACCTGTTACTTTAGTGGCGCTATTGGTGTCGATTGAGCCTTTAATCGATATGGGGCGTACTGCTTTAAATGTGAATGGTGCAATGACCGCTGGTATGGTGACCAGTCAAATTTTAGGACAAACCGATCATATTGTCTTTGACCAAGATGAAATTGCATTAACCCAACAACAATAATGTAAAAGTTTGCATGCACTATATGAAAAGCCAGAGTTTAAATCTGGCTTTTTTATCTGTAATGGTTGTTTTTAGTCAACTGTATCTGTTTATTTACGCTTACTAAGTTCAGAATAAAACCAAATCATATTGAGATGCAACGAATGAAAATGTATCAAGTTGATGCCTTCACTACCCACTTATTTGAAGGGAATGCGGCGGCTGTTCTTATTTTAGATGCATGGTTAGATGAGAGTTTAATGCAAAAAATTGCCCGTGAGAATAATTTATCAGAAACGGCTTTTGTTAAAACAATTGATCAAAAACATTTTGAGATTCGTTGGTTTACACCTACTGCGGAGGTCGCATTTTGTGGACATGCCACGCTTGCTAGTGCTTTTGTACTGTTCCGAGATTATACCTTTGAACATGAAATTGAATTTTTGGTGAAAGATTTGGGCACTTTTTATGTGTCGAAGCAACCCGACCATAAAATTAGCATGAATTTTCCAATTCGCCGTGCTAAAAAATTAAGCCAATATCCTGCTTTGTTAAGTGAAGCATTGACACAACCGATTCAAGCGGTGTATTTGAACCAACAAGCCTATATTGTGGAATATGCATCTGAGCAAGCGATTTTAGATGAACGCCCAGATTTTGTAAAATTAAAACAATTGGGTTTGCAGCATCCTGAAATTGACAATATCACGGTGGATATTGCGATTACTGCCCAAGCTGAACAAGGGCATGATTGTATCTCTCGTTATTTTGCTCCAGCTATTGGTATTGATGAAGACCCTGTAACAGGTTCAATTCATACTGCCATTGCGCCGTTTTGGGCAGAAAAATTGAATAAATCGGAACTGATCGCTGTGCAAGGCAAAGACCGCCAAGGTACGCTATTTTGCCAGTTGTTAGAAAATGAACGGATTGAAGTTGCAGGATATGCCAAATTATTTATGATCGCCGAAATTTTTATAGAAAGTGACTAAAAATCGGGTTTGCTTTTTAAGGGCTTTCTTTGATAATAGCGATCTTTGATTGATTTTGTCGCTGATCGTCTATGTCTGCTTTAGAAGTAATTGCTGTCATTATTAGCCTGATTGGTGTTGTGCTGACTGTGCTGCGCAATATGTGGTGCTGGCTCTTTAATTTTATTGCGGCAGTACTTTATGGCTATTTGTTTTTTACCTTTAAGTTGTATGGTGAAACCATCTTACAGTTTTTCTTTATGGCGATGAACATTTATGGTTGCTACTATTGGCTAAAAGGGAAGCAGCAAACCGATGACATTTGTATCGAGCCAATTAAAAGGCTGACTGTATTTTGGCATATTGGCAGTACTATTTTGGGTGGATTGGTTTTTGGTTTAATTTTAAAACATTTTACTGATGCAGCTGTGCCCATGTTAGACGCTCAGCTTGCTGCTTTTAGCCTACTTGCCACGTATTGGACTAGTCGTAAGCACATTGCGACATGGATTCTGTGGATTTTTGTCAATATTGTTTATGTGGGTATGTTTGTATTTAAAGGCTTACTGTTGACTGCTGGATTGTATGCGGTATTTGTCGGTTTAGCATTGTATGGATGGTGGCAGTGGCAGCAAGTGCAGAATCAGCAAAAATCAGCAATGTTTCGTGGCGTTTAGTGCTATGTGCTAAATAAAAATATGAAGGTTTTCTAACAGATCTCGTCTACTTGCTGCGTAGCTAAGGAGGCATTGCTTCAACAAGAAAGGACGAATTTATGAATAAAAATGGTTTAATTTTCATCTTTGCCTGTGTAGCAGCAATTTGTGGTTATTGGGTGCAAGAAAATAACCGTAGCCATGAAGTTTCTAAACAAATCATTAGTCCACCGTCTAAACATAGTGTAAATACAGTAAGCGTTGAACCAAAAGCGGCACATAGTGCAATTTATAGTGCTTATTTAAACAAACAAAGCAATGTGCAAGTTGAAGGCGAGGGAGAAGTAAAAGCAATTTTAAAAGATGACTTAACTGGTTCTCGTCATCAAAAATTTATTTTAGACCTCCAGAATGGTTTAACGGTACTGATTGCACATAATATAGACCTTGCACCACGTTTAGACGGTTTGCAAAAAGGTGACCGCGTACAGTTTCATGGCGAATATAAATATAATGAAAAAGGCGGTGTTGTGCATTGGACACATCACGACCCAAGCCAGCGTCATGCCAATGGTTGGTTAAAGTGGAAAGGGCAAATCTATCAGTAAATCTTATTGAATGAATGGGTTATTGGGGGATTATATTGAAATCTCTTAAATTCAGCCTAAATTGGTAAAAATAGTTAAAGTTATTCATTTTGCTTGCAGTACAAATGAGCATATAAAAATTAAGGCTCTACAAAAACAAAAGCCACATAAAGTGGCGAGTGGTCAAATGCAATTGCAACATAGGAGTATTCTGATTAGGAGTTAGGTCCGTCTACACGCTCAATGCTTACTTTGGCAGTACCTGAGTTGGTTAAGCCAATACGTTGTGCAGCAGCGAAAGATAAATCAAGAACACGGTTACCGTGGAAAGGACCACGATCATTTACTTTAACAACGACACTACGGCCATTGTCTTTATTGGTTACACGGATATAACAGTTTAACGGCAAGCTACGATGTGCAGCAGTTAAAGCATTCATATCATAAGTGTCACCACTGGCAGTTTTACGGCCATGGAACTGACGTCCATACCAAGACGCAATGCCTGTTTGGCTAAAGCGGCGTACAGTATTTGACGCAACAGTATTTAATTTATCAATTACAGAAGGTTCATCTTCGGGTACTGAAACTTTAGCAGCCAAAGTTTGACGACGAATCGTATCACCTGAACGCTCTGTAATTGAAAGACCACTTAAGGTCGAAAGACGATTGCTTTGAGCGCCGTCTTTATTAATAACACGAGAAGCAAGACTAGCACTATCACTATCATTACTTAATGATGAGGTTTGCACCATATCTGCTTGTGCCTGTGACAATGACAAACCAAGTGTCATTGCCAACAGCAATTTTGTGGGGTATTGCATGAAGAATCTCCTAAGACACTTTCTTTTGTTCAATATAAATACTTGAAAAATAAGAGAAGCTGCCTATAAATTGATTTGTTTCAATTGCATTTGACGATAGGATAATATTCATGCAGCCCTAAGGGTGTCTAGTCTTTCTTGGTAAATAGTTACAAAAAGGCCAAAAACAGACAGTGTTTTGATTAAAAATTAATCAAAATTGTAACAAGTAGTAATATTTGCTTTTTTTGTCACCATTGTGTGTAAAAAAAACCTTGACTCTTGTTATTTGTTTGTGAGCAATTATTATTGCGCCATAATTTCAGTCCCTAATAACCATACTGCGGTAGCATACATTCGGCTTTTATTGTAGGTGGTAATGACCTGAAAGTTTGGATAAGTAATATAGTAGATTGACGCATTATAATCTTGCAATTGGATGACATTAACAGGGTCAAATTCATCTATTTTTACAATTGGATTAAGCGGTGAAATCCCTTTTTGTTGCAAGATGGCATAAGGTGTTGGTTGGGTCAAATCTTTGGCAATCACATCATCAGGCATACTTCCTGTGTAGCGCGCTAAAAAGCCAATCGGTTGGTTACGTTGCCAACCTTGTTGGGCTAAATAGTTGGCGATTGAGCCAATCGCATCTACAGGCGAGTTTCTTAGGTCTACATGACCATTATTGTCGTAATCAACGCCGTATTTGCCAATATTACTGGGCATAAATTGTGGATAGCCGACAGCACCTGCATAAGAACCGGTAATACTGGTAATGGGGTAGCCTTCTTTATATGACCATGCAATTAAGGCAGAGAGTTCATCTGAAAAGTAATCGGCACGGCGTGGATAATTAAATGCAAGCGTTGCAAGTGCATCACGGGTCATAATATTGCCACGGTTGCTACCAAAGCCTGTTTCGACACCTAAAATGCCCAAAATAATTGCTTGTGGTACGCCAAATTGTTGTTCTGCACGGTTTAATGTATCAGCATATTGATTACGGAAGTTCACACCACGTTGAATGGTTGTAGGCGTTAAGAACATTTCACGGTAGCTATACCACGGTTTACTTTCACCTGGACGTTGCATAATGTCTAGAATATTAGGGCGATTACGTGCGCCTAACATTGCTTGATCGACTTGGTCGGCAGTTAGTCCATAGCGCTGTATGGTTTTATTTTTAAAATTGTCATAGCTTGGTGCATTCACAAATTCGTTGGCCTGACAAAAGGATGTTGTAAAAATTGCACTGCAACACAGTGCTAAACTTGAGCAGATTTTATTTAATTTTGTTTGCCACATAAATCACCTGAATCGAAGAGTTTTTTGCTTAAAATATAATAGCTTGAGTTGGTTCTTAGTCAATTTGCTACGAATAGAAATTAAAGTTAAGTTTTGACTGTGTATTCACTTGGTTATTTGTAGATTAAAGTGAAGATTGCATTGCTTTAGTTGTTGCAGACAAGTCAATTCATTTAACTTGTCTGCTTTTTTGGTTCAAATTTGCCGCAAAAATTAACGATGTGTATGGATTGACATGACAATACCAAAAGCGGTCATTAGGGTAATAATGGCAGTACCACCATAGCTCATAAAAGGTAAAGGTACGCCTACAACAGGTAAAATACCACTGACCATGCCTGCATTGACAAAAACATATACAAAAAATGACAAACCGTAAGCACTTGCAAGTAAACGACCATAATTATGGAAGGACTGCATGCCAATTTGAAAGGTGCGTGTAATAATGGCAAAGTAAAGCAAAATCAAGATAATCACACCAATCAGACCAAATTCTTCAGAATAGGCTGCAATAATAAAGTCGGTATGACCTTCGGGTAAAAAGTGCAAATGCGACTGTGTACCTTGTAAAAAGCCTTTGCCTGAGAAGCCACCTGAACCAATTGCAGTTTTAGATTGAATAATGTTCCAACCTGTACCAAGCGCATCGGCTTCAGGGTTGAGTAATGTGAGTACCCGTTGGCGTTGATAATCGTGTAATAAAAATTCCCATGCCACAGGAATAAAAACGCCAGCACCTGCGATGGCAGCTAAGATGAGCTTCCATGATAAGCCACTTAAAAATAAGACGAAAATACCGCTACCAAGTACCAACAACGATGTACCAAGGTCGGGTTGTTCGGCAATTAAGATAAACGGAATCACAATCATCACTAAAGTTGCAATGACTGTTTTTAAGCTTGGGGGCAACGGCTGACGGGTGAGAAACCATGCGGTCATCATGGGCATACCTAGTTTCATAAATTCACTGGGCTGCACACTCCCAATACCCGGTACGCTAAGCCAACGCTGCGCGCCCATACGAATTTCACCAAATGCTTTAACCCCAACCAGACATGCCACCCCAAACAGATAAAAATAAGGTGAAAAAGATTGGAAGACTTTCGGTGGAATTTGGGCAATTGCGATCATGACCACAAAACCAATCCCAAAGCTGATGGCTTGTTTGGTCACTAGGCCCATATCTTGGGCAGAAGCACTGTACAGTACCACTAAACCAAGCATTGCGTTTAAGATTAAAAATGAACACAACCACGGGTCAATATGTAGACGTTGCCATTTTGACGGATGCATCGCCGTACTGAGTCCATCGCGTGGAGCTTGACGTAAAAACTTATATTGAGGGCTTGGTGACATAACAGGAAAAGCACGTGATTATCAGCATGCGAATGCTAACATAATGTCATCACAAGGTAATGTATTATCTATTTTTTGTAATAAAAAACCTAGCCTAAGCTAGGTTTTCGATCATGATGTAAAAATTATTGAAAAAATAGCGCGTCGTGATGTGTAGCAAGCACTTTCAACTCATCTTTTGTTAGATGTGGAAAAATTTTATCAATGGCAATGTGTACCGCTTTAATTACCGCTGCACAGCCAATATCGGCAGCTTTGCGTTTAATCATACCAAGGTCAAGCGTTACGTAGAAATCATGCATGTAATGATTTACGGTTGCTTCTGCAAAAACTTTATAATTTTCTGCAAAGGCATGAATATCAATGCGATTTCCCGCCAAAATTTCGGCAAAATAATGCTTTAAATTGGTCACAAGGCGTGGGTCTAAACTTTCGCCCATGCGCAATTGTCCATTCGGGTCGGTAAAGACGCTGCTTTTAGAAAAAGCGATTGATTGCTGTACCACCTCATTCGAGGTTTTTCCAAGCAATTGCTTGAGTAATACAGCTACGCTCGATTTAACAAATTTAGCCAATTTTTCTGCGGTTTCTTTTTTGTCGCTGTGTGGAAAATGCCGAACAACATTAGTCAGAATCGCATCAATAATTTCTTCATTCACCTGTAAGGCAATTTCATCACGTAAAGGATAAAGTGCTTCTTTTGTATTTTTCTGTGCAAACGAGGTTTGAACGTTCTGCAATAGACTGTCAGAGGGAATGAAACCAAAAAAAGCCATCTTTTATCCTTTAAGCGTCAATTATTGTCGTGCCAAACGCACAGGTTGGGTCGGTAGCCAAGCAAGGTCAGATACACGGCATGGATTAATATCTAAGCCACCACGGCGTGTGTATGCTGCATAAACCATCAGTTGTTCTGGCTGTAAATTTTGCCAAATATCGGCAAACATTTGTTCTACACATTGTTCATGAAAACCATTGTGTTGTCGATATGAAATAATGTAGGCCAATAGACTGTCTAGGCACGGTTTTTTGCCACGGTAGCGAATAAACACCGTACCCCAATCGGGTTGTCCTGTAACGGGGCAATTACTGCGCAGTAAATTAGAATAGAACTGTTGCTCAATAATGCTGTCATCTGCCGCAAATTGAAGCAAATTCGCATCAGGATGTTCTGAAAGTTTGCTTGGTACTTGTTGGTCTAAACAAATGCCTTGCGGTTGTGATACAGCTAAATCATTGGCATTCAGCAATGTTAATGTCACATTGGCTTCGGCAGCTTTGGATAAATCGGCTTCAACGGTGGCAATGAGCTGCTCGGTTGAGTCAAAACGGGTAAAGTTCAAACTGTTAAAGTAAAGCTTGAGCGATTTAGACTCGATGAGATTGGGTGATGTCGCAGGTAAGCTTAAACGACCAATCGCCACTTGCGGTAAACCATTGCTGTTTAACCAAGACAATTCAAATACGTGCCACCAATCTTGACCTTGGCGAATGCCTGTAACATCAGCATAATTAACGCGTGAAGGTGCACGTGCAATTGGAAATAAAATTTCGGGCTGATATTGGGTTGGGTACTGGGTTTCTTTACCCAATAATGATTTTTCTACACTCATTCGCGGATTCCTGAACCACGTGCCAATAAATAGTATGCAAAACCATAAAATACGGCACAGAATAAACTCATAACGACTAAAGAAATGCTGACATTAATATCGCTATGTCCCAAAATGCCATAACGGAAGGCATTGACCATATAAACAATGGGGTTAATCAGCGATAATTTTTGCCAAAAAGGACTTAATGCACTAATGGCATAGAATACACCACCTAAATAGGTAAGTGGAGTCAGAACAAAGGTTGGGATAATTGAAATATCATCAAATGAACGGGCATAAAAGGCATTAATAAAGCCCGCAATTGAAAATAATAAACTGGTGATGATGACAGTGTAAATTGTCACAAATAAATTATGAAGATGCAGGTCGGTGAAAAATAGACTCACTAAGGTGACAATAAATCCGACTAAAACGCCACGGCATACACCACCAATCACATAACCCCATAAAATTAAGCTTAGTGGAATAGGACTAACGATGAGTTCTTCAATACTGTGTTGAAATTTGGCGCTAAAAAAGCTTGAACAGACGTTGGCATAGCTGTTGGTAATTACCGACATCATTACTAAGCCCGGCACAATAAATTGAATGTAACTAAAGCCGCCCATTTGCCCGATGCGTGAACCGACTAAATTGCCAAAAATCACAAAATATAAAGTCATGGTGATGGCAGGTGGTAGTAATGTCTGGGGCCAAATGCGTAAGAAACGGCGAATTTCTTTGTGAACTAAAGTCCAAAGGGCAATTTGCAATTGTTGGAAATTCATGCGTTTGCCTCCTGTAGGTTTTTCTCGACCATTCTGACAAAAAGTTCTTCTAGACGATTAGCTTTGTTGCGCATACTGCGTACTTGAATACCTAAATTTTCAAACAATTGAAAAATCTCATTTAAACTATGCGATTTATCCATTTTGACTTCTAAGGTCATTGGGTCAATCAGATTGAATTGAATGCCAATTAAATCAATATGTAGGGGTTCAATTGGCGCAGCTAAATCAAAAATAAAGGATTCTTCATTCAGTTGACTTAAAAAGGCCTTCATGCTGGTATTTTCTTTAATTACACCTTGGTCGATGATGGCAATTTGACGGCACAAACTTTCAGCTTCTTCTAGATAGTGTGTGGTTAAAATAATGGACGTCCCATTGTTGTTCATTTCAATTAAAAAATCCCACATTGAACGTCTGAGTTCGATATCGACTCCTGCGGTTGGTTCATCTAGAATCAGTAATTTGGGTTCATGCATCATGGCACGGGCAATCATCAAGCGGCGTTTCATTCCGCCCGACATCATGCGTGATTGCACATTGCGTTTGCTCCATAAGCCAAGTTTTTCTAAATAATATTCGGCGCGTTGCTCGGCTACTTTTTTGCCAATACCATAATAGCCAGCTTGGGTGACTAAAATGTCGAAGGGTTTTTCAAAGTGGCCAAAATTGAATTCTTGCGGCACAATGCCCAATTGCTGTTTGGCAAGAGATGCAGCGGTATCTAGGCTGTGTCCAAAAATTTCAACTGTGCCTGATGTTTTTTTTATGAGCGAGCTAATAATGCTAATGGTCGTGGATTTTCCTGCACCATTTGGACCTAATAGAGCATAAAATTCTCCTTCAGGGACTTCAAGATTAATGCCTTTTAGGGCTTGGAAACCATTTTTATACGTCTTAGATACGTCTTTGAGCATTAACGCATGCGTCATATCGTTCTCTTGAGAATGAAAATTCTGTCTATTGTGAGCGATCTTTGCGTATAAACCAAGCAAAGCGGGTGAAACTCTGTGTTTCATTTATTGGGTTTGGAGCAATTGAGTAAAAAATGAAGTTAAACGGGCGAATTTAAGAAGATGATAAGAACAATCATTGCTAAAACATAGTTTATGATAGTGGAGGCAGTCAGGCGGATGTAGATATGATTACGATTGGCGGGAAGGCTGATTCGGAGTAAAAGGAAAATGAAGCAAGTTGAGGCTGATAAGCTCATACACAGCAACATAAAAGGAGCAATATCTAAGGTTTGTGGTATCAGTGGGCGTAGTTTCCCGAACAGATACCAATTAAACAGACTAAGGCTAAAGAAGCTTAGACATGCTGTTGCGATAATTTCAAAGTTGCCTTCGGGTTGAGGTTGTTTAAGTAATAAGCTTTCGATTGCTTTGGTCAGATGTAAGCAAATTGCATAAATTAAGGCAACGCTGACCACAATGGTATTTGAAAGAAATGGTTCATATCCTGTAACAGAACCAACATTAAATACATTTAGAAAGGTGAAGATACTGCATGGTAGGAGAAAACAGATGAGATACATACATTTATTATTAAAAGACATAATTTAACTGAAATGAGAAATGTTGGTCTAAAGTGATGCTAGCGCATTTTTATTATAAGAGTGTAAATGGTGCGCTCAGCGGGACTCGAACCCACGCCACAGGCTTCGGAGACCTGTACTCTATCCAGTTGAGCTATGAGCGCATCGATTGCCATCATAACAAAAAAAAATTGAAGGTAAAGCAATAAAGTGCGGGACGGATTGTTTATGCTCATCCTTTAAGCAAATTTTTAAAAAGTCTAAGGAAATCGAGTTTATCTATAGCGGATTACTGAAACTACTAATAGACCTAAAGACTGATAAAATAGTATTTTACAGAAAAGACATCGTGTCAGATATTTTGGTATTCAGCTATAACATAAAAAAGACCGATAAAAATCGGTCTTAAAAACAGTATTTAATGATCATGTTTATGTGCATGAAAATCTTCATTCTTACGAAAGCGTAAATAGTTTTCAAATTGTTCGCAATATTCATCAAAATTATCGTCTAACATCATTTGAAATTGTTGCATTAAATAGGCCATGACTTGTTCTTTGGCATCGCGCATTTCATTGCCATCTTTAAAATTATTGGCAGCAACCCAACTGTTAAAACGTGCTGCGGCAAATAACATGGCTGCACTGACTTGACCACGTGTTTCGGCAGGGTCGGGTTTTTCACCTTTTGCAGGACGGCAAAAATCATTGGCAAGTTTAATAAACTCATCAGCACGTTCAAAAAACATGGCATTTTGAGCTTCTTCTTGGGTGATATCCGTTGCTTGAATTTTTTGCGTCATCTTTCCATATCCAAGGTCAAAGAAGCGCTATTATAGGCAAAGCCTTGCAGAAACTAAACCGTTGTCGTAATCTTTAAATAGCCTAAGCGTAAAGATGAAACCTGCTATGCAAGATGCGATTGAAATACAAAATTTAAAACAAGACATTCAACTGTTACGCCAAGAAATTTGGCCACCACAAGAATTGCAAGTGGTAGAAGGATTACCGATTTATTATGGTACGCCGAATCAAGTCGAGCAATATTTTTCAAAGTGGCAGACTCTAACCGAGCGTGCTCAAATGCTATGCCGTCCATTTTTGCAAGATGAGTTACTTGATGCAGTGCATTTACCAAGCCATTTAAATTTACCACTCTTTTATTTTCATGTTGATCGCATCCGTGTAAATAAAACACGTGCCAAAGAATCAAAAACGTTTCGGGGCTTAGCAACGTTGCTCGATAAATGTGGAGCATTTGAAGTCGAACAAATCAGTGGTATGCAAGTATGGCTTGAGTCGGATGATACTGCTGCATTGGTTGCACATCGTGAATTTATCGATTTACGCACCTATGTCTTTCAGCATGGGCAAAGTGATTATACGCGTACCCGATTTTATATGAATGGCATTGTATTAAGTGTAGAACCACATTTTGAACTGATTGATGCGCGTGATAAACCACGTAAACAGCGGAGTGATTGTTATAGCGATCCACTTGCAGAAAATAGCACATGGAAAGTTTTTGGAAAATATCGTTAAAAAGACGTTTAATATAAAGTTGCGTTCAGGTTTTTTGGTCAAAACCTGAACGCAAGTTCAACTAAAATGGATGATTTTTTGCTAAACGCCGAAGTTTTTTGATAATTTTTTGATCGCGCTTATTTTGCTGTGCATCTAACCAACTTAATACAGCTTGATTTTGGGTTTGTGTCTTTAGCCATTTTTTTGCCCATCTTAATTGGCGATATTTTTCAAGCTGTGCTTGAGTGGCTGTCAACTTGGTGTAATAGATTTGAGCCGCTTTTGCGGGATATAAGCTACTTACAGCGCTAAAAATATGGGTTAAAGCCGTAATGTGTTGTGACAAACTTTGTTTTTGTTTCGGTTCAAGCGTCTGATATTGATTCACTTTTTTCACAGCTTGATGCTCTAAAGGTTGCAGAATCTTAACTGCTTTTTTGTGTAAATTACTTTTTGATGTCGCATTTTGATTTTGCGTGTAAGCAAAATCGAGCAGTTCTAGCCATAATTTTGTGGTGAGTGGATCTTGAAAAATACGCGAGAGTAGCTGTGTATAGTCAGATTTTTCTAATTTAAATTGAACGCCTGCCTGTTGTATTTTGGGTAAAATTTGCTGATGAAATATCTCTTCATTATTTGCTTGTTCGAGCTGGGAAGCTAAGGCTTTTAACTGCTTTTCCCAAACTGTAAGCTTGTGATGACTCCAATGTGCAAAGTGTTTTAGAACATGATATAGCTGTTGAATGCTGATTTTTGCTTGTTGAATATGCTGTATAGTTGCAACTTGCTCAGCAATTGCTGCAACATTCGGTAATATGTGTTCAAGACTTTGTGCAATTATTACTTTTAAGGCATTTTCAGGATGTACGTTTGGATCTAATTGGTATGGTTTTGCCAAAGTTGCATCTGAAACAACTTTATCGTGTGCCAGTAAATGCCCGCGTTCGGCTTTACTCCGAACGTCTAACCATAAATGATAACGTTTGACCCATTGGGCAGTGATTTGAATTAAGTCGGTAAGTTGTCCCGATTTTAATTCAAATTCAACCTCTTGAATGCTGCGCTGCTGTTGCTGACTTTTAAGTGTGCCTAAATCTAAACAGACTTCAATTTTTGAGCCATTTAAATGAATAATGCGGTAATGACGCTGCACAATGGTTTCAAATTGCAGTTCTAACTGCTGCCAATTATCGCCTAAGGCTTGATTTAATAATGCAAGTGCTTGCGGATATTGCTGATAAATTTCTAAATCTAAATTTGGAGCTTCTAGTGCTGTGCCTAAGTCGAGCTCATGTTCAAAACGTTGTAGATGACTTTTTCCTGCACTTTTAAAGGTTTGAATCCAATGTGCGCCTTCTTTACGAATTCGAATTGCCATTAAATGTTGGGCGAGTGCGCTATCTTGAGTATCAAAATAGCGGGCATGTAAATCAATTTTTTGCGTAGTTTTTGTTAAAAATGCTTTATTTAATGCATTAAATTGATCGGTTGGAATTTGTAATTTAAGTTCAACTTCATGCATATCGATTCCCCATCAGCAAGAGATTTGATTATAAAACGATTTTCTTAATTTAAGCTAAAGTTCATATGTTTAATACTGAATGATTTTTTTAGTGGATTAAAAGTGAGCAAATGATGTCAGCTGACGAAAAGTCTTTAATTAAATTTTTCATTTTAAAAACAAATGGATATTACTCTTTTCGTTTGTTTAATTTACTTGAGGTAGAAAACATCTATTGTATTTTAAAGTAATTATTCTAATATCTGCCGCAATCAAGCAAGACCTAGCTACTTTTAAGTATCTTGCTTTTATTGCGACATAATAGATGGAAATGATGATGAACCAAGTAATCAAGGCAGTATTGCCAGCAGCGTTATTGGCAATTAGTGCAGTAAGCCATGCAGAAACTTCAGATGGTAAAACAGTTGCAGTGTCTACCGGTTGGGCACACATTATGCCGCAAGGGAAAGCGCAAGGCGTGGCAACGAAAGGTTTACCATTTAATAGTACTTCTGGTTTTGAGCTTGAAGATGCAGACACTGCTGAGCTTAAACTTGATTATTTAGTTGATGATAATGTGAGCTTAGGTCTAATTTTGGGCGCACCACCAAAATTGGATATTCAAGGTAAAGGAAGCTTACTTAAAGGTATTTTGCCTAATGGCTTAGATATTAATAAAAAAGTGGGTGATGTTAAAGTTTATAGCCCAGTGTTAACAGGTAAATATACTTTTGGTCCTGTAAATAGCAGATTGCGTCCTTATATTGGCGCGGGCTTAATGTATGCGCATTTTTCAAACTTTAAGTTAGATTCTTCAGTTGAAAATGATCCGACTCTACAGGCCTTGCATGGAACAATTCAAAATGTGAAAATTGATGATACGATTGCACCTGTTGCATTTGTTGGTGCAGACTACAACATCAATTCAAATTGGTTTGCTACAGCATCTGTAAGTTATGTGCATTTAAGTACCCATGCTAAACTTGATGTTGTGACACCTCAAGGCACACTTACAGGTTCAAGCAAAATTGAAATCAACCCAATTGTGACTTACTTAGGTTTGGGTTATCGCTTCTAAGTACTATTGTAAATACTGATTAAAAAAGATCATTGTTTAACAAATGGCTGATGAGGGAAAAATGACCTCATCGGTCACAAAACAAAGCAGCTAATTTAAAAAAATTAGGGTTATTATTCTAAAAAATGAAAAAGTGATTGGATTCACGATTTAACGGTAAAAAAAACACCACTAAAGGAAGTTTGGTTATGAAAAAAATTGTAAAAGTACTTATTCCTGCTGCATTACTGTCTTGTGCTTTTACCACAAGCCATGCAGCTACCTCAGATGGTAAATCATTCTCTGTGTCAGCAGGTTGGTTGCATATTATGCCGCAAGGGAAGACGCAGGGTGTATCTGGAAGCTTAAATGTTACATCAACACCTGTACCGATTAATTCACCTACTGCTGGTTTTGAAATTAAAGATGCAGACACCGCTGCACTTTTATTTGACTATTACGTCAATGACAATGTGTCTTTAGAGTTGGTCACAGGTGTACCGCCAAAAATGGAAATTGATGGTAAGGGAACTATTCTTAAAGGCATCTCGGCTGCAAATGCAGGCGCAGGCGTTGATCTTTCCTCTTTGGGTGATATAGGAAAAGTTAAGGCGTATACGCCCGCTTTAATTGGTAAATATCAGTTTGGTACTGTTGAGAGTAAATTCCGACCATTTGTTGGTGCAGGGATTATGTATGCACATTTTTCTGGCTTTAAATTAGGTTCTAATGTAGACAGTAGTTTGAATAGCCAAGTGGGTGCAAGCCAGTTAGGATTGTCAGTGAACAAAGTTAAAATTGATGATGCTGTTGCACCTGTAGCTGTCATTGGTGCTGACTTTAATATTAATAAAGACTGGTTTGTGACGGGTTCAGTCACTTATGCACACCTTAAAACACGTGCTAAGTTAGATATTGGTTCTAGTACTTACGGTAACTCAGAATTTATTCAAGGTGAAAGTGATATCGAGATCAATCCGATTGTGACGTATTTAGGTATTGGTTACCGCTTCTAAAAACTAATTGTGATGTAAAAAGTCGAGATTTTATCTCGGCTTTTTTATTTGCTGTTATGATCAGTTTTTAAATAACATCAAGGAAAGAGCTGTGCGTGGTTTATATCTCATTACCAATGACGATGATTTTTTGTTGCTATTACAAAAATTAGAAGTGGCATTAGCAACAAAAAAAGTGGCTATTTTGCAATATCGGCGTAAGAAAGTGATAAGAGTGGAACAAGTGTTTGAAGTTGAGAAAATTAAACAGTTGTGTGAAAAATATCAAACACCTTTCGTGATTAATGATGATATTTCGCTTGCAGCGCAATTTGGCTTAGGTGTGCATTTAGGGCAAAGTGACGGTGATATTCAAACGGCATTGGCATGTTTGCCTGAGGGTATGGTGATCGGACGTACCTGTTTAAACTCGCTGGATTTAGCTCGTCAAGCCATTCACGATGGTGCAACTTATGTGGCATTCGGTGCAGCTTATGCCACATCTAGTAAGCCTGAAGCTGGGCGTTTAGATTTTGTAACGCTACAACAAGCCCATCAAGAATTTAATTTGCCCATTTGTGTGATTGGAGGCTTAAGTGTGGAAAATGCCAAAGTGGTGATTGAACAGGGTGCTGACCTTTGCGCGGTGATTAGTGATATATTAGCCTTAAATGTTCAAGACATCCCTAAGCGTATTGCAGCATGGGATGCCTTATTTTAAGAAACAGCCGCTGTTTCATCAAACAGTTCTTTTTGATTGGATTTTTCATGAGCTTATCTGCTAAACAAGAGCAACTCTTTAAACAAGCCAGTAAACATATTCCAGGTGGCGTTAATTCACCTGTTCGTGCTTTTAATGGTGTGGGTGGTACACCTATTTTTATTGAAAAAGCGCAAGGTGCTTATTTGTGGGATGTAGATGGCAAACGTTATGTTGACTACATTGGCTCATGGGGGCCAATGATTTTAGGTCATTCACATCCTGATATTGTGAAGGCGGTACAAGAAGCTGCCGAAGATGGTTTGAGTTTTGGTGCACCCACTGTACATGAAACGACCTTGGCTGACCTCATTTGTGAAATCGTACCGTCAATTGAAATGGTGCGAATGACCAATTCGGGGACTGAAGCGACTATGTCGGCAATTCGTTTGGCACGTGGTTATACAGGGCGCGATAAAATTGTGAAATTTGAAGGCTGTTATCATGGTCATTCAGATTCACTGTTAGTGAAAGCGGGTTCAGGCTTACTCACTTTGGGCGAGCCAACGTCTAAAGGCGTGCCTGCCGATTTTGCCAAGCATACTTTAACTTTGCCATATAATGATATTGAAGCAATTAAAGCGTGTTTTGAGAAATACGGTGCAGAAATTGCTTGTGTTATTGTCGAGCCAGTTGCAGGTAACATGAATTTGGTGAAACCGATTCAAGGTTTCTTGGAAACAATTCGTGACGTATGTGATCAGTATCAATCAGTTTTTATTATTGATGAAGTGATGACGGGATTTCGTGTGGCATTAGGCGGTGCGCAAGCCTACTACAATGTAAAACCGGACTTAACTACGCTAGGTAAAATTATTGGCGCAGGGCTACCCGTGGGTGCCTTTGGTGGTAAACGTGAAATTATGCAATGTATCGCACCATTGGGTGGGGTATATCAAGCAGGGACTTTGGCGGGAAATCCATTGGCGATGCGCGCAGGCATTACCATGTTTAAGTATTTGCGTCAGCCTAATTTTTATTCAAAATTAGAAGCGCAATTGGCGAAACTTCTTACAGGTTTACAGCAAGTCGCCAATGAAACAGGTGTTGCACTTAAAACTGAGCAAGCAGGTGCAATGTTTGGTTTGTATTTTACCGATCAAACCGAAATTAGCAGTTTTGATGATATTCTAAAATGTGATGTTGAAGCATTTAAGCAGTTTTTCCATGGCATGTTAGACCGTGGTGTGCATTTAGCACCTTCTGCATTTGAAGCAGGTTTTATTTCCTATGCCCATTCAGATGAAGATATTGCCTACACGGTGCAAGTTGCAAAAGAAGTTTTTGCTGCCATGAAACAAGCCTAAATAGTTTAAAGAGCAACGCCCATCGTTGCTCTTTTTTTTGATGGTTAGAATCATCAATAAACTTCTTGCATAAATCCTTTTTATTGCTTGGTATGAAAGAAAAATACAGAGGATGTAAAGCATGATGTAAGAGGTCTATTGAAATGGCAATTGTGATATTTGAATGTCATGCTGACAAAAGCCAAAAAGAATTGCATTTCGTACATCTTTTCTATTGTATTTCTACCCTAAGCTTTTTATCATTGCCCGCTTATTTTCGAGATCGGTCTGGATAACGTTTTGAGTCATTTTTTAACCGAACATCTGATTCATCGTGATGAAGATTTTATGGTCATTCATAAGCCTGCGGGTTTACTCAGTGTTCCAGGTAAAGGCGATTTGCATGATAGCGTGCTGACACGTCTGGTCGAAATCGAACCGAATACGTTGTTGATCCATCGTTTAGACCGAGATACATCGGGTATTTTGGTGTTTGGTTTAACCAAACATGGACAAAGTCAAATTGCACGGCAATTTCAAGACCGTCAGACTGCAAAAATTTATCAAGCCGTGGTTGCAGGACATTTAGTTGGTGAAGGCACGATTGATATTCCTGTTGTATATGACCCAACTCGTCCGCCACTTCATATGGTTGACCCATCACACACTAAACCCGCACTGACGCATTGGCAAGCCATTGAACACTTTGAAATAAATGGTAATGCTGTAACACGGGTGAAATTGACACCAATTACAGGGCGTTCACATCAGTTACGAGTGCATATGCAGTATTTAGGGCATCCAATTGTAGGCGATACCTTATATGCAACGCCAGAGCAACAGCAATGGTTAGCACGGTTATGTTTACATGCAGCACAGTTAAGCTTTAGTCACCCACGTACAGGTCAAACTTTAAGTTTTGATTGTGCTGTGCCATTTTAAAAAAGATTTAAATTTGTCAGTATCAACTCGTTTTTGGATAAGAGTTGTGCAAAAATATTTGTATATCACTAAATTTTGAGAAGCCAGTCGGCTTTACCAAAATTTGGTACACACACGAAATAAAGGTGAAAAAATTGCAACAATTTGCTATTGGTCAACGCTGGTTATCTGATACAGAAACAGAACTTGGTTTGGGCGTTGTAATCGATGTCGATGAGCGTTCAGTCAGTGTTTTATTCCCTAAAAGTGATGAAACCCGTGTTTACGCACGTAGCAATGCACCTTTGTCTCGGATTATTTTTAATGTGAACGATGAACTCCACGACCAAGAAGGTGTGTTGTGGACAGTTGAGTCGTTTGATGAGCGTTTTGGCGTTATTCGCTATAACGTGGTGCGCAGTTTAGAAAATGGGGAACAAGAGCGTAAAGCCTTAAATGAAACCCGTGTTGGTGCACAAATTCAGTTATCTAAACCACTTGACCGTTTGTTAGCAAGTCAAATTGACACCAAAGCATGGTATGAGCTACGTATTGAAGCGTTGCAATTACAAGCCAATATGTACACCAGTCCATTACGTGGCTTAATTGGCGCGCGCGTCGGTTTAATTCCGCATCAGCTTTATATTGCGCACGAAGTGGGTAAGCGTTTTGCACCACGTGTTTTGCTTGCCGACGAAGTTGGTTTAGGTAAAACCATTGAAGCAGGTTTGATTATTCATCAACAGCTTAAAACAGGTCGCTCTGAACGTATTTTGGTGTTGGTGCCCGATTCATTGCAATATCAATGGATGATTGAAATGCGTCGCCGTTTCAATTTGAATTTTTCATTGTTTGATCTGACCCGCACTGCATCAATTCGTGAACATGATCCTGAATTGAATCCGTTCTTAACTGAGCAATGTATCATCGCAAGTGTTGATTTATTGATTGACCATGAAGATTTGCGTGAGCAAGCGGTAGAAGCAGGCTTTGATTTGCTAGTGGTCGATGAAGCGCACCACTTAATGTGGAGCGAAGAAGAAGGCGGTAATGACCGGTACGACTTAGTTGAAGAACTTGCCGAGAAAATCGCGGGCGTACTATTACTGACCGCAACCCCTGAGCAATTGGGTGTCGAAAGTCATTTCGCGCGTTTACGCTTATTAGACCCACAACGTTTTAGCAGTTTAGAACGTTTCTTGGATGAAGAATCACAGTATCAACATACTGCCAAAATTGCCGAAGTGTTGATGTCTGATGAAGCCTTAACGGAACAGCATTTAGACGCATTAGAAGGCTTACTTGGACATAAAATCCAAGATCAGCCTGAACAACGCTACCAAGCTATTCACGAATTATTAGACCGTCATGGTACAGGGCGAGTTTTATTTCGTAATACTCGTGAAGCGATTCAAGGTTTCCCTGGGCGAGATTGCCAACCTGTAGCATTACCTGCACCTGAAAATTGGTCGAAAACTGGCAAATTACGTGAGCAAATGTGGCCTGAAGAAAGCCACCTTGATGGTTCATGGATGGAAACTGACCCACGTGTGGGATGGTTGATGGAGGCTCTACGCAAAGATTTAAAACACAAAAAAGTGTTGCTCATTGCACGTAGTGGCCCTGTAGTAGAAGCTTTGGAAAGTGCACTGCGTTTACATGCGGGCATTCGCACCGCGATGTTCCACGAAGGGATGAGTTTGTTGGAACGTGACCAAGCCGCAGCCTATTTTGCCGAAGACAGCTATGGTGCACAAATTTTACTTTGTTCTGAGATTGGTTCAGAAGGACGTAATTTCCAGTTTGCGAGTGATTTGGTCTTATTTGATTTACCTGCCAACCCTGACGTTTTAGAGCAGCGTATTGGGCGCTTAGACCGTATTGGTCAGCAAAATCGCATCCAAATTCATATTCCGTATTTGGTGGGTACTGCACAAGAACGCATGTTCCGTTGGTACAACGAAGCTTTAAATATTTTTGGCAATATTTCACCTACTGCACAAACCTTACAAGAAAACTTTATTGTCGACTTAAAAGATTGTTTGTTAAGTGATATGGGACAGCAGTTTGATGATTTGCTTGAAGCGGTCAATGTGCAACGTGAAGCACTTGAAGCTGAATTACAAGCAGGACGTGACCGTTTGCTTGAATATAATTCATGTCGTCCAATGGTATCGCAAGAAATTGTACAAGCGCTTGAAGATTACGACGATAACACCACTTTGCCGATGTTCGTCAAACGCTTTATGTCATCGACCAATATCGACTTTGATGAGCAAAGTAATGGTACGGTAATTATTAAGCCCACTGACCAAATGCAGGTTCAAGGTTTAACTTTAGATGAAGAAGGCATCACAGCAACGTTTTATCGTGACCAAGCACAAATTCGTGAAGATGCACAATATTTAACTCTTGAGCATCCATTCATTGAAAGCGTGATGGAAATGATCAACACCCAATCGTTTGGTAGTACCAACGTGGCGTTGCTCAAGTCGAATGCGTTAAAACAAGGTTCGGTATTGCTTGAAGTTTGGTTTAAGTTAGATGTGATTGCACCTAAAGCACTGAATTTGTCTGCAAGCTTGCCGAAACAATTGGTACGGGTGTTGTTAAGTGAAACAGGGCAAGATTTGTCTGCCAAAATTGATCCTGCAATTTTAAAACCGTATTTACATCATTTAGATGGCAACAGTTGTCGCCAAGTGGTGAAAGCTCGCCGTGAAATTATTGAGGCACGTTATAAGCAAGCACTTGAGCAAGCTAAAACTGCATTGCCTGACTTAATTAATCAAGCCAAAACGGTGTATGGTCAACAGTGGCAATATGAAATTGAGCGTTTAATGTATTTAAAACAGTTCAATTCAAGTATTCGCCAAGATGAGATTGAGCGTTTGCAAAAATTACAGCAAGAAGGTTTGAGCTTGCTAAATGGCTTAGCATTAACGCCTGAAGCGATTCAAGTGTTGGTGGTGGTTAAGCCTTAATATCAATGCAGTTTGAGTTAAATTTTTAAATAAAAAAGGCGCTATAAATGAGCGCCTTTTTAATTTTGTGCGAATACAAGATGATTAAAATCATGGTGATGAGATAAGCAGAATTTTTATGGAAACGATTTTATTTTTGTTTGCTTTAACACTAAGTTAATTTGGTTTTTCAAAAAATTATCGGCAATAATGTCAGCCATGAATGCTCAAATTTAAATATGATCCTGAATCGATGTTGCAATCCATGCAGTACGATTAAGTGGACTGTAAAATTAAATGTACATAAAAACCCTGCATGTGCAGGGAGCTTTTTATAAACAAACAGAATTTTAAATTAAACCTGCATCGCGTAATTCACGCTTTAAATAAGCATAAAAAATGGGTGCTGCAATTAACCCACCAAAACCAAAGATGGATTCAAATACCAACATGGCCAATAATACTTCCCATGCTTTGGCATTAATTTTACCTCCGACAATTTTGGCATTCACAAAATATTCAAGTTTATGAATAATCACCAAATAGGCCAGTGCTGCACCTGCAACGGGAAGTGATACGGTTAATCCTGCAAGAATAATTAATGTATTTGACATTAAATTGCCCGCAATTGGAATTAAGCCAAAAAGGAAGGTTAAAATGACTAAGGTTTTGGCAAAAGGCAATTCCACATGAAACAAAGGCAATAGTAGAAATACAAAGACAATAAACAGTGCTGTGTTAATTAATGAAATTTGAAATTGTGCAAAAACTACATTACGAAACGACAACGAGAGTTTGTCAATCCGTTGTAATAAAGCTAATTTGAACGCAGGTTGTGGGGCAGCACTAAAATTATGCAAAGACACTAAAATCCCAATTATCATCCCAATCAGCATAGTGGCTAAATTATGTAAAATATCAGAGCCTGTATGCTGTAAAATCGCGACATTATCTTTAAGTAGTGCAAAGATTTCATTTTTAAGATCAGTTACGCTACTTGGAATTGACATCGGTAGGTATTTGGAGACTTCAAGTCTAAGCTGTTCTAGTGCTTGATCTGCTTTTGCCCCGACTGTTGAGATGCCCGTGCCTTGTACATCATGAACGACAAAGCTAATCAGTGCAGTTGAAAGTGAAACCAATAATGACACAATAATTACACTGAGTGCGACACTAATAATCAATTTGGCACGATGACTATCAATATAACGGTCAATTACTTTGCTTAATGCATTAATAATTTCGTAGATGATAAAACCAGAAAAAAAGCTTGGTAAGAGGTGCAATGGAATGATTGCCACTAGACTGACAAAAATAAGAATATAGCTTGCTAAAACAGCGGGTTTATCACGCAGAAGGTTCATGATAGCGGAGCCTAAAATAAATTTATGATGTATTTTAATGACACAAACAGTCTTGCCAGTTGTTAGCACAATGTGCATTTTGCATACTGAAGTTTTCTTATTCTAACGCGTTAGCATTGAGTTAGATATGCTAAAAAGTATGAAATTAAAAAACTTTCTAGTGTGGATTTTCTGATCTGGATGTTGGGGGTTAGCTAATTCGAGCGGTATCTAAATGGCGGGAACCTTCTAAAATCATTCGAATCATAATCATGGTTTGCTGTGCGACTTGCTCACGTTCTTGAATAGATAAATCGAGTACTTTTGCACCCATATTAAACACCAATTGAGTGATGGCTTGGGCGGCTAAGTCGGGATAAAACAGTTTGTTATGATTTAATCGTTCCAAGCGAATTAAGTCTTCTTGCAACTCTTGCTGAAAAAAACTGAGCTGTTGTTCAACTGCTTGTTTGTATGAGTTTGATCCGGTATAGCCTTCGCGTAACAACAAGCCTAAATTGCCTTCATCTGCATTGAGCTGTTGTAAAAAAACTTCAATTGAACTTTGGATAATGCTGTCTTGTTTATTGGCTTGTAAGCGTGCTTCGCGAATAATTTTACGCAGTACCAAACCCGCACGATTAATCAGTGCAATTGCAAGTTCATCAATGTCTTTAAAATGACGATAAAAACTATTGGGTGCAATGCCAGCTTCACGTGCAACTTCACGTAAGCTTAAAGATGAAATACTTTTTTGTGGGCCAATTAAGTTTAGCGTGGCTTGGAATAATTCTTCTTTGGTGATGGTTGCTCGTCTGCCTGCCCCACGTGAAACTTTAACCTGAGATTCAGATTGAGTATTTTGGGTTTGGGTTTCTGCAAGTAACGACATGAACGTCCATGTAAAATAAAGCAAATAATAACTTAGAATTATGCCCTAGACTGAGCAGATAAGGAATAGTGCAAAGATTTGTTTCGTTCGATTAGAAATGCTATACAAATATATATACATGTGTATAATAATTAAAAAGGCAGAATTGAGATGACCTGCAATGTATGCACTACAACGAAAAAATCCATTAATCGACTTTTTTTCTGATTCGATTATTGATCAACGTGCGGTGAATTTTTGGTTAAAAAAAATCAACCCATTATGGTCAACCGATCAAATGCTTGGGCGAATTGTTCACAAACAACACGTTGCAGATCAAACCTATAGTCTGACTTTGTTGTGTAATCGTCACATGGATTATGGCACAGCAGGGCAACATCATCCTGTCATTGTTGAAATAGAAGGTCGCCGTTATGAGCGAACCTATAGTTTGACTCAAATTGCACCCAATCAAGTGGTTTTAACCGTTAAAAAAGTTGAACAAGGCTTGGTGAGTTCTTGGTTGTGTGATCAGGCAAAAATTGGCGATATTGTAGAATTTGCACAGCCTTATGGTGATATGCGATTGCCTGATGCTTCTCAACCGCTGATTTTACTTGCGGCAGGTAGTGGGATTACCCCAATGTTGAGCCTGTTGTCTTTTTTAGATCAAACCAATCAGCTGAAAAATTATCAAATACATTTACTGTATTGGGCGCAGCATGCGACCGGTTTGGCGTTTAAAGACCGCTTTGAAGTATGGCAACAACAATATCCGAATTTTCAATTTTCAGCCTTTTGTACGCGTGATGAGCCCGCTGCGGCGCGCTTAAATCAGCAACATGTTGATGGTTTGAAAGATGTCGCGCAGGCACAGGTCTTGGCTTGTGGCCCATCGGGCTTTGTGCAAAATGCTGAACAGTTATTTGTGCATGCGAAAAAGTTTGAAGCTGAAGCATTTAGTTTAACGCCAATGAGTTTTGATGACGAAGGTGATGTTGAAATTGTTTTAACTAAGTCTCAAAAAATTCTTCGTGTTGCCAAAGGTCAACCCTTGTTGGATGCTTTAGAGCAAGCCAATGTGAAACCTGTACATGGTTGTCGGATGGGTATTTGTAATAAATGTGCTTGTACCAAAGTCAGCGGTGTGACCAAACATGTAGGAAATGGTAGTGAAAATGCAGAACCTGCCAATTTACTGCGTATTTGTGTCAATTCTGCAAAAAGTGATTTAGTTTTGGATCTATAAGGCGAGATAAAAAAGATGAATATGCATGTCCAAACGCAATATTTTAAAAATCCAAAAAACCGTGATTTAACCCCAGCGCAGCTTGATGCATTTGCGCAAGAACTTGACCAAATTAAACAAGACGTGCTTGACCAAATTGGTGAGCAAGATGCCAAATATATTCGTCGTGTATATTCGGCGGTACGTTATACAGGCATTGCAGGGCGTGCGTTGTTATTTGCAGGATGGTTTCCACCTGCATGGCTATTGGGTACAGGCTTATTGGGTATCTCTAAAATTTTAGAGAATATGGAAGTTGGTCATAATGTCATGCATGGGCAATATGACTGGATGAACGATCCGAAATTTAAAGGCCAAGATTACGAGTGGGATATTGTCGGAACAGGCGATAACTGGCGACAAACGCATAACTATAAGCATCATACCTATACCAATATTAGAGGCATGGATGATGATATTGGTTATGGCTTAATTCGCTTATTTCCAGAACAGCGTTGGAAAAAAGGTCACTTATTGCAGCCTTTATACAGTATTCCATTTTGTTTATTGTTCCAGTGGGGTGTTGCGATTCAGAATTTAGAACTTGGTCGGGTTTTATTTGGGCGTAAAACTGTTAAAGAGTTGTGGAATGAATGGCAACCTGTTCAGAAAAAAATAGCCAAGCAATTGTTTAAAGACTATGTTTTTTTCCCTTTAATTGCAGGGCCAAATGCGCTACCTGTGCTTTGTGGCAATATGGTGGCGAACGGTATTCGTAATATATGGACGTTTAGTATTATTTTTTGTGGACATTTCACTAAAGATGCCGAAGTTTTTCCAAAAACGGTGTTGCAAAATGAAAGTCGTGGACATTGGTATATGCGTCAGATTCGTGGTTCGTCAAACTTAAAAGGCTCTGAGATATTTCATATTTTGACAGGACATTTGAGTCATCAAATAGAACATCATTTGTATCCTGAAATTCCTGCACGCCGTTACCGTCAGATGGGACCTAAAGTAGAAGCTGTGTGTAAAAAATATGGTTTGAACTACAATAATGCCAGTTTGTTTAAGCAATATGGTCAAGTGATTGGACGAATTTTCAAATACGCATTACCGTTTAAAAAATGAAAAAAAGCGCAGTGAAAACTGCGCTTTTTTTTAATTGAACTTTAATGGAATACTTGAACCGCGCAATAATGTTTTTAGGGCTTGACGGACTTCATCTCGTTGTTCAGTTAACTCAATATGAATGCTGTCATATTCTAATTCTTCGGCAACGTCAGTGCTCAGTTCAATGACCACTTGCATGTCAAAACAGCGAATTAATACAATCGCATTTTTAAACTCAAGCTCACTGTCATTCACAAGCAAGCCAATTTGCTCATCTGGGCTTGTGCCTGCTTCTTCAAAACGACTTAAAATGACAAAATCGACAGGGTCAAATTCATCATCCGCTAGACCAATGTTAAAAACATCATCATCATGGCTGCACGAGATATGATGGGCGTAAAAAGATTTCATGCAAATGCTCAGTTTAATCAATGTGTTTTATTTTAACTGGATTGCACCATCAGCGGTTACATTAAATTTGGTTTCACCTGCAGCCATGTTTTGTGCAGGTGCAGCTTCACTATCGGCACTGGCTTTGAGCATTAAATTGGCTCGGAAATAGGCCTGAGGATAGTTGTTGTTTTGACTATTGATATTTAAATTGACCAATTGATAATTGGTTTTATTCCAAACTTTGGTAAGACTTTCTGCACGTTGTTGAAATTGCTTTGATGCTTCAATCATTAGCTCATTTTCAACTTTGCGACGTAAATTATCTGACACATTAAATTGAATGCTTTGGGTTTGGAAATTATTTTGTAATTGACTGACCAATTCGCTAACTGCTTTAAAATCAGTACCTTCTAGGCGTAATTCTGCACGAGAACGCCATTCTTTCAGTTTGTTTTTGTCATCATAAATGGGCTGGGTGGTTTGTGTGCCTGTTGTTGTTTTAACTTGAGGATAAGCTTTGGCTGTATTGAGTGCCTGATTCATTATTTGTGTTACTTCTGTAGCGAGTGCCGCGGGCTGCTTGTTGCTTTTTTCAATATATAAAACCACTTGCATTTCATCATTTTGTACTTGGCGCGAAGCAGTGGCCTGTAAGTTAATCATGTTATTGCGTTGTGGTTCTTCTTGCGCAAAGCTTGCACAACTGAGTGCGCTGGCCAAAACCAATATTCCTGACTTTAGTAAAGTGTGCATAGAGTTTCCTATTTAAAAAGTATGTTTGTGTCTAATAATAGCGATAAATTTAATAACAGAATGCCGATATCGCTTATGGTAGAGTTTTTGATATTAATGAATGCAAAATTTTGTAGATTCTTTGTAAGATTTTAAGCAGATGAAATAAAAAAGATGCTTTAATTTTGATTAAATAAATCGGTGTTTTTTATTGCAACTTTTTTATTAAAAAACACTCAGTTGTTTTAAATTTCCACAAGTATCCAAGCATTCATCTTCATTGAATTGTCATGTAATTTAGGTATCGTGTTCCAATCAAGCTTAGACCAAATTTAGCGATAGCATTTTAGACTGAATAAAGATGTAAAAACGCTTTATTTTTATCAAAAAAAGGGTATCATCGCCCTCCTAGTTATTTAGGTCTATTTCTGGTCTAACTAGAACTTACAAGCACCGAGTCAAACGACCGCAAGTCACCAGACTTATTTCTTTCAACCCATATCAGAGATGGTAATTCGATATGAGCGTTACTTCTGTAAATCCTGCCACCACTTCCACAAACGAATACTACTTGACTCGCCAAAGTCAGATGGAATCGAATGTTCGTAGTTATCCACGTAAATTACCGTTAGCGATAGCGGAAGCACTTGGTTGTTGGGTTACCGATGTTGAAGGTACAAAGTACCTTGATTGTTTAGCTGGGGCAGGAACATTGGCATTAGGCCATAATCATCCTGCGGTGATCAAAAGTATTCAAGACACTGTAACAAGTGGTTTGCCATTACATACCTTAGATTTAACAACGCCGTTAAAAGATGCGTTTACTGAAGGTTTGTTGTCACATCTTCCGGGTGGCAAAGAGGCATACTGTTTACAATTCTGTGGTCCATCTGGTGCAGATGCGACAGAAGCAGCAGTTAAACTTGCAAAAACCTATACAGGCCGTAGCACTGTGATTAGCTTCTCAGGTGGCTATCATGGTATGACGCACGGTTCATTGGCAATGACAGGAAACTTATCTGCAAAAAATGCAGTGAATAACCTTATGCCAGGCGTGCAGTTTATGCCATATCCGCACGAATACCGCTGCCCATTAGGCTTAGGCGGTGAAGCGGGTGTAGATGCTTTAACTTATTTCTTCGAAAACTTTATTGAAGATGTTGAAAGTGGCGTAACCAAGCCTGCTGCTGTGATTCTTGAAGCGATTCAAGGTGAAGGCGGCGTAGTGACTGCACCTGTAAAATGGTTGCAAAAAATCCGTGAAGTGACTGCAAAACACGACATCGTGCTTATTTTAGACGAAGTTCAAGCGGGCTTTGCACGTTCAGGTAAAATGTTTGCATTTGAACATGCAGGTATTGAGCCAGACGTAATTGTGATGTCTAAAGCAGTAGGTGGTGGTTTACCACTTGCGGTATTGGGTATTAAACGTAAATTTGATGCTTGGCAACCAGCAGGTCACACTGGTACTTTCCGTGGTAACCAAATGGCGATGGGCACAGGTTTAGCGGTATTAGACACCATTAAAACGCAAAACTTGGCGCAAAATGCCCAAGAACGTGGTGATTTCTTACAAGCTGAATTGAAAAAATTAGCACAAGAATTCCCATGTATTGGTAACGTGCGTGGCCGTGGTTTAATGATTGGTGTTGAAATTGTTGATGAACGCCTAACTGCTGACCATATGGGTTCTTTACCTGCCGATGCACCACTTGCTGCTGCGATTCAAACGGCATGTTTTAACAACCAATTGTTGTTAGAAAAAGGCGGTCGTAACGGTACAGTAATTCGCTTGCTTTGCCCACTTATTATCACCCAAGACGAATGTGTTGAAGTGATTGCACGTTTCAAAAAATCAGTTGCACAAGCAATTGAGGCGGTTCGAGGCTAATCCATGGTTGATTTTGCAGAACATCGTAAAGCGTTACTCTGCAATGATGCGGGTTCTATTGCTGACTATCAGTCGGCAATGGAGCAAGCGGTTAAATCCGTTGCTGCATGGTTGCAAAACGACAAAATGTATACAGGCGGTAGTATTAAAGAATTGCGTTCAGCAATTGCTTTTAATCCGTCTAAAGAAGGTATTGGCTTGCACGACTCGTTGTCGCGCATGGTTGAACTGTTTTTAAATAAAAGCTTAAAAGTACACCATCCGTACTCACTTGCACATTTGCACTGCCCAACCATGGTGACCAGTCAAATTGCTGAAGTATTAATTAACGCAACAAACCAGTCGATGGACTCTTGGGATCAAAGCCCTGCGGGTTCACTCATGGAAGTGCAGTTAATTGACTGGCTGCGTCAAAAAGTCGGTTATGGTGCAGGTCAAGCTGGGGTATTTACCTCAGGTGGTACACAGTCAAACTTGATGGGTGTATTACTGGCACGCGATTGGTGTATTGCAAATAACTGGAAAGGCGAAAACGGTCAGCCGTGGTCAGTTCAGCGTGATGGTATTCCAAACGAAGCATTGAAAAATGTGAAAGTGATTTGTTCTGAAAATGCACATTTCTCTGTGCAAAAGAACATGGCAATGATGGGTATGGGCTTTCAGTCTGTTGTGACTGTGCCTGTAAACAGCAATGCGCAAATGGATGTCGATGCGCTTGAACGCACCATGGCACAATTAAAAGCCGAAGGCAAAATTGTAGCATGTGTGGTGGCAACTGCGGGTACAACCGATGCAGGTGCGATTGATCCATTGAAGAAAATTCGTGAAATCACGACTCAATATGGCGCGTGGATGCACATCGACGCGGCATGGGGGGGCGCACTGATTTTATCGAATGATCATCGTGATTTGCTTGATGGTATTGAACTTTCTGATTCAGTTACGCTTGATTTCCATAAGCATTATTTCCAAAGCATTAGCTGTGGTGCATTCTTGCTTAAAGATGAAGCGAACTATCGCTTTATGCATTATGAAGCCGAGTATTTAAACTCAGCTTATGATGAAGAACATGGCGTGCCGAATCTTGTGTCGAAGTCATTGCAAACCACACGCCGTTTTGATGCGTTAAAATTGTGGATGACCATTGAAGCTTTAGGTGAAGAACTTTATGGCTCAATGATCGATCATGGTGTGTCTTTAACGCGTGATGTTGCAGACTATATTGAAGCAACTGATGGTTTAGAATTATTGGTTCAACCACAGTTTGCATCGGTGTTATTCCGTGTTGTACCGCAAAATTATCCAGCAGAATTGGTTGATACTTTAAACCAAAACATTGCAGATGAACTGTTTGCGCGCGGCGATGCGAACATTGGTGTGACCAAAGTTGGTGATGTTCAATCTTTAAAAATGACCACGTTAAGCCCTGTTGCAACCCTTGAAAATGTTCAAGGTTTATTGGCAATGGTATTAGCTGAAAGCGATCGTATTAAAGATGCTATTGCGGCAGGTACATACGTTCCTGCAATTGACTAATTGCATATTGAATTTGTTGTCATAAAAAGGTCACTTCGGTGACCTTTTTTAATGTGTATAGAATCCGTAGTAAATGCAAAATATGACAAAATAATGAAATAACATGCATGTTTAATTTGAGCTTTTAATATAAGCGATTGAATTTAAATGATTTTAACTTGTAGTTTTTTGTTATCAGATATCATTAAAGCGTAATAATTCTGTAACCTGAGTGTCACATAAAAAACTCAAAATGCCTGTATCCGAATAAAACGTCAAGTTTTTGATTAGATCACGAAAACGCGTTCCACGCACAGAGAGATGACAATGATGTTCAATAATAAAATTGCACTGGCTTTAGCAATCACAGGGGTGACACTTGCGACAGGTGCACACGCAGCTCGAGATACCATTCAAATTGCAGGTTCTTCAACAGTTTTGCCATACGCAAGTATTGTTGCTGAAGAATTCGGTAATACTTTCCCACAATATAAAACACCTGTTGTGGGTTCAGGTGGTACAGGCGGTGGTTTAAAGCAATTCTGTCAAGGCGTTGCGGATAATACGATTGATATTGCCAATGCCTCACGTAAAATAAAAGACACTGAAATTGCCACTTGTAAAAAAGCAGGCGTTAATAAAATTCAAGAAGTTAAAGTCGGTTATGACGGTATTGTCTTTGCATCGAACTCACATAAAGCCGCTTATAAATTAAAGCCTTATCATATTTTTGCAGCTTTGGCTGAAAAATTACCATCGAATGGTAAATTAGTACCAAACCCATATACGCGTTGGAATCAAATTGATCCAACTTTACCAAATGAGCCAATCACATTGGTCATTCCTGCATCGAACCACGGAACACGTGAAGTCTTCCAAGAGAAAATGGTCAATGCAGGATGTGAAACTTACGATTATTTCAAAAAGTTAGACAAAGAAGAACGTGAAAAAGCATGTTCGACTTTCCGTAAAGATGGACGTGTGGTTGAAATTTCAGGTGATTATACCGAAACCTTAGCACGTTTAAAAACCAATCCAAGTGCCGTAGGTGTGTTCGGTTTAGGTTATTATGATTCCAACCGCGACAAGTTGCGCGTTGCAAGCGTAAACAACGTGATTCCATCAGAAAAAACCGTGTTAAACGGCAGCTATATTGTGTCTCGCCCATTGTATATGTATGTTAAAGGTGAGCACCTTGTTTCAGTCAAAGGTTTGCCACAGTACGTTGAATTCTTCTTAAATAAGAAAATTTCAGGTAAAGGCTCTAAAATTGAAAAAGCAGGTTTGATTGCGATGTCGGATGCTGAACGTGCAAAAGTACTGGCCGATTTTAAAGCTGGAAAATCTGTAAAGTAAGTTAATTTTGACCCAATACAGTTGCTGCTGTATTGGGTTTTTTGAATTAAAACCAATTTGGGCAAAGATAAGATGAATCTGCTTCTTTTAGGTGTGTTACTTGCACTGATTGCAATGGCCTACCAATTTGGCTTGAGAAAAAGTCGGCAGCTTGCAGGAGCGGGAAAAAATACCGTGGGTCTGCATTCTCGTCCCGGTTACTATGGTGCATTGGTTGCAGTGTGGTGCGGTATTCCTGCTTTTATAATTTTCATATTATGGAATCTGATAGAACCTTCTATTTTACGTCAAGTGGCATTTAACCATGTTCCTGCAAATGTAATGGCACATTTAGATGCTGCAGGTCAGGGCGTGTTGCTCGATCGTATTCATGCACTTGCAACAGGATTTGGTTTGACTGATCATCCGACAAGTTATGAGCGACAAGCAGCAGCGCAATATGCGCAAATTAGTCAAATTGGTGGTTATGCTAAATTTGCACTGGTCGTTTGTGTGGCCTTGGTTGGTTTATTGATTGCAAAGAAAAAAATTAACCAAACATATCGTGCGCGTAATAGTGTGGAAAAAGTAATTAAAGTTGGTTTGGCATTGTGCTCTGGCGTGGCAATTTTAACCACGCTTGGCATTGTCATGTCGATGCTTAGCGAAGCTTTACGCTTTTTTCATTTTGTTAGTCCTACAGCATTCTTTTTTGGGACGGAATGGAACCCAGGTTTTAGCACATCTGGTAATGCCGAAGGCAGTTATGGCCTGCTTCCCTTACTCTGGGGTACGCTCATGGTCAGTGCAATTGCGCTGCTTGTTTCAATTCCAGTTGGTTTAATGATTGCGATTTACTTGGCTGAGTATGCTTCCCCTCGTTTTCGTGCATTAACCAAGCCGACCATTGAAATTTTGGCAGGGATTCCAACCATTGTTTATGGGGTTTTTGCATTAATGGTGGCTGGACCATTTTTAAAGCAAATCGGTTATTATATCGGTTTAGATATTAATGCAACCAGTGCGCTCACCGCAGGCGTGGTGATGGGCATTATGATTATTCCATTTGTTTCTTCTTTGTCAGATGACATTATTACCCAAGTACCACGAACATTGCGAGACGGCTCGTTAGGTTTGGGTGCGACTCAATCTGAAACCATTCGTCAGGTGGTTTTGCCCGCAGCTTTACCTGGAATTGTTGGGGCATTCTTACTGGCGGCTTCTCGTGCCATTGGCGAAACTATGATTGTAGTACTCGCTGCGGGTAATAGCCCATTATTGCATACCAACCCATTGCAAGCAGTATCTACTGTCACCGTTACGATTGTAAACCAATTAACGGGAGATACAGACTTTGCGAGTCCACAAGCATTGGTGGCCTTTGCTTTAGGCTTAACCTTGTTTGTGATCACTTTAGGTTTAAACATTGTTGCACTTTATATTGTGCGTAAATATCGCGAGCAATACGAATGAGTATGACCAATTCTGCTGTTCCAGCATTTGACCCGAAAGCGGCGGCTGAAGCACGTGAAAAAAGAAAACGTGCAATTTCCCAAACTTTAGCCAAACGTCATCGCAAAGAAAAAATCTTCCGTACTTTTGGTTTAACTTCGGTCATCGTTGGCCTTATGTTTGTGGCTTTATTGTTTAGTAGTATTTTACAAAAAGGCTTACCTGCATTTTGGCAAGCTAGTATGACGGTTCCTATTTATTTTGATCCCAAACTGATTGATGCTGGCCCTAAACCTGTTAAATTGGCACAAGAAAGCCCCGCGCAATATCAACAGCGTTATATTGATTGGCAAACCAAGATGGGGATGGTGGACTGGGATGGTTTAATTGTTAAAGGTATGGAAAGCAAAGATCCAAGCTTAAAACAATTTCAAGATGACCTAAGCAGCATTTATAGTAGTTCAGAGTCGTATCGATTACGCGATATGGTTTTTGCTGATCCAAGCTTAATTGGACAAACCAAAGAATTGAAACTCCTTGCCGATGCCAATGTGGATGTCTGGGTAAGTGGCGAAATTGATCGTAGCTTGCCTGATGATCAGCAACAGTTAAGTCCTGAAGTTCGTCATTTAGCCGATACTTTAGTGAAAAAAGACCTGTTGACTCAGCAATTCAATTTTAAAATTTTTACCAATACCGACTCTCGTAGTTCACCTGCCACCAGTGGTTTAGCAGGGGCATTTATGGGTTCGTTATTTATGATGCTGATTGTGATTTTTGTTTCAATCCCAATTGGTGTTGCCAGTGCCATCTATTTAGAAGAATTTGCGAAAAAGAATATCGTAACCGATATCATTGAAGTCAATATTAATAATTTGGCTGCAGTTCCTTCAATTGTATTTGGTTTGTTGGGTGCCGCAATTTTTATTGGCTGGATGCATTTACCGCTTTCTGCACCATTGGTGGGTGGTTTGGTATTAAGTTTAATGACCTTACCAACGGTGATTATTACTACCCGTGCTGCGTTAAAAGCTGTGCCGCCATCGATTCGTCAGGCAGCACAAGGGCTTGGAGCATCGAAAATTCAAACGGTTTTCCATCATGTGTTGCCACTTGCATTACCGGGTATTTTAACAGGTGCAATTATTGGCGTTGCACAGGCTTTGGGTGAAACTGCACCGTTACTTTTAATTGGTATGAGCGCCTTTGTTGCCAGTGTTCCAACGACACCGATTGATCAATCAACCGCATTACCTGTACAAATTTTCTTATGGCAGGGTAATGAATTACGTAATTTCTTTGAAGGTCGTACCGCTGCGGCAATTATTGTACTACTTGCTTTAATGATCGGTTTAAATAGTTTTGCCATTTGGTTACGCAAAAAATTTGAAGTGCGTTGGTAATATAAAGGTAATAAAGATGATGAATAATACTGCTGAACGTAGAACATTTCCAACACAGGATATGCATGTGACTGAACATCAACAAACACCAAACGCAAAAATTAACGTGACGCCGTCAATTCATGTGCATGTTGAACATAATGCACAGCCTGATGCGACAAAACAAAAAGCTGTGCAAGAAGTTAAAATTGCGACTCAAGGTGTACATGTTTATTACGGTGAAACCGAGGCGATTAAAGGCATTGACTTAAATATTCACCAAAATGAAGTGATTGCATTTATTGGCCCTTCGGGCTGTGGTAAATCTACGTTTTTACGTACCTTAAACCGTATGAATGACACCATTGAAGGGTGTCGTGTACAAGGTAAGGTTTTATTAGATGATCAAGATATTTATGATCGAAGTTTAGATGTGGTTTTGCTCCGCGCCCAAGTTGGAATGGTATTTCAAAAGCCGAATCCATTCCCAAAATCTATTTTTGATAATGTCGCTTATGGGCCTAAATTGCATGGTTTGGCACGTGACAAATATGACCTAGAAGAAATTGTCGAAAACAGCCTGCGAAAAGCAGGGCTTTGGGATGAAGTGAAAGACCGTTTAAGCCAGTCGGGCACGGGGCTTTCTGGTGGGCAGCAGCAGCGTTTATGTATTGCACGTACCATTGCTGTCAGCCCTGAAGTGATTTTAATGGATGAACCATGCTCGGCACTTGACCCAATTGCGACAGCTAAAATTGAAGAGTTGATTTCAGAACTTTCGACGCAGTTTACAATTGCTATTGTAACTCACTCAATGCAGCAAGCTGCACGTGTGTCGCATCGTACGGCTTATTTCCATTTGGGTAATTTAATTGAAGTCAACTCAACTGAAAAGGTCTTTACTCAGCCAGATCATCAATTAACTGAAGCATATATTACAGGGCGTTTTGGTTAAGGTTATATTTTAAGATATTGCCTAAAAACGAAGCTAATATGCTTCGTTTTTTGTTATGCTTAGTTTTTTAAAAGAATAAATGTGGATGAAAGATATTTTTTTAACAGATGATGCCATAATGCGGAAAAAATTAAAAACAGTACATCATGAAGTGTTAAAAACTCTATTTGGAACATCCTATATTGCTGAAATTACAAGCATAATTTTGGTTCTCTTGAGTGTGATTTTGGCTGTATTTATTCCACATACAGGTTTATTTTTGACCTCGCAAAATGAAGGGATGAGTAAATATCATCGTTGGTTGTATGACGTTTTTGTACTTGCTTCATGCACAATGTTACCAATTTTCTATTTTTGGCTGAGAAAAAACAATAGCAAAGCTGATTTCCGAAGAGCTTGGCAGAACTACATTCACGCCCATGCAGCGTACAAGTTTTATCGTTTTAAACAAGTAAAATTACAGGCTCAAAACAACTCATTACACAGTATGGCGAAGGAATTTGTGGTCTTATTATTTTTTATTTTCTGTCCGATTATTCTTTATTCGCTTATTACGCTATCTGGGAATACACATCGAGGCAATTTCATTATTAAAACTTGGTGGCCCATTAATGCTGTTATTATTGGCATTTTTTATTATGGACAGTTTTGGTTGTTTTTTCGATTGGTTGCTGTAAAGGAAATCATGCTGAGATTTGAACGTTTACGTAAAACTAGACATTAAAACAAAATCGGATATAACACTTAATATTATCTTTGTTTGGTTATTTTTAGCATACAGAAAAAAGTAGACACTACGAATTATGCAAGAACTCTATTGAAAAATAATGAAATTGCCCTAATCTAACTTTAAAGTCCTAAATAAATTGAGAACTAAGATCTATGTTATTTCATTTGCCAAAGCTTCCCTCTGAAATAAATATCACCCATTTAAATGCACGTGTGAATGAACAACGTAAAAAGATGGTTCAAGCTACAGCATCTAAATTTGAGCTATTACAGTTTAATCAGCAGCTAGCAAAAGAAGCCAAAGCACGTAAAAAGTCAGGTCAAAAAATTTATGTGATTGATTTTAACGGTGATGTCAAAGCATCTGCTGTCGCTCAATTTCGTGAAGAAGTTACATTGGTTTTAGCTTCAGCAAAAGTAGGTCAAGATCGTGTGGTGATTCGTTTAGAAAGCCCAGGTGGAATGGTACATGGTTATGGTTTAGCAGCAGCGCAATTAGTTCGCTTACGTGATGCAGGTTTTCATGTAACCGTTGCAGTAGATAAAGTTGCTGCAAGCGGTGGTTATATGATGGCATGTATTGCTAATGAAATTGTTGCAGCACCGTTTGCAATTTTGGGTTCGATTGGCGTGGTTGCGCAAGTGCCTAATTTTAACCGTTTATTGCGTGAAAACCATGTCGATTTTGAGTTATATACCGCAGGTGCATATAAGCGTACCGTGACCATGTTTGGTGAAAATACCAAAGAAGGCAAAGCGAAATTTGAAGAAGAATTGCAGCAAACTCACGTATTATTTAAGCATTTTGTAGAAAAATATCGTCCAAAACTCAATGTTGAGCAAGTCGCTACGGGTGAGCATTGGTATGGACAGGATGCTTTAGACTTAAATCTGGTCGATCAATTACAAACCTCAGATACCTTAATTTTAGACCTCTTAAGTCAACACGATGTTTATTTAATTTCGACACGTCATAAACCGACTTTGGGTGAAAAATTAGGGCTACAAGCAGCGCAAATTGCAGAGCAGATGATCCCCTCTATGTTGGATAAGTTGACGGATTATGCTGCGAAAGCCAATCAAACTTTATTGCAATTACGTGATCCTAAGTTATAAATGACACGACTTTAGCAAATAAAAAAACCAGATCTTATGATCTGGTTTTTTGGGAGTTAAATAGAGAATTACTCAAGAAACTTCACTGTAACTCCAGCTTTAACTTTACTGCCTAAGTCATTGGCATCCCAGTTGGTTAAGCGAATACAACCATGAGATGCTGTTTTAGAAATAGTAGAAGGGTTTGGCGTACCATGAATACCAAAAGATTTTTTGCTTAAACCAATCCAAATATTACCGACAGGGCCATTTGGACCAGGTGGAAGAGTTAATGGTTTTAAGTTTTTGCCTTGCACAAAATTACTTGGTGAATAACCGTAGTATGGATTTTTCGCAACACCAACAACTTTATACGTTCCTGCAGGCGAAGGTGTATCTGAACTTCCAATGGTTGCAGGGAATGAGCCGACCATTTGGTTACGATCATTAAATAAATACAGTTGTTTTGCACCTTTGTGGGCAATAATTAAATGAATATTTTCAGATAAGTTATTGCGTACATTGGCAACAATAATTTTCTCACCTACAGTTTTAAAGTTCGCTTTTGGATTGAGTTGCTTTAAGAAGCCCTCATCCATATGGAACTTCTCACCGAGCATTTCAGTTACACGAGTGTAATAAAGACCCTTCATTTTGGCTTGAAGCGCATAGTCATGTGGAATACTTGGCGCATACGGACCTTTTAAGTCATCTGCGGTAATGGTGTATTCCATATAGGCAGGTTTGGCTTGTTTTTCTACCAACGCGTCCCAAGTTGCCTGATCTAATTCACCTGTTGCCGTTAAGCCATTCATTTGTTGGAATGATGCCAGTGCTTTTAAGGTATTTTTACCGCTTGAACCATCAATTGCCCCTGGCGATGCATGCATATTGTTGAGCATCACTTGTGCACGTGCGTATACAGGGAATTGACCTCTGCCAATATTTGAATACCATTCAACATTATTTAAATTATCGAGTGTCCAAGCCGCTTTATTGCTATTGGTTGGCGCTTTGGTATTTTTTTCAGCGGTATTATCAATACGTTTAACCGTATTTGTAACTTGGTTTAGATTTTTCTGTTCTTGCTGGCTAATTTGTGCTTCAGATGCCGCAGTATCTGGTTTAACCTCAGAAGCAGCATTACTGCCCATGACTTGAGACGCAGTTTTCGTATCTATAGATAATGGATCGATAGGATCTTCCACAGGCGCAGAGGCTACTTTTTGAGGTGTTAATGGTTGCTCTGCATGAGATGCTGCAAAAGCAGTGTTCAGCATGGCGCAGCTTAAACTTACAGCGAGTAATGAGCGAACAAACATTGAATACAACCTTAAATAAAAAATGTATTTGTGACAAAAAACGTGATCAGTATTACAGAAATTAAAACGTGTTGCATTAATTATTTCGTATCTGTTACGTAGATAAACTTGTGTTATTGCACTATTTAATTTTAGTTGTTGCATTTAAGTTCAAACCAAAGGCAATGATTTATGTTCATGGTCAATTTAAAATATTGAAAATCCATTTAGATTTATGAAAAATCCTGCTTAAGATTAGATTGCTGCGAATCTATTGGAAAAAATTACAGTCTATAAACTGTTTTTGTTATTATGTGGTAATTTAAAAAATTGATTGGAAAGAGCGTGACGAATTTAAAAAATGATCGTTTCTTACGTGCTTTATTGGGCGAAACTGTTGATACCACACCTGTGTGGATGATGCGTCAAGCAGGGCGTTATTTACCAGAATATCGTGCAACGCGTGCCCAAGCAGGTGATTTCTTATCTTTATGTAAAAATACTGATTTTGCATGTGAAGTGACGTTACAGCCACTGCGCCGTTATGCCTTAGATGCTGCGATTTTATTTTCAGACATTTTAACGATTCCCGATGCTTTGGGTTTAGGGCTATATTTTGAAACAGGCGAAGGGCCAAAATTTAAAAAAACCATTCGCACAGCACAAGATGTTGCAGCACTACCAAAATTAAATGCCAAATCTGATCTTGATTATGTGATGAATGCCGTAACGGCGATTCGTAGTGCTTTAGGTGGCGCTGTACCTTTAATTGGTTTTTCAGGCAGCCCTTGGACGCTAGCAACCTATATGATTGAAGGCGGTTCAAGTAAAGATTTTCGTTTTACCAAACAAATGATGTATGCCGAGCCAGAAGTGTTACATGCACTATTGTCACATTTGGCCGATTCTGTGATTGACTATTTAAATGCACAAATTGAAGCAGGTGCACAGGCTATTCAAATTTTTGATAGTTGGGGTGGGGCATTGGCACATCGTGAATATCAGGCTTTTTCATTAAACTATATGCAAAAAATTATTGCAGGTTTAAAGCGTGAACATGAAGGGCGAAAAATTCCAATTATTATGTTCACCAAAGGTGGTGGGCAGTGGTTAGAGCCGATGATTGCAACAGGTGCAGATGCTTTAGGTCTAGATTGGGCAACCTCATTAGCCGATGCACGCCAAACAGTGCAAGGGCGAGTCGCGTTACAAGGAAATTTAGATCCTGCAACTTTATATGGTTCAGCCAGCACAATTGAAACTGCGGTAAAAGCCATGTTAGACGATGCTTATCGCCATGGTGAAAAAACAGGTTATGTTGCAAACCTTGGGCATGGTATTACTCAGTGGGTTGACCCTGAACGCGCTAAAATTTTTGTGGATACTGTCCATGATTATAGTGCCAAGTATTTAGGCTAAGCATTTGTTAAGGTCATTTGCTCAAGGCTTGATTTTTACTGCGCAGCGTGCCATTGCCGCTGCGCTTTTTGGTATTTTATTATTGCTTGCTTTTGCGATCAGCTCCTCAATGGATGGTCAGTCTTTTTTAGGTTTTTATCGTTACGACTACTTATTTTTTGGTGCTGTTGCAATTCAATTATTGATGTTGTACTTCCATTTAGAAACTTTGGCTGAAGCCAAGGTGATCGCTTTATTTCATGTTATGGCAATGGTAATGGAGTTGGTGCTTACCGACCCCCATGTGGGGTCATGGCAGTATCCTGAACCTGCGGTGTTAAAAATTCTTACAGTACCGTTATTTGCAGGGTTTATGTATTCGGCAATTGGCAGTTTTTTTGCGCGTGCCATTCGTTTATTTGAAGTGTCATTTCAAAAATTGCCGCATTTTAATCATATGCTGCTGTTAGCATTGGTTGCATATATTAATTTTATGAGTAAATTTTTTATTCATGATTTACGCAGTATTTTGTTTGTGTGGAGCACGCTGCTTTTTTGGAAAACCAAAGTCAGCATCCAAATCCAACAACATCGTTATCAAATTCCAATGCTGTTGTTGTTAGTGTTTTTAGCATTTTTAATTTGGATTGCGGAGAATATTAGCACTTTTTACGATATTTGGGTTTATCCAAACCAAGAACATGGTTGGCAAGTGGTATGGTGGGGGAAAATTGGGTCTTGGTATTTGTTATTATTATTAAGCCTAGTTTTGATCCTTAAAATTTTAGGACGTAGAGATGTGCAAGGCAATTGGGTCTTAATTCAAACAAAGCACAAAAAAAGCAAGTGAAAGATCACTTGCTTTAATTTTAGATTCATTTGTTGATGATTATTTTGAATTAATAGCTTTCAGGCACGGCACTTAAAAATTCGCGACGTGCTTCGGTATCGGTTTTAAAGTCACCGACAAAAGACACTGTACGTGTGGTTGAACTTTGTTTGCCCACGCCACGCATCATCATACACATATGTGCCGAGTCAATCACAACCGCCACGCCACGTGCTTGCGTCACTTCTGCAACGGCTTCGGCAATTTGCTGAGTTAAGTTTTCTTGAATTTGTAAGCGGCGTGCAAACATCTCCGTAATGCGCGCAAACTTAGAAAGCCCTAAGACGTTACCTTCGGGTAAGTATCCAATATGGACGCGTCCATAAAATGGCAATAAATGATGTTCGCATAAAGAATAAAATTCAATATTTTTTACCAACACCATTTCACGGTTATCTGAAGGGAATACCGCATTATTGGTGACTTCTTCAAGGCTTTTGTCATAGCCTGAAGTCAAATACGAAAACGCTCTAGCCGCACGAATAGGCGTATCTTTTAAGCCCGGGCGATTTAGATCTTCACCAACGGCTGTGAGTATTTTTTCGTAAGATTGCTGCATGGACATAAGACGTATTGACTTACTCGGTTAAACAAGCTGAGTATTGTATCAGAAACAGTGCATGAAGTTTATCATCCAACGCGCTATTTTATTTTGGGCGTAAAATAAGCTTTTATTTGAACTGATTGTGGTTACCGCATGCTGTAAATTTTTATGCTACATCGAAAGTGTCCTCTCTTTTTGGTGAGAGGTCGCAGTTTATAGGAGTAGCTCTGGTTTAAACCATGTAAATTTGACTATCTAGTTTAATTTATAAGGAATTGGCACTGTATTTGCTGAGTTTGTTAGATCAGGACGTTGTGCTTGATGCTGTGAAGAATAAATCTAAAATGCAAGGATAAAACATGTCAGAACGTCCAATCAGCTTTTTCTTTCGTGGGCAAATTCAACACGTTCAACATGTTGCACCCACGACAACCGTATTACAGTTTTTACGGGAATATACGGTAAACAAAACGCGTCAAACAGGTACTAAAGAAGGTTGTGCTGAGGGGGATTGCGGTGCTTGTACGGTGGTGGTTGGTGAATTGCTTGAGGGGCAATTACAATTACGTAGTGTTAATGCATGTATTCAATTTTTACCGACCTTAGATGGCAAAGCATTATTTACCGTAGAAGATTTAAAAACATACATGCCTAGCTCAGAATCTGCACTACATCCTGTACAACAGGCGATGGTTGATCAGCATGGTTCGCAGTGTGGCTTTTGTACGCCTGGTTTTATCATGTCGTTATGGTCGATGTATGAGAACGAGGTTACTGTGCCATCGAAAGAGAAAATCAGTGCTTATTTGTCGGGAAATTTATGCCGTTGTACAGGCTACCGTCCCATTTTAGATGCTGCACAAAAATCCTTTGATTATCCAAAAGTAAAATTAGAGCGTCAAAAAATTATTGATACTTTAAAATCACTTCAAGAATTGCCTGCGTTGCAATTTCATTATCAACAACAGCAATTCTTTGCACCTAAAACGCTTTCTGAATTTGCTCGGTTACGTGTGCAATATCCACAAGCACGAATTGTCGCAGGCAGTACTGATGTCGGGCTTTGGGTGACCAAGATGGGACGTGATTTGGGTGATATGTTGTACATTGGACAAGTGCAAGAATTAAAGAAAATTGCGATTGAAAATCATCATTTGTTGATTGGTGCAAATGTAAGTTTGAGCGATGCACTTTCTAAAATTACCGAAATTTATCCAGACTTTAGCGAGTTACAACGTCGTTTTGCATCGATGCCGATTAAAAATGCAGGGACATTGGGTGGAAATATTGCCAATGGTTCGCCAATTGGCGATTCAATGCCAGCTTTAATTACGCTGGATACATTCTTGCGTTTACGCTATGGCGAACAAACCCGAGAAATCGCATTAGAAGATTATTATTTGGATTATCAAAAAACTGCGTTGCAGGCAGGTGAATTTGTTGAAGCGATTTTAATTCCAATTCGTGAAAAACAGGCTACGTTTAAATTTGCGACCTATAAAATTGCCAAACGTTATGAACAAGATATTTCGGCAGTCTGTGCGGCAGTTAGCTGTGAACTGGATGATCATCAAGCGGTGCAATCCATCAAAATTGCATTTGGTGGAATGGCGGCCATTCCAAAACGTGCCAAACATGCCGAAGCGGTGTTGTTGGGGCAAGTGATGTCTGCTAAAAGCATTGCCGCAGCACAAATTGCCATGGCAGAGGATTATCAACCTTTAAGTGATGGACGAGCGAGTAGTGCTTATCGCTTACAGGTCGCACAAAACTGTTTACAACGTTTTTATTTAGAAAAGATTGAAGAGACGCCAATCACCCGTGTGGATGATTTGATTGCTTTGGTGGAGGTGTAACATGAATCAGTCTGTAGAACATTTAAACATCCCCAAAAAATCGGCCAAAGCGGGCGATTCGATTCCACACGAAAGCGCACATTTACATGTGACTGGGCAAGCAACATATATAGATGATTTGCCTGAGCTTGAAAATACCTTACATTTGGCTGTGGGGTTTTCTAAATGTGCCAAAGGCAAAATCACGACTTTCGATTTAAGCGCCGTTCGTGCTGCTGAAGGTGTTTATGCGGTTTATGGTGCAGATGATGTCACTATTGAAAACAATTGGGGGCCAATTGTTAAAGATGATCCGATTTTTGCCAAAGATCAGGTTGAATTTTATGGTCAGGCTTTATTCGTTGTCGCTGCCAAAACCTATCAACAAGCAAGACGAGCGGTGCGTTTGGCAAAAATTGAATATGCCGCAGACACACCTATTTTAAGTATTGAGGATGCAATTGAGCAAGAATCATGGGTATTGCCACCTGTCGATTTTAGCCATGGTGACGTGGATGCCGCCTTTGCAACTGCAGCGCATCAGCTCAGCGGTCAAATTGAATTGGGTGGGCAAGAGCATTTTTATTTAGAAGGGCAAATTTCCTATGCCGTACCACAGGAAGATCAAACCTTAAAAGTCTATTGTTCGACCCAACATCCAACCGAAATGCAATTATTGATTTGTCATGCCTTGGGCTACCACATGCATCAGGTCAGTGTTGAAGCACGCCGAATGGGTGGCGGTTTTGGTGGTAAAGAATCACAATCAGCGCAATGGGCATGTATTGCTTCTTTAGTGGCACAAAAAACAGGTCGTCCAAGTAAATTGCGTTTAGACCGTGACGATGATATGAGCTCAACCGGTAAACGTCATGGTTTTGCCTATGAATGGTCGGTGGCGTTTGACAATGATGGGCTTTTACAAGGTTTAAAAGTGCAATTGGCATCCAATTGTGGTTTTTCAGCCGATTTATCTGGTCCTGTCAATGAACGTGCGATTTGCCATATTGGTAATGCCTATTATTTAAATGCAGTGCAACTGCGTAATTTGCGCTGTAAAACCAATACGGTATCGAATACGGCTTATCGTGGTTTTGGTGGCCCGCAAGGCATGTTTGCAATAGAAGTCATCATTGATGATATTGCGCGACATTTAAATATTGATCCAGTTTTGGTGCGTCAACGTAATTTTTTTGCTGAAAAACCGGGCAACGGTCGTGACCACATGCATTATGGTGCAGAGGTTCGTGACAATGTTGCACCCAAATTAGTAGCAGAGTTAATCGAAAGCAGTCAATATCGTCAACGTCGTGAAAAAATTGAGCAATTTAATCAAAACAATTCGATTATTAAGCGTGGTATTGCCCTAACACCGCTAATGTTCGGGATTTCATTCAATGCTGTACATTATAACCAAGCCGGTGCGCTGGTTTATGTATACATGGATGGCACGGTCGCGATTACTCATGGCGGAACAGAAATGGGACAGGGCTTATATACCAAAGTCCGCCAAGTCGCTGCGCATGAATTAGGACTTCCAATTGAACAAGTTCGGTTGATTGCGACCGATACTTCACGGGTACCGAATACCTCTGCGACAGCTGCATCGAGTGGTGCAGATTTAAATGGTAAAGCGGTGCAAAATGCCTGTATTAAAATTCGTGAGCGTTTAGCCAAACTTGCGGCTGAAATTAGCCAAAGTGATGCGGATCAGATTCAGTTTGAAAACAACACAGTCAGCACTAGCAATGGACAATCATTTAGTTTTAATGATTTGGTCAATCGTGCCTATATGGCACGGGTGCAATTGTGGGATAGTGGTTTTTATAAAACTCCAGAAATTCATTATGACCAAGTGAATCATCTTGGTCGTCCATTTTTTTACTATGCTTATGGTGCAGCGGTGAGTGAAGTCGCCATTGATACCTTAACTGGCGAAATGAAAGTGTTACGTGTCGATATTTTGCATGATGTCGGGCGTTCGATTAATCCAGCCATTGATATTGGACAGATTGAAGGTGGATTTATTCAAGGTATGGGGTGGCTGACAACAGAAGAGCTATATTGGCAGCCACAAGGGCAGCATGCAGGGCGATTATTCACCCATGCACCCTCGACCTATAAAATTCCGACCAGTGCTGATATTCCGCATGTGTTTAATGTCAAATTATTTGATAATCAAAATGCAGCAGATACGATTTATCGTTCTAAAGCGGTTGGTGAGCCACCATTCATGCTGGGTCTTTCGGTATTTTCTGCCATTCGTCAGGCTGTACAAGCTGCGATTCCTGATAATGCGCCGCTTCGCTTAAATGCACCGGCAACCGCTGAGGAAATATTACGAGCAATTGCGATTGGCCGTGGGCAGGCTTTGGCTGAACGATCACAACCACATTTGCGTTAATGAGCTACTGATGCAACAACATTTACAATGGTGGAAAGACTTAAGCGCATGGGGGGGTGACCCATGCGCCATAATTTTAGTGACGGTTGTTCGTGCAGATGGTTCAACGCCTAGAGAAGTTGGTGCGACTATGCTATTACGTTTTGACTCACAGCAAAAATGGCAACAGTCCGATACCATTGGCGGTGGGCATCTTGAGTTTCAAGCCATTGATATTGCAAAAGCCATGCTTGCAGGGTCAGAGCAGCGCATCCTTTTTGTCGAGCGTTTTAATTTAAGTGCGCGTTTAGGGCAATGTTGTGGCGGTGTAATGTGGCTATTATTTGAAAAAATAACCTTTTCACAAAAGCAAAACATTGCAGATACCTATACCGCATGGCAAGCAGGACACGTGGTGATCCGTGAACTTCAATATGAACAAGCATCGAAGTGGCATGTATTAAATGAGTCAACAGTCGTCACTTGCGAATTTTGGCAAAAGGAAACTCGTTGGAAATGGCAGCAAGTCATTCAGCCTTATGCCATGAATGTTTTAATTTTTGGCGCAGGGCATGTTGGTGAAGCCATTGTACGTTGTTTGTTGCCCATTGGTGTGAAAATCACATGGGTTGATTCACGCCAAGAGATTTTCCCACAAGATTTACTACCATTTGTCCACTGTATTGATACTGATATTCCCGAGCAAATCATTGAAAAAGTTGACCGTAATACTGCCGTGCTAATTTTAACCCACGATCATCAGTTGGATTTGCAATTGTGTTTTGCGGCATTAAAATCGACACAGCCGCCGTTTGCTTATGTGGGAATGATCGGTTCGAAAAGTAAACGCGCCATTTTTGAAAAGCGGATGACCGCACGCGGCTATAGTCAAACTGAGCTTGGTCGTTTGGTCTGTCCGATTGGGATTGCAGGTATTTCATCGAAACAGCCTGCAATCATTGCGGTGTCTGTGGTAGCACAGTTACTACAAGTCTTTGATGTGAAAAAGTAGGTTGAACCGAAGGTTGAACAGATGTTTAATCAAGTGTGTAAGACGCTGAACAGCATTACATTCAGTTTATTAAATTCACCATTTAAAAAATATCGAATCCATCGAATTATTTCTTCTGCTCAAATTTTGGATTTTTCTCTGCACGTTTTAACAGCACTAAAACTGCCCCTGTACCGCCTTGATTTTCAGGGGCACTGACAAAAGCCAAAACATCACGATGTTGACGTAACCAACCATTCACATAAGTTTTTAAAATGGCTTCAGGGCCTTTGCCATGCACAATTTTAATCACATTTTGATTTTCAGTTTTGGCCATATGAATAATTTCTAATACTGCTGCTCGGGCTTGTTCAACTGTACAACCATGCAAATCAACAGCTTCAAACCAACGTAATTTACCTGCTTTTAAATCTTCAAAGACTTTATGCTGCAAAGTTGCAATGCGGTAGCTTAAGCTTGCCTGACTGGCAACAGGATTTAAAATGGCTTGTGTATCTGAAATGTCGGTCATTTCATGTTCTGTGCCACCTTCGGCAGCGGCACGTTTGGCTAAAGTCTGTGCATCAACTTTTTTCTTACGTGATGCCTGTAAATTGGCAATATTGCCATGATTTATAGGTTGAACCCCTTGCATTGATTTGCTGAAAAGTTGGCTATCATCTTCATAATCAGCATTATTTTTTTGATCTTGAGTTGATTCAGGGCGTGTTTTTATCGCTTGGCTATGCGGATGAGTGATTTGTTTTTTAAATTGTTTTAACAAATCATGCTGGGCTTTAGAAAGAGAAGTATCGTGTTTGCTCATAATTGAATTCGAAAATCTAAACGCTAAATGTTTACGCGCTATTATAGAACGAAATATTTTATGATGACATTGATCTGTGCTTTGAATCTGATTTTTTGCAGTGACAAGCGTATAGCGTTGGCAATACTCCCCATTAATAATTGAATCAATAAGTAGAAAGTGCGAAACCTTTATTATGTTTTAAAATCAGATGGTCTGCTATTGATTGACACTGTAGCTAGCTATTGCCATGCCGTTATATCGCTTTGAATAAAGCGAATAAGTAAAAAGCGTTGGTTTGCAATATAGCCAACGCTCACGAATTTTTAATTCAATTACCCGCAAAAGAAAATACAGTGAGGATGATTGTATACATGTTGATTGTAACGATCGACATTTTGCTGATGCTTTAAGGCTTGCATATTATAACGATCAACATCTTGTTGATGTTTCATGGCATGTTCATTATAGCGGTCAACTTCATATTGATGTTTCATGACTTGATAATTGTGTTGATCTATTTGAGTTTGTTGTCTTATTGCCTGTTCATTGTAGCGATCGGCATTATATTGATGTTGCATTACTTGGTGATTATAACGGTCAACATTATATTGATGTTGGATCATTTGGCGATTGTATTGATCGACATTATATTGATGCTGTATTTGTCGATTTACATAATCATCGTAAGGATCGGCATGGGTTTGAATGGCACTAAAAAGCGTTGAGGATGTGAGTAAAGCGAAGGCAAATTTTTTATATTTCATGAGAGATAAACTACGCTGCTAAAGAAGTTATCTATTTAATCTTGAATTGGAAAAGCTTCTATAAACATTTGGTTGCGTTGTGTTGAGTTATTTTAGATTTTTGCTCAATCATGAATGAAAATGGGGGAATTGCATGTGCATACTGCATTAAGCTATACGTTTTATCTTTAGAAAAGAGCGATCCAATAATTTATTTAGCGGATCGCTCTAAAAGCAAAATTAGATGATTTGTGGTACACCAAATAATGCTGTAAAAGCAACATCTGGACGTGCTTGTTTCATGAAGCTTTCACCAACCAAAAAGCTATGGATGTCATGATCTTGCATCATTTTCACGTCATTTGGTGTAGCGATCCCACTTTCAGTGATGAGTAAACGAGAAGGATCAAGCAGCTTCTTTAAACGAATTGAGGTGTTTAAATCTACATCAAAAGTTTTTAAATTACGGTTATTTACACCCAATAAACAACGCGAATCTAACTTTAAAGCACGTTCTAACTCGGCTTCGTCATGCACTTCAACCAACACATCTAAGTTATGTTCAAACGCAGTGTTCGACATTTCTTCAAGCTGCTGATCGGACAAACACGCCACAATTAACAAAATACAGTCGGCATGTAAGGCACGGGCTTCAATGACATTATAAGGATCAATTAAAAAATCTTTACGTAGTGCTGGCAATTTACAGTGTTGGCGAGCAAGCGCAATATTTTCATCTGCACCCTGAAAAAAATCGACATCGGTCAATACAGACAAACAAGCTGCACCTGCTTGTTCGTATTGTGTTGCAATTTCAGCAGGATTAAAGTTAGCACGAATTACACCTTTAGATGGTGATGCCTTTTTAATTTCAGCAATCACAGCTGGGCGTTTTGAACGCAGTGATTCTGCAAAACCACGAACGGGCGTTGCTTGTTTTGCCCATTCTTCGACATCTTTTAGGCTACGCTGCTTTAAACGATGCGCTAATTCTTCATGTTTGCGATCAACAATTTTACCCAAAATGGTATTTTGAATTTGAATCATTTGGATAGCCTCAGTTGTTTGCATATTGCTTTAATGCTTTGGTAAATTCAGACAAAATACTCATTTTTTCGAGCGCTTGTCCGCCGTAAATAATGTCATGTGCTAAGGCAACGCCTTGCTTATAGCTGTTGGTGAGCCCCGACACATAAATGCCTGCACCAGCATTTAAGGCAATCATATTTGCAGCTTTTTCAGCAATATCCGATTTATTGCGTCCTAATGCATCTTTAATCAGCTTTAAACTTTCGGTGGCATCGGCAACCATTAAATCTGTTAAGGTTTGTGATGGAATTGCTACATCTTCAGGATGAAGCGTCCATTCGGTGATTTCGCCATGCTTAAGTTCGGCGACATGGGTTGATGATGCCAAACTAATTTCATCAAGCCCATCTTTAGAATGAACCACCATGACATGCTCGGCACCCAGTTGTTTCATCACTTCGGCAATGGGGCGACACAATTCATCTGAAAAAACACCCAACACGAAATGTTTCACTCCCGCGGGATTCGTGAGTGGGCCAAGCAAATTAAAAATACTGCGAATACCCAATTCACGGCGTGGGCCAATTGCATATTTCATGGCTTTATGATGGTTTGGTGCAAATAAAAAACCGATGCCCATTTCACGAATACAGCGTTCAGTCTGTTGCATATCTAAATCAAGCTGAATGCCAGCTTGCTCAAGTAAATCGGATGAGCCTGATTTACTAGATACGCCACGATTACCGTGTTTAGCAATGGTTGCACCTGCTGCTGCAATCACAAAACTTGATGCGGTAGACACATTAAATAAGTTTTGACCATCGCCACCTGTACCCACAATATCGACCAAATAGGGAATATCGCTGACATCAATTTTAATGGCCAGTTCACGCATCACCCGTGCAGCAGCAGTAATTTCATCAATACTTTCGCCTTTCATGCGTAGCCCCATCATCAGCGCACCAATTTGTGCATCGGTTGCTTCACCTTGCATGATGCTACGCATCACATCTTGCATTTGTGGCTGAGTCAGGTCGATATTTTTACTGATATGGTGAAGTGCTTGTTGAATATTCATAACGCCCACTTATTTATATGCATCTAAAAAATTTTGGAAGATTTGATGCCCATGTTGGCTCAAAATCGATTCAGGGTGGAATTGTACCCCTTCAACCGGTAGAGTTTTATGCTTCACTCCCATAATTTCTTCGATTGAGCCATCGGCTTGTGTTGTCCAACAGGTTACATCTAAACACTCAGGTAAAGTATCTTGGTCAATCACCAGTGAATGGTAGCGCGTTGCTGAAAACGGCGAGGGTAGATTGCTAAAAATACCTGTGTCATTGTGGTACATGTCAGACAAACGCCCGTGCATGACGGTTTTAGCACGTACGATATTTCCTCCAAATGCTTGACCAATCGCCTGATGTCCGAGACATACACCCAGTAATGGAATTTTGCCTGCAAAATGCTGAATGGCTGCAATAGAAATACCAGCTTCGCTTGGTGAGCAAGGACCTGGCCCAATCACCAAATATTTTGGCTGCCATCGCTCAATGTCCTCTAATGTGACTTCATCATTGCGAACTACTTTTACTTCTTGGTTTAACTCGCCAAAATATTGCACGATGTTATATGTAAAAGAGTCGTAATTGTCCAACATTAGGAGCATTTTGCTTCAACCTTTTGAAATATGATTAAACTGTAATAGTAAGATATTGATCTGATTTAATCAGTTTTACGACTGATTGTTTAAACTCAAGTAACTCACGCTTTGCAGTCGTTACTGTATCAGAATTCAGTTGTTTTGTGACATGCTTAATTGCTGATCTTAGACTGTCAATTGCATCATTTGAGTTGTGGGGAATCTGAATGATCGAGTGAAAAGCGTTGTTTTTAGAAAATGCACCATCATGAATCGAAAATTGTATGATCGCGTGTGTTTTTTCATATTTATTAGGAGTTTTTGCGAGAGCATGGATTTGTAATTTAGATAAGAAGGGTAGTTACTGATCTAATATTACATATGGTCGATGTATTTTTAAGCAAAAATAGTAATGTAATAAATGAGTCGTGTCATTCTATTATCATTTTTTTGGGTGAAGATAATAAAACAACGGTGTATTTGAGCCGCAAGCTGCCTAATTTAGGGAGTAAGCGCACTTATTTAAGGCAAAAATAATGCTTTTGATTCTATAGGTGCATCAAAATGCTAGAATATGGTGCACTTTAATGAGTCAAACGTATAATATGAATAGAATGAAGCGTAGGAAATGATTTCTTTTCTAGCTTGACAGTTGATTCATCACGTTTTAAAAAGTTGGCACGGGAGTTGCTTTATTACGTGCAACTGGTCACACGCACTTCATAAGTGCAATAAAAATACTTTATTGGAGCATAAAGCACATGGCGAACAAGGTCCTTGAACTCATCGAAGAAAGTGGCGCTAAATGGGTCGATTTTCGCTTTACAGATACCAAAGGTAAAGAACAGCACGTAACTTACCCTGCAGATTCAATTGATGAAGATACATTTGAAGATGGCAAAATGTTTGATGGTTCTTCAATTGCAGGCTGGAAAGGTATTGAAGCATCGGACATGATTTTGCGTCCAGATGCAGAGACTTGTTTTCTTGACCCATTCTTTGCAGAAGCAACTGTAGTTGTAACTTGTGACGTTATCGAGCCATCTACTGGTCAAGGTTACGAGCGTGACCCACGTTCAATTGCGCGCCGTGCAGAAGAATATTTAAAATCGACTGGTATTGGTGATACAGCATTCTTTGGCCCAGAACCAGAGTTCTTTGTATTTGACGAAGTGAAGTGGGACATTGATATGTCTGGCGCGCGTCACACGTTAATTGCTGAAGAAGCTGCTTGGTCTACTGGCAAAGATTATGAATCAGGTAACTCTGGTCACCGTCCACGTGTAAAAGGTGGTTACTTCCCAGTTCCTCCTGTTGATTCTTCACATGATATGCGTGCAGAAATGTGTGCCAAAATTGAAGACATCATGGGCACTGGTCGTGTAGAAGTGCATCACCACGAAGTTGCATCTTGCCAATTAGAAATTGGTGTAAGCTTCAACACAATGGTGCGTAAAGCAGACGAAGTACAACAGTTCAAATATGCGGTTTGGAACGTTGCGCATCAATATGCAAAAACTGCAACCTTCATGCCTAAACCAATGGTGGGCGATAACGGTTCTGGTATGCATGTTCACATGTCGATCTCTAAAGATGGCAAGAACTTGTTTGCAGGTGATGAATATGCAGGTTTGTCAGAAATGGCACTTCACTTCATTGGTGGTGTAATCAAACATGCACGCGCATTGAATGCTATTACTAACCCTTCTACCAACTCGTATAAGCGTTTAGTTCCGCATTATGAAGCGCCAATTATGTTGGCTTACTCTGCACGTAACCGTTCTGCGTCTATCCGTATTCCTTACGTGTCTAGCCCGAAAGGCAAACGTATTGAAGCACGTTTCCCAGATCCAATGATGAACCCATACTTAGGTTTTGCAGCGTTGTTGATGGCGGGTCTTGATGGTATTCAAAATAAAATCCATCCAGGTGAAGCAGCAGACAAAAACTTGTATGACCTACCTCCTGAAGAAGAAGCTCAAATTCCAACAGTTGCGCACAGCCTAGAAATGGCTTTAGAAGCGCTTCAAGCGGATCACGAATTCTTATTAAAAGGTGGCGTGTTCACGAAAGAAATGTTAGATGCTTATATCGAATTGAAAATGGAAGATGTTCGTCGTTTAAATACTACAACGCATCCAGTTGAATTTGATATGTATTACAGCTTGTAATTGATATTACTTAAAGAAGCTCGCCTTGTGCGGGCTTTTTTATTGAAGGATATGATCTGTGTTAAATAAATGTCATACTTTGAGTATTGTTGTTAGATAAGATACAAGCCGCATGATTGATCCAGATGAACTATTAAAACTTGATAATCAACTTTGTTTTGCTTTGTACTCAACCCATTTGGCATTAAACCAAATGTATCGCAAGTTACTTACGCCGCTTGGTTTAACTTATCCTCAATATTTGGTGATGCTTATTTTATGGGAAACGACACCTTTGAGTGTTTCTGAGATTGGTAAGCGTTTGTTTTTAGAATCATCCACTTTAACACCTATGCTTAAGCGTTTAGAAAAAATGCAACTGATTATGAGACAGCGTTCCACCCAAGATGAACGACAAGTCTTTATTTCGCTCACAGCACAAGGGCAACAATTAAAACATCAAGCACAAACAATTCCTGAGCTGATTCAGCAACATTCACAGTGTGATTTACAAAGCTTAAATGAATTAAAGCAGCAGTTAGAAGATTTACGTGCTAGATTGATCTAGCATGTTGATGTGTTTGAAAAACAGCAAACAATATCATTAAAGTTACTACAGATTTAAAATAAGTTTACAAACTTCGCTTGTTTTTACAAATATATCGTGTACGATATATTTGTAAGCGATAATAATTGGAGATTAAAAATGTCACTCGAAAAAGTAGTTTATGTAGCCAAAGCCAAAGCAACAGGTGGTCGTGATGGTCGTGCAACCTCTGATGATGGTGTATTAGATATTCAATTGGGTGTACCAAAAGAAATGGGCGGTGCAGGTGGTGCAGCAACTAACCCTGAACAGTTGTTTGCTGCGGGTTACTCAGCTTGTTTCTTGGGTGCAATGAAATTTGTTGCGGGTCGTGACAAAATCAGTATGCCTAAAGATGCTTTTATTGAAGGTGAAGTAGGTATTGGCCCAATTCCAACAGGTTTTAGCATTGAAGTGACGCTTAATGTTCACTTAGCAGGTTTAACGCAAGAAGAAGCGGACAAATTGGTTCAAGCGGCACATATTGTTTGCCCATATTCAAATGCAACACGTGGCAATATTGATGTGACATTAAACGTAATTGTTTAAATTTCTACTCATGTTGTAAATATAAAACCGACTGTTTTTACAGTCGGTTTTTTCTATCTTGTATTTGTAGATCAGAGAGATGCTGTGATTTGACGCAGCAGTTTGGCAAAATTTCAGTTAAACTAAGCTGTATTTTTTTAGATTTTGCAACATGCCTCATTTGAAAACACATCAATTGCAGCATCGTAATATGCCACAATATCTTCAAGCGTGGTTATATGCAGAAGGTTCGCTCACTCGTCAATTAACGCAATTGGCACAGGGGCAATTTCAGGTCGAGCCGATTACAGAATCCTATCAACGGCTTGATCTTTTCAATGCACGTTGGATGAAAATGCCACATCAGCATATTGCATGGGTCAGAGAAAGTTATTTGTTTGGTCAGGACAGTCAGCCTTGGGTTAAAGCCAAAAGTATTTTTCCTATTTTAAGTTTGCGTAAAAAAGCGCGGATTTTCCCACATATTCGCCAGCAGCCAATTGGACGTTTTTTATTTCAGCGTACAACACCCAAATGTCAGCGCCGTGTGTTGTTGTTGGATGAAGGTTGGACGCGGCAAAGCCGTTATACATGGCACGGTTGTCAGTTTATTGTGCAAGAAACATTTTTACCTGCATTTGAGCAATATTTACAGTCTTCGCGTTAAGTAAGGAATATTATGACAGAGGCATCGCACACAACGTGGCAGCAACGCTTACAAGCGTATTATTATTTATGCCGTTTTGATAAACCCATTGGAACAGAATTAGTCTTATGGCCAACGTTATGGGCATTGTGGATTGCAGCAGGTGGGATTCCTTCGGCAAAATTAATTATTGTCATGTTTCTTGGGGCGGTTTTTATGCGTGCCGCAGGTTGTGCGATTAACGATTTTGCCGACCGTAAAGTCGATGGTCATGTGGCACGAACCAAACATCGACCATTGGCGGCAGGCATTATTCGCCCGATTGAAGCGATATTTGTATTTTTAGTCTTGGTGGGATTAAGTGCAGGGTTATTGTTTTTTTTACCCATAAAAACGTTTTATTGTTCATTTGGTGCGGTATTGCTGGCATTTATTTATCCATTTATGAAGCGTTATACCCATTTGCCACAAGTGTTTTTGGGCGCAGCATTTTCTTGGTCAATTCCGATGGCTTTTACCGCAGCAGGACATCCGCTCGATTTAACCTGTTGGTTACTTTATTTTGGTAATTTGGCATGGACTGTTGCTTATGACACTCAATATGCCATTACCGACCGTGAATATGATTTAAAAATTGGAGTCAAATCAACCGCAATTTTATTCGGTCGCTACGATATTGCCATTATTGCATTGTTACAATTACTCAGTATTGGGCTAATTGGCGCTGCATTAGTGCATGAAGATTTACTACATCCGTATGGAACAATTGCTTTGGCATTGGTGGGATGTGATTTTATCTATCAATGGACGCAAACCAAAACACGTGATCCACAGCGTTGTTTTAAAATGTTTTTACATAATCGCTGGGTTGGAATGCTGATTTTTGCTGGTATTTTTGCCGCATTGCTTTAATAATGCAGCATCTTAAGAGGAAATGTCTTATGTCGCAGGATTTAAAACAACGTGACCGTAAACGTTGGACAATTTTTGCTATCGCCTTGTTAATTCCAATGTTGTTGGTATTGGCTTTGTTCTTTGCTGCTCGTCAAGATGCTGAAACCAAACAGCAATATGACCAGCTTCGCACGACCTATGCTGCCGAGCGTCAAGCACGTGCTAATGAACAGCAGCAATTAAGTGGTGAGCAGCAGTATCAGCAATTGCAAAAAGACCAAGAAGCGCAAGTGTCAAATCAGCCAAAGCCATAATCGTGCTTTGATATAGGCAATTGAAAATAGCAGGTTTCTTCCTGCTATTTTTATCTGAAAATTTTAGCCTAAGCTGAAGGTTTTTCTGAAAAAATGGTGTTTTTTTCTGGTGTGGCTTTGGTTTCAAATTTTATTTTAAAGACAGCGGCAGTAATAAATGCCATGACCGCAAGGGCAACAAGATAATACATCGCCCCAATTTTACTGTATTGCCCTAAAATTTGAATAAGCGGTAAGGTCATCCCACCAATAATGGCATAAGAAACATTATAAGAAAAAGAAATTCCAGAAAAACGAATCGGTGCAGGGAACATTTTGACCATGCTACTAGATACCATGCCAACTGTACCCGAGCATAATCCTAATAACATATACAGCATGAAAATACTGGAAGTACCTGCTTGACCAAGGCTGTGATAAAAAATGATGGCAACCAGAGCCAATGCACTTGCTCCCAACATCATCACTTTGGCGCAGCCAAAACGGTCGGCCAGTGTGCCTGCTAAAATACAGCCAAACATTTGCATGATAATGGCTGCACTTTGCATTTGAAAGGTCATTGCACGGTCAAAGCCAAAACCTGCCATGAGTAAATTTGGCATCGCTAAAATCACCACCACTACACAGCCTGTTAAGAACCATGTAAATAACATGCCAATCGCTACTGCGGTTTTATGTTGCTGTAACACTTGTTTCACAGGCAGTTCTTTGGCCAACTGTTGACGTTCCTGCATGGCTTTAAATACGGGTGTTTCATGTAAATAACTGCGTAAATACAAGGAAAATAAACCAAATATCCCACCTGCAATAAAGGCAATTCGCCATGCCCATGCGTGAATTTCATCGGCACTAAATTTAAGGGCAATGCTAAGAGACATGAGTGCACCGAGTAAGATTCCTAACGATAATCCCGCAGTGAGTAGACCATTGGCAAGACCAATCCGTTTTTCAGGCACATGTTCAGAAACAAACGTCCATGCTGCAGGAATTTCACCACCAATTGCAATGCCTTGAATAATCCGCATGAGTAAGAGTAATAGCGGGGCTGCGTAACCAATGCTGTCAAAGGTAGGCAGAACACCAATGATTAATGTAGGTAGTGACATTAGTAAAATAGATAATGAAAATAGCCGCTTACGTCCAACCAAGTCACCGAAATGTGCCATCACGATACCACCAAGTGGGCGAAAAAAGTAGCCCGCGGCAAAAATACCGTAAGTATTGAGCATAGCCCAAAATGGGCTTAAACCACTTGGGAAAAACAAATCAGAAATAATTTTGGCATAAAATACATAGATGACAAAATCATAGAACTCTAAAGCACCACCAAGAGATGAAAGTGCCAAAGTACGTTTATCTTGACGAGAAAGCTGTGGAGTAGCATCCATGCTGCAACTCTAAAATATTAAAATTAGCTTGATCTTACTGGAAAATTGTTTAAAAAGTAACTGATTTGAAAGAGTAAAGTAAAACTTTTAGGTTTTTTTAGCGGCGTAAAAGCAAGGGTAAAATAGAAAATAAAATTCCAATAATGCTAAGTAGTGTAATGTTTTCAATAAAATATGGAAAAATCATTAAGATTAAGCCACAGACGAGAGGTGTGGGCACTTTTTGTTTTTTGCCATACAGAAAATAACCGAAACCAATCGAGCCAAATAGGACACCAAGCAATAACGATGTTGTAGTCATAGAAAAAGTCTGTGCATTTTGTGGTGAAGATTAGCGTGAGAAACTGAAAAATAAATTAATTTTATGCGTTTAAAAAAGATATTGTGATTCGCTTAATTTTAAGTGCAAAATGCAAGTTAAACAGCATCTTGGATTGAAGATAATATGCCCGTTTTACCTGTTGCCCAGCGCGGTGAGAACATTCTAACCTTAAAGGCCGTACCTGTTGCTGCTCGTGAATTTAATAGTGAATGGCTGACTCAATTAGCAGCAGCCATGCATGAAACAATGTGTGAGCGTAATGGTGTGGGCATTGCCGCACCACAAGTTTATATTTCAAAGCGCGTGATTATTGTGGCATCACGTTCGAATCCACGTTATCCCGACGCACCGAATATGGATGCGGTGGTGATGGTGAATCCTGAAATTTTAGAATGCTCGAACGAAACGTGTTTGGGTGAAGAAGGCTGTTTAAGTGTACCAACCGAACGTGGTCAAGTGGTTCGTGCCGAAACTGTTCGTGTACGTTATTTTACGTTGCAGGGTGAAAAAATAGAAACGCAGTATCAAGGTTTTCCTGCCCGAATTTTGCAGCATGAAATGGATCATTTAGAGGGGGTATTGTTTGTAGATCGGTTATAACAATATTTTTCAATGATGATTTAAGATAAAAAATGATGAACTCAATTTCAGCAATTCTTTTAGATGAACATCCTATTCATGGTTGTATACATGACTTAAATGGTATTTTAAGACCTTTTCCGATTTTTGCAATTGATGGAATACCATTAAATTAGTGGCGAGCTTTTATCATATTTAAACTGCTGTGGTGTTTGCCCCAAATGGCGTTTAAACATGGCACTAAATGCACTCGGATTGCGATAACCTAAAGATGCAGCAATCCGATGAATAGATTGACCATCTGCAATTTTACTTAAAGCCAAGGCAATATGCATTTGTTGTAGCCATGCACGATACGCCAACCCTGTTTCCTTTTGAAAGAGACGCATGAGTGTACGTGAACTGGTGCCAATCTCATCGGCCCAAGTGCTTAAATCTTTTAAATTATCGGGTGTTTCGAGTAAAGCCTGACAAATTTTTAAGAGGCGAGGGTCTTTTGGCCAAGGAATTTGAATGGGAAGAAAATTGGCTTGATGAATTTCCTCAAAAATTAAAACTTGTAATGCACTTAACCATTCTTTGGATGTAATGCCATGACTCATCGGAATATCATGTTCTTGATTGAGGCGAATCAGTAATTCATGCAACAAGTTTCCAACTCGAATAATAAAACAATTTGTACCCATCACTTGAGCTGCGTATTCCTCAACCAAAGCAGTATTCATTTTGACATGGCTTAGCGAAATTACACTGTGTTCAATGCGTGCAGGAATCCATAACGCGCATTTGGGTGGCACAATCCAGACTTGGTTTGGGGTGAAAACTTGAATGGTGCCGCTAGATGCATACAAAAGCTGCGCCCTTAAATGCGCGTGTGCATACGTCACTTCTTTATAAAAATGCTGTGAAGATTGACCAATGATCAGTTCTGAATTTAGACTGTTATTGGACATAAAACTCTCAAATTTGTCACTTATACAATATTAATTGGAAGATAATGTTATTTTAGTCATTTTACAATCATTGTTTTACTTGGACAAAAGGGAGCTAAAGGGATGACATCTTTCGCAAAAATTAAAGATGGCTTAGATAAAATAGAGCAACCAGCACCACAAACCATGATTATTCACATTGTTGCTGCTGTAGCAATTGCCCATCTCATGAATGACTTGATTCAGGCAGTTTTACCTGCAATTTATCCAATGCTCAAAGCCAACTTCTCTTTAAGTTTTGTGCAAGTTGGGCTGATCTCAATGGTGTATCAGATTACAGGTTCATTACTACAACCGTGGATTGGGTTATATACCGATAAATACCCTAAACCATATTTATTGCCACTTGGAATGTGTGTCACTTTTTGTGGCATTGTATTGTTGGCATTTGCACCAACTTTTAGCATTCTTTTAATGGCATCGGCTTTAATTGGTGTGGGGTCAGCAACCTTCCACCCTGAAGCGTCACGTGTGGCAAGAATGGCATCTGGTGGACGATTTGGCACAGCACAATCAACGTTTCAGGTGGGTGGAAATACAGGAACTGCAATTGGGCCATTACTAGCCGCCTTAATTATTGTGCCATTTGGCCAGCACGCGGTGGCATGGTTAGTAGTATTTGCGGGAATTGCCATTTGGATTTTAACGCGCGTAAGCCGTTGGTCCATTCAACATGCACAAACATTAATGGCCTCTAAAGCAGGGTCTGGGCAAAGTAAATTACACGGTCGTCAGTTGGTCTTGGCTTTGACAACCATTTGTGTGTTGATGTTTGCGAAATTTACCTATATTGCCAGTATCAGTAATTATTTTACCTTTTATTTAATTCATAAATTTCAAATTAGCCTACAAACAGCACAACTACATTTATTTGTATTTTTAGCTGCGGTAGCACTTGGCACATTTGCAGGTGGCCCAATTGGTGACAAAATTGGACGTAAAACAGTGATTTGGGTTTCATTTTTAGGGATGGCACCATTTGCGTTAATCATGCCGTATGCCGATTTATTTTGGACAACAGTCTTATCTGTAATTACGGGCTTGGTGTTATCATCGGCTTTTTCTGCGATGGTGGTCTACGCACAAGAAGCTGTACCGGGACGTGTAGGAATGATTTCGGGTTTAATGTTTGGTTTGATGTTTGGCGTGAGTGGTATTGCCGCGGCAGGGCTTGGCTATTTGGCCGATGTAAATGGCATTGAATGGGTGTTTAAATTGTGTTCATACATGCCACTATTGGGTTTAGCCACTGGATTTTTACCTAATACTCATCAGAAAAAGTAAATCTTTAGTTTATGGTGCAAGGCAACGTTTAGTTGCCTTGCACAGGCTTTGCACAACCAAATTTTATTTGGCAATCCCAAATTTAAAAACGGTTTTGCTGTCTAATGTTTGCCCCGGATTTAAACGAGTCGATGGAAAACTCGGTTGATTTGGACTGTCTGGATAATGCTGCGTTTCTAAAGCCAAAGCATCACCTTGGCGATATAGCACGCCATCTGCACCTGCAACATAACCCAACAAATGATTTGCTGTATACAACTGAATGCTAGGTTCTGTGGTTTCAACTGTTAAACTTCGTTTTGATTTTGGATCGACCACATAAGCCGCTTGTTGTAGCTTATCTTTGCCTTGGTTAATCAGCCAAGTTTGGTCATAGCCATAACCATATGCTAATTGTTGGTTATTCTTGCGAATATCTTGGGAAATCGCCTTCGGTGTTCTAAAGTCAAATGGTGTGTCTGCAACACTCGCAATTTGACCTGTTGGAAGCGAGTCTTTATCTGTCACTAACACACGGTCTGCATTCAGCTGCACAATATGATCTAACACACCATAAGGACTATTTTTTGCACCTGCCAAATTAAAATAACTGTGGTTGGTTAAGTTTACAACGGTTGGTTTATTGGTTTTGGCTTTATATTCAATACTAAATTCATTGTTGTCCGATAAACTATATAGCACTTCGACTTCAAGTTTACCCGGGAAACCTTGGTCGCCATCTGGGCTGGTTAGTTTTAAAGACGCTTTGACTGTGTCGCCGTTACTGACCAATGGCTTGACTGCCCAAATACGTTTGTCATAACCCGGATTACCACTGTGTAAAGTGTTTGGCCCATTGTTTTTTTCTAAGTTGTAGGTTTTTCCATCTAGCGTGAACTTACCTTGACCAATACGATTGGCATAACGACCAATCAGTGCGCCAAAGTGAATACCTTCTTTAGTATCGGTGATTTCATAGCCTTTTAAGTCGTCAAAACCAAGCACGATATTGGCTTTTTTGCCTTCTGCATCGGGAGTAATGATTTTTGTAATCACGCCGCCAAAGCTAATAAATGAAACAAAAACACCATTTTTATTACTCATGGTGTAAACATCGACTGCTTTTCCATCTTGAGTTGTGCCGTACGGCGCACTTGTGAGTGTTGCAGCAAAAGTGGTGCTGGTCATGGCAAGACTTGCTGCACTTAGCAGCACGATATTTTTTAATTTCATTGATGAGTTTCCTTGAGTATTCTCTTTATCCGACTTTTGCTACCAATGTTTCGTATTTCATTATGGTGAAATCAAGCAAATATTGGGCTTATGCAAAATAGTCTATTGTAAACATCGGTTGGTCAAATCAATTTGATTTAAACCTGACATTCAAGATAACAGCGATTTAGCAACCGAAGCTAAAGATTTGTTATGTATAAATGTATTTTTATTGGCTAGATGAGCTATTTTTTTATAGCGATCATGGGGGGAAGATGCTGTGCAATTTGATCGCCTTATATCATGATAAAACGGCATGTGATTTAAGCCAAAGTGTGCTCTAATTTTTTCAACAGTTGATTGAGGGTTTCGACTTCGTTTGGCGCTAACCGAGACAGAAGTTGGTTTTCTAATTCAATATGTGCAGGAACGCATTCATTAATGATTTTTTCACCTTTGGGGCTTAATTTAACCATCAGGCTGCGTTTGTCATTTGGATCAATCACACGTTCAATTAAATTACGTTTTTCAAGTTGTTGTAAGCGATTGGTCATGGTGCCTGATGTCACCATCATATCTTTAAATAATAGCGTTGGGGTAATTGCTGCATTAGAGCGTTTTAACGTTGCTAATACATCAAATTCCCAAAATAACAAATCAAACTTTTTATAATTTTGCTCTAGTTTTTTGAGTAAATGAACTTCTACTCGTTTAATCCGCCCAATCGTTGCCATGGCCAATAATTCTTGTTCTGCATAGCCTAAAGCTATCCACTGCGCAATAATTTTATCGACTTGGTCATCTTGAAGTTGGTGCATGGCAAAGTTTCCAATGTTGTATTCGTATCATAGCGCATAAAATTATCTTGATGTTAAGATATATTTAAATTATCTTAACATCAAGATAATTGAGCAAGCTATCAAGTCATGCAATCAAATCATGAGATTAAGTATCTGTTTTTAACTTTAATTGCCCCGATATTGTGGGGAACGACCTATTTCACCACCACCGAATTTTTGCCTGCCGATCGTCCATTCTTAGCGGCAATTATTCGGGTACTACCCGCAGGACTGCTACTTACTTTACTCAAAAGAAAATTGCCACATGGACAACAATGGTGGCAGATTTTAGTGCTTTCATTTCTCAATATTGCATGCTTTCAAAGTCTTTTGTTTTTTGCTGCGTATCATTTAGAAGGTGGAATTGCTGCTGCAATTGGCGCCGTGCAACCGCTGATTATTTTCTTTTTGGCCATAGTGGTCGATAAAAAATCAACCGACATGAAATCATTTATGGCTATTTTATTGATGATCTTTGGCATGTGGGTACTTTTGGTATTAGGAAAAGATCAGCAGCATAGTTTTGACGTACTCGGTTGTGCTGCGGCATTTATGGGGGCGGTATCGATGGCATTGGGGACGTATTTGAGTAAAAAGTGGAAGCCAAATGTCGATAATTTAACCTTTACAGGATGGCAACTCTTATTTGGTGGTATTATTTTAATGCCATTATTTTTTGTTTTTGAAACATTGCCTAGCACACTTAGTTTAGCCAATATCTTAGGTTATAGTTATTTGGCAATTTTTGGATCGCTTATTGCCTATAGTTTATGGTTTTTAGGGGTAAGCAAATTGTCGCCAGTAGCTGTGTCTATTTTGGGCGTATTTAGCCCCATGACGGCTTTGTTTATCGGTTGGATTTTTTTGGGGCAACGATTATCGCTGTTGCAAATGATTGGTTTTGGTATTGTACTTGGGTGTGTGATATTTGTACAAATGCAGAGTTGGGGGCAAGGTAAGAAGCAACGATTGTCTCAAGTCTAAGTTGAGGGCTTGAATAGTGTAAATACATCAAAACTAATTGGTCATGCCAATAATTTTTTATATTGCTGCTGCAAATTTTCTTTTGTGAGAAATGAACGTATAAAACGCAGCAGCAAAATAGATGATTAAGCTGCACCAATATTATTGAGTAGTGGGCAAATATTTTGATTTGAACAGGGATGAAATGAAAAAACTTCAGTTTACTTTAAAGCCTTTACTGGCGTGTTTCAGTATTTGCACAATTGTTTCAAGTGTTGCATTTGCAAGCGATGCTTCAGACAAGCTCACAGCGTCTGCATCAACATTAAATCAAGTCATGAATAACGGTGTATTAAAGGTATGCCTGACAGGGGATTACAAACCCTATACGCATTTAAAAGCCAATGGTGATTATGAAGGAATCGATATTGGTATGGCAGAGTCATTGGCAAAAAGTTTAGGCGTGAAAACGCATTATGTGAAGTCGACATGGAAAAGCATTATTCCTGATGTTGTAGCGGCCAAATGTGATATTGCAGTGGGTGGAATTTCGGTGACTTTAGCGCGTCAGCAACAGGTCTTTTTTAGTCAGCGTTTAGATATAGATGGTAAAATTCCATTAGTACACTGTAAAAATAAGAAGAAATATCAAAGTATTGCATAAATTAATCAAACCACTGTGCGAGTGATTGAACCTGTTGGTGGGACCAATGAAGCTTTTGCACATCAATTTTTGCCAAAAAGTCAGTTAATTTTATCGGATGATAATGTCGGTATTTTTCAGCAATTGGTCGATAAAAAAGCCGATGTCATGATTACCGATGCTTCTGAAGCGCGTTATCAAAGTAAACAGCATCCTGAATTATGTGCGATTCATCCAAATGAACCGATGCAATATGGTGAAAAAGCCTATGTTTTACCGATAGGCGATATAATATGGAAAAACTATGTTGATCAATGGCTGCATTTGGCCAAAGCAACAGGTGAATATGATGCAATTGCTAAAGATTGGATTGGTCATTGAGCGTAAATATAATGTTGAAAGATTGGAGCCATAACGACCAAGTTGGCTTTACGAATCGATGAAATCAATGCGATGAGTGTATTACAAAGTTATATATTGTATTAAAAAGCTCCAAAATTGCTAAATTTGCTTCAAAATAAGGCAAAAGAGCAGAAATAATTTTTTCTGAAAATTAGAATGTCATATAATTGTCATAATTTAAATGAAGAATAAGGGGACTTTTTGATCCCCTTTACATGACTGCATGAATTCAACTATTCCTCCTGCACAAAAGTCAGTACAACTTGATTCAGTAAAGCCATCAAATGTACATGTACCGACACCTAAATTTTTTATGCCGGTATTTTTGACGGTAATTATTTCGACATTAATTTATATTGCTTTGCAAGTGAATGCAGATTTGGCCCATGTGCCGGCTTTGAGTCTGTATTCTGTTGTGCTTTTATCGACCGCTTTGGTCATTGCTTTGGGATTCGAGTTTGTAAATGGCTTTCACGACACAGCTAATGCTGTCGCGACCGTTATTTATACCAACTCTTTATCTGCGCCTGTTGCGGTAATGTGGGCAGGCTTTTGTAACTTTTTAGGGGTAATGCTCGCAAGCGGTACAGTCGCTTATGGCATTATTGCATTGTTACCTGTCGAACTGATCATGAATGTGGGCAGTGGTGCAGGCTTTGCGATGGTTTTTGCTTTATTGATTTCCGCGATTTTATGGAATCTCGGTACATGGTTCTTTGGTATTCCTGCGTCAAGTTCACATACGCTAATTGGCTCAATTTTGGGCGTTGGTATAATGAACCATTTACTCAATGCATCTGCGGGTGCAAGCAGTAGTGGTATCGACATGGATCAAGTATTCAAAGTAGGTAAAGCACTGCTATTCTCACCATTAATTGGTTTTGCTTTTGCTGCGGTTGTCTTCTTATTGGTGAAATTTTTCTTTAAGCGTCATTTAGAATTATTTCAGCCGCCAAAGGGCAATGAACCACCACCGCCTATTATTCGTGCGTTACTTATTTTTACCTGCACAGGCGTAAGCTTTGCACATGGTTCAAATGATGGTCAAAAAGGCATGGGTTTAATCATGCTAATTTTAGTGGGCTTGGTACCATTGGCGTATTCATTAAATAAAAATATGGATAGTCAACAAGTACAAAGTTTCACCCAATTATCTGCCCAAACTGCGGTGCTTATTGCACCAAATAATCAGAACGTAGATGACCAACAAGCACAAGCAGTACTTACGCGTTATTTGCAAAATCGACAAGTGACGCCTGAGGTGTTGCCTGCATTAGCAAGTATGACCCATCATTTGGGTCAAGAAATGGCACAGTATCCATCGTTAAAAGATATTCCTGAAAAACAAATCAGTGAAATTCGCAACGATATGTACTTAAGTACAACCACAATGAAAAGCTTAGCTAAGAAAGAAGCATTGCCTCATTGGGATGATGCACAGCAAAAGATAGTCAAAGCTTATCAGAAAAATTTAGACGGTTTCTTACAATATATTCCAACATGGGTAAAAGTCGCGGTTGCTTTGGCACTGGGGCTTGGTACGATGGTAGGTTGGAAGCGTATTGTGGTTACAGTGGGTGAGCGAATTGGTAAAGACCACATGACCTATGCACAAGGTATGTCAGCGGAACTTGTAGCAATGAGTACCATTGCCGCAGCAGATGGTTTTGGTCTGCCTGTTTCGACCACACATGTTTTAAATAGTGCTGTTGCAGGGACAATGGTTGCGAATAAGTCTGGCTTACAAGCATCAACTATTCGTAGTATTTTATCTGCTTGGGTACTGACCTTACCTGTGACAATTTGTTTGTCTGGTGGTTTGTATTGGTTGTTCTTAAAGTTTCTTTAAGTTGCTACCTCATTAATGAATATTAAAAAAGCTTTGCCTCGGCAAAGCTTTTTTTCTGGGATTATTTTAAGCAAAGTTGCTTAAAATAATCCTATAAGTAAAAAGCTGGGGCAGCTTATCCTTTAAATGAAAACTTGGCTTTGACTAAGCCATAAATGGCTGAAAAAGGCAGCGCACTGCGAACCAAATAGGCGCTATTCCATAATCCTCCATGATTGGCACCATCCATCATGAGAGCCAAAGGATGCTCAAGTGAGGCATTTGGTTGTGCTAAAGCATGTGGATTCTGCAAATCGTGAACCCACATTGCGGCCATAATTGCATTGGTGGTTTCTGGTGCAAAAGCTTCGACATCGAACAGATGTGCTCCTGCAAAAGCGGCTTTGAGTAAAGGGTTTTTTATTACAGATTGCGTTGTGGTGGATGGCGCGATATTAATACAAACGTGCTGCCCCTGTGCTTTGGCAACCAATGCGCGCCATTGTTGCAGTCGTTTGGCTAAGGCATAGTTGGGGCCTTGTTCAATCACTAAACCATCGGCAATACTATAAACTTGTCCATTGTCGGCACGAATTGCTTTATGCGTATGCGATTTGAGCAAATGTCGAATTGTTAAGCCCGAAACACCTTGTGCAACCAATTTTTCAAGGGTTGAGCGTTGTTTTAGCTTTTGTTGCGCTTTTTCCATTACTTGTTTGGGCACCGCATAAATATCGGTTGGGGTACACATAAACATTAAACTGCTGTCAGGTTTTTGAGTGCTGACATAGTGCATAATCGCATCCATTGCCATTGCCACGCGAACATGTTTTTCACCATCTAAATACGCAATAGCAGCTAAATCTAAGCGCTCTGGTCGCGTGGCAAGCCATTGGGCAATTTCAGGTGTTTGAGTAAGTAAATTAACGCCTAAGCATTTTGAAAGTTCTGCCGATGCCATGAAGTTTTCACTTGCGGGAGCAATTAAAGTGGCATTACCTGCTTGAATTGTTTTGAGAATGCGCGCCCATACGCGTTCATTGGGTAAATCAATTGCAATGATATTGGCTTTCCATTTAGATAACCATGTTAATGGGCCTGCTTCAGAACCTGCACCAAACAAAACTAAAGTGCGTGCCGACAAATCTAACCATTCTGGATGTGCTTGCACCGCTTTTAATGCAGCCGCATGGCTAGGTTCAATAATGCCTTGTTGTTGCCATTGTTCTACTTGTGCAACTAATGCTTCTCCTTGTAATTTTTGACCTTGATAGGGAATATACCACTCTGGTGCTTCGGTGCTTTGTCCTTGAATTGTGATGGAATAAAGCGGTTGAATATGTGGCACTTGCATAAAATCTTTTAAGCAAAACTTTTGACCATGCCGATAAAACTCAAATTGTTGATGGGCTTTCTTTAAGCCATGTTCAGCAATTTTAATTGAATTTTCACTCACACGAATACTGTGCTCGAGCATGGTTCTTAAATAGTGTGGATATTTTTTACGCCAATTTTTCTCTTTGATAACAGCTTGAGAACTTTTATGGTCAACCAACGCCAAAGCCTCTGACACAATTTGCTGTCCGGTTCGAGATGTGCTGACACGTTGTTGTTCATCTTGTGGGAATTGGAGTCCTTCTCGCATTTGTGACATACAGGCAATCCTTTTTAAATTTCATTATCGTTGGATTAATTATGGCGTGATGTCGTATATTTCGGCTAGCATTTGTTATCAGATTCTTATTCAAAATGTAGCCGAACATGTATTAATTGCATTTTTTCGAATGATTTTGGGGATTGAGTTTTAAGATGTTTGGCTGTGTATGCTGCATTATCACAGCCAAGTGTTTAATTAAAAAGGCAGTTGTGTCAGCTCGGCTAAGAAATGTGGCAATACTTTTGGATTAATTAAAATAGTAACGATGACGCCATAGGCTGCTCCCCAAAGGTGTGCACTGTGGTTAACGTGTTGGCCTGTTCTTTTTGCTGCCCAAATACTATAAGCAACATAAAGTACCGCAAAAATAATGGCGGGAACAGGTACAAAAAAGACTAAAATTAATTTCCAAGGTTTAAATAAAATATAGGCAAATAAAACGGCAGAAACCGCGCCCGATGCACCTAAACTTGCCCATTGGTAGTCATTTTTATGTTTTAAATAACTCGGTAAAATTGCAACGATCAGCCCGCCTAAATAAAATAAAACAAAGCCCATATTAAAAGCATATTGGCGATAGAACTGTTCAATGGCGCTACCGAAAAAGAACAGAGTCATCATATTAAAGAGTAAATGCATACCGTCAGCATGGACAAAACCGTGGGTAATAAAACGATCATATTGACCTTTTTGCATTGCAGGTGGCCAAAAAATCAAACGATTCATGAGTGCCTGATTTGAAAAAGCCATTAAAGAGACAATGACCGTAATGATAATAAGGGTAATACTGTGATTAAACGGTAGATTAAACATAAAGATTTATCGCAAATTAGGCTAAAGAGAAAGAATTCCGACAATTTTAGTTGAATTTTCTCAATTACCCCATATTTTTAGTTAAAATACAGCCTTCATATTGAGGAAAGAACACGTCATGTCGACTGAGAACATCAACTCTGCGGTGGCAGGAACAGAAGAAATTCCAAATTTATTGATTACGCCAACTGCGCAAGAATATTTAGCAGAGTTATTGGCGAAACAAAATACGCCGGGTATTGGTGTTCGTGTGTTTGTTGAAAGTGCAGGCACACCGCGTGCCGAATGCTGCATGGCTTATAGTGCACCTGCAGAAGTGATTGCGACAGATTATAAGCAAGATTATCCAGATTTTCCTGCATTTATTGATGCACCGTCTATCCCATATTTACGTGATGCGGTGATTGATTATAACAAAGATCGTTTTGGTGGGCAGTTAACATTCCGTGCACCTAACTCTAAAGTACCACGCGTTGGTGCAGATGCTTCGATTGAAGAACGTATTGCTTATGTATTGCAAGCGGAAATTAATCCCGGTTTAGAAGGGCATGGCGGTAATTGTAGTTTGGTTGAAGTGATTGACGATGCTGAACATGGCTTAACTGCCGTATTAAAATTTGGCGGTGGTTGCCAAGGTTGTTCTGCAATTGATGTCACTTTAAAACAAGGTGTTGAAACAACTTTACAACAGCATATTCCTGAATTAAAGCGTGTAATTGACCAAACCGACCATAGCCAAGCAGAAGGTGCTTATTTTAAATAAGTTCTTTCATAATAAAAAAGACCTCAATTGAGGTCTTTTTTATTGCTATAGTGAGTGAAGTCTTAGAATTTAGCTTCTAAGGTTAAAGTGAAGCGACGTGGTTCACCATAAATTAAGCCATTATAGAAACCATATTGGCGGTAGTAAGTTTTATCAAACAAGTTACTAACGTTTAAACCGAGAGAGAAGTTTTGGTTAATGTCATAGCGTGCCATTGCATCAAATAAAGCATAACCTTTAACTTTAAGAGGGGTATCTTTATCATCACTTAATGGACGACCTGGATTTGCTGTATTAAGTGTATAGCTCTGCCAAGATGCACCCGCACCAATTGTTAAACCATTGATATAGTCGGAAAGGTTATAAGCTGTATGTAGGCGGAGTAAATGACGCGGATCTTCACGATCTGCTGTGCTTTGGTCTTTAACAGATAAATAAGTATAACCAGCAGAAACATTCCAGTTATCGGTTACAGCACCAGAAATTTCAGTTTCAAACCCTTGGGTTTCACGGCCTGTACCCTGAAGATATGCATTCTTTGTTAAGTCATCCAAAACATGGTTATTACCATCTCGTACCGCTTTATTCTTTTGCTTTGTTTTAAATACTGCTAAAGAGGCATTTAAAGAGTTATTAAACCATGCACCCTTAATTCCAGCTTCATAACTTTGGCCAGTAATTGGGTCTAGCACATCGCCATTGGTTTTCTGTTCTGATTGTGGTGTAAAGATATCAGTATAACTTGCATAGGCAGAATAATTTTCTGCAAAGTTATACACTAAGCCGTAATAAGGTGTCCAAGCATGAGCACTATTCTTAGCACTTTGTCCACTATTTTGACCATCTACCGTATAGTTATTTGTATAGGTATTATAATAACTACGACGAACACCTGTAATTAAAGATAAGTCATCCATTAGACTCCAGCGTGCAGCCATATATCCACCCAATAAATTGGTGGTTGCTTTGGTTGATGCGCCTGTACGAGAGTACAAGAAATCCCCAAACTCATTACCTGTCCATGTGCGCCAATCTACAAGTTTGTTATGTTGGCGTATTTGGCAACCAGACATACCATCGAGGTTACAAACTGATCCGTAAGTTGTTTCTTGGAGCTGAGAGCCATTTAATCCAAACATTAAATCGTGTTGACGACCAAATAGATTAACTTTCCCTGCAAGTGAAATATCTAAAGCATTATTTGTGCTAGCTCTGTCAGTATGGAATGCATTCAAAAATGCGCCTGTCCCATCTTTATTCCAAATAGTGTAGCCGCCTCCCTTTTTGTTATTTACTTTAAGTAACCCAATATTACTTAAATCATTCCGTTGTGTATGTGCATAATTGGTTTTGAGTTTCCAGTCATTGCCTAAATCACTTTCTAAAAAGGTGAAGAAAGTCTTACCTTCGCGTTCAGCTTTACTCCAATTTGTTACAGGGTTAAAGCTACGACTAAAATGTGTTTCGCTGCCATCTGTAAACCAAATTGGGACATTGGTTCCCCAAGATGCACCATGCATGTTGCTTTTTTCGTATTGGAAACCAGCACCAATGGTAGTGTCATCCGACACGTCAGCCGCAATACTAGCTAAAATACCTGTACGTTTTAGATTTTCGTGGTCACGGAAACTGTCCGAATCTTCAGTACTTACCACTAAACGTGAACGAACTGAACCATCTTTAGTTAATGGAACATTAATGTCACCTACCGCATTTTTTTTGTCCCAACTGCCGGTGCGTAATTTTAAGCTACCACCAAATTCTTTTTTAGGAAGTTTACGCACTAAGTCAATAGTTGCCGAAGGGTCGCCTGTACCACCCAATAAACCATTGGCACCACGTACAATATTGACTTGTTCATATAAGTCCATATTGATTGAATTACCCGCACCGCTAAATCCAGAGCCACCTGAAATCGCTAAACCATCCGATTTATAGTTAGTAATATCGTATCCACGTGCGCGATAGGTGGTACGACCACCCACATCAAGCTGATTAAACGTGATTCCTGTAGCTTGACCCATTACATCGTCAATGGTTTGTGCATTGGTATCGTCTAATTGTTGACGCGTAATGACTGAAACTGACTGAGGGGTTTCTTTAGGACTTAAAGCTAAGCCTGTAGAAGAACTGGTTTTTTGTGCGGTATAGGTTGCTTTTTTTTCAGCACTGACTTTAATGGTGGGTAAGTCAGTAGGGTTTCCTTCTGTGTTTGCTGCATGCACAACGCTAGAAGCTAAAACTAAACTGATAATACCAAAAATAGAGGAAGAATTTCGCATAGGCCACAATGCAATGAGTGGTTTCTTTTTGAAATTCTTAGGATATATAGATGTTTTCATAGTATTTAACATGATTTGAGCAAATTATAGGAAATAGGCATCTAGTTTTAGAAAATTCAATAAATTACTACGATGCGGATACATAAAATAACAGTTAACATAAATGATTTCTATTCTTATTTCTAAATAAGATTAATTATTATTCTATTTGGTTTGTGCTGATAAAATCATAAGCTGTTCGGTTTTAAAAATATATTTTTGATTTTGAAGTGAATATTTTTATTCATTCATTTTTTTATGTGGATTAATGGTGTGAGATTTTTTAAATTTTTTAGTCCAAGTTAGCATCAATTTTTACTCAGTATTATGCTTGAGATTTGTTACATTGTGATAAAGAGAAGATTTATTTTTGCTGTATTAACTCAAGCATCCACAGTTTACTGTGAATGTTGGTTAAGCAATGTATAGACTGAATCGGAATAATAAAATTGACGTAACAAATCATCGGCACGTTGTTTTAAATAGCCAGTTTCAATCAGTTGTTGAAAAATAGGTTGCAGTAATGCTTGCAGTTGGTTCTGCAACAAGTCTTGATGAATATTTAAATCTTGAAATAGCAAGTCGAAAGGACGCTGCTGGTTACGGATATACCAAGTGTAAATACCGTCATGCAATTGTTGTTTTAAATAGTCACTTTGGCGCAAATAGTCCCAAAATTGCTGACTCAATTTGACGGTTTGTGGCAAGTCGTCTAACACAATGTAATTTTTTAATACACTTAAGGGCTGCGTTTTTATTTTGTGCCACAAGCTGGCTTGGAAGTGATAAAGCTTTTCATCATCAAAATGCTGATTCAGCACTTGTTCGCTTAGCACACTTAATTTCAAAATATTCTTTTGTAAATAATGCGTAATAGTATCGTCTAAGCGGCTATCGGTCATGCTTTCTAAAACGGTTTTTCCCATTTTCATAAAGCGACCAACGCTCGGCACACGTTTATTCATGCTGTGATCAAGATAATCTTGCAGCGCGTGTTGAATAAGCTGTGAAACAAGCGCACTAAATGCAGGATGAGTGACGACTTGATGAATCAGTTTGGTTCGATGCTCACTTTTACTAGCGATATATTGTGCAAGTTGATCGACTGCTAAAACATCAATTACATCTTCAATTTTTGTGCTTGCGTTAATGTCGTGACTCAGGGCAAAGTGCAATTGTTTGGCAATTTGTTCAATTAAAAATGCACTGAGTGGCGTATCTAAAATTTGTCTTTGCAGTAGTTGTTGTAATTGTTCAACCTGCCATAGGTCTTGAAGCGTTTGTGCTTTTAACCAACTCAAAAATTGTTGGCATTCAAAGGTCACGGTTTCGGTAGATGAGAACTTTTGTTCTAGAAATTGAAGTTGTAGCTCAATTAATTGTTCAATCAGTGGGTGTGGGGTATAAGTGGTCATCTAGCACAGATATGACAAAATAGATTGTTTTGAGTATAACCTGTCTAGAAAAGCAAAGTTGGCTTTGCTGAAATAAACGTATAAAAAAACTGCATAAATGTATTGCTATAATTCTGGTATTGATGAGATGAAGTGGATATTGATCTGTTTGAAAATGGTAAATATTTAGTGTTGATTCCTCAGTAGTGAGTTGTTGCGCTGTTTTAACTTAAATGGATTTTTAGCGACAAAAATAGCTTAAAATACCAATTTTAAAAGCATGTTTTTATAGCACTTATCAAAAATATAAAGTTTTTAGTTAATATTGGATGGGTAAAATGGTGAATAAACGACAGTTTTGGTCAGTGACAAGTCATAGCCTAAACTTTACAATGCTTGGACTCTTATCATTCAACGAATGGGAAATATATGTTAACGGCACAAGAAGCTCTAGAGCGTTTAAAGCAAGGTAATCAGCGTTTTATTAGTGGGAAGTCTTCTATCGCAAATGTAATTTCTCATGAACATCGTGCGCAATTAACTGAAGATCAAAATCCATTTGCAATTGTATTGGGTTGTTCAGATTCACGCGTTCCTGCCGAAATTGTATTTGACCAAGGCTTAGGTGATTTATTTGTCATTCGTGTTGCGGGTAACATTGTTGCGCCGTCACAGGTGGGAAGTGTTGAGTTTGCTGCAGAACGTTATGACTGTGCGGTTGTTGTGGTATTAGGGCATACGCATTGCGGCGCGGTACAAGCGACGATTGACACATTAATGCATCCTGAACAGCATCCATCAGATAATTTAATGTCGATTGTAAATCGCGTGCGTCCTTCGGTTGAAATTTTAATGCAAACCGATTTAAAACATGATTTATGCAAACTTTCGACGCATGCAGTGCGTTCAAATGTGTTTGCTTCAGTAAATCAATTGCGTCATGGTTCAGCAGTCTTAGAGAGTCTAATTGCTAAAGGTAAAATGATTGTGGTTGGTGCAGAATACTCACTTGAAACAGGTGAAGTAGTTTTCTTCGACTTCTAAGCAAAATCAGTTTTTTAAAAATAAAAAGGTGCTAAAAACAGCACCTTTTTTTATCGCTAGTATTAAGATTATTTGTGTATCGGATGATCGTTGTTGATATGGATATTAAGTGTTATGCAATTCGTTATTTTAAGGTCTGTTGAATAACTGGATAGGCATTTTTAAGTAAAATGGCTTGTGCTTTGGCATTTGGATGAATTAAATCTTGTTGCATGAGTTGAGGATTGCCTGCAACCCCAGTTAAAAAGAAGGGGAGTAATTTTAGTTGATATTTTTGACTGACATTTACATAGGTATTTTCGAACGCTTGACTATAGGCAGTGCCATAATTAGGCGGAATTTTCATGCCCAATAGCACAACTTTGGCTTTGGCTTGCTGACTATGTTGGACGAGTTTTTCTAAATTGGCTTGAATACTTTGCGGTGGTTGGCCTCTTAAAGCATCATTTCCACCCAATTCAATCACTACAATATTTGGGCGATGCTTGTTTAATAATGTGGGCAGCCGTGCCAATGCGCCTGCTGTCGTTTCACCGCTGACACTGGCATTGACCACATGATATTGTTTCGGGTACTGTTGATTAAGACGTTGTTGTAATTGGGTTACCCAGCCTTGCTGAGGAGACAAGCCATAAGCGGCACTGATGCTGTCACCTAAAATTAAAATGGTTTTTGCATGTAATAATGCAGGAAAACTACAAAATATCGCTAAGATGATAGACATAACAATAGACTGAATGCGCCAAGTAAAGAGCATACTTCATCACCTTTGATCTTTTTTTAGGATTTTTATCATGCCACAACCTATCATTGTCGCACAGCAATTAAGCCAGAAAGTTCAACTCAAAAGCCAAGACCTCACTATTCTAGATGCAATTAATTTAGAGATTCAGGTGGGAGAGCAAGTGGCCATTACTGGACGTTCAGGTTCAGGGAAATCAACATTGCTTGGGGTTTTGGCTAGTTTAGATCGGGCAACACAAGGCGAGTTATGGCTGTGTGGGCAGGCAGTACATTTGCTCAATGAAGAACAACGCGCAAAATTACGTTTGCAGAATATTGGTTTTATTTTCCAGTCTTTTCAGCTTTTACCGCATTTGTCTGCTTTAGAGAACGTATTGTTACCATTACGTTTACAAGCCAATTTTCACTATGCCCACGCTTTGCAGCACGCAAAAGAGATGTTGCAGCGCGTTGGTTTATTGGCACATGCGCAGCAACTGCCAAAAGTCATGTCGGGTGGTGAACAGCAGCGAGTTGCTATTGCAAGGGCTTTAGTGACCACACCCAAAATTATTTTTGCTGATGAACCTACAGGCAATTTAGACCGTCAAACTGCCGCAGAAATTGAACAGCTTTTATTTCGGCTCAATCAAGAAATGGGGGTAACCTTGGTGATTGTGACTCATGATTTAAATCTGGCCGCGCAATGTCAGCGACATTATGAGCTTGTGCAAGGACAATTATATGCAGTAAACCCTCAGCAGGATTTAAGCGGATGACTCGAATTTTAAAACCGTGGTTACAACAAAACTTTTCCAATCGAAGTATTTGGTTGCTGATCATGGCTTTAAGTTTAGCCATTTGTGCAACTACTGCATTAAGACTCAGTAATGCTCAAATTCAGCAAGCGCTACGTTTACAAGCAGCACAAATGTTAGCAGCCGACTTAACGTTAACCGATCAACAGCCAATAGCCCAAAGGTATAGACAACAAACCAAAGCATTTGGGCTAAAGACGGCACAAGTCACTGTATTTGGAACGATGGCACATACCCAGCAGCAATTTGTGATGGTGACGGCCAAAGCCATTGACGAGAAGTTTCCGTTGCGGGGGCAACTTAAGATATCGACAGGGCAACGACAAATTTCCCAAGGTGAAGTATGGTTAAGCCCACGGGCACAAGATTTATTGCAAGTAAAAGTTGGTGATACCGTATCGATTGCGGATGCAGCACTTAAATTTACGGGGGTCATTGAGCGTGACTTAAATCAGGAAATGGGTTTTTCAGGCTTTGCGCCAATGATTATTTTCTCGGCTCAAGACCTCGAAAAAACGCATGCGATTCAAACAGGAAGTCGTATTGAATATCGTTTATTAATGTCGGGATTGCCCGATCAAATTCGGCATTATCAACAGTGGTTTAAGCAGCAATATGCACAGCATTCTAAATTGGGTAATTTACAACTACGGGATGCCAAACAGAGCAATAGCCGTTTAGTTAAACCACTTAACAATTTAGATTTATTTTTGCAATTGAGCAATTTAATTACCTTGCTATTGTGTGGAATCGCGATTGCCTTAGCCAGTCGCCGCTATGTGCAGCAAAGTCAAAACCAAATGGCTTTGTTGCGTTGCTTAGGTGCAAGTCAAAGTCAACTTCTCACTTTACTGATTTATCTACTAGGTGGACTCATTTTAGTTTCGGCTGTTGTTGGGTGTATTGCAGGTTTTGGATTGGGGCAGCTGTTGTTGCAGCTTATGCTACAGATGTTGCCTCATTTAGATCTGAGTAATATCGCGCTTACGATGACGATAAATAGCGTATTGTCAGCCTTAGGTATAGGTCTATTGACCAGTGCATGTGTATTGATTGGCTTTATTGCACCCAATATGTATTATTTATTGAAAACAGCTCCTATGCGGGTCATTCGCCCTGACAACGTCCAACAAGCTTCTATGCGAGCTGTATGGATATTTGGCTTAGCCAGTTTGGCAGTTTTGAGTGTTGTTTTGACTCAAAACATCATTTTAAGTTTAAGCTTTTTGACGGGTGTGTTGGTGCTAGGCATCGTATTTTGGGGGCTGCTATGGGGCATTCTAACAGGGTTAAAACAATGCCCCCATAATTGGGTCAGTGTGATTCGGCTGCCTATACAAATGGCAAGTTATATGACCATTTTAGCTTTGGCGATGAGTTTAACCGCAGTATTATGGGTTTTAAAAACCGATGTGTTGACACGTTGGCAGCAACAATTGCCAGCCAATACACCGAATCAATTTGTTTATGGCTTACCTCCAAATGATAAAGCTGCATTTGAGCAACAATTACAACAACAGCATTGGTCACACACGCCGTTATATCCAAATATCCGAGCACGTTTGGTTGCGAAAAATGGACAGCCGTTTTCAAAACAATTGATACAGCAGAATAATAGTTTAAAACGTGAATTAAATTTAACCCAAGCGGAAGATTATCCAGTGGATAATTTAATTGTGCAGGGACGTCGCCAATTACAACATGCAGGAGAGGTTTCCGTCGAAGCAAAAACAGCACAAACATTGGGGATTCAAATTGGCGATCGACTGACCTTTGAGCGGGCAGATGGCAATATTACGGCAACGGTAATCAATTTTAGAACGGTAACATGGGAGAGTTTTAGTCCAAATTTCTTCTTTATTTTTGCCCCCAAGACGATGGATGAAAATGCGGGCAGTTACTTGGGAAGTTTTTATGTACCACCGCAACAGAATGCCGCGTTATTGGCAATGATCCAACGTTATAACACCACAGTCTTTATTGATATTGGGAATATTTTGATACAGGTTAAAAGCTTACTTTCAATTGCGGCACAGGTGATTGGTATTTTAGCTGTGTTGGTTGCTGTGTCAGGGTTTTTGGTTTTAGTGGCATGTTTAAATTTATTGATGGATGAACGGAAACATGAAGTGGCTTTATTGCGTGCTTTAGGCAGCTCACAACAACAAATTAAACGCTTATTCAGTTTAGAATTTGGTTTAATTGGTTTTGGTGCAGGTATATTGGCCTGTATTTTTGCAGAAAGTTTAAGCGCAATTGCAGCATATCAATTTAATTTAGCTTTTCAGTTGCATGCTCAAATCTGGTTAATTTTACCCATTGGTATGCTGCTGTTATGTATTTTAATTGCCCGCTTTCATTTTAGAGCGATTTATAAAATTTCGCCATTTGTCGCACTAAGAGATTAATTGCATTTGAATTAAAATATCTTGCCATAGCGGGTGAAGAGCAATGACTAAATGTTGGCAATATTGATAACTGACAACCACAGTAATGCACCCAATGCTCAGTCCAATGGTATTCGCAAAAATTGAATGGCTGCGCTGTTGTAGTAAGCGCCAAAGGAGACTGAGTAGTACACCCATAACTACACCACCTAAATGTGCGGCATTGTTAATGTTTGGAATGGTCAATCCAATCACAAGATTAAGTCCCATGATCATCAACAAGTTACGTTTGGATAAGATATAAGGCTGATTGGGTAAAGGACGGAAAAATGCCAATACGGTAAGGGCCGAACCAAGCCCCATCACTGCACCTGAAGCACCTGCACTTAAATGGGGAAGTAAAGCCAAATTGTGTTGCTGCAAAAAGGCATAACTGTCTTGAATACTCAAGTAACCGCTCAATAAGCTACCTGCTAATCCACATAGGACATAGATGCCTGAAAAATAAACTCGACCATAAATTTGTTCGGCAACCTGCCCAAATAAATACAGCGCCCACATATTGAGTGCCAAATGAATAAAACCAAAGTGAAAGAACATATTGGTGAGCAGTCGTTCGGGTGCATATAAAAAAGTGAGAGGGGGGTAATCTGCACCCCAAGCCAAAGCATCGTTTGGGCTAGGATTAGCACTGTCAACACCTGTTGCAATTTGCCAAAGATATAAACCAGAATTTAATGCAATTAGCATTGCGGTGATCCACCAAAGTTTTAGTGGTAACGGTGGGCGTGAAAATGAAGGTGGTGAAAGACTTGGCATGCTATGCTATGTCGCTTTAAAATCTTAACCTAATATAAAGTACCGCCGTAGCAGGAGCAAGTTGCCACAATGAAGACATTGATTCGCCGAATATTGATGTTGATGATCGGGCTTTTTTTACTGATACAACTGTGGATTTTCCTAAGCCTGTGTTGGTGGAAATTTAATGACATAAATAGCACGATGTTTATGCGAATTGACCAATGGCAATTTCCAGATGCGGTGCAGCGTCATCAGTGGCGTGATTATGATCAAATTAGTGATCAGTTCAAACGTGCTGTTGTTGCAGGTGAAGATGGTAAATTTGTGCATCATCATGGCTTTGATATTGATGGTATGACGGCAGCTTTAGAGCGTAATAAAGAAGATGGTGAAATTGTCGCAGGTGGTTCGACTATTTCACAACAATTGGCAAAAAATTTGTTTTTGTACAATGAGCGTTCATTTATTCGTAAGGGACAAGAAGCAATTGCTACGTTTATGATGGAAAGTTTGTGGTCAAAGCAGCGCATTTTAGAAACTTATATGAATTCGGTGGAACTCGGCGAACATATTTATGGTGTTGAGGCGGCATCACGCCATTATTTTCATAAAAGCAGTGCCAATTTAACCCGTGAGCAGGCGATCTTTTTAGCAGCATTATTACCAAATCCAAAGTATTATCAAAAACATCCAAACGATCCAAAATTCAAATTTCGTAAACGCTTTATTGGCAAATACATTCGTTATAGTGAAATCCCATAAAGATAAAACTTAGAAAATTTATGAAATTGTCATAAAGATGAAGCATACTATTTCAATAGACACAAAAATGACGGAACAGCGCATGAATACCGAGGTATCTTCTACACCATCAACAGCAACGAAAGCAGTGCTGGCGACGGAGTATGCCTATAATGATCGTTATATTAATCGTGAACTTTCTATTCTAGATTTTCATCTACGCGTTTTAGAACAAGCATCCGACCCGAAACATCCATTATTAGAACGTTTAAATTTTTTACTGATTTTTTCACGCAATTTAGATGAATTCTTTGAAATTCGCGTTGCTGGGATGATGGAGCAATTGTCTTTAGACAATGATAGCCATACACCAGATGGGTTGACGCCAAAACAAGTGTTAGAACAAATTTCACGTACTGCACATGAGGCGATTGAGCGTCAATATCGGATTTTAAATCAAGAAATTTTGCCTAAACTACGTGAAGAAGACATTTGTTTTTTACGTCGTGGAGAGTTAAGTCCTGCTCAGGCACAGTGGGTGCGTAAATATTTCCAAGAACAATTGGCACCAGTTTTAACCCCGATTAGTTTGGATCCTGCGCATCCTTTTCCACGGTTAGTGAATAAAAGTTTAAACTTTATTGTCACTTTAGAAGGTAAAGATGCCTTTGGTCGTCAAATTGACTTAGCCGTCGTGCCTGCACCACGTTCGTTGCCACGTGTGGTACGTTTGCCTGATGAATTAACTGATGGTAAAGAACATCATGTGATGCTCTCGGCAATTATTCATGAGCATATTTCAGATTTGTTCCCAGGAATGACCGCAACAGGTTGTTATCAATTCCGTGTGACTCGAAATGCTGATCTTGCATTAAATGAAGATGTTGAAGATTTAGCCAAAGCATTAAAAGGTGAATTAAGCTCACGCCGTTTTGGTCAAGCTGTTCGTTTAGAAGTTACTGAAAATTGTCCAAAGCATATTTATCAGTATCTATTAAATGAGTTCGATTTAAATGAAAATGAACTATATAAAGTCGATGGGCCAGTTAACTTAGCACGATTGCTTTCGAACTTTAAGCGCCCGCATTTAAAGTACGATGCCTATACGCCTGTTATTCCAAAAGCATTGTTAAAGTCAGAAAATATTTTTGCTGCGATGCGCAAGCAAGATATTTTGTTGCACCATCCATTTGAGTCATTTGCGCCCGTGATTAATTTTTTACGTGAGGCTGCGCGAGATCCTCAAGTTTTAGCGATTAAGCAAACGCTTTACCGCAGTGGTGCAGACTCAGAAATTGTACAAGTGTTGGCAGAAGCTGCGCGTAATGGTAAAGAGGTAACGGCAGTCATTGAGCTTCGCGCACGGTTTGATGAAGAATCCAATATTGCCGTTGCCAATGTATTGCAAGAAGCGGGCGCTGTGGTGGTCTATGGTATTGTAGGTTATAAAACTCATGCCAAAATGATTTTAGTTGTGCGCCGTGAAAACAATAAGTTGGTGCGCTATAGCCATTTAGGTACAGGAAATTACCACGCAACCAATGCTCGAATTTATACCGACTATGGTTTACTCACCACTGACAAAGAGCTGTGTGAAGATGTGCATCGCATTTTCCAAGAGTTGACGGGCATGGGTAAAATGGCAAAATTGAAAAAATTGTTGCATGCACCATTTACCTTACACAGTCATTTAATGAGTTATATTGACGATGAAATTACCGCAGCAAAAGAAGGCAAACCCGCACGTATTATTATTAAGGTCAATGCCTTAACTGAAGTTCAGTTGATTAATAAGTTGTATGAAGCTTCGCAAGCTGGGGTCAAAGTTGACTTAATTATTCGCTCGATTTGCTGTTTGCGCCCAGGTTTGGCAGGCTTGTCGGAAAATATTCAAGTCCGTTCAATTGTTGGGCGTTTCTTAGAACATACCCGTGTTTATTATTTTGAAAACCAAGGTAATGCCCGTATTTATTGTTCAAGTGCCGATTGGATGGATCGTAATTTATTTAACCGTGTTGAGGCGTGCTTCCCAATTGTTGATCCTGCCTTACGTAAGCGGATTTATCAGCAAGGTTTACTCAATTATTTAAAAGATAATCAGCAAGCATGGTTACTACAAGGTGATGGGACTTGGGTGCGTGCAGTACAAGGTGAAGCTGTGGCATACAGCGCGCAAGCAACCTTATTGGAATCGTTTAAATAGTCAATTGAAAATAAGCGCCGCATTTGGCGCTTATTTTTTGTGTGTTTGTAAAACTAAGCGCCAATAAGCAAGGCTTAAAGATATGAATGTGAAACCTATTAAATAGAGCAGCTTAGGTAGAACGACCGCTGTGCTTACGCCCATTTGATTTAATTGTACGAAAGTGTGAATGCCTGAAGTTGAAGGTAACATCCAAGCCAATATTTGCAGTAATTCGGGCATAGCTTGATGTGGCCATGCTAAACCTGAAAGTAAAAAAAGTGGAATTGAGCTAATCACAAGCAGGTGACTGGCGCGTTCTGGTACATCTAAAAAAGAGGCCAAAAGCATACTCATGGCTGAAACAGCCGCAATGAAAATGGGTACAGCCAACAGCATTCCCCAGAAGTTTCCGCCACGTGGGTAATCGTATAGCCAAAAAATAAAGCCAAATAGATATAAACAGGCAAGACTACCAATGGTGACCGCACAGGCAAAATTGGCAAAAAATTCGGTGGTGTTCGGTTTCCATTTTCGCTCACGGTAACTGGTAATCAGCATAGTAAAGCCAAGTAGAATCGTTTGATGCACAATTAAAGGCGCGACAGCAGGAAAAATGTAGCTGCCATAGCCTGAAAGTGGGTTGAACAGGCTGACCATATGAATGCTTGGTTCAACTTTAAAATGTGATATTTGTGAATATTTTGCTGCATAGTCACTTGCAACACCACCAATGGCTTGAGCAAGCCCTGTTCCTGCTTCTTTTAAGCGAATTAAGTAGGCTGCACTTAAGTACAAGCCAATTCCACCATTTTCACCACGCCTTAAACTTGTACTTAAATTACTGGGTAAATACAAAATACCTTCGGCTTGCTGGTTTTTAAGCATATGCTCTGCTTCAGCAAAGTTCACAGTCACTTTTTTTATTTCAATGTTGGGACTTTCAGCCGCTGTGCTAATTATGGCATTGGTCAGTTGGCTGTGTTCTTCATCCACAATCACAATTGGAATAGATTCGGCACGTTGTGCTTGGTAGGCAGTTGGATAGAAAAATCCGTACAGCAGTGTTGCCAAAACCATTGTGGTAAACACTGAGGAATGTTTGGCAATATTTTTAAATGCTTGTAGATAATAATGCAGGAAAGTTCTCATTGACTTGCCACCTTTTGCACTTTGTGCAACAGCCATAAACTTACCGCAAAGTACAACAACGCTGAAAACAGTAAAATCGCAAGGGGCAGCATGGAAATATTCCACGGACTGCCAATCACCCATTGTTCGGTTTGTAATTTTACATAAGGTGTATAGGGCAAAAGTTCAGACCAAAAACGGGTAAACAACGGGGCGTTATTGACAGGTAAGGTCACCCCTGCAAAGCTTAGGGATGAACCACCATAAATTGCAAGGATTCCAAAAGATTTGGCTAAGTTTTGTGTTGCAAGCACCACAATACAACTCACACAAGCATAGGCAAAATACATTAGAAATTGTGCAAGTAAAATAAGCCCAACGTTGCCTGCAACGAACCAACCACGGAAGTTGACTAGCCAAAACATCCACAATGCATTCCATGCACAAATAATGAGAACATGCAGCAATATTTTGCCAAACAAGGCATCAAAGGGGGAGTCGTTTAACCATTGTTGAACCGTTTTATATTTAAGTTCTTGTCCAATACTAAAAGCAATCGTGCAACACAGTAGTAAATGCAACATGGCAGGAATTAAAAAAGGCTCTAAAAAGAATTCGTAGCTTAGACTTGGGTTATAGAGTGCTGAAATTTTTAAATGTGGCGTTGCAACGTCTACATAAGGCAAAGTGTTTTTTAAATAATCATCGCCTAAAAAATTTAAACTCGCTTGTAAGGTCGAGATTTGCATTGCAGTTGAAATACTATTGCCAATACTAAAAAAAGATTGATTATAGAAAATACCAATCTGTGCATCTTGCCCACGTACTAAGCGTTGTTCTGCACCTTCAGGAATGGTCACATATCCCCAAATATTGGTTTCATTGAGCCATTGCTCTGCATCTGAGTTACGTTCGGTTATATGGGCAATATGAAGGGTAGTATTTTGGCTTAAATACTTTTGAATATTTCGACTCAGTTGGCTATGGTCTTGATCTACTATAGCAATAGGCAAGTGTTCAGCTTTGCCTGAATAGAGCATACTGCCAAATAACAGCAGAATAATAAGCGGTGCAATGGTGAGCATGCTTAAATCCCATTTATGCTGCCATAAATAGTGTAATTCACGCTGAAGGCTTGCCCACATTAGTCATTTGCCTGTTTAAGTTTAAAGACCACGCTCATGCCCATTCTTAATCCATCTACAGGTTGCTCAGGTTTTAAATGTAGTTTAAAACTGCGAATGTCATAGCCGCCCGTTTGGCGAGTGCTTTTGAGTGTGGCAAAGTCACCTTCAGCATCAATATTATCAATCTTAAAATTAACGGTTTTATTTAAGGCAGGAATATAACCTGAAATGGTTTTTTGCTTATACACATTGGCATATTGGTCTTCACGCACGTTTAGGCTGACCCATAAATGTGCGGTGTCGAGTAAACTAATAATGGGAACGGCAGATGCCACAATTTCCGAAGGTTTTCCATAGGTTTTAGAAATGGTGCCAGAGATGGGCGCAAGTAATTTGGTTTCAGCCATAAGCGCATTGACTTCATTAACGGCTGCCTTGGCAATATCCACTTGGGCGGCTGCTGTGGTGCGCTGTTGTGATGTGCCACCTGCTTTGCCACGTTTATATTGTTGATACGCAGCTTCTGCCATTTCATGACTTGACTTTTGTGCAGCAAAAGATTCGTCACGACGTTGGCGAGAAATCACACCTTGTTGAAACAAACTTGCCCCACGTTGATACGTGGTTGCGGCAAGTTCTGCCTGTGCTTTTAAGCTTTGCCAATTGGCATAAAGGCTATCTAAATTTTCTTCTCGCGCACCACGATCTACCGTTTCTTGTAATGCCAAAGCCGATTGTAAACTTGCAAGTGCTTGTTGTTTCTTAGCATCGACTTCTGGGCTGTAAAGACGAACCAATGCTTGTCCTTTTTGAACCGCTTGACCTTCTTCTACATAAATTTCTTCAATTCGGCTTGGTACTTTGGTACTAATATGAATCGTATCTGCTTCAACACGGCCTTGCACATCAACCAAGGCAGGTTGATAACTTTTCCAAAGTCCAAATGCAATCAAACACAATAACAGTAACACCACAATAAAAATCACAATTTTTGATTTGCCACTTTTGCTCGGCTTGTGTGTAGTGTATTCATTTTTATTTGACGTTTTATCTTCAGATTCTGAATTTAGCTTGTCTTGAGATTCATCTTGCGGATTCATAGCATTCCTTATTCAGACCTTAGCGAATATATGCGGTATTGGGTAAATTGGTATAGGTTTTAAATTGTTCGAGTGTACCGTGACTTTGTAATAACGTTGCCAGTGATAAAATATATTGATAAGCATTGACGGCTTCTTCGGCACGAATGGCATTGAGTGCATTTTCAGCATCAATCATTTGAGTTGGGGTGCCCATACCTTCTTTAAATGATAAAGTTTGGATTCTTAAATTTTCTTCGGCAGCACGTCGATTTTGTTGTAATAGCAGATGCGTTTTCTGGCATTTATCCATGTTTGCAAAGGCTTTAAACAAAAGATTTTCAATTTCTTGCTTGCTGCGTTCAGTTGTAAGTGCTGCTGCTTGGCGGGTGTATTCTGCTGCTTGGGCTTTCTTTTTATAATCAATGCCAGAAAATAAACTATAGCGTGCCGCAATGCCCACAATCCAGTTGTGATGATCATCTAAACCGTATTCACCAAAAGCAAAAAGGCTCGGTTTACGTGCTGCATTTTGCAATTTTACGTTTTGTTCTGCAATGGCAGTGTCGAGCTGCATTTTTTGTAGCAGTGCAGATTGCTGTGGGTAGCTTTGCATGAGCGATGCTAGGGTTTGGGTCATTTGTGGGTTAATAAAAAGTGGTGTTGCAAGGATGATGTCTTGTTGGTTGTGTAGCAAGTTGTGGAGCACAAATAAGCTATTGGTTTTTTCAGCTTGCACACTTTGCAGTGCCCGCTGTGCAGAATTACGTGCCACTTCAAATTGCATGCGTTGTCCTTGGCTTATAAAACCTTGTTTTTCAAGTTTATAGGCGTTATCAACATGTTTTTGCATGGTGTTGTAATTCATTTTGGCAACATTAAGCAATTGTTGTTGCAGTTGCACATTAAAATAATCTTGAATGACTTCAAAGCGTTGAATATTTTGTTGCTGTTGCTCGCTTAAATTGCTGCGGTCGGCTTGTAACTGTGCAATTTTTTGGGTTGAGCGAATCAGTCCACCTGTATACAGTGGCATCATGACCGATACTGTCGGGATAAAAGTGTGGTCTTTCACTGTCACATCAGCAGTGTCGGGAATGAGATTCACACCACTATTAATGGCTTGGCTTGTCCCATTATTAATTGCATCTATATCCTCTTTACTAAGGTTTAATGGATCTTGCAAACCTGACAATTGGTTGCTTACGCCTTGTGAAATTGAGTTGCGCAGATTGTTTTTTACGCCATCTAACGGAACTGTTGTTTCACTTTTAAAAGCATAGGCACGTGCATTGAGGCTCACTCGTGGTAAGGCTAAATTTTTTACCGCTTCGGCATCTAAGTTTGCAGCTTGTTGTAAGGCTTGGCTAGCTTGAGTTGCATAGCTTTGAGTTAAAACCAATTGTTCAGCATCGTGGTAACTTAAATCTTGAGCATGTCCCAATTGTGCCAACAATAAGCACAACGGAACCAACAACCGCTTGGGCTTTAAAGTTAAAAAACATTGTGGCTGTAAACAACGATAACGGTTAAGCAAAGGCATTTTTATTGGACTCTCTTTTACTTTACTCAGGTCTTGCATAGCTGACACAAAAATATGGAACACAAATAAAACATTTAATAAATGAAGCTGAGTAAATTCAACAATTTCTTGATTATTTTGATTGTAACTGATCGTATCTTACACCACGTAAAAAAATGTAGCGATTTAAGCAACCATTCCTTTGGCTCTTAGAGAAGATTAAATAAAATGGCTTGTATGATTCAAAATTTAAAATCGACATTTTGATCGATGAAAACATACCTGCATCGCATTTTATATGGTTAAATATCAGCAATTTTATTGTGTTTAACCATGAAAGGAAAAATCATGCGCGCGTACAATTTCTGTGCTGGCCCTGCTGCATTACCTACGGCTGTTTTAGAACGAGCTCAAGCTGAGTTATTAGATTGGCAAGGTAAGGGTGTTTCCATTATGGAAATGAGCCATCGAAGTTCAGACTATGTTGCGGTAGCAGAAAAAGCTGAAGCTGATTTACGCACGCTGATGAACATTCCAGACAATTACAAAGTTTTGTTTTTACAAGGCGGCGCGTCATTACAGTTCTCTGCTATTCCACTCAATTTATTGGGTAAAAATGCGCAAGCAGACTATATCCACACTGGTATTTGGTCGGAAAAAGCCATTAAAGAAGCACAGCGTTATGGTCAAATTAATGTTGTCGAAGCAGGTAGTAAAGTCGATAACAAATTTGCAATTACAGATGAAAGCACTTGGTCTTTGTCTGACAATGCTGCTTATGTACATTATTGTGAAAACGAAACCATTGGCGGTTTGCAGTTTAGCCATATTCCAACTACAACTGCGCCGTTAATTGCCGATTTATCATCAAGCATTTTATCTGCGCCAATTGATGTGTCTAAATTTGGCTTAATTTATGCAGGCGCACAAAAAAATATTGGCCCTGCAGGCTTAACTTTGGTAATTGTGCGTGATGACTTGTTAGACCAAGCCAAACCTGAAATCCCAAGTTTGTTAAAATATGCGGCACAGGCGAAAAATGAATCGATGGTGAATACACCTGCAACGTATGCATGGTACTTGTCGGGCTTAGTGTTTGAGTGGTTGCTTGAACAGGGCGGTGTTGATGCAATTCACAAAATTAACCAGCAAAAAGCTGAACTTCTGTATGATTATATTGATGCAAGTGCGTTTTATAACAACCCAATTGCACTTGCAAACCGTTCACTCATGAACGTGCCATTTACCTTGGCAGATAGCCAACTTGAAAAATTGTTTTTAGAAGAAGCAGAAAAGAATCACTTGTTGAATTTAGCAGGACATCGTTCTGTAGGCGGCATGCGTGCCAGTATTTATAATGCTGTGCCTTTAGAAGCTGTACAAGCATTGGTGAGTTTTATGGATGAATTTGCCAAACGCCACGGTTAATCGCTATAAAGAAGGTGCTGAATTTTCAGCACCTTTTAAAAATTAAAAAAATCGATGAATCATTAAGCCGACCAAAAACATACCCAGCATAAAAAAGCACAAGGCTCCAAAGTCGAGTTTAAGACGTGGTTGGCTATGTTGTTGAATCATGCTAGAAGTCTGTTGTGGTGTAATTTTCATTGATAATTACCTAAATCCGATCAATTACTTATACTTAGCTTATCGATATTTAACTTTTAGCATAAAATTTAATCTTTGAAAACCATTGATTCGATATTCTGATGCACACTGTACCAAGTACAGCATGCATTCAGAGAAATTGATCTTTCAAATACATGGATTGTGTAAAAAATAAACCATTGTATTTTATGTAAAAGATTCGTTTCTAATCCATTAAATTTTGGCTGAATAAATATTTGCCTGAATCCATAAATTACCTCGAATATATTGGCCAATTTCAAAATCTTTGTATAAAGCATTTTGGGTGGCAATACGGATTAAGGTTGCTTCTTGCTGTTCTTCAAGCAGTAGAGTTACATCATATAAAGTGTAATCTGCATCCATACATTGTGTTGATGATTTACCCACAATTTTACCTTGGAACCATGCTTCATCTTCTTGTCCCAAATTTTCACCATATAAATAAGCGACCATTTGTGAAAAATCAACCGTAACTGGGGCTTTGTCATCTTCTGTTTTAGGTTGCCATGCATCAATAAGTTCTTGTAAATTTGGTGGGGCAATCCCGTTATGTTCAGACAAAATTTCATTGAGTGCGCGGTGGTGTTTAATCGATGCAGGGTCGTCTACTACAATGTGCTCGTGTTCATTGACAACTTCAAGTTGATAGGCCCATGCATTTAAATGCACTTGGTAGCTTTGATCTTTTTGATATTGCAATTGGTTGACAGCATATAAACTGTCAAAAGCATAAACTGTTGCGTTGTGACCGACATTTAAACAAAGTACTGCTTGGGTATTGGATTGATTTTGAATAATGCGTTCGACTTTGGCCGAAGTGCTATATGGGCCTTCAAAACTTGGAAACGCAATTTGTACTGCTTTGGGGCGATTATTCTCAACCGCCACTACTTGGCTAAATTGAATTGTTGATGTGTTTGGACCTTGAATTAGCCAAGCATCAGCTGACATATCGGCTTCATCATTACAAAGCCCCATGGGCATAATGGGTGCATCGAGTGCCAGACCTAGCCATTTGGGAACAGTTTGGGTTGGTTCTTCGGTTAAAAGACTCCAGTGTTCAATATGGCTACCAAAGTTGCTATCTTCTATGGTAATGACTTCAGGTCTGTTGTTTTGCATATTCATAAGCACACATATTTGCCTTGTTTCATTTGTTTATCGAGGATAAAGCGGCATTTTTCAAGGGCTAAGCAATAAATTATTGTGATTAATGACGCAAAAGTCTGCTTTTTTCGTTTAAATTAAAAGAAATGTGTTGATTGAGCCTGAATGTGAAGAAGTCAGCGCTTAATTCGTACCAATTTGTTACACTGTTTTTTCGTCAAATGAAATGAGCATTACTGTGGCTAGTTTTACCTTGTGGATTGATGCGGATGCGATTCCTAAAATTCTAAGAGAAATTATTTTTCGCGCATCAGATCGTTATTTACTCGATGTTATCTTTGTTGCGAATCAGCCACTAGGCATCACACCATCGGTACGAATTAAGTCTATACAAGTCTTAAGTGGTGCAGATCAAGCAGATAAAGAAATTGTGAAACAAATGGTGGAACACGATATTGTAGTCACCCAAGATATTCCCTTGGCCGCCGAAGTGATTGAAAAGGGTGGTGTTGCGATTCATCCACGCGGTGAAATTTTTACCACTGCCAATATTAAAGCTCGCTTACATTTGCGTGATTATATGGATGTTCTACGCGGTTCAGGCGTACAAACAGGGGGGCCAAAGCCCATTAGCGACCGTGACAAACGCGAATTTTCGAGTAGTTTAGATCAAACCATTCAACGTCAAATTCGTAAGACCAAAATGGCATGAGTTTTTTTAGCCGCCATCATTTGCCCTTGACCTATGCACTTTTGGTACTCATTTGGTCATCCACACCACTGGCCATTGTATGGAGCGTGTCGGATTTAAACCCATATTGGGCCTTATTATTTCGGTTCTTTTTGGCGTGTCCACTTGCATTTTTATTGCTCAAAATGCTTGGACTAAAATTTGTGCTGAATCCTCAGGCAATTCATAGCTATGTGGCGGGCTCATTTAGCCTGATTGGTTCACAATTATTTACCTATATGGCAACGCGCTATTTAAGCTCAGGTATGATTGCGCTGATGTTTGGGCTTTCGCCGATTATTGCAGGGCTAATTGGGTGGGGTGTTTTTAAGCAGCAACTGCGAATGATGCAATGGTTTGGCATGTTGGTGGCAATTGGTGGGCTTGGATTAATTTGTTTTAGTCAACAGCAGCATTTGCAAATTATGGGCATTGTATTGATGTTGATGAGTGTTTTTAATTATGCGATGTCTATTTTTTGGGTCAAAAAAGTTAATGCCGAATTACCGCCTTTGGTACAAGCCTCGGGTTCAATTTTGGTCTCTACTTTGGTGTCGTTATTGATTATTCCCTTTATTTGGGCAGACGTGCCGCAGCATCTACCTTCATTTAAAGCCATGTCTGCCATTATTTATTGTGTGTTGATGGCATCGCTATTGGCAATGTTTTGTTATTTCAAACTGGTACAACAAGTGCAAGCCACAACCTTGTCTTTAACCAATGTAATGACCCCACTTTTTGCATTATTGATTGGGGCACTGTTGAATCATGAACCACTGTCTTTACAAGTCATGTTTGGGGCTTTTACTTTACTTGCAGGTTTGCTGCTTTATTTTTTTCGTGATTTACAACAACTCAAGTTTTGGCAGCAACGTTTTAAGCGAATGAAATCGTGATTAGTCAATTAATTTGGCAAAATGAGGATAAATTGCGGCTGAAGTAACATGCTTTGTACAATACTTTAAACAAGATCAATCGATTAAGCATTTACTTTTATTAGAATCACGATAAGCTTTTGCAATCTTTTAGGTATATATCGAAATGAGATGAAGCGTAAAATCCTCATTTTTTCGGTATATGATTTTAAAATCGTATCAAACACCTTGGATTTGGGTCATATGTTTAAACCAATCTCGCTGTATATCGGCTTAAGATATACACGCGCTCGGCGTAGTAACCACTTTATTTCATTCATTGCTTTAGTGTCGATGATCGGGCTAACGCTTGGCGTAGCGGTATTGATTACGGTGTTATCGGTCATGAATGGATTTGACCGAGAATTAAAAAACCGTGTGTTAGGCATGATTCCACAAGCGACGGTTTCTTCAAACGAAATTATTACCAATTGGCCTGAGCTTGCGAAAAAAATACAGCAACATCCACATGTCACAGGCGTTGCGCCATTTACTCAATTACAAGGCATGCTGACTGCACAAGGTCAAGTTTCGGGTTTAATGGTAAATGGAATTGAACCAAAGTTTGAAAAAAATGTGTCGATTATTCAAGACCACATGGTGGCAGGTAGTATTGATGCGTTAAAAAAAGGCAGTTTTGGCATTGTGCTCGGCAAACAAATGGCCGACAGTTTAGGCTTAGGTTTGAACGATTATGTAACTTTGGTCTTGCCTGAAGCCACGCCTTCGCCTGCGGGAATTGTGCCACGCTTTAAGCGATTTAAAATTGTGGGTATTTTCAGTATTGGTGCGCAGGTTGATGGTTCACTGGGCTATATTGCCTTAAATGATGCTGCAACATTATTGCGTTTGCCAGACGGGGCGCAGGGCATTCGTATGAAACTTGATGATTTATTTCAAGCGCCACAAGTGACCCAAGATATTGTCAAAACGTTACCGAAAGATTTTTATGGGTCAGATTGGACCTATACACAAGGTAATTTATTTAGCGCCATTCAGATGGAAAAATCGATGGTCAGCTTATTGTTGTTCTTAATTGTTTTGGTTGCGGCCTTTAATATTGTGTCATCTTTGGTGATGGTGGTGACGGACAAAAAAGCCGACATTGCTATTTTAAGAACACTAGGTGCATCGCCTGCGACCATTACCCGAATTTTTATGGTGCAAGGCACCATTATTGGGGTGATTGGGACACTGGCAGGTGCAGTATTGGGTATTATTTTTGCGACTAGCATCAGTAATATTATGGATTGGCTAAATACCCGATTAGGTTGGCATTTATTTGATGCGTACTTTATCAACTATTTACCTTCGTATTTAAGATGGCAAGATGTTGCGGTCATTGTGAGTGTGTCGTTGATTTTAAGCTTCTTGGCGACGATTTATCCTGCAATTCGTGCTGCTAAAATCCAACCTGCCGAGGCATTACGTTATGAGTAACATTATTTTAGAAGCCAAAAATATTACCAAAACGTTTAGCGAAGGCAAAAGCCATGTGCATGTATTAAAAGGCTTGTCATTACAAGTTCGAGAAGGTGAGTTTATCTCGATTGTGGGTTCAAGTGGTTCAGGTAAAAGTACGCTGTTGCATGTACTTGGTGGTTTGGACCGCCCAAGTGAAGGTGAAGTTTGCTTGAATGGTCAGCGCTTTGATCATTTAAATGAAACCACCCGCGGCGATTTACGTAACCAGCACTTAGGTTTTGTTTATCAGTTTCATCATTTATTGCCCGAATTTAATGCCTTAGAAAATGTGGCAATGCCGCTGATGCTGCGTAAAGGCACAAATTATAAAGAAGTCAAACAACGCGCAGAATATTTACTTGAGCGAGTAGGCTTGTCTCACCGTTTAACGCATAAACCGGGTGAGCTTTCCGGTGGAGAGCGGCAGCGTGTGGCACTAGCGCGTGCTTTGGTGACCAGCCCTAAAGTGGTTCTTGCCGATGAACCTACAGGAAATTTAGACCGTAACACGGCAATGAGTATTTTTGAATTACTCAGTGAGTTAAAACAAGAACTCAAAATGTCGATGTTGATTGTTACGCATGATGAACAGTTGGCGCAGTCTGCTAACACCATTTTACACATGCAAGATGGCTTGTGGCGATAAAATAAATCGCCTACCACGCCTTGTTAAAGCCCATTTTATGGGCTTTAATTGTTTTTCAATAAAATAAAAATAGATCAATAACATGTGGATGTTAGTTTTTATTGCTTGGATTTTAGGCATTGCTACTTTGGGAATGCCTGAAGCTGTTTGGTTGTCTAAGGTTGATGTGGTTGCTAGTGTCGGGCTGAGTATAGTCTTCGCGCTGTTATTAAAATTTCAGATGCTTAAAAGTAGAATGCTATTTTGGCATTACCTTTGCCGTAGCATTTTTTTGATTACAATTTTCCTCAGTGCGGTTTTTTATGCACAGACATGTTTTGAACAACGATTACGCTTAGTTGAAACATCCACGAAATCTGCTGATGTGGTGGTATTTGTATCCAAAATGGATGAGTTAACGGAAAATGGGGCCAAACAAGTCTTAAATGTGTATTCGTCGAAACATGCACAAACAGTGCATTGGTTGGCACGCTTTAAAACCACACAGCTTGAAAATTATGCATCGCCTTTAAAGATTGGACAGTATTATCGGTTAACAGGAAAAATCCGTCCTGCACATAGTTTTGCAGTGGTTGGGGCATTTGACCAAGAAAAATGGTATTTACAACAAGACTTACAAGCCAATTTTCAGGTCGATACCATTCAAGCAATATCTGAAACGATCGCTATTCAGCAAACCAATGCGGTTTTTATTAAAGCAAATCAAGGGCTGTGGTTACGCATCAATATGGCGATTGAAAAGCAGCGTTTGGCTTATCGCAATCTAATTGCCAAACAACCCTTTATGCAAAAAGGTTTATTATTGGCACTGCTTACGGGCGATGAAAGTTTACTCAATCCACAAATTCAGCAGCAATTTCAGACCTTAGGGATTAGCCATTTATTGGCAATTTCAGGGCCGCATGTTTTGGTTTTTGCTGCAATGTTGTGTTGGTTGTTGCATCGAATCATTATTTGGCGATGCCCTAAACTATATTTGAAATATCCCAAACCTTTTGTGTTAAGTGTGCCATTTCTATTGGGTGTGATGTTTTATTGTGGCTTTGTTGGATTTGAAATTCCTGCATGGCGTACCCTCATCACCACCTGTATTTTGTTGTTTGGTTTGTGGTTGTATCAAAGGATTAGTCCAATTATGGTACTGCTATGCAGCGCAGCTTTGATGCTATTTTTTGACCCATTTAGTTTGTGGTCGGCAGGGTTTTGGTTATCTTATGGTTCTTGCCTTATTCTGCTGCGTATTTATCAGACCTTACAGCAACAGCCCGAGCAGGTCTTTGTGAATTGGCGGCAGCAGGCATGGTTTTACTGCAAACTGGCTTGGCAGTCACAGTGGAAAATATTCATTGCCTTATTACCGTTAACCTTATTATTTTTTCAACAAGTGTCATGGCTTGCACCCTTTGCGAATCTGTTTGCTGTACCGTGGATTGGTGCGATTATTGTACCGCTTGATATTATTGCAGCGATTCTGTCGTGGTTTTCGCCTCGCTTAGGTTTAGGAATTTATCAACTGGTTGAATGGAATTTACATGCTTTAACGGCATGTTTAGATGGCTTAATGGCTTTGTCACCAAATGCGTTAAAGTGGATTGCGATAACACCATTGCAATTACTTTGCGTGTCGATTGGTTTAATGATTTTATTTTTACCACGTGGTGTTGTACCGAAAACGTGGGCAGTTTTGTGCTGCATTCCGTTACTTCTACCGATTAAATATGCAAATGAGTTTGAGTTAAAGGTGTTAGATGTTGGGCAAGGTCAGGCAATCTATTTACGTCATCAACAGCGACACAGTTTGATTGATACAGGTGGCAGTTATCAAGAACAAAACTTTGGTATTGGTAAAATGGTGTTACTCCCATTTTTTGCCCAAGCAGGAATTTCAAAGCTCGATCAGGTCATTTTAACCCATTTAGATTTAGACCATAGCGGTGCGTTAAATCATATTGCTTCTGAAATTAAAATCGCGCAGCTTACTGCCAATGAAAACCCCAATTTGGTAGGTCGTGTACCTTTTCAATATTGCAGTACGGGACAACAATTTGGGCAAGGCAATTTAAGTATTCGGGTTTTATCACCTTTAAGCCATGAATTGGCGCAAGTGCCAACACAGCGCAATGAATTGTCTTGTGTGCTGTATCTGCAATATCACCATGCAGCACAAAAATTAAATATACTGGTTATGGGCGATGCAGGGGCGCTGGCGGAGCAGCGCATTTTAATGGATTATCCAAATTTACCAGTTGATGTGCTGATTTTAGGGCATCATGGCAGTCGGCACAGCTCATCAATGGCATTTTTAACTCAACTGAAACCTAAAATAGCAGTGGCTTCAGCGGGCTTTGATAATCGCTATGGGCATCCAAGCCGTGAAGTTAAACAGCGCTTGGCTGAACTTGGCATTCCGCTTTATAGCACTGCCGAGCAAGGAACGATGACATTGACAATGAATGATGTCGGACAGTTACAGGTGCAGTTTTATCGTCAAAGTAAACCGTGGTTAGTCGGCTTTCGTTAAGGCCTGCTTGCGTACTTGTGCAACTTTTTTTAGCGCGTCTTCTGTAGAAAGATGATAGACATCGTCAAGCTCAGGATTGGCTTTAAAGCGTTTGTAGCTCCAATGATAATGCTCTGGATATTGACGAATTAAATTTTCAATCATGTGATGAATAATTCGCGTGCCTTCAACATCACTACCTTGATAGATTTGCTCATCAATCGCTTCAATGTGCATATCATAGCCCGCATTGTCATTACGCATGGCATATAAAAATAAGGCACGCGCTTTGGTTTTTTGAATCAGCTTGGCGGATAAGTTACTCGATGCGAGTGGAATCCCAAAATAATCGACCATTGTGCCACCTACATTTGGGCTGTGGTCAGGTAAAATGACAGTTGTGCCGCCACGCTTTAAGCTTTTAAACACTTCGCGTACGCCAGATTCATCTGTCGGTACAAGGGTGGCATTTTCACGACTACGAGCTTCACGGACAAAGGTATCTGCCGCACTATTTTTAATTGGTTTATACATAATGGTCATGGCGGTATGCGCTGCAAACCAAGCATTCATAGCTTCCCATGTACCAAAGTGCGGTACGATAAGCACTAGACCTTTACCTTCTGCCAACGCATCGTGAAAAATTTGTTCGCCGTAAATTTTATGAATGCGGGCAATATTCTTTTTATTACTTGCGCCCCAAACATTAAAAAACTCAAAATAAGACATCATTTCATTTTGAATTGCTTGTTTGATAATTCGCTGTTGTTGTACTGAACTCAATTCAGGTAATGCAATTTGAATGTTGCGTTCAGCGGCATCGGCAGTTTTCGACAAGTGAAGTTTATAGGTGATCGATGCCAAGAAACCGGCCATAGACCGCGCAAAATGCAGCGGCTGTTTACTTATAAATTTAAGCGCGTGGTAAGTAAAAGATTGAGAATTTGCCATGATCAATGCAAAAAATTATCGTTTGTCATATAGAAGTAAAATATTATATGCCAAAAAGTCGCTTTTAGACAGTAAGCGTGTCGATCACGTATATAATCACAGCATTAAAAATTTTAGGACGAAAACGATGTCTGATTGGCCACCTAAACCGCTGCACGATGCAGCACAACAACAAAATTCATCATCCACGCCAACAGGCAAAGAATGGCAATTACTTGAAAAAGTCTTGCTAAGCTCGGTGGATGAACAGAAAAAAGCGCGTCGTTGGGGGATATTTTTCAAAATTTTAACCTTTGTCTATTTATTTGTCGTTTTAGGGTTGATGTTACGCAGCTGTTCAACCGACACCGATGATACCGCGACAAGTGCAAGTAACCATTTAGCTGTTGTGGACGTGATTGGTACGATTGGCGGAGGTGGCAGCAAAGCGGTTAATAGTGAAGATACGATTAAAGCCCTGAAAAAAGCGTTTGCTGCCAAGAATAGCCAAGCGATTGCTTTAAATATTAACTCACCCGGTGGTTCACCTGTCGAGTCGGATAATATTTGGCAAGAAATTCGTTTATTAGAAAAACAATATCCCAATAAAAAAGTCTATGCTGTGATTGGCGATATGGGCGCATCGGGCGCATATTATATTGCATCTGCCGCTAACGAAATTTGGGTCAATCCATCAAGCCTAGTGGGCTCAATTGGGGTGATTATGCCAAATTATGGTGTATCGGGCTTGGCACAAAAATTGGGTGTTGAAGACCGAACGATGACTTCCGGTGACAACAAAGATATTTTAAGTATGACCAAACCGATTAATCCTGTGCAACGCGCGCATGTTCAAGGTGTATTAGATGATGTTCATCAACACTTTATTGATGCGGTAAAAGAAGGTCGTGGTACGCGTTTAAAGAGCAATGATCCTGCGATGTTCTCGGGGCTTTTTTGGAGTGGTGCACAAGCGGTGAAATTGGGTGTTGCTGACCGTGCGGGTAATCTTGAAAGCTTGAAACGAGAATTAAAGCTTGATAAAACGGTTGATTATACCGTTGAACATAATCCATTTGAGTCGATTTTAGGCAAGATGGGGGCTGAATTTGGGCAAGGTTTTAGCGAAACAGTAACACAAAAAATCAGTAGCCAAAAACAGCTTGAACTCAAGTAATTCAAGCTTTAGGAGTTGAATCAAGGATGATGATACAAAAAACCGTTATTCACTTTGCCCATGCCAATGGTGTGCCATCTCAGGTTTATCAAAAACTCTTTGATTTACTTCAGCCTGATTATGAGGTGATATTTGTACCTTTATTGGGAACAGATCAGCGTTATCCGATTGATCAGCATTGGCACAGCATGGTACAGCAAGTGATTGACAGTGTGGTGCAGCAGGGCGGTGGTCGCCCTGTGATTGGTTTGGGGCATTCTTTGGGGGCGGTGCTAACCTATTTGGCAGCACAGCGCCGCCCTGAATTATTTGGGCAGGTGATTTTATTAGATCCTGCATTTATTTTGGGTAAGGCAGGATTGGTTTTTGATTTTGCCAAACACTTTAAAGCATCACTTGTTGATCGTTTAAGCCCTGCAGGATTGTCGAAACACCGACGGGATCATTGGGACTCGCGTGAACAAGCCGCAGCTTTATTGCGCCCTAAAGTGTTTTATCAACATTTTGATGCAACCTGTTTTGAAAATTATATCCGCTATGCCTTAACCGATAATCCAATTCAAGGTGGGGTAAGTTTAACGATTCCTAAAATGGCAGAAGTGGAAATTTTTAGAACCAATCCATCGTATTGGTGGCGCAAAAAACAGCCTAAGCCAACAATGAAAACTGATATTTTAGTGGGTGAGCAGAGTATGTTCTATCAACAAAAAATTACCCATTTGGTGCAGCAACAACTGCATATTCCGTTTGATGTTGTGCAAGGTGGACACATGTTCCCACTAGAATATCCTGAACAGACGGTGAGGCAAATTCGACAATTATTAGCAAAATAAAAAACGCATCTTTTGATGCGTTTTTTTTAAATTTGGCAAATTTGCAGTGGGTCTTTGAGGATTTTGCCTTTATAAAGAATTTGCGTATTTGATTGATAGAGCAAATGTCCTTGGCATAGCAATTCCACGACTTGTGGATAAACCACATGCTCAAGTTGATGCACACGTGCTGCAAGGCTTTCGGCTGTATCGTGGTGTTGTACTTGCACAACACCTTGAGCGATGGTTTGTCCTGCATCTAATTCTGCAGTCACAAAATGCACACTACAGCCATGCCACATATCACCTGTGCGTAATACGCGTTGATGGGTGTGCATACCTTTGTAAGCAGGTAATAAAGAAGGATGAATGTTAAGCATTCGTCCTTCCCAAGCGTGTACAAACTTCGGGGTCAAAATACGCATAAATCCCGCTAAAATCACCACATCGACATCCCAAGCTTGCAATTGTTTTTGCATTGCATCGTCAAAGGCTTCACGTGTTGGAAAGTCTTTATGTTCGATGATACAGCTTGGAATGTTGGCTTTTTTGGCGCGCTCTAAAGCATAGGCATTGGGTCGATTCGATACAACGCCTACAATTTTTCCAGACAAATTGGCATCAATTAACGCTTGTAAATTACTGCCACTGCCTGAAACAAGTACTGCAATTTTGATCATGCGAAAATAACGCGTACTTTTTCGTCAGCGCCTTCAACCGATTCAGCATTTTCTTGGATATGACCAATTGTCCATGCTTTTTCGCCTTGCGCCATTAAAATTTCAACGGTTTTTTCTGCATCATTTGCGTCAACGGCAATCACCATGCCTACGCCACAGTTAAATGTGCGGTACATTTCAAAGCGTTCAACATTGCCTTCACGTTGCAATAAGTTGAATAGTTCCGGCCATTCCCAAGAATTTTCGTTAATAACGGCCTGAGCACCATTTGGAAGTACGCGGGGTAAGTTACCTGGTAAACCGCCACCTGTAATGTGTGCCATTGCATGAACATCAACTTGTTTACACAGTTCAAGAACAGGCTTTACATAAATACGAGTTGGTTCCATTGCAACATCTGCCAGTGGACGACCATCAATTTCTTGTGTTAAATCAACATTTTTAACATCTAAAATTTTACGGAGTAATGAGTAACCATTTGAATGTGCACCGCTAGATGCGATACCAATCAGTACATCACCAGATTTAACTTTAGAGCCATCAATAATTTTACTATGCTCAACAACACCAACGGCAAAACCAGCAAGATCGTAATCTTCGCCTTCATACATACCTGGCATTTCTGCTGTTTCACCACCCACAAGGGCACAACCAGCAAGTTCACAACCTTGACCAATGCCTGTCACAACATTTGCTGCAACATCAACATTTAAATGACCAGTTGCATAGTAGTCTAAGAAGAATAAAGGTTCAGCACCACAAACCAAAAGGTCATTTACGCACATTGCAACAAGGTCTTGTCCAATTGTGTCATGACGGTTTAAGTTTAATGCTAAGCGTAACTTTGTTCCGACACCATCTGTACCTGAAACTAAAACAGGTTCTTCATAGCCCTTTGGGATTTTGCAAAGTGCGCCGAAGCCGCCTAAACCACCCATCACTTCAGGACGAGAGGTGCGTTTCGCTACAGATTTAATACGGTCGACAAGTGCATCACCAGCTTCGATGTCCACACCTGCATCTTTATAACTTAGGCCAGTATTAGAGGTCATTGAGTTGCTCATCTTGGGGTCTGTGTTGGCGGCAGATTATACCCTAATATACGAAATTCTTACGTTATTTATGCGAATAAAATGTTATCTTTGCCTAAAATAATTCGATAAATCATTTCAAAATAGGAATAGGCGCATCTATGGTCGATAGCACTTTAAAGCGAATATTTATTTTGGCGGCGATAACGCTCATCATTTGGTTGATTTATATCCTGATACCTGTGGTATTACCTTTTGTTGGTGCATTTTTAATTGCTTACTTATTTAGTCCTTTGGTTAGTAAATTATCGCAATATCATATTCCTCGTTGGCTTTCGACGAGCATTGTGTTTTTAGGGATTGCGGTTGGATTGTTTTTTGCCATTTGGTTTGTCATTCCGTTGCTTTGGAAGCAAGCAATGTATGCTAAAAATAGTATTCCAGCAGGTATTAGCTGGGTGAATCATACTTTATTGCCGTGGGCGGAACGGACATTTCACCTTGAGCCAATGCGTTTAAATACAGACCAAATCTCAAATGCAGTGATGGGTTATGTGCAAACCAATTATAGTGTTGATAGTATTCAAGCGTTAGTTTTGAAACTTGCACAATCTGGACTCAATTTTATTCAGATTGGTGGAACTGTCGTGCTTGTACCTATTATTGCTTTTTACTTTTTGCTTGATTGGGAGCGAATGTTGCTGCAAATGCGTAGACTCATTCCACGACCTTATGAAGCATCAACAATGCGTATTGTTCGTGAATGTCATGGCGTATTAGGTGCATTTGTTAAAGGTCAATTTTTGGTGATGATTCTGCTTGGTGCAGTCTATGCAATTGGCTTGCAAGTTATAGGTTTAGAAGTTGGGCTAATTATTGGTATGGTTGCAGGTCTAGCCAGTATCATTCCATATTTAGGTTTTGCTGTCGGCATTATTGCTGCGGTGATTGCCACCTTGTTTCAATTTGGCATAGATTGGACGCATCTGCTATTAGTTGGTGTGGTCTTTATGATTGGACAGGTGATAGAGGGCTATATTTTACAGCCATTTTTATTGGGAGACAAAATTGGTTTGCCGCCTGTGGCTGTGGTGTTTGCTGTTTTGGCAGGAGCGCATTTGGGTGGAATTTTGGGTATGTTGGTGGCATTACCTGTGGCTGCAATTATTGTGGTATTACTCAAACATGCACGAGAATTTTATGAGAGCACCCCACTTTATGGCAAACCAAGTCCTTTAACAGATGCAGTTGTGGTCGAAAATGGACATGTGCAATTCAATACCAATAGTATTGATGTTGAGATCAAGATAAAATCTGAGCAAGACGCAGAAAAATCAAGTAAGATTCAATCAGATTAAAATAAATTGATAGGTACCTGTGTATTTATGCGTCAATTACAATTAGATATAGAACCTCAGCTTGATGCCCGAATTAGTGATTTTTCTGGGCCAAGTTGGGGGCATGTCATTGACGCAATCCGCCAGTTACATGCAGGGCTTATGAATCGATTTTATGTGTATGGTGGAGCAGGAACAGGGAAAAGTCATTTATTATCTGCGATTTGTGACTCTTATTTGGAAGTTGGGAAATCTGCAATTCAAGTATCTTTACTCGAGTTGCTTGATGCTCCTATTGACGCTATTACAGCACTTGAGCGGTATGACTTGGTTGCTTTAGATGATGTTGACGCAATTAGTGGTGTTCTTCATTGGCAAAAAGCGATTTTCCATTTAATTAATTATAATAACCAAGAAGGTGGGCAGTTGGTGTTTTCATCACGCCATGCTCCAATTGAGTTAAAATTAGAATTGCCTGATTTACAATCTCGTTTAACCCAAGCGGTCAGTGTAAAGTTGCCTAGTGGAAGCTTATATGCAGATCGACAAGCTTTGGTGATGTCGGTGTTGTTGCGGCGTGGGGTTCATTTAGATCAACAAATTATCGATTATTTATTAATACATGGTCCACATCAAGCATCGCAATTATTGCAAGCTGTTGAGCGATTAGAGAAATTACTCAAGGGTGAAAAAACCAAATTGTCACATGCAACTTTGCGTCAAATTTATGCGTTCATTGATGAATATCGGCAAGCACCGTAACTCACCCCAAATAGCTAATTTGCTTTAGTTGCTGGTTTTGATGACTGTTGTTTGAAATTTTTGAATATATTCTTGGCGAATGCTATTGCGCTCATCGACAGTCGTGGCATTCTGCATGCGTTCACGCATTTCTTGGCGTTGTTGCGTGCTCATTTGTTGCCATGCCTCACGCATTTTTTGTTGCTCTTGCTCAGGAAGCTGAGCAAACCAGTTCATGCGGTTCTCTAAACTCTCACTTTTTGTAGTTGGAAGATCTTTCAGGTTTTGATAGCGTGACAGTAATTGTTTTTGCTGATCTGTTGATAATTCATTCCAGTTATCATCAGTTTGAGCGATTGAGTCACTTTTGCTATGAAATGGCCAAAAGCGTTCAAAACCTGCAAATCCGGTTTGTAAAAATACCAAGCTAAAGAGGGCCAAGCCCCATTTTTTAACTGCCATGAGTGTTTTTATCCTCACCAAAAACCATGACCATTTCTAAATCTTCCATCATTTGTGGTGATAGCTTGTTGCTATTAATATTGATAACGACTTGTTCCGGCGATGACTGATGATGCAAGTCGAATGCACTTGGCAGAATTAAGAAACCTGCCACAGTTGCTGCAAGTGCAAAACTGGTCATTTTCCAAATATTTTGACGACGTTGGCGTTGTTTTTCGACTTGTGCGAGTACGTTGTGCATCACATCAGAGGTGTGCTCATGGTTCTGTGCAAGCCGATCAAGCTTTTTGGTTATCTGAGTTGCAAAATCATCATTTTTCTTCATGTGATGATCCTCCAATATGAGGGTTGAGGTGTGATAACGAGGCTCTTAAGCCTTGTAATGCACGGTGATAATGGGTTTTAACACTGCCTTCGCTACAATCCATGATTTTTGCAGTGGTTTGAATATCAAATCCTTCCCATGCTCTGAGCATAAAGGCTTGCTGCTGTCTAGGTGGTAGTTCTGCGACAGCGGCTTGAATTTCTGATGCTGTAGCTTGTTGAACTAAAGCTTCTGGTGGATTAATTTGTTGTTCATCTTCAATTTCTAAAAATTCATCTTCATCGAGTTGGTTTTTTTTTAAAAAAGAAAAAGGCTGTATACGACGGGCTTCTTTACGGCGCCAATCTTGTAATTTGTTATTTAAAATGGTGTAGAACAACGGATACCATTCGGTAATGGTTTTATCGGCATAGGATTTATGCAGTGCAATAAAAGCTTCTTGTACTAAATCCATTGCAATGCCATGTTGGCCTTTGGTTGCATTTTCCATCATAACCAAGGCACGACCTGTCACCTCTTGCATAAAATGCTTCAAGCGTTGTTCAACTGTACCCATTTGGATACTCGTGCGTTCGGTCTGACTCTCTTTTGGTGTTAGATCCATAGAGATGGAAAATCCTGTCATTGGATGCCCACCACACTTTTTGAATGAATATCTTTAAATAACGTTCAAAAAACAAGGAAGGTTGACAATTTGCGTAATTATTTTCAGTTTAAAGGAATTTTATTGCAAAAAGATAGGGTGATCAGGTAAACAAACAGCAAAGACCATAAAAATGGTATTTATTGTTTGTTTTTGAATCACCCATTGGAATCTTGCTTCGTTTTATTTATGCAAGACGTTGACGACTCATTTCAAATAAGCAAATAGAACCTGCTATCGCAACATTTAATGATTCTTGCCCACCTGGTTGTGGAATTGTCACTGCTTTGGCATGTGTAAGTGCAGTTTCTGAAGCGCCTTGACCTTCATTGCCTAAAATCCATGCACAAGCGTGTGTTAGGTCTTGCTTGTAAATGCTTTCAGGTTCGTGTGAGCTAGTCACAAAAACGGGAATTTGAAATTTAGGCAAAATTTGTGCTAAATCGACATTTTCATAGCAATGCAGTGAGAAGTGTGCGCCCATGCCGGCACGTAAAACTCGTGGCGACCATAATGCAGCTACGCCATGAGTGCAGACAATCTGTTTTACATTGGCAGCTGCAGCAGAGCGGAGCAGTGTACCGACATTGCCTGGGTCTTGTACGTTGTCTAAAATTAAAGTGTCGACATCAAATTGCAATGCATGGCTACTACGAGGCAAGTCAATAATCGTTAGGCAGGCTAAACTGGTGCCTAAGCCACTTAAATCTTTATATAAAACTTCGCTAATGACAAAAATATGTCCTGTATATTGTTCTTGAATTTGTTCGAAGTCGGGGTGTGCAAGTGCGGCTTCAGTAGTAAAAATAGACACAATCGGCTGTTGGGTTTGTAGCCATGCCAATGTTAAATGTGTACCTTCCAAAACCGTTTGTTGATGTTTCTTACGATATTGATTCTGTTCGATCAATGCGCGTAAATGTTTGATTTTTGGGTTGTCTTTTGATGCGATGTAGAGGATTGCCATAAGCTAAAAACCAATCGAGCATAAGCCATACAGACTTATGCTCGATATTAAAAAAGAGAAATAAAAATTAATGATAGCCAGTAACTAAATTAACTTCGTCGGTGGCACCTAAAATGACAGGAACACGCTGATGTAGTTCAGTTGGTTCAATTTCAAGAATACGCATACGACCTGTGGTTGCTGAGCCGCCCGCTTGTTCAATCATCATACTCATTGGGTTGGCTTCGTACATTAAGCGTAAACGACCTGCTTTTTCAGGGTTTTTAAGGTCGTAAGGGTACATAAAGATGCCACCGCGGCATAAGATACGGTGAATATCACCCACCATACATGCAACCCAACGCATGTTAAAATCTTTTTTACGAACCCCAGTTTTTCCTTCAAGTAATTCACCAATATAGCGTTGTACTGGTGCTTCCCAATGGCGCTGATTCGACATGTTAATCGCGAATTCTTGGGTTGAGGTGTCAATTGTAATATTATCTTTACTTAAAATAAATTCTTTACTGTCGATGTCAAACGTGAACAGTGCAACGCCTGCACCAATTGTTAAAGCAAGCATGGTCGACGGGCCATAGAGCACATAACCTGCTGCAACTTGATTTACACCAGGCTGCATGAAATCATTTGCTTGAGTAATGGTATTTTTAGCAGGTAAAATCGAGAAAATTGTTCCGACACACATGTTAATGTCAATGTTGCTCGAACCATCTAATGGGTCGAATAACACTAAATAATCACCATTTTCTTGCGCTGCAGTAAATGTATCTAACTCTTCAGAGGCTAATCCACCTACAGAAGGGTGAGATTGTAGGATATCAATTAATTCTTGGTTTGAAATAACATCAAGTTTTTTCTGCGTTTCACCTTGAATGTTTTCATTCTCAGCGCTTCCTAAAACTCCTTCGATTGCGCCTTTTTGCAATAAACGATCGATAATTTTACAGCTGTGAATAATCGCATGAATAACGCTAGCCAATGCTGGTGTTAGATTTCCCTTTTTTTGTTCTAAATAGCGGGATAACGTGATATTTGACATAATGGTATTGCTCCGAATCCTATGCGATTTTTTCGAGTCTAAACAGCTGCGCGCTATTTTAGATGAGAACGACCTAAAAAAGAAATTTTCTTGACATAAAACTGCATATTTTTCTATTTGAATTGTCAAAATAACATGCTATGTTTGAGTTTAGCCTAAATGAGCAAGAGGTATTCTACAATGACTACAAAAACCTTTGATGCGATGCCTACGCCTAGTGAAGCAATTGATTTTGAAGAAATTTCGGATGAGAAAGTTAAGTCTGCTTGGGCAGATTATGAGTCCAAGCCTGAATATAAAGACTTTAATAAACACGATTTAATTGAATCTATGCAGTCACGTAAGGTAAACGCAGAAAATACAAAAAAAGTACACCCTCATTAAAAAAGTCGCTCTAAATTTGAGCGACTTTTTTGCATCTAAAGCAAAAATGTTATTTAAGTAACGGTGGAACTGCTTCGTAGTTGATTTCTACGCGGCGGTTTTCCTTCCATGCTGCTTCGTCATGTCCTGGATTAACAGGCATCTCTTTACCATAGCTTACTGCTTCAAGTTGAGTCGCATTCACACCATAAGAAACCAAATAATTCAGTACAGCTTTGGCACGACGTTCACCAAGTGCCATGTTGTATTCACGTGTACCACGTTCATCGGTATGCCCAGTTAATGCAACTTTAGAACCTACGTTGGCTTTTAAAAATTGTGCATGTGCTTGCAGGGTTTGGTAGTCTGTTGGCGATAAATCGCTGCTGTCGTAGTTAAAATGCACCACACGCTGTGCTAAAAATGCACGATTTGCATCGGTGACGCCCTTTGCTGAAGCACCTTTTAAATTCTGTGCATCTAATGCTGCATCGTCACTTAATCCTGTGGTATTCACTGTGGTTACAGCAGTTGGTGTAGTCGTGCTATTGATCGGTGCAACAGGTTTACGGCTCGCACAGCCCGTCATTGCAATTGTCGAGGCAAGTGCAGGAATGATCAGTAGTTGTAATGCTTTCATTGTTCTACTCCATAAAAGTTCAGTATAGAAGAGGGATTATTTCGGTGCCCATGCAGGTTCGCGGACTTCACCTTGTTCGCTTGGTAAATTTAAACGGAATTGTCCATTGGTTGAAACAATGGAAAGTAAGCCGCGATTACCTTCGCGTGTTGCATAAACCACCATTTGCCCATTAGGGGAGAAGCTTGGTGATTCATCTAAACTGGTAGGCGTGACCAAATTGAGCACACCTGAGTTTAAATCTTGTAGTGCAATTTTAAAGCTGCTGCCAGCTTCGCGGTGTACCATAGCAAGTTTTGCACCATCTGCACTAATTGATCCACGTGCATTAAATCCACCACGGAAAGTAATGCGTTTGGTTATACCGTCTGCAAAGGTATAACGATAAATTTGTGGTGAACCACCACGGTCAGAGGTGAAAATAAATGCCTTACCATCAGGTGTGTAACGCGCTTCGGTGTCAATTGCAGAATCATTGGTGATACGCTCGACTTGACGGGTATTTAAATCCATTTGGTAGATGTCGGGATTACCATCCATTGAGGAGGTAAATAACATGGATTTACCATCGGGTGAGAAGCTTGGTGCACCATTTAAACCTGTAAAGTTAGCCAATACTTGGCGTTGACCTGTTGATAAATCTTGTAAATAAATAGCAGGACGTTTGCTCTCAAAAGAGACGTAGGCGATTTTTTTGCCATCAGGTGTCCATGCAGGCGATAAAATAGGTTGATGTGATGCCAAGACAGTAAATGGACGCTCGCCATCTGTGTCTGCAATTTGCAGCGTATAGCGTTGATTTGGTGTATTTGGGTTGCGTAGAACGTACGCAATCCGCCCGCTAAAATCACCTTGAATACCTGTGAGCGCTTGATAGATCGCATCACTAATGGTGTGTCCTGCTTGGCGTAAGCGAGACGTTGGAGCAGTCAGTTCTTCATTGAGCAAATATTGTTGTTTATTCACATCGTAGAGTTGATAGCGAATTTGATAGCTGTTGGCATCGGGCTGAGTGACTTTGCCGACCACGACATAAGGAATGCCGGCATTTTTCCAAGCATCAGCCTGAATTGAATCTAAGCTTGCTGAAGTTGGTAGATTTTGTGATGCGCTTGAGAAACGACCTGAACGATTTAAGTCATTTTCGACAATTGGAAATAAGTTCTGGTCGTTGTTAAACGGAACAATTGCAATTTTAGGTGCTTGGTCGGGTGCTTTGGCAATTTCTAAGTGCAATTGTGCCGAGGCTGTGGTGGAGAGGGTTTGTCCACAAATTGCCATAAGTGCTAAAGCAAGTAAATGTTTACGATTCATATTCATAGTGGTTATGTTCGCAGTTTTTAATAAAGTGGAATAAGATTTGAGATGTTCTAACTGTAAAACATCTCAATGTGAAGAACTACTATTTTGCTGTAAATGTCGCGCTAAAACTTCTTGCCTCGCGGCGCGCGTCAGGGTCACTTGGCATTGGGTAAGGCGCAGCTCTGCGTATCGCAGCTTCAACACTGGCTTTTACATCAGGGTCACTTGAGTTCACAATTGCAGAAACCACAGCACCTGAGTCACTTAAGGTGACACGAACATTGGCGGTTTTTCCTGTCGTGCCGGATGGGACATCCCAAATACCTTTAATTTTATTGGTAAAGTCCTTTTTCGCAGTTGATGCAATCCGTTTAACTTCAGCTTGTTTATTGGCAGCAGCCGTTTTTTCAGCGTCAGCTTTTGCTTGTGCATCGGCAGCAGCTTTAGCCTTCGCATCTGCTTCGGCTTTGTGTTTAGCGTCTAAAGCAGCTTTTGCTTTATCGGCCTGTTGTTTCTGTGCGAGTGCTTTGGCATCGGCAGCAGCTTTGGCCTTCGCATCTGCTTCGGCTTTGTGTTTAGCGTCTAAAGCAGCTTTTGCTTTATCGGCCTGTTGTTTCTGCGCGAGTGCTTTGGCATCGGCAGCAGCTTTGGCCTTCGCATCTGCTTCGGCTTTGTGTTTGGCATCTAAAGCAGCTTTTGCTTTATCGGCCTGTTGTTTCTGCGCGAGTGCTTTGGCATCGGCAGCAGCTTTGGCCTTCGCATCTGCTTCGGCTTTGTGTTTGGCATCTAAAGCAGCTTTTGCTTTATCGGCCTGTTGTTTTTGTGCAAGTGCTTTGGCATCGGCAGCAGCTTTAGCCTTCGCATCCGCTTCGGCTTTATGTTTAGCGTCTAAAGCAGCTTTTGCTTTATCGGCCTGTTGTTTTTGTGCGAGTGCTTTGGCATTAGCAGCAGCTTTGGCCTTCGCATCTGCTTCGGCTTTGTGTTTGGCATCTAAAGCAGCTTTACGTTGTGCCTCTTGATCTGTGTGTTGCTTTTGGGCGAGTGCTAATGCATCTGCGGTGGCTTTAGCTTTTTGCTCAGCTTCTACTTTGGCTTGTTGCAGTTGCTTTTCTTCAGCATGTTTTTTTTGCTGCTGTAAAAGTGCCTGAGCTTGCGCTTGAGCATTACTTCGTGTGTTTTCAACTGGTTCTGGCAGAGGTTCTGCTGTAGTTGCGGCAGGTGTATTGCTGCTTGGTTCAGGACTTGGTGCGGCTGAATCTGTATTGTTGGTTAAACTTTCAGGCGAAACAAGAAAGGTTTTAATTTGTTTGGGTGGCTCTGGTGGTTTACTTAAGCCCAAATACAGTAAAGCGACCACTGCAATGGTATGTACCCCAAGGGTAAAACCGATTGCAATGGCTTTTTGCTTAAAAGGTGGTTGCTGTGTTTGACGTTTGTTCATAACAACCTACTTCACAGGGGCTGTGAGTAAACCGACTTGCGATAAACCAGCATCTTGTAAATTTGCCATCAGTGCGACAACATCGCCATAAGGGCGAGATTGATCACCATTGACCAATACATTCAATTGCTGATTTCGTTGTTCAGCATCTTGCTGTGCTTGGCTTAACGTGGCTTTCAGTTCGTCTAAACTTAAAGCCTGATCATTTTTTTGATCTTTATAATCTAAATAATATTGACCATCGGCTTTTAAAGAAACAATGGCAGGCTTGTCTTTAGACTCAAATGGTGTGCTATTGGCTTTGGGCAGGTCGACTTTAATGCTGCTAGTAATCATGGGTGCAGTAACCATAAAAATGACCAAAAGCACCAACATAACATCAATGTATGGTACGACATTCATGTCGCTTTTGAGTGGTTTTTTAACTCGTGCAAACTTGCTAGAACGTCTTATTGGCATTATTCAGTTTCCTGTGTTGCCCCTAAAGATTGGCGTTGTAATAACGCAATCATTTCTTCAGAAAATAATGCACGATCGGCGTAAATGGTTTCGCTTTTTGCAGTAAAATGGTTAAAGGCAAGTACGGCAGGAATGGCAGAAAATAAACCGATTGCTGTGGCAATGAGTGCTTCTGCAATACCGGGTGCAACAGTTGCTAGGGTGACTTGTTCAACAGCTGCAAGGCCAATAAAGGCATTCATAATGCCCCAAACTGTACCAAACAAACCAACATACGGCGCAACCGAACCAATGCTTGCCAGTGAACCTAAACCATGTTCCATATTCGATTGGTCGCGGCTTAAGCCAACACTTAAAATACGCTCGGTACCTTCAATGTTTTGCGCCAAAGTCGCATGGCGTTTTTTTAGTTTTAAAAATTCGCCTAAACCATTATAGAAAATATCTTCAAGCCCAGAACGTTTTGAATTAAGCTGTGCATTGTTATACAAAGTGCTCAATTCTGCGCCAGACCAAAAGATTTTTTGAAAGTGTTCATCTTGTTTTTGGGCATTTTTAAAGCCTAAGTGCAACCTCGCAATTAAATACCAACTATATAAAGATGCGAGCAGTAACAGCAGCATGACCGTTTGAACAACAGGGCTTGCTTGCAAAATTAAATCGGAAATATGCAATGTTGAGGAAGTCACAGGATTTGCCATAGTAAAACGGTCACTTAATTGGATTCTTGCTCCATTTGAGCATGGATCAGATGTTTTAAATATTCAGGTAAACGGCGTGGACGCATGTCTTTGCTTAAACACGCTAATTCTACCTCACCCGAAGCTAGCAAGATTTCATCACGATAAATTTCTTGTTGCAATAAAAAAGACGCAGTTTTACAAGAAATAACACGTGCAGTAACAGTAATCAGGTTATCCATTAAAATTGGACGATGATATTTGATATCAATTTTATGCACGACAAAGTTGTAATCGGTTTGATGCCAATAATGATCTATGCCAGATGCACGTAGCCATTCAGTTCGGGTACGTTCCATATAACGAATATGATTGGCATGATACACAATGCCACCTGCATCGGTATCTTCAATATAAACGCGAATGTTGAACTCAAAACGATTAGCCATGAAAGTGTTCCATTATGATGATTCAGGAGGAGTCAATCCAAATTGCAAGTAGGATTGATTAGTGGCAATACGTCCGCGCGCAGTACGCATCACGTAGCCTTGTTGGATTAAATATGGTTCGATTACATCTTCAAGTGTGCCGCTGTCTTCTGCCATGGCAGCAGCTAAGGCCTCAACGCCTGCCGGGCCGCCATCAAAGCGTTCAAGCAACATGCTTAAATAACGACGGTCGAGTGTGTCTAAGCCTGCCTTATCGACATTGAGCATATCGAGTGCGCGTTGAGCCATTTCTTGAGTGACTTCACCTGTACCTTTGACTTGGGCATAGTCACGCACACGACGTAAAAGGCGGTTGGCAATTCGTGGTGTACCACGCGAACGGCGGGCAATTTCCTGCGCGCCTTCTTCGGTCATCGGTACATCCATTAAAAAGGCCGAACGTGCCACAATAGAGGTTAAATCTTCAACCGAGTAGAATTCTAAGCGTTGCACAATACCAAAACGGTCACGCAAAGGTGAGGTGAGTAAGCCTGCACGTGTTGTTGCGGCAACCAAGGTAAATGGCGGTAAATCGAGTTTGATTGAACGGGCAGCAGGGCCTTCACCAATCATGATATCCAGTTGGTAATCTTCCATCGCTGGATATAAAATTTCTTCAATGACTGGCGAAAGTCGATGAATTTCATCAATAAACAGTACGTCGCCTTCTTCAAGATTGGTCAGCAGTGCGGCTAAATCGCCCGCGCGTTCAAGCACAGGCCCTGAAGTAGATTTTAAATTGCCACCCATTTCGCGGGCAATAATATTGGCGAGGGTGGTTTTACCTAAGCCCGGTGGGCCAAAAATTAAGGTGTGGTCGAGTGCCTCACCGCGTCCACGTGCTGCACCAATAAAAATTTCCATTTGCTCGCGTACCACAGGCTGTCCGACATAATCTGCCAAAGTGGTCGGGCGAATGGCGCGATCTATTTGATCTTCTGGTTTTTCTGAACCGCTAATAATTCGATCTTGCATGGGCTTATTTCATCATCGATTTAAGGGCAGCACGAATTAAATCGGCAACATCGGTAAATTGGTCTTTGACCGCCGCAATGGCTTTTTGTGCTTCTAATGGTTTATAACCTAAAGACTGTAAGGCAGCTTCAGCTTCAGCCACAGCAGAGTGAGCAGAAAGTTGTACAGCATGGTTGCTACCGATTGCTGAACCCGCAGAAAGCGTTTTAATGCGGTCACGAAGTTCGATTAATAAACGCTCGGCAGTTTTTTTGCCCACACCTGGAATTTTAACCAAAGTGTTTACATCGTCATGTTCAATTGTTTGAATGAGAAGATCTACACTTAGCGTAGATAAAATACCCAAAGCCATTTTAGGTCCAACCCCATTTACTTTAAGTAATGTTCTAAAAAGTGTCTTTTCTTTGCTGTTACTAAAGCCATACAATTGTTGGGCATCTTCACGGACAGCCAAGTGTGTCCATAGTGTCACTTTTTGGCCCTTTTGTAATTGGCAAAATGTTGAAAGTGGTGTGTCGATTTCATAACCAACCCCATTCACATTTAAAAGTACCGTCGGGGCTTCTAGTGCAAAAACTTCGCCAATTAAACAACCAATCATGTGTGTTTCCTAATTAAAAAATACTGGTGCGATGACCTTGTAATACTTGTGCTAAATCGTAAGCCTGATGGTCTGAAAATTTACTAATAATGTCGAGTGCTTGCATAATATTTTGGTAGTGATTGCTTTCAAAATGCGCACCAAATTGCTGAAACAGCATCATTAAACTATTTTCTTTAAAACTTAAGGTTTTGTTGGGAACGGTGAGTGGCATAAATTCATCTAAGATATATTGCAGACTCATGTGTCCAATCACTTCAAGCTCAAGTTTTTCTTTGTGGCTAAAAATTTTCTGACGGGTGAGTTCTTTGGCCGCTTCAATACCAAGCGGAATATCTTGCGGGCAATATTGCAATAAACAACCTTTAAGTTGTCCAGATAAAATTTGTACTTGGTTTCGGGCAAAAGCGGTACTGACTTCATCTACCAGTCGTTTCATAACCCGACCACGTAGGGCCGCAATTTTTTGTTGCCATGTGGTCCACGGTAAAGAAAGTTCATGTGGAATACCAAAGTCGGCAATAAGATTTAAGAAAATTGGCTCGACTTCTTCATAGCTTAGAATATTTAAATTAATGCCATCTTCAAGGTCAATTAAGGCATAACAAATGTCGTCGGCGGCTTCAAGTAAATAAGTGAGCGGATGGCGGCTATAATGATAGTCACCCAATTGAATCAGTCCGAGCTGTTCGGCAATTTGTTTTAAAATTTCTTTTTCGGTGTGGTAGCAGCCAAATTTTGCCCGCATATGGGCAGGCTGATTGCCTTGTTCTGCAATGGTTTTAGATAACCACGGATATTTTAAATAAGCACCAAGTGTCGCCGAGGTCAGACGCATGCCACCATCGTTAGGATGATAGTCGGTGCGGGTAAGTAAACGTAAGCCTTGTGCATTGCCTTCAAATTGGCGGACATCAGCTTGTTCTTCTTCGCTTAACTGGTCTAAAAAGCCTGTTGTTGCTGCACGGTCAAACCATTCTCGAATCGAGTATTCACCCGCATGCCCAAATGGAGGATTCCCAATGTCGTGTGCTAGACAGGCTGCTTGAATAATCGCGCCCATATCGGCAGGCGAAATCCAAGCGGGTAGATCATCTTTAATTTTTTCAGCCGCCATCATGCCTAAAGAACGACCAATACAAGACACTTCAAGTGAGTGGGTGAGTCGAGTATGGACGCCATCGTTTTGAGTGAGTGGATGAACTTGTGTTTTACGGTTTAATTGTCTAAAGCTTTGTGAAAATATAATTCGATCATAATCTTTATGAAAAGGACTACGTCCTAGTTCATTGCTACTTTTTTTTGTGCCTAAACGAACTGCTGAAAGCAATTCTAACCAACGCATTTGTTTCATTAATTGTCTGAACATCCTTTGTAAAAATACATCATGCCAAAAAAGCCGCACAGACTCTAGTCTACAACGTCAGACCTTGTCGTGATGTGCTTGAATGCTTTATGAAGTGAAGATGTGTCATTTACATGACAACGTGTTAAAGATGAAGGATTAAAGCAGGATGGATGAAATTGGCTTGTATTGGGTGAACTGCGTCAATGGTTGGGGCGTACGTTGAGCTTTAATTTGCAAACGGAAGCTAAGATGGAAATATTTTTTGTATCAGATCGTTTGGGGTGAATTTTAAGTGAAGATAACTATCTAAATTTTCGATAAAAAATAAAGTGTGCTTCTCTTAATTTTTAGCATTGTTTTGATGGTTCATGCTAGCTCAAATCATAAATTCACAGTAGAATGTCGGCTCTCTATCAAGTCACATGGCGGCGACGTCCTAATCGACGAGCCCGTGGAGCCGAAATTAACATGTTTATCGTGGCCGGTGCCTCAGCGCATTCTTCTTTTAAGAAAACTCAGCTATTATCACGTTTATCGTCAATTAGTTCTGTTCTATCTTTTGATAGTCAGTGGGTTTATCTGTTTGATCAAGCGCTCAGCGAGCAGCAGCATCAGTCAGCTTTACAACTGCTGAACGATGGCGAAAGTTTTAGCTTGCGTCAGGCGGCAGAGGATGAAGTCCAGATTCTCGTCACGCCACGCTTAGGAACAATTTCCCCGTGGTCGTCGAAAGCAACCGATATTTTTAAAAACTGTAATACCCCGATCCACCGTTTGGAACGGGGTATTTTGTTTACGCTCAAAGGTATTTCAGAAGTCTCTGATGCACTTAAGCTTGCACTGCACGACCGTATGACAGAAAGCGTGTTTGCTCAGCTAGACGATGCTCAAGCATTGTTTGTTGAAACTGCACCAAAGCCATTAAATTCAATTGATGTGTTGGGTCAAGGTAAAGATGCTTTAGTGAAAGCGAACCAAGAATTTGGTTTTGCATTATCTGATGAAGAAATTGATTATTTAACTGCGGCATTTATTAAATTAGAGCGTAATCCAAACGACATCGAATTGATGATGTTTGCACAAGCAAACTCTGAACATTGTCGTCATAAAATTTTTAATGCTGAATGGACAATTGATGGTGAAAAACAGCCGTTGTCATTGTTCCAAATGATTAAAAACACCTACAAACAATCTCCTGCAGATGTATTGTCGGCATATAAAGACAATGCCTCGGTGATTGTGGGTTATGACACGATGCGCTTTTATCCAAAAGCAGATGATCAAGGTCATTTTGTTTATAAATATAAGAGCCAAGCTGCACATATTTTAATGAAGGTTGAAACCCATAACCATCCAACCGCGATAGCCCCATTTGCAGGTGCTGCGACAGGCTCTGGTGGTGAAATCCGTGATGAAGGTGCAACAGGCCGTGGTGGTAAGCCAAAAGCAGGTTTAACAGGTTTCACTGTTTCAAACTTGAATATTCCAGGCTTTGAACAGCCGTGGGAAGAACAATATGGCAAGCCTTCACGTATGGCTTCACCGTTACAAATTATGATTGAAGGCCCATTGGGTGGCGCGGCGTTTAACAACGAATTTGGTCGTCCTGCCTTAAATGGTTACTTCCGTACTTTTGAACAAAATGTGAATGGTGAAGTAAAAGGTTTCCATAAGCCCATTATGATTGCAGGCGGTTACGGTAACATTCGCCCTGATCATGTCGAAAAAGATCCGATCCAACCGGGTGATTTACTGATTGTGTTGGGCGGCCCTGCCATGTTAATTGGCTTGGGTGGCGGCGCAGCATCTTCAGTTGATAGCGGTACGATGGGTGAAAGCCTCGATTTTGCTTCGGTACAACGTGAAAACCCAGAAATGGAACGCCGTTGCCAAGAAGTTATTGATACTTGCTGGCGCATGGAAGATAACAACCCGATTGTTTCAGTCCATGACGTAGGTGCAGGTGGTGTGTCGAATGCAATGCCTGAGTTAGTGAATGATCACGAATTAGGTGCAGTGCTCAATTTACGTAAAATTCCATCGCTTGAACCGGGCATGAGCCCAATGGAAATTTGGTCGAACGAAGCGCAAGAGCGTTATGTGTTGGCGATTCATCCTGAATCTTTAGAATTATTTGAGTCGATTTGTGCGCGTGAACGTTGTCCGTTTGCGGTACTTGGCGAAGCAACTGAAGCACGTCATTTAACCGTAGAAGACCCATTGTTTGAAAACAATGCGGTGGATATGCCAATGCAAGTCATGTTGGGTGGTACACCACGCATGCAACGCTCGTACGAAAGTACTGAGCGTCAAGGCACCGACTTTGACGTTGCAGCAATTGACTTAAAAGACGCGATTTTCCGTGTACTTAAAAACCCAACGGTTGCCTCTAAATCGTTCTTAATCACCATTGGTGACCGCTCAATTACTGGTATGGTTGCCCGTGACCAAATGGTGGGTCGTTGGCAAGTGCCTGTCGCAGATGCTGCGGTAACTACTACAAGCTTACAAGGCTTTACTGGTGAAGCAATGGCGATGGGTGAACGTCCACCTGTAGCATTGTTAAATCCCGCTGCATCGGCACGTTTATCTGTTGCAGAAGCATTAACCAATATTGCATCGGCAAATATTGAACAATTGGGCGACATTAAATTATCGGCTAACTGGATGGCAGCTGCGGGTCAAAAAGGTGAAGATCAAGCCTTATTTGAAGCCGTTCGTACTATTGGTATGGAAATTTGCCCTGCGCTTGATATTGCCATTCCTGTAGGTAAAGACTCATTGTCAATGCGTACCACATGGAATGACCAAGGCGAAGATAAGTCGGTGACATCGCCAATGTCGCTGATCATTACCGCATTTGCACCTGTGAATGACGTGCGTAAAACCTTAACACCTGAGCTTAAAGCTGGTGATGAATCTGTCCTTGTGCGTATTGATTTATCTAAAGGTCAGTTCCGCTTAGGTGCGTCAATTTTAGCGCAAGTCTATAAAGCACTTGGCACAACTGCACCAGATGTTGACAGTTTTGATGATGTCAAAGCCTTCTTCGCTTTAGTGCAAGATTGGAATAATCGTGGCTTAATCCAAGCCTACCACGACATTGGTGATGGTGGCTTATTGGTAACCGTTGCAGAAATGATGTTTGCATCACGCTTAGGTGTGGCGCTTGAAACGCAAAGTATTGAAAGCTTATTTGCAGAAGAAATTGGCGCAGTGCTACAAATTAAAGCAGCAGACTGGGCGAATTTACAAGCTGAAATTGCAGCATCAAGCTTAAAAGATGCAATTACAGTTGTGGGTCAAGTCAACAATAGCGACCGTTTAAATGTGAATGATTTAGCGTTAACACGCGTTGAATTACAACAAGCATGGACAGAAGTGTCGCATCAAATTCAACGTTTACGTGACAACTCTGAAACGGCTGACCAAGAATTTGCCTTAATTGCAGATACAAATCATCAAGGTTTAATTGCAAAACCAACCTTCGACTTAAATGAAGCAATTGAAGCGCCATTCTTAAATTTACGCCGTCCAAATATGGCAATTTTACGTGAACAAGGCGTGAATGGTCATATTGAAATGGCAGCTGCGTTTGATAAAGCGGGTTTTAATACCATTGATGTTCACATGAGTGATTTGCTTGCAGGACGTATTGGTCTTGACGAGTTTGAAGGCTTAGTGGCATGTGGTGGCTTCTCTTACGGTGACGTATTAGGTGCAGGTGGCGGTTGGGCGAAATCTGTATTGTTCAATGGCAAATTACGCGACCAATTCGAAACCTTCTTTAACCGTGACAATACTTTTAGTTTGGGTATTTGTAATGGTTGCCAAATGTTGTCGCAACTTGCACCGTTAATTCCTGGTGCAGAAGATTGGGGACGTTTCCATCGTAATACTTCAGAAATGTTTGAAGCACGTAGCGTAAACGTACGTGTAGAAAAATCAAATTCTGTATTATTACAAGATATGGACGGCTCAATTTTACCAATTGCTGTTGCACATGGTGAAGGTCGCATGGTGGCAACTGCCGAGCAAATTGCCAACTTAAATGGTAATGACCAAGTGGTGTTACGTTATGTGGATAGCCAAGGTAATCCAACACAACATTACCCATTGAACCCAAATGGTTCACCTGAAGCGATTACAGGTTTAACTTCAAAAGATGGCCGTGCAACAGTCATGATGCCGCACCCTGAACGTACCTTCCGTGCTTTACAGCATTCTTGGAAGCCTGAAGATTGGCAAGAAGATGGTGCTTGGTTACGTATGTTCCGTAACGCACGTAAATTTATTGGTTAATCAAAATTTTGATGTATAAGAATGCCACCTTCGGGTGGCATTTTTATTAGAATAAACTCATAAATGACTAAAAAAGGTGTTTTTCAGTGAAAGTATTTTTATCAATTTTTATCGGTACAGTATTTTCAGTACTCGGAATTATTTTACTGTGCTTAGGAAAATTAGCAGGAGGATCAGCGGTTTCTTTAATTTTAGGTGGTGCACTTGTTGGATTAATTATTTTCTTTTCTAATGAAATTCAGGAGTTTTCTATAGCAGGACAGAGTGTTAAATTAAAGCAATTAAAATCTGAAGCAGAAGATACAATTGAAGATTTGAAAACAGCAAGGATAGCTATATTTAGACTATTAATTCGAAAGAGTATAGATTTTTCAGGTGGTTTTGCAGTGACATCTAAAGTAGATGAAAGAATTCCTGATTTTATAGTGTTATATAATGAAGTCAAAAAAAATAATTGTGCTATGGTATTAAAAGCCGATATTGAAAAAACACTTAGAGTTTTAATGGCTGTTCAATTTAATAACTTTAGTTTCATTCATGGTTTGCCACATAAATCTCCTAACGATTCTTTAGATGATTTATGGACACCACAAAAATTATCACTAAAATTAAAAGATTCGATGATTGCTAGACTGGTTGATGGGCAGAGTCCAAAACCTGAATTTGAAGTTATTAAACTAGATATTCATGATGCAATACGTGCCTATAGCGAATTATACATAATTTACAAAGAGCTATAGGCAGTAGAAGAACCTTAAAGTAAGAGGAAGTATATTGATGCTCAAACTCATCTACTATGTTCCCGAATCTCACCTAGAAAGTACCAAAGCTGCTATTTTTAATGCAGGCGCAGGCGGTATTGGCAATTATGAACATTGTGCATGGCAAGTCAAAGGCATGGGACAATTCAAACCGATTCATGGTGCGAATCCATTCTTCGGGCAGCTAGACCAATTAGAACACGTTGAAGAGTGGCGTGTTGAAACCATTGTGGAAGACGTCCATGCGAAGCGAGTCGCACAGGCACTTAAAGCAAGCCATCCTTATGAAGAGCCTGCTTTTGAGTTTTTGCAGATTTTAAGCTTTGACTAAAACTGCGTTAAATCTTTTGAATAAATAAATTACGGTCAAAACGTAATTGTGGCCAAAATACGCCGTCTTCAGCACGTTCGCCTGCGGCAATAACCATAACAGGGTATTCTTCACTGTTTAGCTTTAAAATTTTGCGCACATGCGATTCATCAAAACCCTCCATCATGCAACTGTCAAAACCATAAGCACGCAGTGCCAAAACTAAGTTTTCACAGGCTAGAGCAGTGCTTTTTACCGCCCATAATGTGCGGTCAGCAGGGCTAAAGGCAGTAATAGGAAGTGCTGTAAATTTACTGGCGATGCCATAAGCCAGTTTTTTGGCATGCCCAATGCTGTTAAAAGCACCTGTTTTATAATTATAACCAATGAAACGATAGTAACTTTTTACAGCTTTTGGTACTTCGGGTAAGGTAAATTGGCGGATATTTTCTGCAGCCAGTTCATCAATACGGTCTGTTCGTGCCACACAAACAATGAGTTCTGCGGCGGTACGTGCGGCAAGTTGTCCCATGCAGGCTTTCACTAACGCTTTTTTAGGTGCTTCAGATTGCACCACATAAAACATCCACGGTTGTAAATTCGATGAATTCGGTGCGAGTAGGGCAAGATCTAGGCAATCTTGTAAGATTTCATCTGGAATTTGTGTTTGTGTAAATTTACGTACCGAACGGCGACTTTGAACGACTTGCTTAAATGCATCGGCATCGGTTATTGCTGCAGCTTCAAAATAGCGTGATTTTTCTTGCTTTTCATGTGTCATGATGGATTGCCAAACATTGAATATGATTTAGCTTAGCATTGATAAAATAAAAAAGGGAAGGCTATAAGTGAAACAGACATCACGGTGGATGTCTGCTTTTTGATTGAATTAGTTAAATTGTGAGAAATCAGGTGTGCGTTTCTCTAAAAAGGCTTGGACTGCTTCACGTAATTCAGGTGATTGAACGCGCTGCATAAAAATTTCAGCTTCAATATCAATGTGTTCTAAAATACTATTTAAATCTTTTTTCATTAAAGATTTGCTGAGTTTTAAAGATGCAATTGGAAGTTGTGCCAATTTTTGTGCTGTGGTTTCGGCATAACCATAGACATTTTTATCACCCAAAGCCATTAAGTGATATGGTGCACGGGTATTATCTTCGGCAAAAACTTGGTTCACTAAGCCGTATTTCTCCGCAGTTGCAGCATCAAATTTATCGGCTGTGAGGAGTAATTCTGCCGCGCGATGATAGCCCATCTGTTCTACCATGAGTTTCCCCGCCGCACCTTCAGGAGATAACCCTAAGCTGACAAATGGAAGTTGGAAAATGGCAGATTCATCAGCATAAGCTAAATCTGCATGTAGCAGTAAAGTCACGCCAATACCAATTGCAACGCCTTTAACCGCCACAATAAATGGCTTTGAAAAACGTGCTACGGCTTTAAGCAAAACAAAAGGTGGTTCATCACCCGCAAGGCCTTCAAGTGGTTTGTCGATAGATGCCAAGAAATCACGCATGTCATTGCCTGCGGTAAAATCTTGCTCTGCACCGCGTAAAATAATGACACGAACATCATCGCTAGCATCTGCTTCATCAATCGCTTGTGCAATCCACAAATACAGCTCTTTATATAAAGCATTTTTAGCAGAAGGGCGGTCAATTGCCAAAGTAAGAACACCTTTTTCAAGACTGGCAATTAAATGTTGGTGTGGCTTAAGAATACAATTAAGCATTGTCATATCTGTTCCTTTTTACAGTATTGTCCGTGATTTTCAGTATTTAAGTTGTTATGCTTGCAACGCTATTTTTCACATGCTGACCACCCAAAAAGCTGACGGCTGTCATGGAATATCCTTATGTATCATCTTGATTATCTTGTTTTCATTGGTCGTTTTCAACCATTTCATTTGGCGCATTTACAAACGGTTCAAATTGCGCTAAGTCAGAGTAAAAAAGTATTGATTGGTTTGGGGTCGGTACAGTCTGAGCGCAGCTTAAAAAATCCATTTTTAGCCTGTGAACGTGAACGTATGATTTTAAGTAATTTCAGTGTTGAAGATCAGGAACGGATTGAGTTTATTCATATTATTGATGTGTATAACGACCAAAAATGGGTGACATTAGTTAAGCAGTTAGTCCATGAAAAAATAGGTGACGCTTGTAAAATTGGACTAATCGGTCATTTTAAAGATGACTCATCTTATTATTTGGCTTTATTTCCAAACTGGAAGTTGGTGGAACTTGAAAGCCTAGAAAATTCTATTTCTGCGACACCTTTACGGGAAGCTTATTATGCTGGGGAAATTCAGCGCCAATTTTTCCCGCAAGGAACGATCCAATTTCTAGAAAATTTTCAAAAAAGTACAGCTTTTAAACAGTTGCAACAGCAATTTTTAGCTGAGCGTTCATTACAATAAAATATGAAAAAACCAGTATTTTCAAATACTGGTTTTCAACATTATGCTGTTGCACCTTGAAGTGCTTTTAGGTCGGTTAACACTTGTTCTGCATGACCTGCTGCCTTCACTTTACGGTATTCTTTAACCAATTTGCCTTGATGGAAAATAAAAGTTGAGCGTTCAATGCCAAATACTTTTTTACCGTACATATTTTTTTCTTTAATAACATCAAAAACTTGACATAGCACTTCTTCTTTATCACTAATCAGTTCAATGCTTAAATTTTGTTTAGCAGTAAAGTTTTGATGTGCTTTGACTGAATCACGTGATACACCAACGACTTGTGTATTCAGCGCTGCAAATTGGGTATTCAAACAGCTAAAATCTACCGCTTGAACCGTACAACCTGGGGTTGAATCTTTCGGGTAAAAATAAACAATCAACCAAGATGTGTCGATTTGAGTGAGATTGATTTCGCCTGATGTCGTGGCAAAAACTTGATTAGGTAATTGAATATCTTGCATATATTCCTCTTAGATAAAAAACAAGCCACTGAATGTGGCTTGTTTTTGTGATGTTCACGGCAGAAAAGAATTATTTTTTCGGCTGTGCTTGCGCATTTTTCATTGCTTCTTCAGACAATGTTTTAAGTTTTGAGGTTAACTGTGGGCCAAAACAAGTTTGAATGGCTTTGTTTTGCTGTTGAACGAACGGCAAAGTACTTGGGCTTTTCTTTTGGTTGACTGTGCTGACAATTTGCCATTCTTGTGCTTTGGTTAAACGACCTTCAGCATCTACTTGGCAAGTACAAAATTTGTCTGCTTCAGCTGCGGTGAGTTTTCCACCTTTGCTTGCACCTTCTTTACAGTTGCCAATTAAAGTGCCACGAACATCACTGCTTTTTGATGGGTCTTGTGCAGCATGTGCAGCTGTTGCTGTGAGTGCAGCAGCACTTAAAACTGTAGAAAGAACAAGTTTAGCATTTAAGAATTTCATATCATTTACCTTTTATTGCGGTATATAGCGTGTAGGGTCTGCAACATCTGCTTGCGCAAAACCTTCTTTGCGTAAACGGCAGCTATCGCATTTTCCACAAGCGCGTCCTTGGTCATCTGCTTGGTAACAAGAGACTGTTTGAGAGTAGTCTACACCATGTTCTAGACCGAGTCGTATTATATTCCCTTTAGATAAATGTAACAGAGGTGTTTCAATTTTAAGTGGTTTTCCTTCAACACCTGCTTTAGTGGCCAAACTTGCAAGGTTAGCAAAGGCATCAATAAATGCTGGGCGGCAGTCTGGATAACCTGAATAATCGACCGCATTCACGCCAATCACAATCGCTTCTGCTGAAAAAACTTCGGCAGCTGCAAGCGCATAAGACAAGAAAATAGTATTACGTGCAGGCACATACGTGACAGGAATACCTTCTTGAAGCTGCTCAGGTACGGCAATGTTATGATCTGTGAGTGCTGAGCCACCTAAATTGGCTAAATCGATATTGATGACACGATGTTCAACACCCGCACGTTGGGTTAAGGCTCTTGCTGCATCAAGCTCGGTGGTTGAGCGTTGACCATACATAAAACTTAACGCGATACATTCATAATTCGCCTGAGCCCAAGCCAAACATGTTGTTGAGTCTAAACCACCTGAAAGTAATACAATCGCACGAGGACGCATCTTCATCTCCAAATTATTTAATTGATTAGCGGCCAGTTTCATCTTGCCATAAAATTTTGTGTAACTGTAACTGAAAGCGTACAGGTAAATGATCTTCTAAAATCCATTGTGCCAAGTCACGGGCAAAGTCGGGCAGGCGAGCATTGCCTTTTTCTACGGCAAAAGCAGGCGAGAACCAAACGGTACTCACTTTTTTATCAAGCTGATAACTTTTAAGCTGCTGCTTTGACCATTCGTAATCGGCACGGTCACAAATCACAAATTTGATTTGATCGTGCTCTGTCAGTAAATCTAAATTACTCATTAAATTGCGTGCCGATTCGCCCGAAGCAGGGGTTTTTAAATCTAAAACTTTAGACACACGAGGATGTACTTTAGAAACATCTAACGCACCACTGGTTTCTAAAGAAACTTTAAAGCCTTGTTCACACAGTTGATTTAGCAGATTGATACAGTTCGGTTGTGCTAAAGGTTCACCACCTGTGACACAAATATAAGGGGTGTTGTAGCTTTTTGCAGTTGCAATAATCGCGTCTAAAGACTGGCGTGTGCCACCTTCAAATGAATAGGTCGTGTCGCAATAATGACAACGTAATGGACAACCTGTTAAGCGGATAAAAACAGTTGGTAAGCCCGCCGTATTGGCTTCTCCTTGTAACGAATAAAAAATTTCCGTTATACGTAAGCCCGCAGCAGGGTCTGTAACAGGAATGGCAAGAGAGCGAATCGGGGAACTCATAGTTTAATAACCGCAGTATGTTAAAAAGAAAAATCTCTACGACCGTCAATGATCGTAGAGACGAAGAACGACTTGGAGTATCGAAGGAACAGAAAGAGTTCCTCCAATGCTTAATTAGTCGTCACGAAGTAATTCATTAAGGCTTGTTTTTGCGCGAGTTTTTGCATCAACTTTCTTCACGATGATGGCAGCATATAAGCTATATGTACCACATTTAGAAGGTAGGCTACCTGAAACAACCACCGAACCTGCAGGAACGCGGCCATAATGCACTTCGCCAGTTGCACGGTCATAAATTTTGGTTGATTGACCAATGTAAACGCCCATTGAAATTACCGAACCTTCTTCAACAATCACGCCTTCAACAATTTCAGAACGCGCACCGATGAAACAGTTGTCTTCAATAATGGTTGGGCCTGCTTGTAATGGCTCTAATACACCGCCAATGCCAACACCGCCAGACAAGTGAACGTTTTTACCAATTTGTGCACATGAACCTACAGTTGCCCATGTATCTACCATTGTGCCTTCATCGACATACGCGCCAATATTGACATAAGATGGCATAAGCACCACATTTTTAGCTTGGAAGCTACCACGACGTGCAACCGCAGGTGGTACAACACGTACGCCAGCTTCTTTAAATTGAGCTTCTGTCCAATTGCTAAATTTAGTGTCGACTTTGTCATAAAAACGTAAGTCGCCTGCTTCAATGGCTTTGTTGTCATTCAATTTAAAAGACAAAAGTACCGCTTTTTTCAACCATTGATGTACTACCCATTCGCCATCAATTTTTTCAGCCACGCGAAGTGAACCATTATCTAAACCTTGAAGGGCTTGCTCAACAGCAGCACGTACTTCTGCAGGACAGTCTGCTGCAGTAAAGTTAGCGCGATTTTCAAAGGCTTGTTCAATGATTGTTGAAAGCTCAGACATTTGTTTTCCCAAAGTCAATTCAAAAAATTGTGCTAATTTTACACGAAAAAATGAGTCTTGGATTTGAAAATTTCGAAAAGTTGTTAATTCTTTGTTCATACAAATATGAAAATATTATATTTGTAATGAATACGTATCTAAATCTGGATATTAAAATGCTATATTTAAATTAAATATTTGTTTTTAAATTGGAATCTTACTGAATAATAAATCTTAAAAAGATAAGAAACTTCGCATAAACTCACAAAAAACGTATCAATTTAGCCTGAAATTGCTAAGCAATATTAAAATTTGCCCCGTTATTATGAGGGGTATCTTAAGGAACGCATGTGTTTAGATTAAACCATACCGAGTTAAATCCTTCAGCTTGAATCCTTCTAAGGAGAATTAGATGTATAAAATCCGAAAATTATTGATTTGTTCTGCATTTGCAACTGTTGCAGGGCATGCAATGGCAGATGAACAGGTGATTAAAGAGCCAGGAAATACTTACAAAACCTATTTGCCGACTTCGGTGCGTGCTGAAGGTGGGACAACGGGGTATGGTGGTGCTTTCACTTGGGATGTCAGTCCAATTGTGGGTGTAACACTTGGTTATAATGGCGGTCATATTAACTGGCGAAATGATATTAAAAGTCATGGTACTAAATATGACTTAGATCAGGACAATAACAACAATGTTTATTTAAATGCGGAGATTCATCCATGGGGGAATAGCCAAAATATGTGGGCACGATCTGCTTATGTTGCAGGAGGTGTAGCGTATTTAGACAATGATTATAATTTAACTTCAACATCAAATAATGGCGATGTGACGGTCAATAATACCAAATATAATGTGAATGGTAATATTACTGGAAAAATGAAGTATAAAAATGAGATTGCCCCTTATGTGGGTTTAGGTATGCGTCCAATGTTTAGTCAGCATTGGGGCATGTTTGGCGAGGTTGGTGCATATTATTCAGATAATCCAAATGTGAGTTTAAGCTCAAATGCAACTGTAAATTCAGGTGGCTCGAATGAACAGTTCCAAAGTGATTTAGCAGCAGAACAAAACAAGATTGCCAATGATGACAAATACAAATGGATGCCTTCTGCTAAGGTGGGTGTGGTGTATAAATTCTAATTTTAAAAGCAATGTATAAAAAAACGAGCCGCGGCTCGTTTTTTTATTGGGTCGATTCAAACAACTGGCATTTAGCGTAATTTTGCAAGCCAATTACCCAAGGTTTGCACAATCTGAACTAAAATAATTAAAACAATGACGGTTAAAATAATCGCGCTATTGTCAAAACGTTGGTAACCATAAGAAATGGCTAAATCACCAATACCACCTGCACCTACAGCACCCGCCATAGCCGTTGCGCCAATTAAGCTAATGGTGGCTGTGGTCATATTTAAAATGAGTGAGCTACGCGCTTCAGGCACAATAAATTTAAAAATAATTTGTGTCGGAGATGCGCCCATCGCTTGGGCTGACTCAATAATACCTGCATTGACTTCCAGCAATGAGGTTTCAATTAAACGTCCCATATATGGGCCAACATAAATGGTTAAAGGCACAATTGCTGCCCAAGTGCCAATTGATGAACCCACTAACCACTGCGTAAATGGAATTAATGCAATCAGTAAAATAATAAACGGTAATGAGCGTAGCGCATTCACGATTGGATTTAACAAATGATAAATCGCTTTATTGGGTAAAATGCCTTCTGGGCGAGTGACCAATAAGGTAATCCCTTGAATCAGTCCCCAAATGCCACCAAAAATGAGCGAGAAGAACACCATTTGAAAGGTTTCTTGCATGGCATCGACAAATTGGTCAATGCCTAGTGAACTGTGCCAAAAAGGTTGTGTCAAAACAGTTAAGCAATGAATAATTAAATCTCTCATGCTAGTACTCCTTCTTGACGCACTTCGACTTCATGTTGCTTTAAGTAGTCGATGGCTTGTTGCAAAATTTGTTCATCACCTAAAAGCTGAACAAACATTTGACCAATCACTGTGCCATTAATTTCAGTCATATTGGCAAATAAAATATTTAAACTGATATCAAACTGTTTCAGCATTTGCTGAATAACGGGTTGCTGTGCTGCTTTGCCTAAAAATTGTAGGCAATAAATACTGTGTTCGTGCTGATGTTCGAGTTGGCTTAAAATATTGCGTGGTAATTGTTGTTGTAATACCGTTTGAATAAAGTTTTTGGTAGTTGGGTGTTGTGGATTACTAAAGATGTCAATCGTTGCACCCATTTCAATCACTTTGCCGGCTTCCATGACTGCAACATGGTCACACACGCGTTCAATCACATCCATTTCATGGGTGACCATGACAATGGTAATGCCTTGTTCGCGATTAATTTTTTTAAGCAACTCAAGCACAGATTTTGTGGTTTGCGGATCAAGTGCAGAAGTCGCTTCATCACACAGTAAAATTTTAGGATGATTGGCCAGCGCACGTGCAATACCCACACGTTGTTTTTGACCACCAGAAAGTTCGTCTGGATAAGCATTTTTTTTATGTGCCAGATCAATAAATGTCAGCAGTTCATTTAAGCGAGCTTGACGTTTTTCTTTACTTAAACCGACAAGCTTCATTGGCATTTCGATATTTTCAGCCACGGTTTTGGTTTCAAGTAAATTGAAGTGCTGAAAAATCATGCCAATATTGGTGCGTTCTTGCCGTAAGGTACGTGCATCTAATGCAGTAAAGTCTTTTTGATGAATAATGACTTGCCCTTCATTTGGCCGTTCGAGCAAATTAATTAAACGAATCAGGGTACTTTTACCTGCACCACTATAGCCAATAATGCCAAAGATACTGCCTTCAGGAATCTCAAGGTTGATTTGATCGAGTGCCCGAATGGTTTGACCTTTGAGCTGATAGTGTTTGGAGATGTTTTTAAATTGGATCATACGGTCGAAAACTATTCTAAAAAGAAAAACAGGCAAAGAAACTTTGCCTGTTCGTTCACATCTATTTTACTTCTGCTTATTTTCAGTTTGAGTAAAATAGCTGACAGGTTTGTTTACATCAATTTTAGTACCACCGAATTTTTCATCAATGAATTTTTTCACTGCTGCGGTATGGTACAACGTGCCTAATTTTTGCAAAGTCGGATCGTTCTCACGACCTGCCGATGTCACGAGTAGATTAATATAAAGCTTAGTCGATTGGTCAATCGGCTCGTAGAATAACGCATCTTTCAATACATTTAAACCACCTTCCATGGCTAAAGTGTTGCCTAATACAATTGCATCGACATCACTTTTCACGCGTACTGCGGTTGCCATAGGAATGGTTTTAAGTTGTAACTGTTTTGGATTGGCAGTTACATCTTTTACTGTACCTTGAATTGGGTTGAAATCTGCTTTTAATTTAATCAAACCTGCGGTTTGTAATAATGATAATGCACGTGCTTCATTGGCAGTATCATTTGGAATCGCAATGGTTGCATTGGCAGGAATTTGGTCAATTTTTTTGTATTTACTTGAGTAAATACCCATTGGTTCAATGTAAGTCGTTGAAAGTGGTGCAACTTTGGCAATTTTGCTTGCTGTATTATAAGCAACCATGTAGTTGTACGATTGGAATGCATTGACATCGACTTCTTTGTTCGCCGTTGCGGTGTTCATTGCCACGTAATCAGTGAAGTTTTTTACTTCAAGCTCAATACCTGCTTGTTTCGTTTCAGGCAAGGTTGCAATGAATTTCCACACATCGGTATCTGAACCAGTAGAGGCAAGAACGACTTTTTGCAGTTGACCTGCTTGTGCTTTTTCTTCTGTTGCAGGTGCATTTTGTTTACTACAGCCTGCCGCAAGTAATACGCTTGCGCCCAATACAACACTTAATACTTGTTTCATGAGGTGGAAATCCTACCTAAAATAATATAGCTCTAAACGAGATGCAGAGCAGTTGATCTAGAAATGATGGAACACTGTCACTTTAAAAAAAGCAATACAATTCATGATGCTTGATTTGGTGGTATTTAAAGACCTTTGATAATCGACCCACTGCCATTTTTATCTGAAATTATTTAATGTTTCAGGTGTAGATGGTGAATGGCCATCGATTGAACAGAATGATGTCGATTAAAGTATAAAGTCTTGTCTATATATGTCAAAACAATAAAAATCACAAAGCTTATGAGAAATAGTGAATAAGAACACTTAAAAAAATGCACGCAGAACGTGCATTTTTAAAACGGAAGGGTTCTTCGGTTACGCTTTTTCACGCGCAATCGCACGATAACCAATATCCGAACGATATTGCATACCTGTGAAGTTCACTTGTCCACAGACTTCTAAAGCATTAATTTGTGCTTCAAGTACGGTATCGCCCAGTGCGGTTACGCAAAGTACACGTCCGCCTGAAGTGATGATATGACCATCTTCAGACATTGCTGTGCCGGCATGGAAGATTTTTGTATCTTCAGGTGATTGACCTAAACCAGAAATAACATCGCCTTTACGTACAGTTTCCGGATAACCTTCTGCTGCTAAAACGATACCAATCGATTTACGTGCATCCCACTCAGCTTCAGCAGGTAAATTACCTTCAATTCCGGCTTCAACCAATTCAACCAATGACGATTGTAAACGCATCATAATGGGCTGAGTTTCAGGGTCACCAAAACGGCAGTTAAACTCAATTACACGTGGCTGACCTTGTTCGTCAATCATCAAACCGGCATATAAAAAGCCTGTGTAAACGTGCCCATCTGCGGCCATGCCTTCAACGGTTGGACGCATCACTTCATTCATGGCGCGTTCAAATACGTCTGCTGTGACCACAGGCGCAGGCGAGTATGCACCCATGCCGCCAGTGTTTGACCCTTGGTCACCTTCAAAAATACGTTTGTGATCTTGCGATGTTGCCATTGGTAAAATGTTTTTACCATCAATCATGCAAATGAACGAGGCTTCTTCGCCAGCAAGGAATTGCTCAATCACCACGCGTGAGCCTGCATCACCAAATTTGTTGCCAGCTAACATGTCTTCAACCGCAGCAAAGGCTTCTTCGTTGGTCATGGCAACAATTACGCCTTTGCCCGCAGCAAGTCCATCAGCTTTAATGACAATCGGCGCACCTTTTTCTGTGATGTAGGCTTTGGCGGCATCGACTTCGGTGAACACATCATAAAATGCAGTTGGAATATTGTGGCGTTTTAAGAAATGCTTCGCGAACGCTTTTGAGCCTTCAAGCTGTGCTGCATATTGGGTTGGTCCCCAAATTTTTAAGTCTGCTGCGCGGCAAGCATCTACAACACCGTTAACCAATGGCGCTTCTGGGCCAACAATAATTAATGCCACATTATTTTCTTTGGCAAAAGCAATAATGGCAGGGTTATCTAAAATATTGAGTTCTACATTTAGACATTTGTTTTCTGTTGCTGTACCTGCATTACCCGGTGCAACAAAAACTTGGCTGACTTTTTCATCTTGCGCGATTTTCCATGACAAAGCATGTTCACGACCACCGCTACCCAAAACTAAAATATTCATCGGTTCATACTCCATGAATCGAAAAGTCACAAAGCCCGAAAGTTAAATTTTCAAGGCTTTGCAAAGTTATTTAGAACGTGTTGATTGTTATGTCTATCTTAATGGCGGAAATGACGCATGCCCGTGAAGACCATGGCAATGCCAGCTTCATCTGCTGCTGCAATCACTTCTTCATCACGCATAGAACCGCCCGGTTGAATAATGCATTTAATGCCGGCTTGGGCTGCATTGTCAATTCCGTCACGGAAAGGGAAGAATGCATCCGATGCCATAACAGCGCCTTCAACCACTAAACCTGCATGTTCTGCTTTAATTGCAGCAATACGTGCAGAGTTGATACGGCTCATTTGACCTGCGCCCACACCAATGGTTTGACGGCCTTTGGCATACACAATCGCATTCGATTTTACATATTTTGCAACTTTCCATGCAAAAATAAGATCATCAATTTCTTGTTCCGTTGGTGCGCGTTTAGTTACAACTTTTAAATCAGCTGCTTTAATCATGCCTAAGTCTTGATCTTGTACCAATAAACCACCGTTCACACGTTTGTAGTCTAATTGTGCAGCACGTTCATCAATATTTGGTAAGCTACCGCATGTCAGTACGCGAACATTTTTCTTCGCGCCAGTCACTTCAAGTACGCCATCAGCAATGCTTGGTGCAATAATCACTTCTACAAATTGACGATTTACAATCGCTTGTGCAGTTGCAACATCTAACTCGCGGTTAAATGCAATAATACCACCAAAAGCAGATTCTGGATCGGTTGCATACGCTAAATCGTAAGCTGCTTGAATGCCGTCTAAAGATACCGCAACACCACAAGGGTTAGCATGTTTTACAATCACACAAGCAGGTTTTGCAAAAGATTTCACACATTCAAGGGCTGCGTCTGTGTCGGCAATGTTGTTGTACGACAATTCTTTGCCTTGTAATTGTTTTGCTGTTGAAACTGACGCTTCTTTTGCCGCAGGGTCAACATAAAATGCTGCTGCTTGGTGTGGATTTTCGCCGTAACGTAAATCTTGTGCTTTTACCAATTGTGTATTAAACGTACGTGCAAAAGTATCTGCTTCGCCTTCAGTTTTGCCTACACGCGCACCAAGATAAGAGGCAATCATACCGTCGTATTGTGCGGTGTGTTCAAAAGCTTTTACCGCTAAGTCAAAACGCGTTTCGTAAGACAGCGCACCGTTTTGTTTTAATTCAGCAATCACGGTGTCGTAATCGGTAGCATTGACAATAATACCCACAGAAGCATGGTTTTTTGCCGCAGCACGAACCATAGTTGGCCCGCCAATATCGATGTTTTCAATGGCATCTGCCAATGAACAGTTTGGTTTAGCTACTGTTGCTGCAAATGGATATAAGTTGACAATCACTAAATCGATTGGGTCGATGTTGTGTTCTTGCATCACGGCTTCATCAACGCCACGACGCGCCAAAATACCACCATGAATTTTTGGATGTAATGTTTTTACACGACCATCCATCATTTCAGGAAAACCTGTGTGCTCAGAAACTTCTACAACGGCAACATTATTGTCTTTTAACAATTTATATGTGCCGCCAGTTGATAGAAGTTCTACCCCTAAAGCTGCCAAGTTTTGAGCAAACTCAACAATACCAGTTTTATCAGAAACAGAGATTAACGCGCGTTTAATAGTCATGAGATACAAGTCTTTAGATCAAAATAAATAGGCAAAAAAAATGCCCACGACAACGTGAGCATTTTATCAGTTATTCACTCATTAAACCGTGAGCTTTTAACTTTTTACGTAAAGTCCCGCGGTTAAGTCCTAGAATTTCAGCGGCGCGGGTTTGGTTGCCACGGGTATATTCTAGTACCACAGATAAAAGAGGTTTCTCCATTTCTGCTAACACCATGTCGTAAACCTGAGATGGTTGCTCACCTTGCAATTGTGCAAAATAATGGCGAACTGCGCGATCCACATGGATGCGAAGAGCAACATCAGATTGTGCAGTAAAAATAGGAGATTTGCTATTCATGCGTTTTTAATCCGAAATTAATCTATAATCACTAGGGTAAAGTGATTTGAGTTTATAAAAGGTTAAAAAATGCTGCGTTCTATGTTGTAGAACGTCAACATTAAAAATTAAGTAGCTAGCTTGCCACAAACTTCTCGTTTTGACTAAAAAATAAGCGTAACAGTTATTTAAAATTTGTTACAGCCTTAAAATCAAAACAAAAAAAGCCACGCCATGTGCAAAAAATATTGATGCACATTCTGTAGTCATTTAGTTTTGGAATTTATACGAGATGTTTGTGGGGTCATGCTTTCGTGGGGCGTATCATACCATTGTCATAAAAAAAGTGAGTAAATTTGCTGCAAAAAAAATACAAATTTTATCGTTTTTTTAGATAAATAGTTAAATTTCGATCTTTTTGTTTGATCGGGTTGTCTGAACTGGTTTTTTTATCTGCAATTTTGGCTGCTGTTGCTGTGTTATTCATTTGGTGTGGAACTAAGATAAACTTCTAGCGCATGAATGTTATTGAAAGATATAGGCAGTTGTACGGTTACATTAAGTACTTGTTTGGCTGCTAAGGTTGGTTGTTTGGTCATAGATGATGTTAAATATTGCTTAGGAGTAAAAGTAAGCGTTTTATAGTTATTCACTTCTATATTTAAAAAAGGTAAATGGTATGGACGTGATCCTGTATTTCTGATTTGAACTGTTAATAAGGGTTGATGTTTGGGATTGTCATCCATTTTAATAATTGTTGCAGCTAAATCTGAGGTTTGTTGGTGATGAGTACCGAGGTGAAAAAGGTGGGCATGCTGATGAAGTGCACGATGATGGATGAAAAATTGACATAAAATTATAAAAATGAAAACCAAAATAAAAATTACAAGCAATAGGGTTCTGAACCGATTTGATTCAGTTGGTATTTTTGGCTGTGGTAAGGGCGTGGAAATAGGCTGACCGATTGGGTTAAAAGTAAAAGACGGTGTATTGTTTAAATACGCTTTAAAGTCAATATTTGATGTGGCGATGGTTCGAGTAAAAATTCTAAGCTCAGGATGATCTGCAATATCTTGTGTTGGATCGTTATAATTGTTGTACAACTCGACTTCATGGGGCGGTATTTTGTGTTCAACTGGTTTTAAATGCAAATGAGGGTAAGCATTAAAATTAAAGTGACATGCAACACAGCAGACCTGCCCGCGTGAAAGTGAAAGCTGAATGGGGGAGGCCAAATAGCGACGCTGACATTTTGGGCACTTAATTTGAAGGTCTGACATGTGTGTTGCCTAGATTACACGCTGTGACGTTTACCTGAAATACGACACCAGTTTTCTTCACGCTTTTCGATGTTTAAAATATCAAAAAATGCGTTATATACATTTGAGACATCTTCAACTTGTTCTTCAATTACACCCGCTAAAGCAAATTCACCTTCAGGCTGAATAAGGTTAGCAAATTCGGGTGCAAGTGCCATAAGTGGTGCAGCTAAAATATTGGCAACCAAGATATCTGCTTTTTGACCATTAAATTCTGCATTAAATTCTTCTGGTAAACCAACAAAAAGCTGGTCTAAGACGCCATTTAATTCGGCATTTTGTTTGGTTGCCAGCACAGCTTGTGGATCGATGTCGGTTGCATAAACTTTTTTTGCACCTAAAAGTAAAGCGGCAACGCCTAAAATACCTGAACCACAGCCATAATCGACCACAATTTTATCTTTTAAGTTGGTTTTACCAAGCCATTGTAAGCATAGGAATGTACTGGCATGGTTACCTGTACCAAAAGCCAAACCTGGGTCAAGTTTAATATTGACTGCATCGGCTTCAGGTGCTTCTAACCATTCGGGTACAATCCAAAACTTATTTGCAATTTCAATTGGCTCATAGTAGTCCATCCAAGCGCGCTCCCAAGCTTGATCTTCAAGTTCATCAAAGCGGATTGGGGCATTAGGGAGTTGATCTGTGATGAATTGCATTAATAATTCAGCATCGACAGGCGCATCATCGGTATGTTGATAAATCCCTGTCACAATCACTTTATTCCAAAGTGGTGTTTCCCCTGGCAGTGGTTCAAGTAAATCTTGATTCTCTGCATCATCTAAAGTCACACTTACTGCACCTAAAGATAAAAATAAGGTTTCTGCAAAATCAACTTGTGCTTGATCAACTGTAATATGTATTTGGAGCCACTTCACGTAGATATAACCTAAAAGAATCGTTTGGGCTATTGTACGGAATCAGCAACGCTTGGGAAAGCCACAAAGCAGAATAACCTACAAGCGTCGGCGATGTAATGTATTTGGGAGGTAGGCTAACTTGGACGTTTACTGAGTTCTTTGCGGCTAAAACCACGCGAGGTGAGAATGCGAGTAATTCCTTTAATGACATCTTGATCTTGAGTTTGTTGTAAGGTCTGTAGCAACTGTTCATTGGTTTTGCATAGGCTGTGGTTTGCAATCCATGCCACATGATTTTTATGCACATTCTGTTCTGTACGAGAAGCAAATAATTTTTGCAAAAAACGCATAGCGCCTTCATTTAATAGCTAAACAAAGTCGGAAATATAATTGAAAAGCTAAAAAATACAAGATAGACGATCGGCTTAAGAATTGTTGAATATCAGGTAAGGAAGTTGTGTTTTTATAAAATTATAATGAAATACAAATGAATAAACGTCACATGAAAAACATAAAGTGTTACAAATTTAATCGGTGCTCTTTGTTTTTGTTTGATCTTAATTGTTATAACAACGTGAAAATAGGTAATGAGCATGGCTTTGAAGTTCTAAAACTGTGAGTAATAGAACACCTTCCATGTCTTAGAAACCATTAAAAAGATCATTTGAAACAGCAGAGGGAAACATGGATGATGTCTTTTAATTCAATCTTCCTTCTTCCTTAAAATTTGGGCAAGTTATGGTGCTATTAATACTGTTACGCTGCTCACTTTATTGGTGTATTTGAACCGTAATGCTTCGGTTTATCGTACATTTAAACAAAACCGTGTTATGTGTAAATACTTTGGCACAACATCATCATGCGCGCGCTCATTTGTTTGGTAGGAAAACCTCAATGAATGGTTTTTTATAGGGAACATGGCATCAATTATGCACAGGTTCACCTGTACTTATGGATGCAGTGGTGGCATTCGACTGTCAAATTCGTGAAATTAATACAGTAGGAACACATGATGTTTTTTTGTGGTGTAATGGAAACACACATCAATCGTGGCGAGCAAGGATTGGTTTAGGTTTTTTTGACCGTGCTTATCATCATCTTACACTGCAACAATAAATGAATCGCACCAATACGATTAGGGGAAGTTTGATGAAAGAGCGTTGGTTTAGTACGTGGCAACCCTATAAGGGCGATTTAGAAACAACGCCTGTGGCCATGAATGAATATTTGCCGCTTGGACACAGCATAATGCTTGGGGCACAGCATGCCTTTGCGATGTTTGGTGCTACGGTACTTGCACCCTTGTTAATGGGGTTTGACCCAAGTTTAACCATGTTAATTACAGGAATTGGCACAATCTTATTTTTCCTAATTACAGGTGGCCGTGTTCCCAGTTATTTGGGTTCGAGTTTTGCATTTATTGGTGCTGTTGCTGCTGTGACGGGCTATAGCGGTACAGGGGTGAATCCTAATATTCCAGTTGCTTTGGGCGGGATTATTGCCTGTGGTGTGGTCTATGCCGTGGTTGGTTTGGTGGTAATGAGATCGGGTACAGCATGGATTGAAAAATTATTACCGCCCATTGTAACAGGTTCAATTGTGATGATTATTGGTTTGAATCTTGCACCTGTAACCATTAAAGGAGTGTCATCCAATAGTTTTGATACGTGGATGGCATTGGTCACAGTATTGTGTATTGGCTGTATTGCAGTTTTTACTCAAGGGATGTTGCGCCATTTGCTCTTGTTGGTCGGGCTAATTTTGGCTTATGTACTTTATTTTTTGTGTGCAAATGTACTCGCACTGGGTAAGCCGATTGATTTTGCACCGATTTCCGCTGCTGCATGGTTTGGTCTGCCGACATTTCATTCGCCTGTATTTAGCATGAATGCAATATTGTTGATTGCACCTGTCGCTATTATTTTAATTGCCGAAAATTTGGGTCATTTTAAAGCGGTAAGTGCCATGACAGGGCAAGATATTTCACCTTATATGGGGCGGGCATTTTTTGCCGATGGTTTATGTACCTCATTGTCTGCTCTGATTGGAGGAACGGGTATGACCACCTATGCCGAAAATATTGGGGTGATGGCAGCAACCAAAATTTATTCAACTATTGTTTTTGTTTTTGCAGGCATCTTCGCCATGTTATTGGGATTGTCACCTAAATTTGGTGCTGTCATTAGTACTATTCCTGTGGCAATCTTAGGTGGTGCATCAATTATTGTCTTTGGTTTAATTACCATTGCAGGTGCACGAATTTGGATGAATAATAAAGTTGATTTTAGCCAAAATGGTAATATGTTAGTGGCAGCTGTCACTCTTATTATGGGTGCAGGCAATTACTCGATTCATTTAGGTGGCTTTGACTTGGGTGGAATTGGTACGGCAACTTTTGCAGCAATTTTGCTGAACGTATTATTAAACCGAAGTGAAAAGCAGTCGGTAAAATGTTAAATGACGATCGGTCATCCTTATTTAAATAACGCTTTAACCATTAAAAAGCCGATCAAATGATCGGCTTTGTTGTATGTCGTGTTTAGATTTTTTCTAATAACACACCTGTTTCAACATGATGGGTATAAGGAAATTGGTCAAATAAGGCAAAGCGTTGAATTTTGTGGGTTTGGCTTAAGACTTTTAAATTGTCATGCAAAGTATCTGGATTACATGAAATATAAATAATATGTTGGAAACCTTGTAAAAGCTTTAAGGTGTCATCATCAATTCCTGCACGTGGTGGGTCGACAAAAATAGTTCCGAAGTCGTAACTTTTTAAGTCAATTTGCGCTTCTTGTAAACGTCTAAACTCACGCTCGCCGTTGTAAGCTTGGGTAAATTCTTCTGCGGCTAAACGTGCAATTTGAATATTGTGAATTTGATTTTTTTCAATATTCCACTCAGCAGCATAGACTGACGATTTAGCCAGTTCGGTGGCCAATACGCGTGGAAATTTTTGTGCAAGTGGTAGGGTGAAATTACCATTGCCGCAATAAAGTTCGAGTAAATCGCCTGTACAATCTTCGGCAACGTCACATGCCCACTGCAACATTTTTTGGCAGACTTTTGCATTCGGTTGGGTAAAACCATTTTCAATTTGCTTGTAATGGAAAGTTTGTGCGTTAACTTGCATGCTTTCAACTACAAAGTCATCACTCAGTACCCATTTCTGCCCACGGCTACGACCAATCAGTTTAATATTTAAATCGTTTGCTAATTGCTGTGCCAATGCTTGCCATGATTCATCAAGCTTACGATGATAAATCATGCTCACTAACATCTCGCCACTTAAACTAGCTAAGAAATCAATTTCAAATAAACGGCGGTGCAATTCAGGTTGTTGCTTGAGTGTATCGAGCAATTTTGGCATTAACTCATTAATGCTATGGTCTGCAATGGGGAAGTCATCCACACGTACCACAGTTTTTTGCTTTTCATCGCCGTTGCGTTCAAACATCGCATAAAATAGGTCATCTTCTGTATGCCAAATCCGAAATTCAGCGCGCATACGGAAATGTTGTTCTGGCGAGTCAAAAACCTCAATTTCAGGTGCTTGATAATCCGAAAACTGTGCGCGAATACGTTCAACTTTGGCTTGCAGTTGTTGCTGATATGCTGATGTCATAGACCTAAAGATCACACAATGAAAAACAAAGGCGCAATTTTAGCAAAAATTCGGGTTAAGGGCGAAGGGATTTTTAGCTGTTTTACGGGCAGCGATCAAATAACAAATTTTGTATCAGATAAAACACACAATGCCCAATCACGATGAATGGGCATTGTAATGACAATGAAATAACAAAGATTAGTCAGCCATGGTCATCAGGCTTGCATTGCCACCTGCCGCAGCGGTATTCATGCTCACGGCACGTTCAATCACTAAGCGTTCCAATGGAATACTGCTGCTCATGTATTCAAGGTGAGTAATACCCACAATTGCTCCTTTGCGTTCACTCATTTTAGCTTGTAAAACTTCAAGTTCTGCACTTGAACCATGATGTAGTACAGCCTCATAGTCCGCTTGTACAAGGTCAGTGCAAATATGAATAGCTGCTAAAATTTGTGCAGGCAAGCTGTTTTTGTACGTCTGATAAAAAGCATCATCTTGCTTTAATACGGCTTGTGAATTGACCGCAAAAATTGCTAACAATTGTTGCGCTTGCTGCTGCATATCGGTACTGATCGATAAAACACGTTGACGTGCCAACATCATATATTGATTACTTTCGCCTGTTGGACCTTGTAATTCAAACAGTTGATTGACCATCAATGGCTGAATTCTGTCTAAGTTAAGCTGAGTAAACTGTTCACTTGCCCATGCTTTAAAACATTTGAAGTTATTTAATGTTTCTTGCGACTGCGCTGCCAAAGTTGCTTTGACTGCAAATGGTGTTTTAAGTGTGTCTGATGCACCTTGTTGCATTAAGCGGTACAAATACAAAGGGCCGCCTGCTTTTGGCCCTGTGCCAGACAAGCCTTCGCCGCCAAAAGGTTGTACGCCAACCACAGCACCAACAATATTACGGTTAATGTATAAGTTACCTACATGTGCTGACTCAACTACCGTTTGAATGGTTTCATCAATACGAGTGTGTAAGCCCATAGTTAAGCCGTAGCCTTTGTCATTAATTTGTTTCATCAATGCATCAAGTTGACCGTAAGCATAAGTAATGACATGTAAGACAGGGCCAAATACTTCTCGTTCTAAGTCATTTAAATTTGGCAATTCAATTAAGGTTGGTGCAATGAAGGTGCCAACACCTAAGCGTGGTTGAACTTGGGCTTGGTCGAACATGAGCTGATGTACAGGGTAGCCTTTTTGACGCATTTTTTCGATATGACGTTGAATATTTTGTTGCGCTTCATCGTCAATGACTGGGCCAATATCAGTGTTGAGTGTAAGTGGATTGCCCACACGTAGCTGTTGCATCGCACCTTTTAACATACCAATGACAGCATCGCGGCTGTCTTCTTGCACACATAAAATTCGCAGAGCAGAGCAGCGTTGACCTGCGCTGTCAAATGCTGAGTTAATTACATCTGCAACGACCTGTTCGGTCAGTGCAGAAGAGTCAACGATCATGGCATTTTGACCGCCTGTTTCAGCAATTAAAGTGACGGGTTGACCATTTGGATTTAGGCGTTTAGATACGGTTTTTTGTAAAATTTTAGCAACTTCGGTTGAACCTGTGAACATAATCCCGTGAATACGTGCATCACCACTTAACTGTGCACCAATGGTTTCACCTTGACCCGCTAAAAATTGTAATGCTGCGCTAGGAATGCCTGCTTCATGCAAAATTTGTACGGCTTGGTAAGCAATGAGTGGCGTTTGTTCGGCAGGTTTGGCAATCACGCAGTTTCCTGTCACCAATGCAGCAGCGACTTGTCCAAGGAAAATTGCCAATGGGAAGTTCCACGGGCTAATACACAGCACTGTACCTAAGGCTTTTAATTGACTCTTTTGTGGGAAGAATTGCGCTTGCTGTGCGTAATAACGTAAGAAATCGACTGCTTCACGTACTTCTGCAATGGCATTGGCATAGGTTTTACCACTTTCACGTGACAACAACACCATCATCTCTAATAAGCGAGATTCAAGTGTATCTGCTGCTATTTCAAGTGCTTGGGCGCGTAAGGCAATTGGTGTATTCTGCCAGTGGTCTTGTTGTGCTTGTGCTGAAACTAAAGCTTGTTCGACCTGTTCAGTAGTTGCCTCCAGTACATGACCGACCACGTCTTGATGATTGGCAGGATTATGAAGCTTTTGTGGCGTCGCTGTAGATTCACTTGCGACTGTTTGTGCAAGTAAGCTTTGTGCATGCCATTGGAAGTTTGAATATTCGGTTGCAACGTGGTCTAACCGTGTTAAACATTGGTCGTTGGCTAAGTCAAAACCTTGTGAGTTTTTACGTTCTAAACAGTATAGATTGCGTGGATACGGAATTGCAGCATGTTTTAAGCCAATTGTCTGACCTTGCTGTTCATCATTAAGCAAGGTTTGCATCGGAGATTGAATTAAATCATCAATTTGCAAATTTTGGTCAGCAATACGGTTTACAAACGAGGTATTTGCACCATTTTCTAGTAAACGGCGTACCAAGTAGGCAAGTAAAGTTTCATGGCTACCAACTGGTGCGTAAATACGACATGGTACGCCCAGTTGTCCTGCATTTTTGTCACCAACCACTTGCTCATATAAAGGTTCACCCATGCCATGTAAGCATTGGAATTCGTATTGACCTACATAATATTTTTCAGGTTCTGCCATTTGGTAAATGGTGGCAAGGCTTTGTGCATTATGGGTCGCAAATTGTGGGTAAATTTGATCAGGCGCAGCCAATAATTTTTTGGCACATGCAACATAAGATAAGTCGGTGTGAATTTTACGGGTATAAACAGGGTAGTCGCTCATCCCATCAATTTGGGCTTTTTTAATTTCGCTGTCCCAATATGCACCTTTGACCAAGCGAATCATAATACGACGTTGACTGCGTTTGGCTAAATCGACCACATAATCCGCCACAAAGAAGCAACGCTTTTGATAGGCTTGAATTACAAAACCAATGCCTTTCCAATCGTTAAGTTCTGGTTCAAAGCAAAGGCGTTCTAGTAATTCAAGCGACAATTCAAGGCGATCGGTTTCTTCGGCATCAATATTTAAACCAATGTCATAGCTTTTTGCCAAGCGTGCCAGTTCTAAAATGCGTGGATACAATTCATTATGCACACGGTCGTATTGCGCACGTTGATAACGTGGATGAATGGCAGATAATTTAATTGAAATACCTGCACCATCATATACCCCTTGTCCTGCGCTAGCTTTACCAATGGCGTGAATTGCGCTGACATAATCATTCATATAACGCTGTGCATCGGCTTCGGTAAAGGCAGCTTCGCCCAACATGTCGTAAGAATAACGAAAGCCTTTTTGCTCTAAAGTTTTTGCATGATCTAGCGCTTGTTCGATGGTTTCGCCTGTTACAAATTGCTCGCCCATCATTCGCATCGCCACATCAACCGCTTTACGGATAATGCCACGCCCACTACGGGCAAGCAGTCCTGTTAACACGCTCGACAAACTGCGTTGCTGTGGGGTGTGCATGAGTTTACCTGTCAACATGAGTCCCCATGCTGCGGCATTCACAAACATTAAGCTGCTTTGCCCAACGTGCTCTTTCCAATTGCCTTGGTTGATTTTATCTTTAATCAGTAAATCACGGGTTGCAGCATCAGGAATACGTAATAAGGCTTCTGCCAAGCACATTAAGGCAATACCTTCTTGAGAAGACAGCGAGAACTCTTGTAGCAAACCTTGCACAATACCTGCTTTCCCTGTAGAGCCTTTACGCTCACGTAAATGCTTCGATAATTGATGTGCTAAGGCATGAATTTTTTGTTCTTCTGCTTCGGGTAAACGGGCAAAAGCCAATAATTCTTCTACAGCTTCTGCTTCAGGACGACGCCAAGCTTGATTGATTAGACTTAACTGATTACTTTTAATACCAAAATCGGTAATAAGTGCAGTTGTTTTTGGCTGAAATTCAGCAGTCATTGACGTCTTGATCATGGCGTTGTCCTTAAGCGAGCAGGTATTGCAGTATGAGTGTAATAAAAACTATAATTGCAGAATAATTGGTGAATAACTCACTATAATATGGATATTATTTAGAGAATAACTCAAATGGCAGAGAGCGTTTTTCAGCTAGATCGGATTGATCTTAAAATTTTGGATTTATTACAGCGCGATGGGCGAATTTCAAATATTAAATTAGCTGAAGCCATTAATCTGTCCCCCACAGCAGTTATTGCACGGGTGCAAAAACTCACCAAAGAAGATTTTATTTTGGGTTATCACGCCAGTTTGAACCCTGACAAACTCAATGCAAGTTTTTTGGTATTTGTAGAAATTATGTTGGATAAAACCACACCGCATGTTTTAGAAGACTTTATTGAAGCGGTACACAATTATCCTGAAATTATCGAATGTCATATGACCAGTGGTGGATTTGATTTTTTAATGAAAATCCGCAGTAAAAATATGGAAGAATTTCGCCGCATTGCAGGGCAAGTGCTATGGCAACTGCCGGGAATCAAGGAAACGCGGAGTTATCCTGTTATGCAGGTAGTAAAAGAAAGTGCTTTGCTTAAACTTAATCCAAAACAAAAGTCATAAAAAATGAGCCATGATTGGCTCATTTTTTTGATACGGCTTTATTTTTCTGCATGATAACGACGATCTGCTTGTTCAAAGCGTTCTACAACCGTTGCATTCGGTGCTTTGTCTAATAAGCTTACGACTATAATTGCAATAGCAGAAAAGACGAAGCCCGGAATAATTTCATAAATGCCTGTAGCTGCAAATAAATTTTTCCATAAAATGACGGTAATTGCCCCTAAGATCATGCCTGTTACCGCACCTTTTAAGGTCATGCGCTTCCAAAACAACGAAATTAGAATCAGTGGGCCAAAAGCAGCACCAAAACCTGCCCAAGCATAAGACACTAAGCCTAAAACTTTGCTGTCAGGGTTACTTGCAAGGAAAATTGCAAACACTGAAATTGCAAGTACCATACCACGACCGACCCAAACCAATTCTTTTTGGCTGGCATTTTTACGGAAGAAAACTTTATAAAAATCTTCGGTTAATGTACTTGAACAAACTAATAATTGGCAGCTTAAAGTACTCATCACCGCAGATAAGATTCCTGCCATGACAATACCTGCAATCCATGGGTTAAATAAAATTTGAGTCAGTTCCATAAAAATCAACTCAGAGTTTTTATTTACTGCGCCTGATAATTCAGGATGTGCTTGGAAAAATGCAATTCCAAAGAAGCCTGCACCGACTGCACCTAATAGGCACAGAATCATCCATGCCATACCAATACGACGTGCGGCAGGAATGGATTTAACCGAATCGGCTGCCATGAAGCGCACTAAAATATGTGGTTGACCAAAATAGCCTAAGCCCCACGCCATGGCTGAGATAACAGCAACAACACTAATATTGGACATCATTTCAAATGCATGTGGACGTGCAGCTAAAATATAGGCGCTAAATTGTTGTTCATTACCTGTAACGGCCAAGTAAGTAAATACAGGGGTTAAAAACAAGGCAAATAGCATCATGGCTGCTTGGAAGGTATCAGTCCAACTAATTGCAAGAAAGCCACCAATACAAACATAGCTAATTGTTGCTATTGCACTTAACCATAATGCAAGGGTGTAATCCATATGGAAAATGGTTTCAAATAAACGTGCGCCTGCGACCATGCCCGAAGCACAGTAAATCGAGAAGAAAATTAAGATAATGAGTGCGGAACTAACGCGTAAAATTCGTGATTGATCATCAAAGCGATTGGTGAAATAGTCGGGTAAAGTTAGAGCATTGTGCTGAACTTCGGTGTGAACACGCAGTCGTCCTGCAACTAAGCGCCAATTTAGCCAAGCGCCAATAATTAAACCAATCGCAATCCATGCCTCAGACAATCCAGTTAAATAAATGGCGCCAGGAAGTCCCATTAACAGCCAGCCACTCATGTCCGATGCGCCCGCAGATAATGCGGTGACAAAAGCCCCAAGGCTACGTCCGCCTAAAATATAATCTGAAAAATTCGTTGTAGCTTTATAGGCATAAAAGCCAATACACACCATGGCTGCAATATACAGCACAAAGGTAATAACGGTAGGATTCGCATAATTCATATATAAGGGTATCCTAATGGTGTTGAATGCCAGCCTTCCGTGTTGCAATGAAGGGAATGTAACAAAAGTCGGCTATTCTAAAAGAGTTCTGTTAATGTTACAAAAATAAATCAATACGCGATTTAAACGTTAAAAAAATTCTGGTTTTGTGACATTATTTTCTAGTGAAAAAGATTTAAGCTGTGGAATGAGATTTTCAAGCCAATCAATCCATGTCTGTTCCATTTGTATGCCTAATTCTAAAATCATCCGATGAATGAACAAGGTCCGTTGTTTGGGTGCGGCGCGTGTAAAATCTTTGGCAAAAATCTGTTGATAAATATTGAGTGTTTGGCGATGGATATTTAAATGTTGTTCTAATTCTTGTAGCAGTTGATTACCACCTAGCTGGGCTTCAGCACGTAAGCGTACCATTAAATCATCCCGTACTTGGGCCGGTGCGCTATGTTGGCTCAGCCATTCGGTCAATGCTATTCGTCCAAGTTGCTCGACTTGATACGTTTTACTGCGCGTAGATGTAATATCTGGTGTAATTGAAATCCAATCTTTTTTTAGCATTTGCTTTAATTCACGATAAATTTGTTGATGACTGGCCTGCCAAAAATACCCCATCGAATGATCAAAACGCCGTGCCAATTCAAAGCCCGTACTGGGCTTTTCTAATAAAGATGTGAGTAGAACATGTGCCAAAGACATAGTTGCTCTGTTTAGCAAATCAATATATCGATATTAAATAGAAGATTAAGATGACTGTCGAGGTTATGCAAAAAGTTGCATAAAAAACACCGCTTCGCATATAAATAATCTCAATAAGTTGCATAAAAAATCATGCAAGCATGACGCTAGCGAAATAAGGAGTTGGAAATGTCAAACTATCCGCATCTGTTTGCACCTTTAGATTTGGGATTTACCACTTTAAAAAACAGAATCATTATGGGGTCGATGCATGTCGGCTTAGAAGAAGCCCCACAAGGCTTTGAACGCATGGCAGCCTTTTATCGTGAACGCGCTGAAGGTGGTGTTGGTTTGATTGTAACAGGTGGTATTTCCCCAAATGCTGCAGGTGTGACCTTCATGGGTGGTTCGAAATTGGACGACCTTCACGAAGCCGAACAACATAAAGTCATTACGCAAGCTGTACATGAGGCAGGTGGTAAAATTGCCATGCAAATTTTACATACAGGGCGTTATTCGTATCAGGCCGAAATAGTTGCACCATCTGCGCTTCAAGCACCAATTAATCCTGTAAAGCCACACGCATTGTCATCTTCTGAAGTTCAACAAAGTATTGATGACTTTGTGAATTGTGCCAAGTTAGCGCAATATGCAGGATATGATGGTGTAGAAATTATGGGCTCAGAAGGCTACTTAATTAATGAATTTATTGCCGCAAGAACCAATCATCGCGAGGATGAATGGGGTGGAAGCTATGAAAATCGGATTCGGTTTCCAATTGAAATTGTGAAACAAGTACGTGCGGCAGTAGGTGAAAATTTCATTATTATTTATCGAATTTCAATGCTTGACCTAGTCGAGGGCGGTTCGACTTTTGCAGAAGTGGTACAGCTTGCAAAAGCCATTGAACAAGCAGGCGCAAATATTTTAAATACAGGCATTGGTTGGCATGAAGCGCGTATTCCAACCATTGCTACCCAAGTGCCTCGTGCGGCTTTTACATGGGTGACGAAAAAATTAAAAGGTTTGGTCAATATTCCGTTGATAACGTCAAATCGGATTAATAACCCTGAAACGGCTGAAAATGTATTGGTGGAAGGGCATGCAGATATGGTGTCTATGGCACGTCCAATGCTTGCCGACCCTGAATTTGCTTTAAAAGCCGAGCAAGGTCGTGCTGATGAAATTAATACGTGTATTGGTTGTAACCAAGCTTGTTTAGACCATATTTTTGCGATGCGTACCGCATCATGTTTAGTCAATCCACGTGCATGTCGTGAAACAGAACTGATTTTTAAAACGGCTGAATTGAAAAAGAACATTGCTGTGGTAGGGGCGGGGCCAGCAGGATTGAGCTTTGCTGTACATGCGGCTGAACGCGGGCATCAGGTCACTTTGTTTGAGGCAAATGCTCAAATCGGTGGGCAGTTTAATGTTGCAAAACAAATTCCGGGTAAAGAGGAGTTTTATGAAACACTGCGTTATTTTCAGCGCAAAATTGAGTTGCTAGCAGACCATATTCACTTAAAGCTGAATCATTGTGTAAGTTTTGATGAGTTACAACAGCAAAACTTTAACGAAGTGGTGATTGCAACAGGTGTTACGCCTCGTCCATTAGAGATTGAAGGTATTGATCGTCCCAATGTTTTGACTTATTTAGATGTACTTCGACATAAAAAACTTGTTGGACAACGTGTTGCGATTATTGGCGCAGGAGGCATTGGTTTTGATACGGCTGAATATTTAACGCAGATGGGTGTTAGCGCGAGTTTAAGTCCACAAAAATTTTATGACACGTGGGGAATTGATACCGAATATGCACATGCAGGTGGGTTAAAAGCCGCTAAACATGAAGCATCACCACGCCAAATCTATTTATTGCAGCGTAAAAATAGTGCAGTTGGGGCAAATTTAGGTAAAACGACTGGTTGGATTCATCGTGCTGAATTGAAAATGAAACACGTGAAAATGCTTGCTGGTGTAAGTTATGACAAAATTGATGATGCAGGTTTACATATCACCATAAATGGCGAATCGACTGTATTGGAGATTGATCATGTGGTGATTTGTGCGGGGCAAAACCCATATACGGCAATGTATGATCAATTATGTCAACAAGGTCAATCGGTGCATTTAATTGGTGGGGCAAAAGAAGCAGGCGAGTTAGATGCAAAACGCGCAATTCGTCAAGGTGCTGAATTGGCTGCAACAATTTAAAATATGCATCTATCTTTCATATGAAATTTATTTAAAAAACAAGCATCCATTAAGGATGCTTGTTTTTATTGGATCTTTAGTTTTTCAGCGCAGGTGTTGCTGCGGCAATTGCTGCGGCAACGGCATCATCTTCAGAAAGTTTAGCTGAAGTATGTTTCTTCGGTGCATCCACTTTTTGTGTTTTTACAGGTGTTGGGTCGGTATTGTCGGTTTTTGGGGGTGCATCTGTAGGTGTAGGGGTGTTATCTGTATTTGTTTGGCTTGGCTCAGTTGGTTGGGTAGGTGGAGTGTCTTTTGTTTCACGGCGAATGGTTGTTGTCGTGTTGTTGGTCTCTTGGTGTTCAACTTCCACTTTTGCAGCAGGGGCTGGTGGTGTTGGTGCAGTCGCTTCGCTTGCAGCAAGTGGGTGGAACTGCTCTGTTGCAGGGTTCGTATTGCTTTGTTCAGACTGTGCTTGTTGGTCTTGAGGCTCAGAAGTATTTTCTTTTTTTGAACATGCAACCAAAAGTACAGTTACGGCAATCGCACCGCAGATAAGAAGTTTTTTATTCATCGTTAAAAACATTTTAAATAGATTAATGACAAGAGCCATTATAGCAAGAAATTTGAGATTAAAAATGTTCAGTTATGTCACTAAATTAAGGTAAAAACGATGTTAAAATAGCCGATTATTTATTGTTGGATGAATAGATGCGGATTGCCTTTGCTTTATAGGGGCATAGTAAAGTAAAATTGTCCAGCATTGCATGCCTATTTTGGCTTGATTGTACGAGAAACCAAATGACCCATTTTATTTTCGTTACTGGCGGTGTTGTATCATCGCTTGGTAAAGGTATTTCAGCTGCTTCAGTTGCTGCACTTTTAGAAGCACGTGGTTTAAAAGTGACCATGGTCAAAATGGATCCATATATTAATGTCGATCCAGGCACAATGAGCCCATTCCAACACGGTGAAGTCTTTGTTACAGAAGATGGTGCCGAAACTGACTTGGATTTAGGTTATTACGAGCGTTTCTTACGCCGTGCCAAAATGACGAAACTCAATAACTTCACCAGTGGTCGTGTTTATCAAGACGTACTTAACAAAGAACGTCGTGGCGATTATTTAGGTGGAACTGTTCAAGTTATTCCACATATTACCGACAACATTAAAGAACGCGTACTTCGTGCAGGCGAAGGTTATGACGTTGCGATTGTTGAAATTGGTGGCACAGTGGGTGACATCGAATCATTGCCGTTTATGGAATCAGTGCGTCAGCTTTTAGTTGAGCTTGGTCATAAACGTAGTATGCTCATGCACTTGACTTTATTACCATATATTAAGTCGGCAGGTGAGCTTAAAACGAAGCCAACACAACACTCTGTAAAAGAATTACTGTCAATTGGTATTCAACCAGACATTTTAATTTGCCGTACAGAACATGATGTTGATGCCGACACCAAACGTAAAATTGCGTTGTTTACTAACGTACAAGCGCGTGCGGTTGTGGTATGTCAAGATGCAAAAACGATTTATGAAATCCCACGTAAGTTCTCTGAACAAAATGTTGATGATTTAATCTGTGAACGTTTTGGCTTTAACGAATTACCAGAAGCTGATTTAAGCGATTGGGATCAAGTTTGTGAAGCTTTATTGAACCCTGAACACATTGTGCGTGTTGCAATGGTGGGTAAATATGTTGAATTACCAGATGCTTATAAGTCGGTAAATGAAGCACTTGAGCATGCAGGCATTCAAAATCGCGTTAAAGTTCAAATTGACTATGTGGATGCAGAGCAACTTGAATCTTTAGATGTTCAGGCAACCTTAAAAGATGCCGATGCAATTTTGGTTCCGGGTGGTTTTGGTGAACGTGGTACTGAAGGCAAAATGAAAGCGATTCAATTTGCACGTGAAAACCAAGTGCCATTCTTAGGTATTTGCTTAGGGATGCAACTTGCAGTGATTGAATATGCACGCAATGTTGCTGGTATGCCTGAAGCAACGTCAACAGAATTTAATCGCTCTACAAAATACCCATTGATTGGTTTAATCACTGAGTGGTTAGATGAGCGCGGTGAATTACAACAGCGTAGCGTTGAATCTGATTTGGGCGGCACTATGCGTTTAGGTGCACAAAGTTCTGAATTGGTTGCAGGCACAAAAACCCGTGAAGTGTATGGTAAAGCTGAAATTACTGAACGTCATCGTCATCGTTATGAAATGAATGATCGTTTCATTGCACCGCTTGAAGAAGCAGGCATGAAAATTTCGGGTTATTCAACTGCACAGCACTTAGTTGAAACAGTTGAAATTCCTGCACATCCATGGTTTATTGCGGTACAGTTCCATCCAGAATTTACTAGCTCGCCACGCGATGGTCATCCATTATTTGCAAGCTTTATTGATGCGGCAAAAGCGCATTATCAAAATACCAAATAATGGCGAATACACACTTAGGATAGTTTAAATGTCACAATTAAAACCACAGCAAATTGTACGTTTAGGCGATATACAAATGGCAAATCATTTGCCATTTGTACTATTCGGCGGCATGAATGTACTTGAGTCAAAAGATTTAGCTTTTGAAATTGCAGAAAGTTATATCGAAATTTGTAAACGTTTAGACATTCCTTATGTCTTTAAGGCGAGCTTTGATAAAGCCAACCGTTCAAGCCTGCATTCGTTTCGCGGACCAGGCTTTGAAAAAGGTGTGGAATGGTTAGGCGAACTTAAAGCTAAGCTGAATGTACCTATCATCACCGATGTCCATGAGCCTCATCAAGCTGAAGCGGTTGCAAGTGTTGCTGATATTATTCAGTTGCCTGCATTTTTAAGCCGTCAAACCGACTTAGTTGAAGCAATGGCAAAGACTGATGCGATTATCAACATTAAAAAAGCACAATTCCTTTCACCACGTGAAATGAGCCATATTCTGAATAAATGTTTAGAAGCAGGCAACGACAAACTCATTTTATGTGAGCGCGGTACAGCATTTGGTTATAACAACCTTGTGGTGGATATGCTTGGTTTTGACACCATGAAAGCCATGAATGTCCCTGTATTTTTTGATGTGACCCATGCATTACAAACCCCAGGTGGTCGTGAAGACTCTGCTGGTGGTCGCCGTGCCCAAATTACCACGTTGGCACGTGCAGGTATGGCAACAGGTTTAGCTGGTTTATTTTTAGAAGCACATCCAAACCCAGATATTGCAAAATGTGATGGGCCATGTGCTTTACGTTTATCTCAACTTGAACCATTTTTGGCGCAGTTAAAAGAGTTAGACACATTGGTAAAAGGATTCAATGCGTTAGACACCCACTGATGCAATGATCGCATCAGTTTAATTACTTAACAGAGGAACAGTTCATGAGCCAAATCGTTGACATTCGTGCGCGCGAAATTTTAGATTCGCGTGGTAACCCAACTATTGAAGCAGACGTGATTTTAGAATCAGGTATTGTAGGGCGTTCATGCGCACCGTCAGGCGCTTCGACGGGTTCGCGCGAAGCATTAGAATTGCGTGATGGCGATGCATCTCGTTATCTTGGCAAAGGTGTACGCCAAGCGGTTCAAAATGTAAATCAAGATATCCGTGGTTTATTGCTGGGTCAAAGTGTTTTTGAACAAAAAGCACTTGATGACCAAATGATTGCGTTGGATGGCACTGAAAACAAAGAGAAGTTAGGTGCGAATGCAACGTTGGCGGTTTCTTTAGCAGCTGCACGTGCAGCATCGCTTGAGCAAGGGCTTCCTCTGTACCAATATATTGCGAACTTACGTGGACAAGAAACTTTGTCGATGCCTGTTCCAATGATGAATATTCTAAATGGTGGTTCGCATGCGGATAATACCGTTGATATTCAAGAATTTATGATTGAACCTGTAGGTTTTTCAACGTTTGCAGAAAGCTTGCAAGCAGGTGCAGAAATCTTCCATTCACTTAAATCTGTATTAAAGAAAAAAGGCTTAAATACAGCAGTGGGTGATGAAGGTGGTTTTGCACCGAACTTACGTTCAAACGAAGAAGCAATTACCGTTATTTTAGAAGCCATTGAAAAAACGGGCTATAAAGCAGGTTCAGACATTATGCTGGCACTTGATTGTGCTGCGTCAGAATTCTATAAAAATGGTCAATATGTGCTTGAAGGTGAAGGCAATCGCGCATTTACTAGCAATCAATTTGCAGACTATTTAGCTGGTTTGGTGAAGCAATATCCAATTATTTCAATTGAAGACGGTTTGGATGAGTCAGACTGGGAAGGTTGGGGTTATTTATCTTCGATTTTAGGTGATAAGATTCAACTGGTTGGTGATGATTTATTTGTAACCAATCCAAAAATCTTACAGCGTGGTATTGATCAACGCATTGCTAACTCAATTTTGATTAAATACAACCAAATTGGTACCTTAACTGAAACGCTAGATGCGATTTATCTTGCTAAAGCTAATGGTTATACTACAGTAATTTCGCACCGTTCGGGTGAAACTGAAGATTCTACTATTGCTGATTTAGCAGTTGGTACAGCAGCGGGTCAAATTAAAACAGGTTCACTCAGCCGTTCAGACCGTGTTGCAAAATATAACCAATTGCTACGTATTGAAGAGGCGACTCAAGCCATTTATCGTGGTAAAGCTGAATTTAAAGGTTTGAACTAAACTTTATGCTGACTTATGTAAAAGAAGCCTTTGATTCTTTTTCAAGTCGCTGTATTTTGGTGCTTGCGATTGCTTTGATCGCAGGTTTCCAATACATGTTCTGGTATGGTGAAGGTGGTTATTATGATCACCAACGCTTGATGCAGCAAATCCAGCAACAGGGCGATGTGAATACAGACTTGAAAGAACGTAACCGTATTTTGGCGGCAGAAGTCTATGATCTTAAAAATGGTGTAGAAGCAGTCGAAGAGCATGCACGTTTAGATTTGGGCTTGATTAAGCCAAATGAAACTTTTGTGCAAATGAGCACCATCAGTACCCAATATCAATCGACGTATGTCGACCCAAATAATGCCAAAGATTCAAAAAATAATGAAGATGAAGACAGCCCAGACCTCCACTAAATTGTGGGCCATTATTCCGGCAGCGGGTTCAGGGCGGCGTTTTTCTGCGACAGAATTAAAACAATATCAGCCTTTGTTAGGCAAAACTGTGCTTGAACATAGCGTTGAGCGTTTAAATCATTTACCGTTACAAGGTTATGTTCTTGCTATTGCAGAAAATGATACGCTTGCTCAAACTTTGCCTTTAGCATGTGTTGAACGTGCCCATTTTTGTTTGGGGGGATTAGAGCGTGTTGATTCAGTATTAAATGCGCTTAATTATTTACTCACGATTGCAGATGAGCAGGATTATGTTTTAGTTCACGATGCAGCGCGTCCCTGCGTTACAACTGATAATTTAACCAGTTTGGTTGATTGTGCCGTACAGCTGCAATGCAGTGCAATTTTGGCAGTTCCAGTGCGGGATACGCTTAAAAAAGTAGCAAATCAGTGTATTGAAACAACAGTAGATCGTTCACATTTATGGCAAGCACAAACGCCACAAATTGCCCAAATTGGCTTATTAAAACGCGCCATTGAGCAGGCTTTGGCAGCTCATGTTGCTATTACCGATGAAGCAAGTGCACTTGAGTGGTGCGGGTATGATGTGACTGTGGTAGCAGGTCGCTCTGATAATTTGAAAATTACTTTTCCTGAAGATCTCGTGCTCGCAAGCCTGATTTTAACTGCTCAGCAAGAGAGCCATTAGTCATAAAGTCGATAATTTCCAACAAAACGGTCACAAGATTGATGCGGTTGGTTTTTGATTAACCGTATGGTTAAAATGGCTTTTTGAAAATTAAAACCATATTGGCAAGCAGTTTCATTATTTGTTACTTGGTTTTTTTGATCTTGATTTTGATAAGCTAAGAAAGCCACACTTTGCTTGTTGCGGTGATTATTTGGATTACGATAAGCAATCCCTTCGATTTTAATTCTATTTTGATCGAGTTGATGAATTTGCAAATGGACTTGAGGGTCGGCGGTTTGACCATTTTTATATTGAATAAAATGTTGAGTAAGATTTTGATTTAAAGAGCTATAGCTATTTAAGTCATCACTTCGCGTTTCAAATTGTTGTTGTATACAGCGTTTATTTTTGCATTGTTGAATGCGTTTTTGCCATAAAATTTGTGTGTCTATAATTAAACGTGGTGGGGCATTGGTACTTAAATAAGTATTAAATAAGAGCTGATTGAGTTGTTGCTTTTGTTTTAGGGTTTCTGCATTACAGAGTAAACGTGGCTTGGCTTTAAATGGGCATACCAATTTTTGAGCATAACTTGGAGTTGCCCACAGCACAAGGCTTAAGCTGATAAGAGATTGGCAAATTTTAAACCGATTAAGCGCAAACTTCCAATGCATGATCGCGTATACTTTTAGACTATAATGCTAGCGCTACTATAGCGAACCTATAACTGTAAACACAAGCAATCAACATGATTTAAATGAGAGATTCAAGCATGCTAAAGCTAAGAATTGGACAGGGAATGGATGTTCATGCCTTTGAAACAGGTGATTTTGTGACACTCGCAGGTGTACGTATTCCACATACACATGGCTTAAAAGCACATTCTGATGGCGATGTGGTCTTACATGCATTGGCTGATGCTTTACTTGGTGCGGTTGCATTGGGAGATATAGGGCAGCATTTTCCTGACACAGACCCTGAATTTAAAGGTGCAGATAGTAAGAAGCTATTACAACATGTTTATCAATTAATTCAAGCAAAGGGATATCAGCTAAATAATGCGGATATTACGGTGGCGTGTGAACGTCCGAAACTTGCACCACATAACCTTGTAATGCGTCAAAGTATTGCCGATGCTTTGCAGGTTGAATTGGATCAAATTAGTATGAAAGCGACAACGACAGAAAAGTTGGGTTTTACGGGTCGCCAAGAAGGGATCTTAGCGACCGCAACCGTTTTATTGGTTGCTATTTAATAAAAATGGCGTGTTTGCAACAAGGCATGTTGTAACTCTTGGGTTGCTCGTCGCCCCTTGAGTTGCAAATCTACCCCATGAATGAGACCTGTCCAAGTGTCGTTGGGTGTCCAAATTTGATGCATTAAATCTTGCGCTGCAGGAAGGTCAATATCCATATAATATTGACGGTACAGATACATCAAAGCACTCACGCGATAATTTTTGGCACAGTGCAGCCAAACGGTATGCTCGTGGGTGAGCGAGCTGAGCATATCAAGGACTAAAAGTGCTTGTTCAGGGTCAGGTAACTCCCATGAAATTGGAAGTTGAATATAATTTAAACCGAGTTCAAGGCAAATTTTATCTTCATTTTTCAGTGCATTATTAGCATCGCTTAATGCAATGTTAATAACGGTATTAATGCCATAGGCTTTAATATGTTCAAGCTCTTTGGCGGTAGGCTGTCCAGAAGTAAATAAATGCTCGTGAATAAATTGGAAGTTTAAAGTTTGGCTAAGCGCTTGTTCTAAAGTATTCATAATATTGACGTTCATAAAAAACGCCATCAAATGATGGCGTATAGAAATAACTTAACGACGAGGTAAGACATCCTTAAGTGCTTCATGCATGTCTAGAAGGGTTTTTTCGGTGGTTTCCCAATCAATACAGCCATCAGTCACTGATTTTCCATATTCTAAATCACATAAGTTTTCTGGAATATCTTGGCGACCACCTTTTAAGTGACTTTCAACCATTAAACCAACAATTGATTTGTTACCATCTAAAATTTGTTCAGTGACATTTTTTAGTACAAGTGGTTGCAAGTATGGGTCTTTATTTGAGTTCGCATGGCTTGCGTCAATCATAATTTTGTTGCTAACTTTTGCTTTTGCCAAAGCTTGTTCTGCTTCAAAAACTGAAGTTGCATCATAATTTGGTTTGCCATTGCCACCACGTAATACTACATGCCCATAAGCATTGCCACTGGTACGAATAACAGAAACTTGTCCTTCATTGCTTAAGCCTAAGAAGCTGTGACCATGTTTCACTGCTTGCATTGCATTGGTTGCAACAGTTAAGCCACCGTCAGTACCATTTTTAAACCCAACAGGGGATGATAACCCCGATGACATTTCACGATGGGTTTGGCTTTCAGTGGTGCGTGCGCCAATGGCAGACCATGCAATTAAGTCTTGTAAATATTGTGGTGAGTTCGGGTCGAGTGCTTCGGTTGCACACGGTAAACCTTTTTCATTGAGTTCAAGTAAAAGTTGACGACCTAAACGCAAACCTTTTTCGATATTAAATGAGTCATTCATGTCTGGGTCATTGATTAGACCCTTCCAACCTACTGTTGTACGTGGTTTTTCAAAGTAAACTCGCATTACAATATATAAAGTATCCTTGACTTTTTCACTTAAGACTTTTAAACGGTCGGCATATTCATGTGCTGCTTTAGTGTCATGAATAGAACATGGTCCAATCACAACAAATAAACGCTTGTCTTCACCATCTAAAATTTTACGAATCGTTTCACGTCCTGTGAAAACCGATTGAGATGCAGTTTCAGATAAAGGAAGCTCAGCTTTAAGTTGCGCTGGAGTCACTAAAGGTTGAATACTTTGAATATTGATGTCATCAATATCGGTAGAGGTAATAGAATTGGACTGTAAACTATTCATTGCCGTCACTGAAAAAATACAATTATTGGATATTTTATCAATATAGCACGCTTTGTTCGATAAGCGTGCGATATTCGCTAAAATTGATGTGCTAAGAAAATATGGATTATTTGGTGCTGCTTTGTGGTGAATTTTGTAGCTGTGTCACGGCTGTTGCAATTGGTTTAGGTTTATCTTTAATTGGATGTAAAATAAAATTAATACCCAATAAAAATAAGGTGATACCGAGTACTTTACGAATTATGCGCTCAGGCATTTTAGAGCTGATTAATGTGCCAATAATAATTGATGGAATAGAGCCAATCAGAAGATAGGTCAATAGCTGAAAGTCCACGTTACCAGAACTCATGTGTGCCATGCCTGCAACAAAGGTCAGTAATACCGCATGGGCCACGTCCGAGCCAATAATACGAATCATTGGTAAATTCGGGAACAGTAAAATCAGAGCCATTACACCAAACGCACCCGCACCCACAGAAGAAAGGGTGACGAATACACCTAACACAATGCCCATAATGATGATGTAAAGCACACGGTTGGTTGTAAAAGAAATTTGCTCGCTTTCAATTTGTTGTGAAGAACGAAAACGGCTAAAGAATTTTTCAATTTGCGCTCTAAAAACAATTGAAATACCTGTTAGTGTGAGCATAAAGCCAAGCACAATTGTCAGGACTTTTTTGTATTCGTTCGATTGGCTTAAATAGTTTTCAAGCACCCAATGTGTTCCAAACGATGCCGGTATACTTCCAACCGAAAGCCAAAAAACCAAAGGCCAAACAATATTGAGTTTTTTTGCATGCACCATCGAGCCACAGAATTTAGAAATAGAGGCATAAAGCAAGTCCGTGCCAATGGCAATGTGTGGTTCTATTTTAAATAAACCAATGAGTATTGGGGTCATCAGTGAACCGCCACCCACGCCTGTAATTCCAACACAGAAACCAACCAGTACGCCTGCAAGTATAAATTGGATCGCATCAACCATTTTGAGTATGCCATTATTCTAAATCTTGGATATGGTATGATTTTTTATGAAAAAAAACAGTCATAAAAAATGATTTGCTTATTCAAAAAAAGAAAAAGCAAATAGGAATCATTTCTATTTTTTGGGGCTTAACTGGTTGGAATATAAAATAAAAATGAAAATCACAGGACTTGCAAATACCCAAAAGCTGACAAAACCGACTGAAAATCGATAATAATGGCTAAGTAAGGCCGTTGAAATCAGATAAAAACTTAAACTTAAGCCACGACACAACCGTGGTCGCTGGTTTAAGAATTGAAACATCGCATAATGACGCTGGGACTTTTTTTTATCGCTAATAATGTATACGCAAAAAAAGACCAGAAAAATGCAGATTAGACTGATCATTAGCATTATGTTTGCCTCTGTTTCTGTTGTATTTTTTGCATGATTTTTTGTCGTGCTTGCTGTTGAATCGGTTTGATTTTCAAATAGATGAAAATGGCCAAGGCTGAAAATGCCCATAAAAATGCATCAAAATATAGATAATGCAGATAATCTTGCACCGATTGAACCCAACCATGTTTAAATAAAATGAACATATTTAAAAATGGCAAGCAGCTTGCTAAAACAATAAAAATGATTAATTGGCTTCGCCAAAGTTTTTCTTTGGGGGTTAATAAAGCCAAAAGAATGCTAATGAGCCATGCAGTAAAAAAACTCGCAACTTCATAATTCGTTGGTTGGGAAATCGTCCATAAGCGATTCGCATAGAAATAAACTAAGGTTGCAATAGGCATTCCAACACAGGTGCTTACATTAAGTCGGTCGACCAAATAGTGACCAAAGTGGAATTTGGATTGTTTGTTTTGCAGTTGTCTTTTTAAACTCCAAAGCAGCATGCCAGATGCAATCATAAAACAACCTAATAGTCCGCTAAAAAATAATGCAAAACGTAGCAGTGGCTGTGCAAATAACGCCATATGTAAGCCATAAACACCCGCATATAAAGTACTAATCGGGGTTTCGCGTCTGGTATTTTCAAGCAGTTGTCCATTGCTTCCCATTAAACTCAGTTGGGGGCTATTGATGGTAATACTTTCATCTTTGGTTTGTTTTATCGTAATTTCGGCTTGTGTTGTATTCGGCTTTTTAATGCGGATACTTTCAATTTCAGGGTTTTCTGACCATTGTTGCTGAACAATATGTTGTACTTGTGCTAAAGATAACATCGGTGCTGCGGCAAGTGGCGGCTGTGTAGTTTTAATCGGTTTCTCTGCAATCTCTTGGAAAAACTGGCGTGAATTATCTGGGTAGTTTTTTTGAATCCCATAAGGTAGATAAATATAGAAAAAAATTGCCAATCCAGTAAAGGTAATGGTTAAAAAAAAGGGCAGCGCAATGACTGAAACGACATTGTGAAAATCGAGCCATGAGCGTTGTGATTTAAACGTGCGTAGCGTGAAAAAGTCAGTAAAAATTTTTTTATGGGTAATAATTCCTGAAATAAGTGCAATTAACATTAAAAATGCGGCAATACTGGTAATGATACGCCCCAATACAATGGGAATAGCATAGAGCTGAAAATGAAAATTATAAAAAAAATTGCCGCCTTCAGTGGTATTTTTAACTTCTAAGCCTGTTTTATAGTCTAAACTTTTAGATTCATAGCTATTGTCAGCTTTTTGCCAGTAAATCTGGTTAAATGGCTGTTCTGGACGGGCTGGGTAGATATACCAATTTTGCGCATCGGAGGCATTTTTTTGTAGATAGTCCCATGCCGAAACAACGGCCTTTTGCTGAGAAATTTCGCTATTTTGCCATTGGGGTTGCATCCAATGAGTAATTTGGTTTTTGTAATAAGACAGCGTTCCAAATAAAAAAATGCTAAACAACAGCCAACCCAATAGAAGACCGACCCAAGAATGTAACCATGCCATCGATTGGCGAATAGATTTGTGCATGACAGTTTAGCCTATGACAAAGTAAGCGGTATACGAAATCACTCCAATTAAGATGCTGTATAAACTCAGCTTTTTAAGAGAATTGACACAAAACCCAATAATGAAAAAACAGAGGTAGAATAAAATAGCAATCATTGCTGCCAAATACACAGCATCTGCTTTTTGAAACCACGGTTGTAATGCCATTGATAGGGTCGACGTAAGTAAAGCAGTACAGGCATACCCAACAACTAGCACAAGTATTAATCGATAAAAGACTTGTAAACGATAGGAGAGCACCGCGCACCTCTTAAATACAAATAATAATTATTCGCAATATGATTACTCATTGCGCATAAAGATGCAACAAGCAATTATCAGAAAATCCAATAAAGCTGTGAATGTAGAACTTAGTATTTAAATTGAACAGCAATGTTGTAATTGGCTGGTGCACCGTAATAACCTTGACCACCTGACAACCCTGTTAAATACTTTTTGTTGGTTAAATTATTGCCATTAATTTGTAGTGCAAGATGATCATTTACTTCATAGCTTGCCATAGCACTTAACAAAGTATACGCATGTTGTTTTACAGTGCTATAGCTTGTATCGGTAATTTGGTCTTGCCATTTTAGCCCTGCACCAATTTTCAGTTTTGGTATTTGTGGGATGGTGTAGGTTGTTAACAGGTTAAATGATTGTTTCGGTAAGTTGGGATTTGGGTCGGTGCCATCTAGACGACTTTTCAGCGCATATTTGCTATATCCAACACTTAGGTCAAGATTGTCAGATACTTGTCCCGCAAGATTCGCTTCAATACCTTGAGATTCAACATTATATACATTGAATAAAGATACCGAGCCTAACAATTTCCCGCTATCAACGGTGTAGTTATTTTGGGTTGTTTTAAATACGGCAAATGATCCCGTAAGTCGGTCATTGAACCAACTTGCTTTTAAACCAAGTTCATAGCTTTTACCTTCTTTAGGTCCAATTGTTTTTTTTGAAGTATTAAGTTTTGAACCATTAGGTAAGAAAATAGAGGTATAGCTGAGGTAAGCGGTATAATTTGGTGAAAAATTATATGTCAGTCCCACATAAGGGGTTAACTTATTTTTAGTATATTTTTCTGCGCCTTGGTATGCAGTATAGTCAAGTTGATTATAGCTTGCGCCTAAAATGGCTTTAAGTTTATCGTTTATATTCAAACGAGTAGTTGCATAAGTTGTTTTTAAAGTTGATGCGCCATTCGCTGTCCAATCATTAATTTGATACCACGTAGGTTCCGCATAATTGGTACTTGGCTGGATAGATGTTGGAATCAAATGAGTAACATCATAATCTTTAAGATATTCAAGCATTTCTGTTGAAACAGAGTTTGAAAATTTTTCTTTATATTGTGCCCAATTATAACCCATCACAATGTCATGTGTTTTTCCAAATAAATCAAATTTTCCATCTACATTGATGTTGGCATTTTTATTGGTAATTTTTTGATTGTAAATTGATGGATATAAATAATCGATATTATTTACAGTGTTGATGTAAAGCATTTTATTGGTATTTAGAAAGCGCTTATCGTCGTAACTGAGCTTTAACTTCCAATTATCACCAAGTTTTTGTTCAACATTTGCAAAGTAATTGTCGATATCATAATCATAATATGTCCAAGAGGGTACATAGTTGTAATGAGTTGCATAGCTGAACGCGACCCCATTTTTTAATAATGGATTAGAGCCCCATTGTGCACCATTAGTATATTGATGCATCTTTGAGTATCCGATTGAAGCCGTAGTTGCATCGGTTATATCTGCTTCTAAAATACCTTGAATACCATTTTTTTCTTCAGAATTACGATCTAGATATGAATTTCCTGTTTTTTCAAAACCAACCAGTCGCCCACGAACACGGCCATCTTGGGTGAGTGAACCTGAAATATCCGCTTCATAGCGTTGTGTATTCCAAGAACCATAACTGATGCCTGCATTGGCTTGGAATTCCTTGGTTGGACGTTTACGTACATAATTAATGGTCGCACCTGGAGATCCCAATGCATTGGTTAAAGCATCCGCACCTTTAACCACTTCTACGCGATCATAAAAATAACTATCAGGATCATAATTCCAATAATCATAGCCATCTAATTGTGGGAATCCTACGCCATCAACCAAAATATTAGAGATATTAAAACCTCGCGCAGTATAGGTTGTACGGTTGGTTTCTAGCCCTGTAACAGTAACGCCGGGGGTATTGTTCAAAATATCGCGTGTGGTGTGCAAAGAGAAATCATCCATTTGCTGACGCGTGACCACATTTAAGGTTTGTGGAGTTTCTTTGACATCAATATTGAGTTTGGTGGCACTTTGACTGTTTTTAATCGTATACGTTTTTGTACTGTCTGAACTTGGTGCTGTATCTGCTTTTACTGTAATGGTGGCTAAAGTTGGCTGTCCATCTGTGTCATTGGCATAGGATGTGGTGCTTCCCATAATACTAAGTACAGCAAAAGACAGTGCAGAAAGATGATAACGCATCAAGTAATCCTTAGTGCAAATTTAAATGATTCGCAATACTATTATTATTTAATTATTTTTCCAATAAAAATCTGTAGCACTAAGATTAAAAATGAAGAGCATAAAATGAATGAAAATTGTAAAATAATATTTATATCAATAATTTATTGTTTGATTTTTCTTGCATGTATTTTTTGTATTGATCAAAAATAAACTTAAAGAAAATGATCTGTGCATTGACTTGGTTGAAATTCTTTTGTGAAAATCTCGAACTGTTTTATTATAGCGAGCATAAGTTTTTGATCAATACAGGGCATTCTTTTGCAAAATCGTAAATTAAAAATAGGCATTGTTGTGGGGGAGGTTTCAGGAGATACCTTAGGCGCTGAACTCATGCAACGTTTTCACGATTTAGGCATAGATGTCGAATTTGAAGGAATTGGCGGCCCGCAAATGATTGCTGCTGGCTTTAACAGTTTATATCCTATGGAAACGTTAGCCGTAATGGGTATTGTTGAAGTTTTAAAAGATTTAAAACAATTATTTGCAGTCAGAGATGGATTGATTGAGCGTTGGACGAAACAGCCTGTCGATATTTTTATTGGTATTGATGCACCCGATTTTAATTTAAGAGTGTCGAAAAAAATTAAGCAACAACAATTGCCGATTAAAACTGTACAGTACGTTAGTCCATCGGTTTGGGCGTGGCGACAAAAACGAGTCTATGGCATTAAGCAAAATATTGATTTGGTAATGTGCTTATTTCCTTTTGAAAAAGCCTTTTATCAAAAATACCAAGTCCCTGCAATTTTTGTTGGGCATCCGCTGGCGAAGCAATTACCGTTACAGCACGATATCTTACAGGCAAGACAAGCGTTAAATTTAGATGAAGCGGGGCAATATATTGCCTTGTTGCCGGGTAGTCGCCGCAGTGAAGTTGAGCGACTTGCGCCATTGGTATTTTCTGCGGGGCAAATTCTGGCAAAAAAATATCCAAATTATCAGTTTTTGGTGCCTGCAATTAATTCACAACGGCAGCAGCAAATTGCGCAAATTTTACAAGACTATCCTGAGAGTTTTCAGCACAAAGTTCATATATTGGAAAACCAATATACTGAGTCTAAAATTGGTCGTATGGTGATGCAAGCCAGTGACATTGTGGCTTTGGCATCGGGGACGGCAACTTTGGAAGCAATGTTGCTGCATCGCCCAATGGTCACATTTTATAAGCTGCATTGGTTAACATACCAAATTGTGAAATTCTTGGTAAAAATTCCCTATTATTCGTTACCCAATATTATTGCAGGGAAAAAGGTTATTACCGAATTGGTACAAAGTCAGGCAACACCTGAAAAATTGGCTGCCGAAATTGAAAAATTGATGCAGCTTGAGCAAGCAAAAATTCAAAGTATGCAGCATATTTCAATGCATAAACAGCTCATTTCGGGTGATACCGAAGACCCTGTACATGCTATTTTAAACTTAATTGGTACAGTGCCTGCTGAATGAAAGCCGAATAATGCTGCCTAAATTGACAGCATTATTAAACTCATTGCATAAATCTTTTTTCTTCTTTGATATAGAAGAAAACTACATTGGGGAAGAACGTCTATTGTGTTTATTCGGTACGAATAATGAGTTGATAACCTGTATATTTACGGATATTAATCACACCTGAATCCATAATAAGATATTGCCCTTTAATGCCTTGTAGCTTGCCACGAATGGTTGGGGTTTTATCTAAATTATGAGATTTAATTTTTTCTGGGTATAAATCAACAGGGTATACAAATTCACGCATTTGTTCATGTTCTAGAATTTCTATTCCTTCGGAAAAATCTAAATTTTGGCTAAATTCATCGCGGATTTTCTGAATTTTAGGCGTGAACTCAGTCAGAATTTCATTACGAATTTCAGTTAAATTGAGCGGTTCAGCTTCACCTTTTAATAACTTGCGCCAATCGGTTTTATCTGCCAATTGTTCGGCAAACATGGTTTCAAGTTGTCCTGAAAGTCTGCGTGAACCTACTTGCATAATTGGTAATGCTTGGGTTGCACCTTGGTCGAGCCAACGGGTTGGCATTTGGCCTAAACGCGTAATCCCAATTTTCAGCGCGCTAGAATTGGCTAAATAGACAATGTGTGGCTGAAAACAAACATTTTTGGCAAAGCTTTCTTCGCGGCAGGTACCTAAATGATAATGACAGGTTTCAGGCTTCATAATACACAGGTCACAAGACGCTTTAGTTTTAAAGCACTTAAAGCAATGACCTTGAGAGTAAGATTTAGGAGTCTTAGTGCCACAAGAGGTGCAATAGATTTGCCCTGTCCATTCAATTTCAACCTCTTGCCCAACTTGGATGGGTAAATGAACGATTGACGCATCTAACGTAAATTGATATTCAACATCTGCCTTTTGGGTCTTGTGTTCGGTTACACTTAAGTTGGCTAAACTGGCATGCATTTTATGGCAAATGCCTTGTAATTCCATACAAAATTTCTCTCTTACAATTTTAAAGGTGCAGTTTCATGGCAGAACATCATGTCATCACTTCTATGCTAGACGATTTATGTCAGGAACAGCAGATTCAAACTGGATTGTGTATTGGTGAGAACCTCGCACCTTTTACGTTGGTAAACACAATTCAATGGCAGCATTTTAACGTATCTGAATTACTAAGTCTGCCTTTTAGCCAGCGTTATGACTTAGCGGTGGTGTTGTTGGATCGGGTTGAAAATGTCACTGAAATTCATAAAACACAACTGTTGGTTCGACTGCGTGATTTATTTGCAAAACGGTTGATTGTGGTTTGTTTACAGTCTGATACGCAATTAATGCGTGCGTTGGGTTTAACCCAAATTTTAGATCAAACGCAACCCGAGGCCGATTTAAGCTTATGGCAATTTAATATTTTAACCTATAAGCATGTGCCAGATTGGTTTAATTCTAAGTTCTGGGCAAACCCTGAAAATTGGAATAAATTTAGATGGTAAAACAAAAGTTAGAGGATATTTGGGACTAGATAGGTTTTCAGATAAGCCAAAGTTGATATGAAAAAATCTTCGTGGGTATAAGTAAATCATTTAAATACTAAATCTAAACACTTTTGTTAAATTAAAGCGTTATATTTTGATGTGATAATCAAATATAGAGAGATATACATGTCGGATTTAACTAAATTAGTTGAGCAATTAGCAGCTCAAGCATTATCAGGTCAGCAAAATTCGAATGGTGGTGGCTTAGGCGGTGTGCTTGGTAATGTCTTTGGTCAATTGACTGGACAAAATCAAAATACAGGTTCGAGTGGTGGGATTTTAGGTTCTGTGCTGGGGCAATTGACAGGGAATACCGCTCAAAGTACGGGTTCATCTGCTTTATTGGTTGCGGTGATTCCTTTAATTTTAAATTGGATTCAACAACAAGGCGGCTTAAGTGGTGCTTTGGATCAACTGCGTAATAGTGGTTTAGCCGAACATGTTCAAAGTTGGATTGATCCAAATCAGGAAAATCAAACTGCTGTGGTCGATAAAATCCAGTCATTATTTAATCATGAAGAGGTTAAAAATGTTGCTGATCAGACGCAAAGCCAACCGCAAGATGTGTATGCAGCAATTGCAAGTTTGATTCCGCAAGTGATTGATCGCTTAACACCACAGGGTGAGCAAACCGATACGAGCGCGGCAAATCTTGACATCCAAAAAGTGATGAATTTAGCTTCACAATTTTTGAAATAAAAGTATTTGGCTTGAGTGCAATAAAAAACCTGATCATGGATCAGGTTTTTTTTGCATAAAGCGCTGTTATTTAAGCCTCAATTGCCGCTTTAATTTTCTCTGCATTGGCTTTAATTTGTTCCATATCACCCATTTGGGCCGCGTGATTACGCATGGCTTGAATTGAGCTTGGGACCAAATGGAAGTGAACATGTGGTACAGTTTGACCTGCCGCTTCACCTGAAAGTTGCATTAAAACAATACCCTTAGCATCTAAAGCTGTTTCAATGGCGCGCGCAATTTTTTGTACAATTTGGATGGTATAAGATGCATCTTCAGCGCTCAAGTCGAGCAACGTGACTGCTTTTGCTTTTGGAATGACCAGCGTGTGACCATCAGCTTGAGGCATGATATCCATAAACGCAAGAACACGTTCATCTTCATAAACTTTAATTGCAGGAATTTCACCACGTAAAATTTTTGCAAAAATATTTTGGTCATCGTATGCCATTTTAGAAAATCCTTGAAATTAAACTTATTTACAGTTTAATTCTTTCTGATTTGCCTTAATTTGGTCAAGGCGTTGTTGCTCTTTGTCTGAAAATTTTGGTTTGGTGGTAAAGCAATTTTGATTGCCATATTTAGCTTTTGCAGCGGCATCGCTAAAACAATAGCCTTTGGCTGCATAAATTAAGTTGTAATCATCTTCAAGTTTCTGACATTCAGTCGATGCTGCATAAGCACTAGAAACACCTATAAAACCAATCAGACTGGCAAAACTTATACTTAGAACGGTTTTCATATTTATCCTCTTGTGTAACAAGATATGTAAATTACACAATTTCTAATATGGCGGCTCATGGGGAAAAATGCAATGTCTAAAGCGCTCACAATTGTAAGTTATCCTCATTATTTCTCCATTTTTATTGGTATAAAAGATCATTTATTCATCTTTAAATCTTAAATTTCCACTTTAATTTTAATTATGCTTATCATTATTTTTCATAAGCTTATCTGTATTTGAACTCGGCTTATTGCACCTAAATGCTATTGCCTTAAAATTGTACTGTTCTTTAATATTAAGGCTTGACCTTATTGGCGTTCGGCGCTCAAAATGTTGCCAATTCTTTATTTATATCATTCGAGCGACCCATGAGCCAACATGATGATGTGCCATACCAATTAGATACGTTAGCGATTCGTTCAGGTCATACCCGTACCTTTGAAGGCGAGCATGATGAACCTATTTTTTTAACCTCATCTTTTGTGTATGCAAATGCCGAAGAAGCTGCCAATAAATTTCAGGGCAAAGAAGCAGGCAATATTTATTCACGCTTTACCAATCCAACGGTCGCCATGTTTGAAAAACGTCTTGCAGCTTTAGAAGGTGCAGAACGTGCTGTGGCAACGGGTTCGGGCATGGGTGCGATTTTGGCGATTGCAATGGCCTATTTAAAAGCAGGCGATCATGTCATTTGCTCAAGAGATGTCTTTGGCTCAACTGTAGGCTTGTTTGAACGCTATATTGCTAAGTTTGGAGTTGCAGTTGATTTTGTTGATTTAACCGACTTGGCTGCATGGAAGGCGGCAATTCGTTCGACCACTAAATTATTGTTTATTGAGTCGCCATCAAACCCGTTAGCAGTAATTGCCGATATTCCTGCTTTAGCAGAAATTGCCCATGCCAATAATGCCTTGCTTGCGGTAGATAACACCTTATGTACGCCTGTATTGCAAAAACCATTGCAACTTGGTGCAGATTTGGTGGTGTACTCGGCGACCAAATATATTGATGGGCAAGGGCGGACTTTGGGTGGTGCTGTGGTTGGTGGGCATCAACTGTTAGAAGAAGTGTTTGGTGTTGTGCGTACACTTGGCCCATCAATGAGTCCATTTAATGCATGGGTGTTCTTAAAAGGTCTAGAAACATTGCGTTTAAGAATGAATGAACATTCACGCAATGCACAAATTCTTGCAGAATGGTTAAATAGCCATGAAAAAGTGGACAAAGTCTATTATGCAGGCTTACCTCACCATATTGGGCATGAACTTGCGAAAAAGCAGCAGTCAGGTTTTGGTGGGATTGTGTCTTTTGAAGTGGCAGGCGGCCGTGAAGCTGCATGGAAAGTCATCGATAGTACCCAATTTATTTCGATTACTGGCAATTTAGGCGATGCAAAATCAACCATTACTCATCCTGCAACAACTACACACGGTAAATTATCACCCGATGCGAAAATTGCAGCAGGAATTGGTGAAGGATTAATCCGTGTTTCTGTTGGTCTAGAGGATATCCGTGATATTATCGCAGACCTTTCACGCGGACTTGATCTGATTTAACTTTTGGAGAGATTAAATGAATATTAATATGTTGATGCAACAAGCACAGCGTATGCAAAAAGATATGGAAGCCAATGTTAAAAAGGCGAAAGCACAACTTGCAGAAACTGAAGTGCATGCAGAAGCAGGTGGTGGTTTAGTGAAAGTGACAATGACGTGCCGTCATGTGGTGAAACGTATTGAAATCAATCCTGAATTGTTGCAAGACGAAGCAGATATGATTGAAGATTTAATTGCCGCAGCAATGAACGATGCTGCACGCCAAGCAGAAGCGATTACCGATGAAACCATGAAGGCCGCGAATGCTGGCACTGGTTTACCACCAGGTCTTTCAGGTTTATTCTAAGGTTATTACACTGTGTTTAGTCAACGTTTTGAAGAACTTGTCCAAGCACTGCGTGTGTTGCCAAGCGTTGGGCCAAAGTCGGCTCAGCGCATGGCATTGCATTTGGTGATGAAAAATCGTGAAGGTGCGGTATTCTTAGCGCAAGCTTTACATGAAGCTGCCAATTATATTCATGCCTGCCAAATCTGTAATTCATTAACTGAACATGATATTTGTGCCATTTGTGCATCGAATGAACGTGACGAACAATTGCTTTGCGTGGTGGAATCTCCTGCTGATGTCATGGCGATTGAACAAAGTGGCAGTTTTAAAGGTAAATACCACGTTTTAGGTGGGCACTTATCGCCGTTAGATGGCATTGGGCCTGAAGAAATTGGTATTCCTGCTTTGGTTGCACGTTTAAATCAACACATGGTTCAAGAGGTGATTATTGCCACCAATGCGACTGTAGAAGGACAAGCAACGGCACATTATTTACTCGAATCGTGCAAGCATTTAGCTTTAAAAATGACCCGAATTGCACAAGGCGTGCCACAAGGGGGGGAACTTGAATATGTCGATAGCCATACCTTAAGTCAGGCAGTACATAATCGAATGCAATTAAAATAAGCTTGAAATTGAGTAAAAATTATCAGCTTGAGCGGCAAAAACAATAAAAATGCATTTAAAGATGTCAAAAAAATAGTTTTTGATAGATAATTTGCACAGAACGACATTTATCACATGGTGATGATAAGTGAATCACAATCAATTTGCTTAAGATGAGCAGTTTGATATCTCATTAGCCATTAAAATATGAGTAATGCGTCAAGCATTTGCACTTCCCATGTATCAATTTATTCAAGATCAACACCAATTAAATACTGTTTTGGAGATCATGAATCAGAGTGATATTTATGCACTCGATAGTGAATTCATTAAAGTCGATACATTTTGGCCGAAACTTGGCGTGTTTCAAATTAATGTAGCCAATCAAGTTTATTTACTTGATGGTGTCGCTTTAGATTTAATGCCATTTTGGCAAAAAATTTGTAATGCCAAGCAGAATATGTTTCATGCATGTAGTGAAGATATTGATTTAATTTATCATTATGCCAAAGTGAAACAACTGAATAATGTATTTGATACACAGGTTGCCATGTCTTTTTTAGGTTATGGTTTACAAGTCAGTTACCAAAATGCGCTGAAACATGTATTAGGCATTGAAATTGAAAAAGACCAAACCCGTTCTAACTGGTTGGCGCGTCCTTTAACGACAGAACAAATGTGTTATGCTGCGAATGATGTTATTTATCTACAACAGTTGTCACATACTTTACAGCAAGAATTAAAACAAAAAAAATTACTCGATTTTGTCTTAGAAGATTGTGTGAGCTTAACCCAAGAAATTGCGCAAGAAACCCCAACCGAATGTTTATATTTAGATGTTGGGCATTATCGCCATTCACGCCGTCAGCTCATGCAATTACAACAGCTTGGCGCTTGGCGTGAGCAGTTGGTTAAAGTCTTAAACCTGCCACGTAGCTTTATCTTAAAAAATGCGACGATGATTGATTTGGTGGAAAAAAATCCGAAAAACCATTTTCAATTGTCGGCAATTAAGCAAATTAGACCAAATATTATTCGTGAATATGGTAAAACTATTTTAGATTTATTAAAATTCTTGCCTGAAAAAGAGTATTGGCCATTGCCGATTTCACGACCAATCAAGCATGTGACGCCTGAAATTGCGGCACGTGTCGAGGCGCATGTTGAAGCGACAGCGATGCAATTGTCGATTCCGAAAGATATTTTGATGCGTAAAAAATGGTTAAATGAACTATATCATCATGTGGTGTTTCAGAAATCAGAAACGCAATTTTCACCTTATTTGCTCGGTTGGCGTTATGAGTGGGTCACACGTCCGTTGCTGAATATATTACAACACGATGTGGCGAATTTGTCAGCGCAAATGAAAGTCCAATATTAGACTCTGTGTATTACATATATAGCAGGTATTGGCAATCTACAATTATGTCGACAGCGATGTTATTTACGACTGATGCGTCAATCAACAGCGCTATCGACAGATTTTAATTTCTTATATGCTTTCAACCAAGGGTGCTGTTTTTATGCATTGTGATATTTACCGTTCTAGCAAAAAAGACGAAATGTATTTATATGTGGCAACATCTGCCCAAGAACATGCAGATCCATTTGAAAAAGTGCCTGAAGCAGTCATGTTGGCATTTGGTAAACCAACCTTTGTGATGCATTTGGAGCTTAGCGAAGCACGTAAATTAGCACGCGTAAGTGTGTTACATGTGATGGATTCATTACAGACCAAAGGCTTTTTCATGCAAATGCCGCCAGAAGGATTAATTAATCCAAATGCAGTAGAACCAGAAGGATTACGCGGTGCTTAATACAACAGGCTTCTTTCATAACATTGGATCGGTTTTGGATGTTGTTCCTGAGGCGACACTTGCTGTGAGCGTGTATGTGATTGGTGCAGTGTTGGTGTTATGGGCTTGGTATTCAATGACTAAGCCTTATCCACGTTTTTGTTTTGTTTCGACTTTACTTGCTTTTGCTTGTATTGCAACACCTACGGTGTCCGATGGTCATAATGCCTCGCTAGCTCCTGCTATTTTCGGCTTATTATTTGGAATCTTGACCCATGACAAGCAGTTGATTGAGCTGAATTTAGGTTCAATTTTATTTGTCATCGGTTTGGGCTGTGTGGTGGGCTTTTGTTGGAGCAAATGGAAAAGTCGTCAGGTGAAAGTCATCACTAAAAAGAGTGCCCCACTGTAAATTTCATTGATCAATGAGGGGCCTACATGTCTGCCAATACCATGTCTTTTCAGGGAACTGAACAATATATTGCAACCGAAGCTTTACAACTTGCTGTAAATGCAGCAATTTTTTTGCAAAAGCCACTGTTAATTAAGGGTGAGCCTGGAACAGGTAAGACTTTATTGGCAGAACAGGTGGCACAAAGCCTTGGGCTGAAGTTGATTACTTGGCATGTGAAATCAACCACTAAAGCCCAACAAGGCTTATACGAATACGATGCAGTTTCTCGATTGCGCGACAGCCAATTGGGCGATGATCGGGTTTATGACATTAAAAATTACATTCGACCCGGCAAGTTGTGGGAAGCATTTCAAAGTGCTGAACGCTGTGTGTTATTGATTGATGAAATTGATAAAGCGGATATTGAATTTCCAAACGACTTGTTACATGAACTCGATAAAATGTCGTTTTATGTGTATGAAACTGATGAAACGATACAGGCTGTCGAGCGTCCCATTGTAATTATCAGTTCAAATAATGAAAAAGAATTGCCCGATGCTTTTTTAAGACGTTGTTTTTTTCATTATATCGATTTCCCTGATGCCGAAACCATGCAACACATTGTATCTGCACATTTCCCCAATATCGCTTATGACTTGGTACAACATGCCTTAGCGGTGTTTTTTAAACTGCGCAGCATCCCAAATTTAAAAAAACCGCCGTCTACTTCAGAATTGATTGATTGGTTAAGTTTATTGATGGCTGATGAATTGGCTGAACAACAATTACAACATGCCAATCCGCAAGCTGCTTTGCCGCCGTTGTATGGTGCTTTAATTAAAAATGAGCAAGATTTACAATTGCTAGAGCGTTTAGCCTTTATGTCACGCCGCTGAGGTGTTGAATGTTTATTCGATTTTTTTATACCTTACGAAAATTTGGTGTGCCTGTTAGCACGCAAGAATTGTTGGATTTAAATGCTGCGGTTGCACATCATTTAGCTTTTGCAGATATGACGCAATTTTATCAATTGTCACGCCTGATTATGGTTAAGGATGAGCGCTACTTTGATAAGTTTGACCGCGCATTTCAGGCATATATGCAACAGTTATCGGACGTAGAAATTGATAACCTGCTTGATCAATTAGATAAAATTCCGAAAGATTGGCTTGATTTGGAGCTGCTTGAGAAAAATTTGACTGCCGAACAGCGTGCTGAATTAAGTCAAGCGGGGTCTTTAGCTGAGCTATTGCAACAACTTGAGCAACGTTTGCAGGAACAACACAAAAAGCATCAAGGTGGTAATAAAATGATTGGCACAGGTGGTACATCGCCATTTGGTGCTTATGGTGATCATCCGCAAGGAATTCGGGTTGGTGGGCCAAGCCGTAAACGCAGTGCAGTTAAAGTATGGGGGCAGCGTCAATATCAAAATTTAGATGCCGACCATGTTCTTGGAACACGACAAATGCAAATGGCATTACGCCGTTTGCGTAAATTTGCCCGCCAAGGCATGCCACAAGAGCTAGATATTCAGCAAACTATTCAAAAAACGGCACAAAAAGGCGTGTTAGATATTCAGATGGTTGCCGAGCGTAGAAATGGCATTAAGGTTTTGATGTTGTTTGATGTGGGCGGTTCGATGGATGCGCATATTCAGCAATGTGAGCAGCTATTCTCTGCGGCAAAACAGCAATTTAAAAGCTTAGACTATTTTTATTTTCATAATTGTATTTATGAAATGTTATGGAAGGACAATCAACGCCGCCAAGACAGTAAGATGTCGACTTGGGATATTTTGCATAAATATGGACAAGATTATCGGGTGATTATTGTCGGAGATGCGAGCATGGCAACTTACGAATTAAATGTCGCTGGTGGTTCGGTTGAATATATGAGTGATGAAGCTGGACGAGTTTGGTTGCAGCGGATACAGCAGCATTTTAGCAAGACAGCATGGTTGAATCCTGAGTTACAGGAACATTGGCAATATACCCAAACCATTGGTCAGATTCAGCAAATTTTTGAGCAGCACATGTATCCACTGACTTTAAGTGGTTTAGATGACATGATTCGACATTTGGCAAAATAAAGAAAGGTGAAAAACAAGTGCGTGATCGCACTTGTTTTTTAGTTCATGTTTAGCTGGAAATATAGTGTTGAAGTTGTTGAATGAGGTTGTGTTGGTCTTCAATGGTGGCTTTGACAAGGTCGCCAATTGCGACTAATCCGACAAGGTGACCTTGGTCTAAAACGGGTAAGTGTCGTAAATGTCGGTTAGTCATTAAAGTAAGACATTCTTCAACCGTATTGTTTAAGTGAACACTAATCACATTGGCGGTCATAATCTCTTGAACCAAGGTTTCTTCAGCAATTAGGCTGTGAATAATCACTTTTCGTGCGCAATCACGTTCGGACAAAATACCGACCATTTTTCCTTCATTTGTTACAATTACCGCACCAATATCTTTGCTTGCCATGAGGTTAACGGCATCGACAATTGAAGCAGTGGGGGAAATGGTATAAACTGAGGGATCTTTTTTCTGTTGAATGACTTGGGCTACACTGGTCATAATGTGGCAATCCTTATTTTTTGTTTTATTTAGCTTGGAACGAAATGTATGGTTTTGCAAGTCAGAAAATGAAAAAAATATGTACGCACAAGGTGAAAAATAGGCATTAAAAAACGCCACAAAGTGACGTTTGATTAGGCGGTCATCGTGGCTAAACTCTGCCAATATTGTGCCTTTAAGCTGTCTCGTTCTACACGAAAACCTTGATAATAAAGTTCTGCGAGAAACAATGCTGCTTTGCCATGTCCTGCACGTGCTACGTTTTCTAAATCAATTACAGCATCAGCAAAATTCATTTGTGATTGAATTGTATTTACAGCACTTGAATATACATGCTCTAAGTCGTGTTGAGAAAATTGTTGAATCATATAAAGCTCCTTATTTTAATTATGATTACAATATAACTTCATCTGAAGTAAGTCTAAAATAACTGAATGATATTTAAGTATTATTACAGTTTAAACGTGAAGTCAATCTAGATATGGGGATAAAGACCAAATTTTCAAGTTATTTATAGTTTACATGATTAAACATTACTTAGGGCGGTTTTTAATTAAAATATTGAGATAAAAATAGAACAAGGAGTAAAAAGATGATGACAATAATTGATGGTTTAGAGTTCTCACATCCGCTAAGTTCTGAGACTATTCGAGCGCTTGCTGCATTGCACCGACAGCAACTTGGTGAAGCGATTTACCATGAAGATCAGCATATTGGGAATTTAGGGCTGTTGCATCGGGCGAAAATTGCGGCATTTACCCACAATTTAACATTGTCTGAACAGCACTATTTTTATGATGTGTATAATCAGGCATTATATGAGTCTGCAATTGATGATCCCATTCATCCACCACATGCCGAACAGCGGGTTAATGTGTTTCTTTTTGTTGTTGTTCTAGCGATGATTGCGGCAATGCTATATTTCGCATTTGTTCATCACATCACCTCTTATTAAGTCTATACCGATATTTTTCGAGTGTCTTATAAGGGTGTAGATACATTTTGATGTTGTAGTTTAAGCATGATCAACTATACTGAACTCGAATCGAGGTTGATCATGTTTAAAGTAATAGAGCATTTAAATTTATTTAAGGCAAAGTTTTCTTTTGCTTATTTTGTGCATTATTTGGTTGTTTTTATAATTGTTGGTGTTTTTTCATTTGCTTATGTTTTATTGCTGTCACCCATTCAGTCGGCACAGTATATTCAAATTCAACAATTTTCCTTAATGGGGCAGTATCCTCAAACACAAAGTTTAGCAAAATCTTTGCTTGAACAATCAGCAATTAATAAACAGCAATATTTCCGTTTGCTTCGCGCATTTCAGTATGAGCAACAGGGTATTCAGCAATATCCAGCTTTAGATCCACAGCGCCGTGTACGATAAGCCATAGATCTGCTTATCAGCAGTAAACACAATTAATTTATGTTAAAATTTTATTTTAATGCGATGTTTTTTGAAGGATTAGCATGCAACACAACACACACGGGCAAACAAAACTTTTGATTGATGCAGAAATTGGTGACGATGATGTAACGTTACCAAGTTTAGCTGCTGTGAATGTTCCGATTATAGAGCAAAATGTAGCACCTGTTCGTGTGGCTGAATCCGAAGCAGAACAACCGAAAAAAGGTTTTTTTGGGCGTATGAAAGAGGGTTTGACCAAAACCCGTAAAAGCTTTGCCGATGGGATGGTGAATATCTTAATTGGTGGTAAAGAAATTGATGATGAACTATTAGAAGAAGTTGAAGAACAACTTTTGGTAGCAGATATTGGTGTTGAAGCCACTAAAACGATTATTACGAATTTAACCGAGCGTACTGCGCGTGGTGATTTAATTTATTCACATGCACTTTATAAAGCTTTACAAGAAGAATTAGTCACTTTGCTTGCACCGCGTGTCAAGCCATTACACATCGACAGTCATAAAAACCCGTATGTAATTTTAATGGTTGGTGTAAATGGTGTGGGTAAAACCACCACTATTGGTAAGCTTGCGAAACGTTTGCAGGGTGAAGGTAAAAAAGTGATGTTAGCTGCGGGGGATACGTTCCGTGCTGCTGCGACTGAACAATTACAAATTTGGGGTGAACGTAATAATATCCCCGTTGTTGCACAAGGGCATGGAGCAGACAGTGCATCGGTAATTTTTGATGCATTTGAAAGTGCGCGTGCCAAAGGTGTGGATGTATTAATTGCTGATACCGCAGGGCGTTTACATAACAAAAGTAACTTAATGGAAGAGTTGAAAAAAGTTAAACGTGTGATGCAAAAAATTGACGCCACTGCACCGCATGAAATTATGTTAGTGGTCGATGCAGGAACAGGGCAAAATGCAATTAATCAGGTGCAAGAGTTTGACCAAGCTGTTGGTTTAACAGGGATTACCATTACCAAGTTAGATGGTACAGCTAAAGGCGGTGTACTGTTTAATATTGCAAGTCGTACACATGTACCGATTCGCTTTATTGGTGTGGGTGAGAAAATTGATGATCTACGTCCATTCTCGGCTAAATCATTTGTAGCTGCGTTGTTTGAAACAGATAAATAAAAGTTTTTTCTAAGATACAATTAAAATCTCCTTCATAGCAAAGGGGATTTTAATGACATTCACGAATGCTTTTTATTTCTCTTCAAGGAAGAGAAATAAAAAGGGTGTGAAGCATTATGTAGCTAATCTATAGTGAGTTGCAAATCTTCACAATCTAAAATAATTCTAAAAATAGAACACTGTGTTAAGTTAAATAGACTTTGTCTGTTTTTTATAAAATCATACACTGCACAATATCAAAACTTATATTCCAATATATTTTAGGAGTTATCTGATGTCTTTTATTGATCAAATTGAAAAACGCCGTACGATTTATGCTATTGGTAACCAAGTTGCATTGTCAAATGACCAAATTGAAGCGTTGATTAAGCAAGTTGTTCGTCAAAGTCCATCGTCATTTAACTCACAGTCATCACGCGCTGTGATTTTATTTGATCAAGCACACCAAAACTTTTGGTCGATTGTACGAGAAACACTGCGTAAGTTAGTACCTGCCGAAGCTTTTGCTTCAACAGAAGCTAAAATGGCAAGCTTTGCTGCGGGGAAAGGTACGGTATTGTTTTATGAAGACCAAGCAGTGATTCAAGGCTTGCAAGAAAAATTTGCAGCGTATGCAGATAATTTTCCTGTTTGGTCAGAACATTCAACAGCGATTGCACAGTTTGCGGTGTGGACGGCATTGTCTGAACAAGGAATTGGTGCGTCATTACAGCATTATAATCCGATTGTTGATGCAGAGGTTGCACAGACTTTTGATGTGCCAGCCTCTTGGAAACTCCGTGCACAATTGGTGTTTGGTTCAATTGAAGCACCTGCATCAGAAAAAACTTATATGGCAGATGAGCAACGCTTCAAAACGTTTGCATAATTTGAAGTTTCAAAAAAACCAGCATTTGCTGGTTTTTTTGTTTTTGTAAGACCGATATAAATTTAAGATAACCAAATAAAATAACCGAGTCCCATGAGTGGCCAAGAAATAAATGGACTAAATAACCATTTCCATAGCCAAAATTGTGGTTTAAAGCCAACGCCATAAATGAATCCACCTGAAATCCCAAGCATCACAAGCATTAACAGCGGATGACTATAATGCCCATTGGCATCTAACATAAGGGATGGATAAATCATTAAAATAGCAGCAAGAGGCAATGCCAACGTAAAGGAGGTGATCATAATGAACATCCGCATCGTCTCTTTGCTTTGAGGTGTTGTCATTGCATCTGCCATGGGGTTATTCCTCATCTAAATTTTGATGATGTTCGATATATAACGCACTGAGTACACCAGCAAAACAAGCCATTAAAATGCCAAGAATCCAAGCAAAATACCACATTTTTAATGCTCCTGTGTTAGTACAAGCTATGTGAGTGGGTTTCGATATGTTTGTTGCTGATTACGCCCCACATTTTGTAGTAGCACCATGTGGTGTAACACAAAATTAGAGGGACAAAAATACAAGCAGCAACGGTCATTACACCAAGGGTTTTATGGCTTGATACTGCATCCCACATAGTAAGGCTTGATGTTGGGTCTATGCTTGATGGAAGCAGGAAGGGAAATAAGGCAAAGCCCGCTGTTAAAATCGCACCCACAATACTTAAACTGGTGCCTGTGAAACTTAAGCCGGCTTTATTTGAACCTGCGGAGAAAATCGTAATGATACCGCCTAGAACGGCAATAATCGGCGCAAGCATAGTGATGGGGTAGGTTGAATAGTTATTCATCCAACCCGCATTGGCATTGGTCACAACATGTTTGGTAAGTGGATTGATTGCAGCATTGGTTGCCACAGGTTCAGCCAAGCTATAGCCATGAATTGATCCGAAATATAGCCAAGCGCCTGCCGCAAGGAAACAGACTAAAAATACAAGTCCCATTAACTGCGTTGCTTTGGCTGAACGCTTGCGTAAAATGCTGTCGGTGCGTAGCATTAACCATGCGCCGCCATGTGCCGAAAGCATAGATAAACTGACAATACCGCAAATTAATGCAAATGGATTAAGCAGTGCAAAGAAGCTGCCTGTGTAGGTTGAGCGTAAGGTGTCATCAAATTGAAATGGAACACCTTGGAACAAGTTACCAAAAGCGACACCAAAGACCAGTGCAGGTACTGCACCGCCTATACATAAAGCCCAATCCCAAGCGGTACGCCATTGTGTGTTTTCAAGTTTAGAGCGATAGTCAAAACCAACAGGGCGTAAGAACAGTGCAAAGAGGACTAAGAGCATTGCCCAATACATCCCTGAGAAGGCCACAGCATAAACCATGGGCCATGCTGCAAATAGTGCGCCGCCTGCGGTAATAAACCAGACTTGGTTGCCATCCCAGTGAGGGGCGATGGTGTTGATAGCAGCGCGGCGTTCGTTATCGGTTTTACCCACAAAAGGCATAATGGCCATCGAACCCATGTCGAACCCATCGGTAAGTGCAAAGCCAATTAGCAATACACCCACCAATATCCACCAAATGATTTTTAATAGTTCGTATTCAATCATGACTGAGGCTCTCCAACAGAAGAATCATGTAGTTGTGGCGCATTTTTTTCGAAATGATATTTGCCTGTATGTAATGAACTTGGGCCAAGGCGTGCAAATTTAATCATTAAATACATTTCAATAATCAGAAGCGCGGTGTAGAACACCACCAAAGCGAGGATGGATCCACCTAAATCGGTTGCACTTAAAGTCGAGGCAGATAAATGCGTTGGTAATACTTCACCAATGGTCCACGGCTGACGGCCGCCTTCTGCTACATACCAACCTGTTTGTGCGGCAATCCAAGGTAATGGCAATGAAAATAATGCAAATTTAAGTAGCCACGGTTTTTCTTCAGCATTACGTTTTGCAACAGACCATGCGGTTAAAATAAATAGCAACAGCATTAAAAACCCTGCAACGACCATGGCACGGAAGCTAAAGAACAATGCTTTTACATTTGGAATGCTGTCTTTGACTGCTGATTGAATTTGTTCATCAGACGCGGTTGTGACATCGTTATTGTATTTTTTCAGCAATAAACCATAGCCTAAATCTTTTTGGCTTTCTTTGAAGGCAGCTAAAAGTTCAGGTGTACGATCGCCTGCACGAAGTTGTTCAAGTTGACGATAAGCGACCATCCCATTCCGAATACGTCCTTCGTGCTGATGCATTAAATCTTTAATGCCTGTGACTTGTCCATCGGTTGATCGTGTTGCAATTAAGCCTAAAGCATAAGGAATTTTAATGGCGTAATCTGTACGCATTTCTTGCTGATTAGGGATACCAAATAAGGTAAAGCTTGCAGGTGCAGGTTCGGTATTCCACTCGGCTTCAATGGCTGCTAATTTGGTTTTTTGTACATCGCCAATTTCATAGCCAGATTCATCACCGAGTAAAATGACCGATAACGTCGATGCAAGACCAAAAATTGCGGCAATAGCAAAAGAGCGGCGTGCAAACGGTAAATCACGTTTTTTGAGTAAGTAGTAGCTTGAAATGGCTAAAACAAAAATGGCACCTGTGACATAACCTGCCGAAACAGTATGTACAAACTTCACTTGAGCAACAGGGTTAAAAATAAGTGCACCGAAGTCGGTCAGTTCCATACGCATGGTTTCAAAGTTAAATGCAGCACCAACTGGGTTTTGCATCCAACCATTTGCGACTAAAATCCAAAGCGCAGACATATTTGAGCCAATGGCAACCAACCATGTCACAGCTAAATGTTGCCCGCGGGAAAGTCGATCCCATCCAAAGAAGAATAAGCCAACAAAGGTGGATTCAAGGAAGAATGCCATAAGTCCTTCAATGGCAAGCGGTGCACCAAAAATGTCACCTACGTAGTGAGAATAGTAGGCCCAGTTAGTTCCAAATTGGAATTCCATGGTTAGACCTGTGGTGACGCCAAGTGCAAAATTAATCCCAAATAGTTTGCCCCAAAATTTGGTCATATCCTTATAAATTTCTTTGCCAGAAATCACGTAGGTGGTTTCCATAATGGCAAGTAAAAACGCCAAACCAAGGGTGAGTGGAACAAATAAAAAGTGATACATCGCGGTCATTGCAAATTGCAAACGCGAAAGATCGACCACGCTTTCAGAAATCATCAACGTGTCTCCTTAGTTTCAGGTGGATTGCCCGAAATGTGTTGGGCAGTTTGGGTGTCAAAATCTTGAGGAATGGTTGGTGCATTGAACCAAATCGATTTAATGAGCATTAAAATTGCAATTTTAATAACGAGAATAATTGCAATTTCTCTCACTAGTTTTTGATTGGGAGTTTTGTTTTTTAAGCTCATTTTTAATAAGCCTATAATCATTTGTTAAATTATTATCGAACAAAAAATAATAAAAATAAACAATAAAATATAGATAAAATAAAAAATATTTATTTTCTTTTAAAACAATGTCTTATTGTTTATTTTGAATGTTATTTATTCTAAAATAAAACCAAGTAAAATGATATGAATTTACATAAATTAATATGAGTAAAATACTCGGAATTTCATTTTTAAATTTGACTAAAATGCTCGGAATAATAAAAATTTTGTTTTTAAGTGGATTAAATAAGTTGGATTTTAATTTTTACTCCACCTGAAATTTATATAGATCTTCTAAAATGATCTTTTGCAAATCAAAATCATAAAAAGTAATTTCAGATAAACTTGTGTTTAGGTTGAAGCTATAAAAGATGGAAATTTCACTATGGCTGAAAAAATGATAAGAGGGTTCTGAGATGAAAAGATGCAAATTGTAGGTAATTGAGCATCATTTGCTATAGTGGGTGAATCTTTAATGTGGTCTGAATTAAATTTGCATTTAAGTTGTTGTAATTTTTAGGCTTTATTTTCTATATCCGATTTGTAATTTCTGCTATAATTTTGGGTCGTTTTTATTAGTTTAGACTGAAAAGATTATGCATTATCCTAAAGTGTACGATGTTATTGTAATTGGGGGCGGTCACGCAGGTACCGAAGCGGCACTTGCTGCTGCGCGTATGGGGCGACAGACCTTGCTTTTGACTCATAACATTGAGACTTTAGGGCAGATGAGCTGCAACCCTGCAATTGGTGGAATTGGCAAGTCGCATTTGGTGCGTGAAATTGATGCTTTGGGTGGTGCAATGGCATTGGCTGCTGACAAAGGCGGTATTCAATTTCGTATTTTAAATTCACGTAAAGGTGCGGCAGTTCGTGCAACACGTGCCCAAGCTGACCGCGTGCGTTATAAAGCGGCTATTCGTGAAACCTTAGAAAACCAAGCCAATTTGGATATTTTCCAACAAGCGGCAGATGACTTAATTGTAGATGGCGATACCGTAAAGGGCGTTGTGACTCAAATGGGCATTCGTTTTGATGCCAAAACAGTAGTACTTACCACAGGGACTTTCTTAGGTGGTGTGATTCACGTTGGTTTAGAAAAATCGAGCGGTGGTCGTGCAGGCGATCCACCATCAATTGCTTTGGCGCATCGTTTACGCGAACTAAATTTACCTGTTGGTCGTTTAAAGACGGGAACACCACCTCGTATTGATGCGCGTTCGGTTGATTTCTCTGTGATGACCGCACAGCCAGGCGACTTTCCATCGCCAGTGATGTCATTTATGGGCGATGCGTCTATGCATCCTGAACAAGTCAGCTGTTATATCACGCATACTAATGAAAAAACCCACGATATTATTCGTGGTGGCTTAGATCGTTCACCGATGTATACGGGGGTGATTGAAGGTGTTGGTCCACGTTATTGCCCATCAATTGAAGATAAAATTCATCGTTTTGCTGACAAAGATTCGCATCAAGTATTCTTAGAGCCAGAAGGTTTGGATACTCATGAGCTTTATCCAAATGGTATTTCGACTTCTTTACCATTTGATGTGCAGTTTGAGTTGGTGCGTTCAATTCGTGGTATGGAAAATGCACATATTTTACGTCCAGGTTATGCGATTGAGTATGATTATTTTAATCCGCAAGCCTTGAAATTTACCTTAGAAACCAAAGCCATTAATAACTTGTATTTTGCTGGTCAAATTAACGGTACAACGGGTTATGAAGAAGCGGGCGCACAAGGTTTGCTTGCGGGCTTAAATGCGGCTCGCCGTGCGTGGGATCAAGAGCAATGGACACCAAAACGTGATGAAGCGTATTTGGGCGTGTTGGTTGACGATTTAATTACGCTTGGTACGAAAGAACCGTATCGTATGTTTACTTCACGTGCGGAATACCGTTTGATGTTGCGTGAAGACAATGCCGATCAACGCTTAACAACAGTTGGGCGTGAAATGGGCTTGGTCGATGATGCACGTTGGGTGGCATATTGTGAAAAAATGGAAGCCGTAGAAACCGAATTGGGTCGTTTAAAACATTTGTGGGCTGCACCAAATAACCCAATGGGTAAGCAGTTTGTAGAAATGACAGGTGCAGATTTAAGCAAAGAGTGTAGCGCGGTTGATTTGTTAAAGCGTCCAAACATTAACTTTAGCCAAATTGCAGCATTAACCAACTCGCAAGTATCTGAGCAAGTGGGTGAGCAAATTGAAATTGCGGTGAAATACGAAGGTTATATTAACCGTCAGCATGAAGATGTGGCGCAAATGAAGCGTCTAGAAGAAACGCGTATCCCTGCTGACTTTGATTATGATGCAGTTTCAGGTTTATCACGTGAAATTACCTTGAAGCTGAAAGACATTCGTCCTGAAACCTTGGCACAAGCCAATCGTATTCCGGGCGTAACCCCTGCGGCAGTGCAATTGGTGATGATTACCATTCGTAAGAATGCTCAAATGAAGAAAGCTGCAACCGTTTAAGTTATTTACGGTGTTAAAAAACCTGCCACTGTGCAGGTTTTTTATTTGCAGAGTCATAGGGAAAAATAATTTCAATCGCTTTGGGGTAAATTCTAAGAGTTTTTTACACTAAGCACAGTAGATTTGCTGATTTAGTGAGCGGGTGAGTACTTTGTATAGTGATGATATTATCAAGCAATTTGGAGAATGCCATGCTTGTTAAGTTGATTCGTTATAACCGTGCCGATTTAGCTTGCCTATGTTGTTCTGTTTGCCAAAGGATGTGCTTAATAATAAACCCATAAAAATAAAATGATTCAGAGCATCTAAAACGCTCTTTTTTAAAATTGCTCATTCACTTGCTGTGCAACTTCATTAGGCTCAATTTTAATTATTTTTTTACCAAAACTACGTAGCCACCATACTAGTTGTGAGGTAAAGGGCACGGTTGCGGATATTTCGATTTGTTGCTGCCCGAATGCTGTAATGGTCTGGTCTTGACTGAGTTGCGATTCATAAAACGTCTGTGCATCATAATCATGCATAGTCAGTTTAAGTTGCACTAATTCTGAAGGTTTATGGCTATCAATTCTGAATCCTAAGCCACCTGCATCGATATAACGGTCAATATCGAAGTTAACAGGGTGCAATGCGCGTTGATTAGATAAGCTAGCTGCTTTAAAACGATGCAATGCAAATGTTTGTACATCGCTCCCATCGCTTCGGGTACAAATTAAATAAATAATTGCCCCTTTTTGCACCAAGCCTAAGGGGTTCAGACTATAGGTTTTTTCTTCACGGCCACGACCTTGGTAAATACAATCAATTTGTTTGTCTTGTAATAAACCTTCATAAATGACTTGTTGTGCGTCTTGTTGGATGGTGGGAGGGATGAGTGGTTGGCTTGCGGGTACAATACGTACGCGGTTGACCCATTGTCTTACGTTGTTCTGGTTTGACAGGCTACGTCGTGCAAGATCAAACCAAGGGGTCATTTCATTGATCAAGCTTGGCGGCAGCAAATGTTTAAGGTGCTCTTCAACCATCATGAATGTAACAGCCTGGGAGCTGGTCATATGCGGAAGGCTTTGAATAGGTGCATCCGATTTCCAGCGCCAACCCTGAGGGGTTTCTTTATTACTTTCAATGAGAAAACGCTGTGCCAACTGATTTAAATCACGTTGAATTGTACGTAAGCTGACCTCAACCCCTTCACGTGCTAAAGCCTCTTGAATTTGCCGCGTGCCTGTCCATTTTCCTGTGCTGAGTAAAGATAAGGTTTGCCATTGGCGATAAAGGCTATTGGATGTTTCTTTTTCTTGGGCTGACATAAAGTGAAAAAATTAAGGAATAAACAGGTATTTAACCATAGAAAAATTGTGGTGACTTTGCAAGGTATTAAGTGCTTTTTGTAAGGTGAAAAAGCGTTGTATTTTTGTGTGTTTTATGAGATAGATAGAAAAAGTGTGACCGCTATAGTTCATTAAATATGCCTTGCATTTTTATTTATGGCACTTATTTTGCTTATTTTATGACGACCTTCACAATAAAAGGGAGAGGTTGGTATGCTAAAAGATAATAAAGAACCTTTAAATAGATTAGAAACAGTTGCGACAGGAGCAATACTCAATCATCTAAGCCCACAGCATGCCTCAACTCAAGCACTCTGTTCAAAAACAATGTTTCAACAAATAAAGTCTAAGTTTTTTAATGAAATGCTTGATGATCCACATATGTCTGCCGATGCTTGCCGTAATATCGAAAGATGGTTATATGATCGTAATTTAGAAGAACTCAAATTTTTAAATCAGCAAGCCAAAGAATTTTTTCTTTATCATGGCATTACGTTTACGGTTTATGGTGATGAAGAAGGCACTGAACGAACCATTCCTTATGACTTAATTCCACGTGTGATTGCTAAAAAACAATGGGATAAAATTTCGGCAGGTTGTGCACAGCGGGTACGTGCATTAAATTACTTTTTAGATGATATTTATAACAGCCAAGATATTTTAAAGTCAGGAATTGTTCCTGAGCTGCAAGTGCTCAGTCATGAAGCTTTTCAACCACATATGTTGAATTTTAAGTTGAAAGGAAAAATCTATTCACAAATTAGCGGTATTGACTTAATTCGTGACAATAGTGGTGAATTTTATGTGTTAGAAGACAATTTAAGAACGCCATCGGGCGTATCTTATATGTTGGAAAGCCGTAAAATTAGCAAGCAATTAATGCCAGACTTATGTGCGCAAACCAATTTACATGAAATAGAGCAGTACCCACAACTATTACGTCAAATCTTAGAAGAAAATGCGTTGGTTGATAAGCCTTGTGTCGTGGTACTGACGCCAGGTCGTTTTAATAGTGCTTTTTATGAGCATGCTTTTTTAGCACGTGAGATGGATATACCTTTGGTTACAGGGCAAGACTTATTTGTTGAGAATGATCATGTTTATGTAAAAACGATTCGGGGCAAGCAACGAGTAGATGTGATTTATCGCCGTATAGATGATGCTTTTATCGATCCACTATGTTTTAGACCTGACAGTTGCTTAGGTGTTGCTGGGTTAATGTCGGTATATTTAAAACAAAATGTGGTGATTGCCAATGCACCAGGTACAGGTGTGGCAGATGATAAATCTATTTATCCTTATGTCGATAAAATGATTTCATATTATTTAAATGAAACGCCTATTCTTAAAAATGTACCGACCTATCAATGTCGTGATGCACAAGACTTAGACTTTGTTTTAGAGAACATGTCGCAATTGGTGGTGAAGGAAGCACAAGGTTCAGGGGGTTATGGCATGCTGATTGGGCCGCAAGCCAGTGCAAAAGAAGTTGCTGAGTTTAGACAGAAAGTACAAGCGAAGCCGCATTTATATATTGCACAGCCGACTTTAGATTTATCCGTTGCACCCACTTTAACTCAAACAGGCATTGCCGAGCGTCATATCGACCTGCGTCCTTTTGTTTTAAGTTCACCTGAGCAAACAGTGATTGTGCCGGGTGGTTTAACTCGCGTAGCAATGAAGGAAGGTTCTTTGGTGGTGAACTCATCACAAGGTGGTGGGATTAAAGATACTTGGGTGGTTGAAACCTTAAATGGTTGAAAATAAGGAGAATAACAATGCAACTACTCAGTTCAAATGTTTATAACATCTTATGGATGGGGCGTTATTTAGCGCGAATTCAGTTTTGGTGTGGGCAAGTGCCATTTCAAAATGATCAATACGCGGAACGCCTTGCCAAAGCCTTTTATTTACCTGCATACGATGCAGTAACATTAAATGCACTGTTAATTAACTCTGAACAATTATGTTCATTTCAGCAACTGTTTTATACGGTGAATGACAATATTCAAGCGCTACGTGGTGTATTGTCGCGTCCAAGTTATGCCGAGTTAAACCGTTTATTTCAATCTAGCCAAAATAATTCAGTGGCTATTTGTACTGCTGTGAATGAATTTGAGCAAATTTTAGAAGGTGAATCACAAGATTTATTTGTGTTTTTTAGTTTGGGGCAAACATTAGAGCGACTCGATCATCGTGTGCGTTTGGATGAGCCATTGAATGATTTAATAGCGATAATGGAACAATTAATGCAATTGCTTCAGGATTATGCTTGGTCAGAACTTGAAAAGAGTTGGCAAGCCTTTAAAGCGGCGCCAAATGCAGCGCAATTTTTTAACATGCTTAATCAATTGCAACGTGTCTTTGAGATGAATGTATGAAATTAATGGTCAATCATCAGACGCATTATCGTTATACCCAACAGGCTGCCAACAGTATTCAGTCAATTAAAATGATGCCGAAAAATAGTTCGCATCAACACGTACAGCGTTGGGATATGAGTGTTCCTGGGCAATATACCATGCAACGAGATGCCTTTGATAATGTATGGATGATGAGTACACAGCGCTATGCTTATCAGCAATTAACCATTATGGCACAAGGCATTATTGAGTTCGATGCAAGACATGAGTTGGCAAATTATGCAACCCACTTGCATCCCTACATTTTTTTACAGCCAACGCAAGTGACCACATGTAGTACCGAAATGCTCGCCTTTGCAGCAGCTTATCTTCAAGTGAAAGATCGGCACCACGTCCAAGCTTTGGCAGAGGCAATCTTAGATTATATTCCGTATACGCCATCCGCTACGCGGGTGCATAGTTCTGCAATTGATGTATTTAGACAGCATGAAAATGGAGGGGTTTGTCAGGATCATTCGCATGTTTTGATTGCGATGTGCCGTGCTATGGGTTTACCTGCCCGTTACGTGTCGGGCTATTTATATGTGCCTGATATGACCCACCTTGCAAGCCATGCTTGGGTTGAAGTTTACCTAAATCAGGCATGGTATTGTTTTGATGTGAGTAATCAATTATTTCGTCCCAGTGCTCATGTGTACGTGGCAGTTGGGCGAGATTATTATGACGTTGCCCCAATTCGTGGTATACGTGAGCAAGGTGGGGAAGAAAGCATGAGTTCTGTGGTTCAGGTACTGGCATGTTAGTTTTGAGTTAAGGATAGTTGTCATGACCTATTGTTGTGCTTTACGTTTAAAAGACGGTCTGGTTTTTATTAGTGATACCCGTACCAATGCAGGAGTCGATCAGATTTCAGTGTTCCGTAAGTTGTATACCTTTGGGGTAGAGCAAGAGCGTTTTATTGCAATTCAAACTGCGGGAAATTTAGCGACAACACAGGCGGTGATTGGGCATTTGCGTAATCAAATTACTTTAAACCAAGAACCAAACTTATATAGCGTGAGTACGATGTTTGAAGTGGCGCAATTGGTCGGGCGAACGTTACGACAAATTATTGCCGATGTGACTGACAATACTCAAGAGCAGAGTAATTATTATTGTAGTTTGCTTGTGGGTGGGCAAATTGGCGATACAGAATTGCAGCTTTATAATATTTATGCGCAGGGAAATTTTATTTGTGCCACCAAAGATACACCTTTTTTCCAAATTGGCGAAAGCAAATATGGTAAACCGATTTTAGACCGTGCACTGACCTATGATATGCCTTTAGATGAGGCTGTACGTTGTAGTTTAATTTCGTTTGATTCAACCTTACGTTCTAATGTTTCGGTGGGGCTACCTTTAGATTTGTTGGTATATAAAGTAGATAGCCTACAAGTGCCAAAAGGTAAGCGAATTACACAAGACAATGAATACTTTAAAGAAATAAGTCGGCAATGGTCTGAAACCTTACGCCGTGGATTGCATGAAATTCCAAAACCCTCAGAAGACTATTTGGTATAAATCATAAAATAAAATAGAGAGCTTTGGACGAGGTATTTTCTAAGGCATAAAGGTGTTTTGAGTGAATTCATCATACTGTGTTGATTACTAGTGGGCTTGGTTTTAAGTTATTCCCCTCGAAAATTAGCCCTCATCAATAAGATTACTTTGTTTATATTGATTATTTTATTGCTCATTTTAATTGGGCAGATTATTTAGATATTTTAATAGATGGCGATTTGTTAATGATACTCAATTACTACAAAAAATGATCTCAATTTTTTGTGGTGATTGGGCAATCTGCACTCTAAACTATGCGCCAAGCTTAGGTTGATCATTGTTGAATATTGAACATGGATAACGTATATGGGCGATTTCTGATCTTCCGTCTTAATGATATTAACTGAAAATTCTCTTGTGAAAACTATGAAAAAAAACGATAAACTTTTGACTCTCATACTCAGTATGACTGTACTGTTAGTTGCTTGTGCAAAGCCAAAAGATGCAGAGCAAGCAGCATCTGAGTCTGCCGTTACCGTCAGTGCAATGACCACACAGATGCAATCGATTAAATTAATTGAAAATTTACCCGCTCGTATTGCAGCCTATCGTGTGGCAGAAATTCGTCCACAAGTGGGTGGTATTGTCGATAAAGTCTTATTCCAACAAGGCTCTTATGTACAAGCAGGGCAACCGCTATTTAAATTAAATGCTGAGATTTTCCAAGCCGATGTAAAAAGTAATGTAGCAAGTTTACAACGTGCGCAGGCTGAAGTTGCACGCTTAAAAACGCTATTAAAACGCTATGCAGAATTGGTGCGCGTCAATGCCATTAGCCAGCAAGAATATAACAATAGCGAGGCAGATTATCGCAAAGCTCAAGCAGATGTGAGTCAAATGCAAGCCACACTTGCCAGACAACAGCTTAATTTAAAATACGCCACGGTTACTGCACCAATTTCAGGAATTATTGGGCAGATTTTGGTGACCGAAGGTGCATTGGTCAGCCAAGGCGATAGCAAATCGATGGCGGTGGTGCAGCAAATTGATAAAGTCTATGTTGATGTTAAACAGTCTTTAAGTGACTATGAAAAACTCAAAGATGCCTTACAACAAGGCAATTTATCTGATACTACACAGCAAGTTGATATCTTAAATAGCCAAGGCAAACCTTATCATGCAACGGGTAAAATTTTATTTTCAGATACCAATGTTGATCCTGATACAGGCGATGTGACCATTCGCATCTTGGCAGATAATCCCAATAAAGAATTATTACCGGGCATGTATGTGCGGATTAATCTGAGCCGAGCGCAAATTGAACACGCGATTTTAGTGCCAGAACAAGCCATTCAGCATGATATCAATGGTAAAACCCAAGTGATGGTGATCAATGCAAAAGGGCAAGCGCAAACTAAATCGGTTACCGTTGGGCAACGTTATGAAAATAGTTATGTGATTACACAAGGATTAAGTGCAGGTGAGCGTGTGATTGTAGAAGGTCTTGATCGTATTCAGCCACAGCATCCTTTAAAAGTAAAAGAATGGCAAAAAACGGCAAGCAACACACACGATAAGGAACAAAAATAATGTCTCAGTTCTTTATCCACCGCCCCATCTTTGCATGGGTAATTGCGTTATTTATTATTTTATTTGGCGTACTCAGTATTCCAAAATTGCCAATTGCTCGCTTCCCAAGTGTTGCACCGCCACAAATTAGCATCACCGCAACTTATCCGGGTGCAACACCCAAAGCATTAAATGATAGCGTGGTGACGTTAATTGAACGTGAAATGTCAGGTGTTAAGCACTTACTTTATTATAGCTCGAGTTCGGATAGTTCGGGCACCGCAACCATTACCACCACTTTTGCACCGGGTACTGATGTAGAACTGGCGCAGGTTGATGTACAAAATAAGATTAAGGCAATTGAATCACGATTACCACAATCGGTACGTCAGCAAGGTTTGATGGTCGATGCGACATCGTCAGGTTTCTTGATGGTGGTGGGACTGAATTCACCCAACAACAAATACTCAGAAATTGACTTAAGCGACTATATGACACGCTCTGTCATCGAAGAGCTTAAACGTGTAGATGGCGTAGGTAAAGTACAAAACTTTGGTGCCGAAAAAGCCATGCGTATTTGGGTCGACCCAGATCGTTTGGTGGCATATGGGTTGAGTATTAAAGATGTCAATACCGCAATTCAAACTCAGAATTTGGCGATTTCACCGGGGCGCACAGGAGATGTGCCGACCTTAAAAGGACAGCAAATTACCGTGCCTTTAACTGCTCAAGGGCAGTTAGAAACCGTCGAGCAATTTAAAAATATTAGTTTACGCTCCAATAAAAATGGTGCCAATGTCCGTCTTGAAGATGTGGCAAAAGTTGAAATTGGCGCGCAGTCATATAGTTTTGCTATTTTAGAAAATGGCAATCCATCGACGGCAGTGGCGATTCAAATGAGTCCGGGTGCCAATGCTGTTAAAACAGCGGAAGGCGTCAAAGCCAAAATCGAGCAATTGAACCTGTCTTTACCAGAAGGCATGAAATTTTCTACTCCTTACGATACTGCACCTTTTGTGAAAGTGTCGATTGAAAAAGTGATGGAAACTTTGTTGGAAGCGATGGTATTGGTTTTTATCGTCATGTTTATGTTTTTACATAATGTGCGCTATACCCTCATTCCTGCGATTGTGGCACCGATTGCATTATTGGGGACATTCTCTGTCATGCTCTTGGCAGGCTTCTCGATCAATGTTTTGACCATGTTTGGTATGGTATTGGCGATTGGTATTATTGTCGATGATGCCATTGTGGTGATTGAAAATGTAGAACGCATTATGGCAAAAGAGGGGCTGTCACCTGTAGACGCCACTGCCAAAGCCATGAAAGAAATCACCAATCCAATTATTGGGATTACCTTGGTTTTAGCTGCCGTATTTTTGCCAATGGCATTTGCGGTGGGTTCGATTGGTATTATTTATCGTCAATTTACCATTACCATGTCGGTGTCTATTTTATTTTCGGCATTTCTGGCACTCAGTTTAACCCCTGCATTGTGTGCAACCATTTTAAAACCTGTTGATAAAAATCACGACAAAAAAGGCATTTTTAAATGGTTTGATCGTAGTTTTGAACAGTTAAATCAGCGTTATGAACGTGGTTTAATTCGCGTGATTCAGCATAAAGTCGTGGCATTATGTGGTTTTGTGATGATTGTCATTGGATTACTGTTCTGCTTTAACGCTGTGCCAACTGCATTTATGCCTGAAGAAGATCAAGGCTGGTTTATGACCTCGATCCAGCTTCCAGCCGATGCAACACAAGAACGCACCCGTAAAGTTGCTGCTGAATTTCAACAGTTCTTAGATAAAGAAACTGGAATTCAAGACAACATGGCGGTGTTGGGCTTTGGTTTTAGCGGTTCAGGACAAAATACAGCCATGTATTTTACCAATTTATTGCCGTTTAAAGATCGTACTATCACTGCACAGCAAGTGGTCAGCCATGCCAATCAAGCCATGCAAGACAGTTCTGAAGGGCAGGTCATGTCGGTTCTGCCTCCTGCAATTGATGAAATGGGCAACTCATCAGGGTTTTCATTGCGCTTACAAGATCGTGGCAATATTGGGATGTTGGCATTGAGAAAAGCACAAGATCAATTGTTGGGACTGGTTGCACACAGTAAAAAACTGGTCGATGTTTATCCTGATGGTTTGCCAGATGGTAATTCGGTACAGCTCAATATTGACCGTGACAAGTTACAAGCCTTGGGGGTTAATTTTAATGATGTGACCGATATTATTTCGACCTCGATGGGTTCAATGTATATCAATGATTTTCCGAACCAAGACCGCATGCAACAGGTGATTGTGCAATTAGATGCCAAATCTCGTATGAATGTGGATGATATTCTAAAAATCAAAGTCAATGGTCGTAGTGGTAAATTGGTTTCAATGTCTGAAATTTTGACGCCAGTCTGGCAAAAAGTCCCACAACAATATAACCGCTATAATGGTCGTCCATCATTGAGCATTACAGGCAGTCCAGCACCGGGGGTTTCTTCTGGTCAAGCTATGCAAGAAATGGAAGCATTGATTCAACAGCTTCCGAAAGGCGTGGGGTATGAGTGGACAGGTACTTCTTTAGAAGAAAAGAAATCAGAATCACAAACCGTGTTCTTACTCTTTTTATCAATGTTGGTGGTGTTTTTAGTTTTGGCGGCATTGTATGAAAGTTGGTCAATTCCAATTTCGGTCATGTTGGTGGTACCACTTGGTTTAATCGGTGCTTTCCTTGCGGTGATGATTCGTGGCATGCCCAATGACATTTTCTTTAAAGTTGGCATGATCACCATTATTGGTTTATCGGCAAAAAATGCCATCTTAATTGTAGAATTTGCCAAAACATTACGTGCAGAAGGCATGAGCCTTGTAGATGCAACGGTTGCTGCGGCTAAACTGCGCTTACGCCCAATTTTAATGACCTCTATGGCATTTACCTGTGGCATCATTCCATTGGTGCTGGCAAGTGGTGCAAGCTCAGAAACGCAAAAAGCAATTGGTACTGGTGTTTTTGGCGGGATGCTCAGTGCAACCTTCTTGGCGATTATTTTTGTCCCGATCTTCTTTATTGTGGTGATGGGCGTGGTGGAACGCTTCTCTAAAACTAAAGCATCGAATTAAAAGCATAGGTAGATGAGTGGGTATTAGGTATGCATGTATATTGAGTGATCACTGGGATAGTTTTGTTATGACTTTTAAAAAGCTGCAAACAGTTGATTGTTAGTTAAGTTTTTCAATGTTGGTATTGATGGGTAGTTGTTGATTACGTCTCGGATCAGGCGAGGCTTTAGGAGAAGTTGTAACTTCTCCTAAAAGCTTCAGAGCCTTTGGTTTAGTCTTATTTTATATCAATAATAGGTTTGTTTAATCCCAGCATATTTTTGCTATACCGCCCTAGATTAAACGATTTCGATATTACCTTGTAAGATTAAAACAGTGGGTTGCGCAGCTGGTTCACCCGGAATAATAATCGTTGTTGAAATTTTTAATTGAGCAGGCTGTACCACTTGAACGACAGTAATCCCATCTTTTTCAGTCCAGTTGACTTGCCAAACATCGGCTGTAATTTGCTGTGCGGTAAAGGTTTCAGTTGCTTCAGAACCTTTTGGAATTCCTTCTAAACATGTCCAATGTAAGGTTGTTTCATCCAAATATTGAACTTGATAAATCACGCCGTTATCGTAAGTAATTTTAATTGTTTGTGGTGCTTGAAACATGAGGGTGTCCTTTTTTAACGTTGAAATATTCGTAATTTGGATTGTGCCTTTTGAAGGTTAAAATAGCTATCTTTTTTGCGATATATCCTTATGTTATGAGAATATATGCCTTAAATTTAAAATGAGTAGCGAATAAACATTCAGGCTTTTTTGCAGTACTTTTAAAAGGAATATTTTATATTAAGGCTGCTTGTACAATTGCACTATCAACGAATTGTTCCATTTTAATAATTTTCCCTGCTTTGAGTTGCCATAAATGTGCAAAAGTCGCCTCAAAATATTTGCCTGTTGTTTTATAAGTACCTGAATATACACCAAAAGCAGCGACTTTATCGCCATCGGCTAAATATGTATGTACTTTGGCTTGGTAAGCATCCCATTCCGTTGCAAGACGTTTAAAAACATGTTGCACAATTTGTTCTGCACCCACATAGGTTCCTGCATACGGAAAGCCTGCAGCTTCTGTCCAAGAAGCATCTTCGGCTAAAACAGCCAAAAGATTTTTGCCATTTTCTTCGGAAGAACCTTCGTAGGTAGAACGTATAATTTCAAGATTGCTAGTCATATTATTCTCATTAATTTGGAAATAGGGGGGAATCATAAAAAAAGTTGTAACCATCTGAGACAGTTACAACTTTAGTTTTAAGCATGCAAAGGCATGATTACCACTTCATTTCGCCTGTATGAACCTTAGAGCTGAGTTCTAAAGAGGCTTCCTCGCCTAAAGACGGGTATTTTTCTTTTACCGCAGCCACGACAGCAGCAGAACCTTTGTCTTTGTTGGCATTTAAGATTTTTTCATAATCTTTCAGGTATTGTGCTGTAAAACTAACTGCTTGGCGTCCTTCAGGAATCGCGCCTAGGTAATGACCTGGAATGACAGCTTTGGGGTGAGAGCGTTCGATTTTATTTAACACTTTAACCCATTCTTTACGTGATTCAGGAGTTTGTGTATCTGCTGTCCATACATGAATACCTGAAGAGATACCAACACCGCCCAATACTGTACGGTTACTTGGTACCCATAGGTAGGATGCATAGCTACCAGGTGCTTTAATTTCTACTTTCTGACCATCTACTTTAAGCGTATTGCCTTTTAATGCAGTTGGAACAATAATTTGTTGCGGCGCGCCATCTTTTAGGATTGGACCCCAATATGCAAGCTTACCATCTTTAGTATCTTGAATATGTTTAACCACTTCAGGCGTTGCTACAACTTGTGCATTTGGGAAGGCTTTTACAATCGGCTCAAGACCAAAATAATAATCTGGGTCACCTGCTGTAATCACGATATGGGTTAAGTTTTTACCACTGTCCTGAATCATTTTTACCAAATTTGCGCCATCTTTTACGCTAAATTGGCCATCGACCAAAATTGCATCTTTATCACCTGCAATTAAAGTGGATGACACAGGGAAAATACCTTGTGATTGTGGATTATAGGTTTTGTAGGTTAGTGGTGCTGCAAAAGCACTGCTACCTAAAAGTGCTGAACTGAGTAGGAGCGTTTTAACTGTTGTATTCATATTGAAGTTCTCTATAGGGTTGTTTTAAGAAAAATAAAAGTGCGTTTAGTTTAATTGACTATCAAGATAGTGTGCGAATTCGTCAGGGCGACCGTAATATTTTGAGACATCAATTTTGATCTGTTTCTGTGTTGTTTGTTCTAATACCAGTGTTGGGAAACCTTGTCCGTGAACACTCATCATCAGTTCACGTGCTTGCATGATTTCCTGACTGACTTGCTTGTTATCGACCGTAGCGAGCCAAGCTTGCCATTGATTGTTTGCAATGTTCAAGTCTGATGTTTCAATCAAGTCACTTAAAACCGAAATCTGAGTAATATCAACACCTCTTTGGTAATAAGCTGTTTGAATCTGAGTTAATAATTTTACTTGTTGCGCAATATTCAGATGTTGTTTTGCGGTTACAAGTGTCTGTGTTGCTGCATAAGAATCTAATACAAATGCAGGTTTGCGTAACAGTTCATTTTTGTAAACTTCACCAAATTTTGCACCCGTAAGTTGGTGAATGTGTTGGTCATACTGCACAATACGTTGACGTAAGCTATTATCCATCGGCTGACGAGAATCGCCGATATATAAGCCACCAAAATGTAACTGCTGTAATTGTGGGTATTTTGATTGGGCTGCATTTATGAGTGGAAGGATACCGTAACTCCATCCACAAATGGGATCAATGATCCAGTGTAATGATTGTGTCACTTTAGATACTCCAAAAATCACTTCAAAATTGTGTCATTGAATGAACGTGATAGGCATTCATTCCTTGATGACAAGAATATTAATTCTTTTTGTAAGTACTTACCATAAAGTTGCTCCTAAATACTATCGTGAACAACATTTCCCTCTAAATTCTTAAAATATTTCTGTTCAAAAGCTTCTGGGCTTAACTAACCATTTGCAAAATGCCTTCTAATTCGAGTTTAGTAAACTTCAACATATTCAAACAAGACTGAATTCGCCTATTTTCTTGTAGAAAATACACTGTCCGCTTTTGGCATAGAAGCAGCATTGAAATGTAAACAAGGGGTTACAATTGTAATAAAATATAATACAATTGATAATTATTCGCATTAATATTATTATTTGTTATTGGTGAGTAAGTAAATCATAAAAGATGTATTTTAAAGTATAAGCAATTGTTTTTATTATAACACGTCGCTACAGGGGTAAAGTTTTCATGAGTCGGTTACATCATGAGAAGTGCATTAGTTGTGTAGATGGTCGAGTGATTGCATATCAGGAATCATTGGATGATTACGGTACAAAGGCTATTTTAGGGTTGGTTATCTAATGATGAAACCAATGCAATTGGGCTGGTGCGGTATTTTTCTGCTCTTATGTTTGATTTCACTTTTACTTGGTGCTGAAAAGTTAGCGTGGTCAGCGTTACTGTCTTTTTCACAAGAATCTTGGCTAACGCTCACAGCAAGCCGTTTTCCTCGGTTGGTGGCAATTATCCTTACTGGTGTGGGATTATCTGTTTGTGGGGTGATTCTACAACACATTGTACGTAATAAATTTGTTGAGCCGGGAACCTCTGGTGGTTTAGATGCTGCAAAACTTGGAATTTTGGTTGCTTTAACTTTAATTCCCAATACAAGCACGTTAAGCAAAATGATATTTGCAATGTTGTTTTGTTTTTTTGCCAGTATGATTTATATCGCCATATTGCGTCAGATTCAATTTAGAAACAGCGTCTTAATTCCTGTTATTGGTTTGATGTATGGCAGTGTCTTGAGTGCTTTAGCTGAATTTTATGCCTATCGCCATAATATCTTACAAAGCATGCAAGGTTGGCTGATGGGCGATTTCTCCAAAATTGTTCAAGGTCATTATGAAATTATATATGTCATTCTGCCCATTGTTGTACTGACTTATTGTTTTGCACAGCGTTTTACCTTAATGGGTATGGGCGAGGAGACGGCAACCAGTTTAGGGCTTAGTTACACAGCTGTTGCTGTCCTTGGACTGATGTTGGTGTCAATTACCGTTGCAATCACCGTCATTGCTGTTGGAGCGATTCCTTTTGTAGGTTTGGTTGTTCCAAATTTAGTTGCACTTAAATATGGTGATCATTTATCAAAAACCTTACCCATAGTTGCCTTTGGTGGGGCGACATTATTATTGATCTGTGATATTGCGGGTCGTGCAATTATTTATCCCTTTGAAGTACCAATTGGTTTAACCGCAGGCGGCGTAGGCGGTTTGATTTTCCTCGTGCTGATTTTCCGAGGGCTTCGATAATGCAGGTGATGAAGCGATGGGCGATGCCACTGTTCGCTATGCTTATTGTTGGACTGGCACTTTTTTTTATCTTTTTTGATTCGAACTTAGATTTTGACTACATCATTCCAAAGCGATTGATACGTTTAGCAACCATCGGATTAGCAGGCATATGTGTTGCGTTTTCCTCCATTATTTTCCAAACATTGGTTGGTAATCGTATTTTGACACCTTCAATTATGGGCTATGAGGCAGTTTATTTATTGTGGCAAGTATTATTGCTATTTGTTGTTGGCACACAGGGTTTAACGCTGTTGGGGCTAAATGGTAATTTTTTAATTTCGCTCATTTTAATGTTGTCTTATTCGTGGTTAATCCAAAAATGGTTATTACCATTGGCACGGCATGATGTCTTTTTATTACTTCTATTTGGCTTCGTCCTCACCATGGTGATTGGTACCATTACTCAATTTATTCAACTTAAAATTAGCCCTGGAGAATTCTCTGTTTTTCAAGGTTTTAGTTATGCCAGTTTTAATCGAACGCAATCTGAAACATTGTTATATGCCAGTATGGCTGTTGCGATTGTGTTATGGCTGAATCGAGAAAATTTGCCTGTGTTAGATGTACTTATTTTAGGTCGAGATCAAGCAATTTCTTTAGGAGTTGATCATCCGCATTATGTTCGCTTGTATTTGGCTTTGATTGCCATATTGGTTGCAGTTTCGACCAGTCTGATTGGCCCAACTGCATTTATGGGCGTGTTTATTGCCAATATTGCCTATGCTTTATCGGGTCGTTATCAGCATCGGCGTACGCTCGCCTTTGCGTGTCTTGTGACGATCGCAATTTTTATGATAGCCCAAATTCTTGTTGAACATCTTTTTAATTATAAAACTACGGTCAGTATTTTAATTAATTTGGTTTGTGGCATTTATTTTCTGGTGCTAACAGCACGCGTGAGAGGTGTGAAATGATTCATGTCAAAAATATTCAAAAAACTTACGGTGCAAAAACCATTCTTACAGATATCAATATTGAATTTCCTCAGCATCAATTGACATCTTTAATTGGGCCAAATGGTGCAGGCAAGTCCACATTGCTGATGATTATGGCACGTTTGCTTGAAGCCGACTGCGGTGAAATTTATTTAGATCAGCACAATATTGCCCAAATTAAAACAGCTGCCTATGCCCAAAAAGTAGCCACGCTACGTCAAACCCCTGGCTTTAATTTACGTATTACAGTTGAAGAATTAGTCGCTTTTGGACGCTTTCCTTATAGCCGTGGCGTTTTGACGGTCGAAGATCATCGCATTATTGATGAGGCGATTCAGTTTTTATCTTTAGAGTCGTTACGCTGTGCATATTTAGATGAAATTAGTGGTGGACAACGTCAGATGGCTTTTCTAGCCATGACGATTGCTCAGCAAACAGAGATTCTTTTGTTGGATGAACCACTCAATAATTTAGATATGAAACATGCTGTTTTGATTATGCGCGCACTGCGCCGTTTGTGTGATGAGCAAGGTCGAACCGTGATTGTGGTGATCCACGATATCAATTTTGCCAGTAATTATTCCGACCATATTGTGGCTTTAAAAAAGGGGCAGGTTCATTTTGATGGGCCAACCCAACAGGTGATTACCGCTGCACAATTAAATCAGTTGTATGAGCTAGATTTTGAAATTACATATAGCGAGCGTGGCTGTATGTGTAACTATTTTAATCGATCTGAGATTTAAAGATGAGAAGGAATAAACGACATTGGGCTGTGGCTCTTATGCTAATCAGTACTGTTGCTTTATCAGGGTGTAATCAACATGCCAATGAATCGACACAGAATGTTCAAAAATTAGCTGAACCGATTACGGTACAGCATGCGCTTGGGCGTACGATAATTGATCATATTCCACAGCGAGTTGCTGTTTTAGATATGAATGAAGCTGATTTTTTAGATCAGCTCAATATTCCAATTTTGGGCATGCCAAAAGATTTCATTCCACATTTTTTAGAAAAATATAAAACGGATGCGAATGTACAAGATTTAGGTGCGATTGTGCAGCCGAATGTAGAGCGGATTTATGCACTTAAACCCGATTTAATTTTGATGACCCCTTTGCATGTGAGTCAGTATCCTGAATTGTCTAAAATTGCGCCGACTATTCACTATGATATTAATTTTAAACAAAGCGATGGTAATCATATTCAATTGGTGAAAGAGCACTTGATGTTGTTGGGGAAGATTTTTAATAAAGAAGATTTAGCTCGCCAAAAAGTGACACAACTTGAGACCGAGGTGAAACAAGTTCAAGCCATTACCGCACAGCATTCAGAACGTGCATTGATTTTACTGCATAACAACGGTGCGTTTAGTAATTTTGGGGTGAATTCACGCTATGGATTTGTGTTTAAAAACTTTGGTGTGAAGCCCGCAACAACAACGTTAGATACCAATTTGCATGGTCAGCCCATTTCAAGTGAATTTATCAAACAAGCTAATCCAGATATTTTGTATATCGTTGATCGAACTGCGGTTATGGAGCATCGCACGACAATTAACGCATCAAGTATTGAAAATCCTTTATTACGCCAAACGAAAGCTTGGAAAAATGGTCGAGTCATTTTTGTCGATGCCGATGCTTGGTACACCACTGCTGCAAGTCCGACATCACTTAAAATCATGATGAATGACATTAAAAGAGGTTATCCGTAAATGCTTACATTCTAAAGTAATCCAATTTAACTCACTGCCAAAGACGTGCAGTAGCAATAAAAATTCAAATTATTAAAGGCCTTATTATGAATAACGCGATATTGAACCGCGGTTTTGCCGTAAACAAACACACAAATACTGAACAAGAATCAATTACATTAAGATTTGTATTATCAAGTATTGAATCTGCACGTATCGCTTTACGTTGGGGTTATGCTTTAGGTACAACATTTATGTTATGTGTATCTAGTGCTTATGCTGCTGATAAACAACAAGATATAAGTTCAGATACAGCTACTTTACCGATCATTAAGGTCAAAGCTGAGCAAGATCAGACGCATACCAAGGGACAATTGGCATCAAAAAGTCATTTAGGTTTTTTAGGTGATAAATCTGTTTTAGATACGCCATTTAATACAGTGGCATATACCGATCAATATGTTCAGAACATTCAAGCACAGAACATTACCGATATTATTGCCAAAACAGATCCGACTGTGTTTACCAATAATGCCAGTGGTGGTTGGAGTGAGAATTATTATATTCGTGGGTTTAGCTCAAGTACCAAAGATATGTCGATGAACGGCATGTATGGCATTACGCCATATTATCGGACGTCACCTGAAATGTTTGAACGCGTTGAAGTTCTAAAAGGGCCTTCTGCATTACTCAATGGCATGCCACCTTCAGGTTCAGTCGGCGGAACCGTCAATTTAGTGACAAAACGCGCAACCGATACGCCCGTTACACGTTTAACTACAACCTATATGTCCGACTCACAAGTAGGTGGGCATTTAGATGTTGGACGACGCTTTGGTGAAAATAATGCATTTGGTGCACGCTTAAATGCAACATACCGTGATGGCGCAGCCGCAGTGGATAATCAAGACAAAAAAGCCACAGGTTTAGCACTTGGTTTAGATTGGAAAGGCGAGCGTGCACGATTATCAGCTGATTTATATAGCGCACAAGATCGGGTGGATGGTGTCAACCGAGGTATTAGTGTTGCCACAGGAATTGCGGTTCCAACCGCACCGAAAGTAACAACTCAATTAAGCCCAAGTTGGGGATATGCTACAACGAAAGACAAAGGTTTTATTGTACGCGGCGAATATGATTTAACTGATGCCGTAATGGCTTATGCAACTTATGGGCAAAGCGACAGTGAATATACTTATAATGGTGCGATTGGTGGTACTATTATTGACAATGCAGGCAATTATAATACCACAGTTGCCCAACTGGCATTTGAGGCCAAGAAAAAATCGGCTGATGTCGGCTTGAAAGGTCATTTTCAAACGGGTGAAGTGGGGCATCAGTGGGTTGCTAATGTGACATATCATCATCAAAATTACGAAGAGTACGGCAGACGTGCTGTTGGTGTAATCACAAACAATATTTATCATCCCGTATGGACAGGGACAGACGTTGCACTACAAACATTACCTGCAATTACCAAAACAGGCTTAGAACAAATCAGTTATGGTTTAGCTGATACGTTATCTTTTGCGGATGACAAACTACAACTGACTTTAGGCATGCGTCATCAGCAAATTGTGAGTGAAACGTTTAATGCGACCACCAAAGTTAGAACAAAGCGTGATAAAGACAGTGCAACCAGTCCTGGTGCTGCTATTTTATATAAGCTAAGCGATCATGTTTCGGTATATGGAAACTATATTGAAGGCTTTAGTATGACCACCGCACCGAATACCGCAACAAATTCGGGTGAATTCTTTGGCCCGTATAAAACCAAGCAGCAAGAATTGGGGGTGAAGTGGGATTTAGGGACATTTACCAATACCTTAAGTATCTTTAACATTCAACAGCCGAATAGCTATTTAAATACAGCAAACGTTTTCTCGGTGGATGGCGAGCAACGTAACCGTGGGATTGAATGGGGCTTTTTTGGTTCGCCACTGGAAAATGTGCGTTTAATGGGCGGATTTGCCTATGTTGATCCAAAATTGACGAAAACGACCAATGGGGTAAATCAAGGTAAAGTCGCGACAGGCGTGGCAAAAAATCAAGCGAAGTTAGGCGTAGAATGGGATACGCCCGTTGTTTCAGGCTTAACGCTTACAGCGAATGCAACAGCAGTGTCAAAACAATATATCAGCGCGGATAATACGTTATCTGTTGCGGGGCATACGCTGTATGATGTTGGCGCACGCTATACAACTCAAATTGCGACACACCCTGTCACCCTTCGTGGTGCAGTAAATAACTTAACCAATAAAGCGTATTGGGGAATGCCACAAATATCTAACCTTGCTTTAGGTGCACCACGGACGTATTTGTTGTCTGTAGCTGTTGATTTTTAAGTCAATTTTTCAATATACAATAACCTGCCATGAATGGTCGGTTATTGTGAATGTCATACACCTTTTATTCAAGAAAAGGAAAATATTGATTTATGCGATTTGAATTTTTAGAACAAACACAGCAATTGGAACAGGTCAGCCACAGGCTGCGCTTAAAAGAAAGTATGAGTTTAAAGTGGGTTGTATATGCGTAATTTAAGTTTATTGGACTTTATCACCGCACCATCATTTGCCCCTGCTTTAAAGCCTGCTGTTCCGACATTGTTGTTGGGTACGCTTGCTGCTGTATTTTCAGGCATATCGATGTTGACTGGATTATGGGGAATCATTCGGTTTATTGGTCATGTTTCTGCCTATTGGGTGATTTTCTCACTGCTATTTTTAATGTTAGCCGCAGTATTCACAGCACTTTCTTCTTGGCTAGTTCACTCTGCTGAAGCGGGATTTTCTGCACGATTACGTCGCCAAGTTGCTTCGCATCTTATGCACTTAGCGGCAACAACGCGCTCCAAACAAAGTGAGCAACATTTAAAACGCTTATTGGTGGATGATATTTCGGCATTACATCACATGGTGGCGCATCTTCCTGCTGAAGTTGCAACTTTTGTGGTTGTTCCGCTTCTTTCGATTGTTTTACTGCTGCATTGGGTGGGACTTGCTGCACTTTGGATTTTGTTACCTGGTGCTCTTGCCTCGTTGTACTATTTAATCGTTGTGCCTTATGTTTCCAAACGAGATGGCGCTGCGCGTATGCAGGTCATGCTCGATATTATTGCCGCTGCCGATGATTATGCGCGAGGGATTCGTGATTATCGTATCTATGGTCAGCAAGCCAGTGCTTTAAGTGCATATCGTGAATCTGCGCAAAACTTTACCTCACGTATGGTGTCTTGGGTTGCAAAAGTTGCTACTTTGGCTGCATTGGCGACCGCACTTTTACAAGCTGGTGCAACTTTTGCAATTGCGTATTGGGTCGCACATGCTTATGACAATATCACGCTTGCGGCTGCACTTTTTTTTAGTTTGGCCATTGTAACGCCAGCCCTACGTTTGGGACATGGCCTAGACTATGTCACAGCAGGGCGTGCTGCTGCGACTCGATTGTCGCTATTTTTTAAAGAACCTGTCCTTGTCTCTGGTGATATACAGCACATACAAAATTCAGCAGATTTTGAGATCATTGATGCAACAATGTGTATTGATGATCAAGTGTTATTTGAATCATTAAATCATCAATTTCAAGCAGGTACGATTACCGCAATTACAGGCCCAAGCGGCATTGGTAAAACAACTTTACTTCGTATTTTAGCGGGATTAGAAAGGTTAAACCAAGGCGCAGTAAGATATGCAAACACCGACATGTCACACTGGCACGAACAACTTCGACATGCACAAATTTTATTTGTTCCCCAAGGTGGCGACGTGTTGCCCACCACCGTCAGAGAAAATTTAACCCTTGCTTTGAATGAAACGGATGATGCGCAGCTCAAACGTGCTTTATCTAAGGTACAACTGAATGTGAGTTTAGATGCCGATGCGAGCCTGCTTTCAGGCGGTGAAAAGCAGCGGATGAACATGGCTCGTGCATTTTTATCTTCGGCATCTATTATTTTGTTAGATGAGCCAACCAGTGCTTTAGATCAGAATAACGCTGCACAGTTGATGCAGGAATTACAAGCATTCGCTAAAAATCAGCATAAAACAATTGTGATGGTAACGCATGATTTGGCCTTAGCGGCAACTGCTGACCAAAAAATTGCATTAGAGGGTGTTGCAGGGGGAAACAAGGCGTGATCAAAATAATTGAACAGTTCAAAAAAACGCAGAATTTTTCAATGCTACCGCGTGTAGCCAAGCAACGACTCATGATTGTTGGCCTAGGTTGGGTGGCTGTGGCTGGACTTGAAGCGGTCGCCTATAGTGTACTGGCTTGGTCGATTGTGCAACATGCCGCACCCACTTGGGTGTTAATGAGTGCAGTTGCGGCAATTTTAATGACTGTTTTGGTGACACGCGCAGGCTTCTTAACAGGGGTGCGTTTGGCAGGGGATTTATTTGCTGAATTAGGTCATGCTTTGGCACGGGCCAAGCTGTCATGGTTTAATGCAGAACAGCGAACCAAAATCACACAGATGGCAGGACGTGGCATCCCTGGGTTTATGAGTATTCCTGCACACCAACTTCAAAGTTTGTTACACGCACCTTTTTTACCCATATTTTTGGTTGTTGGCATTGGTGTTGTTGCAGGATTAACTACGGCTCTTGTGGCTTTGGTATTTATTTTATGTTCATTACTGATACAAGGTATTGCCCAATATGCTTTGATGTGCAGTGACAAAAAGCGTAGTGCTGTGGATTTTACTGCCGCGCAAGCAAGCCTAGAGTTGATTGACCATTTAGAGCTATTACAAAGTGCTGTTGGCCCAGAACGTGCGTTACAAAGAGTAGCACAACATTGGGGCGAACAAGAACAGACCTTGGCACGTACAAATACAGCGGCGGCATGGGCTTCACTGGTCGCCACATTTGCCAGTGTTTTACCAATAGCGGGAATGACATTTTATTTACTTATCACAGATATCCACAATAGTGGCTTGATTTTAGCCTTATTGTTATTAATTGGCCGAGCAGCTGCGCCTTTAGCCGAACTTGCAACAGCAGGATTAAATGTGAATGATTTGCTCAGTGCATTTAAAAACTTTAATCAGCTGACTCATCCGCCAGAACTTGCTCAAACGCTACATCCCCAGCAGCCTATAAATGAAACCCTTTCAGTTCAAAATATGAGTTATGCACCTCGCTTAAATCAGCTGAGTTTTGATATTCAAAAAGGCAGTCGCGTCTGGGTGTCTGGAGTAAGTGGCAGTGGTAAAACGACTTTACTTGAATTATTGACGCGGTTTGATGATCCGCAAGCGGGTTTGATCAGTTTGGGCGGTGTGCCACTTGACCAGATGAGATACGAAGATTTAGTAAGCAAAATTGCTTATGTTGCGCAAGAACCGATTTTGTTTACAGGCAGTCTTGCCGAAAATATTCGTTTAGCCAAGCCTGATGCGAGCATTGCAGAAATAGCATTTGCCGCAAAGCAAGCTGAACTCACGACGCTTATTGAACGTAATATTGATGGCATTCATCAAATGGTGGGGCAACAAGGCGCAGCATTGTCTGGCGGAGAGCGTCAACGCGTGGCAATTGCACGGGCATTACTAAAAGGAGCAGAAATTCTCATTCTTGATGAAGCGACTTCGGCTTTAGATGAAATAACTGAATCTAAAATTGTAAATACAATCTTGGCACTACAAGTGACAGTTATTTTTGTGACGCATCGTGATGCAGCAATGTGGCAACCTACGCAAACCATTCATTTAGCTTAGAAAAATAGTGATGAATAGACACGGTTTAATAAGGAGTGAATGGTATTTCAAAATTATGCTGGCATTACCTATCCATTGATATAAAAGAAGACTAAATCAAAGACTTTGACATGATTCTCAAGCTTTAGGAGAAGTTACAACTTCTCCTAAAGCTTCATCTGATCCGATGCAGTAATCGACAATTATTACTCTCAATACCGACCGTGAACAACTTATCAATCAAATGGTAGCAGATTTTTAGCGCTTAGTTATATAGAATCTCCCAATTGAAAAGTCTACTGTTACTTCACACACATCACTAGATCTCTGTTGAGTTACATCAATTGATCCAATTTTTTGGATTTAAATATATAAACATAAAAACAACTTAATTGATTAAAATTTATACAATATTTTGTAATGTTGTGAAAGAAATAAATCATCTGCTAAATTTTTAGACATAAAAAAGCCCGCTTTAATGCTGCGGGCTTTTTAATATTTGGCTCTCCAACCTGGGCTCGAACCAGGGACCTGCGGATTAACAGTCCGTCGCTCTACCGACTGAGCTATTGGAGAATCTGAAGCCGATTATAAAGAAATTTTATGATGGGTCAAGCTGATTTTATACTAGTATAGTTTGTCTGTTTTATATTTAAGCAATGGAACAAAAGTTTCAAAAAATACTTGAGATTAAAAAACAAAATTGCTTAAATGAATAACGATATAACAAGGTTTGAAATAGCATTGCTATTTCACGTGTGGATTTAACCCAACTTGCCAGCACAAAATGGCTAAACAGGAGGTCGTGTAACATGTCGACATTAAAAATTCAGGATATCTTTTCCCATTTTGAATGGTATCAAAGTTATTATTTAACTATTATTCAAAACCCATCGCAATATTATCAACCGGTCGAAGCCGCAGAAATTCACTTTGGTTTTTTAAGTGAACAAAAGTTATATTTGGGTGATTTATTACAACTTTGGTTTGGCCATAAGTGGATAGAAGGTTTTGCAGCGGTTCAAAATAAAAACGTTGCACAATCGGTACAATATTTACAAAGTGAACAGCAAACGGAGTCATTTTATCTGTTTTCAATTTTTTCAGATCGTTTGCAAGATCAGTCGACAGCATTCGCATGGTCGACGCGCGAACAAAAAATTGTAACGGTAAATATTTCGCAAACACTCGATTATTATTTAGGTTTTATTGGCTTGGCTCGACCAAAGCAAGTTGGTTAAAGTAAATCGATTAGAAGCAAGAAGCCCATTTTAATCAAAATGGGCTTCTTGCTTTAAATGGTCTGAATTATGCTTCAGCAGCAATAGATGCAATTGCGGCATCTACACCTTCAATTGAATCGGCTGCTTTCTTGATACGTGCAAGCGCATCAACCAACACCGCGTCGGCAGTGGCATACGAAATACGCATAAAACCACCCAAACCAAAGGCATCACCTGGAACAACAGCAACGCCAGTTTCTTCAAGTAACCATTCAGAAAATTCGGTGCAAGATTTTAAACCTTTTGCGCGAATGAGTGGGCGAATGTTGGCATAGGCATAAAATGCACCATCTGCTGCCAAACAAGAAATTCCATTAATTTCATTTAAGCCATTCACCACTAAGTCGTGACGGCGTTTAAATGCTTCAATCATTGGTGTTAATACATCTTGTGGGCCGTTCAATGCAGCTTCTGCCGCAACTTGCGAAATTGAAGTTGGGTTAGAGGTTGATTGTGATTGAATTTTTTTCATTGCACCAATCAGTTTTGCAGGGCCAGCCGCATAACCAATCCGCCAGCCTGTCATTGCATAGGCTTTAGATACACCATTTAAAACAATGGTGCGCTCATAAAGGTCTGGTGCAATCGTTGCAATATTATAAAACTCATCATCCCAACGAATCGGTTCGTACATATCATCAGAAGCAATGTAAACTTGAGGGTGTTTGCGTAGCACTTCTGCCAACGCTTCAAGTTCTGCTTTAGTGTAGATCATCCCTGTTGGGTTTGATGGGCTGTTAAGGACTAAAAGACGCGTTTTTTCAGTAATCGCCGCTTCTAATTGTGCAGGCGTGATTTTAAAGCGTTGTACTTCACCACATTTGACAATAACAGGTGTACCTTCAGCAATAATCACCATATCTGGATAACTTACCCAATATGGCGCAGGGATAATGACTTCATCGCCTTTATTTAACAAAGCCAAAGCTAAGTTAAAAAACGATTGTTTACCACCACAAGATACTAAAATTTGGTTGGCTTGATAGTCTAAGTTATTGTCGCGTTTGAATTTCGCAATAATTGCTTTTTTTAGGCCTGGCGTACCATCAACAGCAGTATATTTGGTGAAGCCATTATTAATCGCTTCAATTGCTGCATCTTTGATGTGTTGCGGGGTATCGAAATCAGGTTCGCCTGCACCTAAACCAATAACATTTTTACCAGCAGCTTTAAGTTCAGCAGCTTTATTGGTTACGGCAAGTGTAGGGGATGGTTTGATGGCATTCACACGATCTGACAGACGTACGTCCACGGCAGTATTCCTTTTTGTGATGGATTGAAAAACAAAATCAATCTATCTTAACGTAAAAAAACAAACATGCTAGTCTAGAATGAATGATTTTCATTTTATGTGTGTAATCGATAAAAAACAGCACAAATCCAATATTTGTGCTGTCATGTTAAAATTGCTTAAAACCTTAAGTTAATTTACGTTTGCTTTAACGATTAATTCGAACAATTTGGCGACCGCCAATGCGTAACACAAGGCGTCTAAGTAAAGAAACTGTAGGATTGGCAGGGCAAAACACTTGTGCTTTTAAAGGGACGAGTAAGCGATGCTTGCGAATGAGTGGGCGCATTTTCTTTTCCCATTTTTCAAGGGCGATTGAAATGTCTTCATGTGCGCTAATGGCTTCGGCAAGTTCATAACCACCATCAATTGCTGTGCCCGCGCCCATGCCAGAATATAAGGTTAAACACCATGCCGCGTCGCCAACTAAAACCACACGACCTTTAGACCAACGCTCCATATTTACGGTATTTACCGAGTCAAATAAATAGTCTTTACTGGTTTCTAGATCTTCAAGTGCCTGTTGTACGATTTCTTGATTTGGCATATCTGCATAGAGCGCTTTGAGGGTTTCGCTTGGTTTTTGCTTAAATTGGCTGTCGGGGTCCTTGCAACGATAAGCAAATAAAGCGGTATTTGGATGGTCGGCTAGTGGGAAAATCCATAACGACTTTTCAGGTTGCACCGACATAATGCCATCGTGTTCAACAAAGTTTTTAATGCTTTTTTTGAGCTGATAAGCACAAATCATAGAGCCCATATATTGAATATATTGTTCATGTGGACCAAAGGCGAGTTTACGGACGGTAGAGCGGAGTCCATCACAGCCAACAACCAAGTCGAATTGTTCGTCAAAGCTTGCATCGTCGGAGGCGTGTTTAAAGGTGACGTTGACCTTTTCACCTAAATCTTGAATGGCAGTTGGTATGAGATTATAACGGACTTCTATTTGTTGTTTTTCTATGTTTATCCATAAGCCTTCCTCTATATCACCGCGTAGCAAGACCGCAGGCTTCGTCAATTGGTCAGCAAAACCTGCAACACGAATACGGCTGCCATCATCGAGTAAATCCCAATTGCGTGACTCCATAGGGGTGCGAACATGAATGTCTGGCAATACGCCTAGTTTTGCCGCGGCTTCTTTGCCTGCACCTTGCAAGCCAATAAAATAACCACCTGTACGGCGTTCGGCAGCACGCTCAATAATCATCGGCTCCCAACCTTTTTTCTTTAATGCAATTGCGGTTGCCATACCTGCAATACCGAGACCTACAATTAATGCTTTCTTTGACATTTTAATTTTCCATATCGGGTAGAATTAGAGTTATTATTACATGGTAAGTTAAACTTGCAAGTTTTGCTTACTAATTTGCTGCAAATTAAAACGGTATATATATGCAAAAAATCTCTGATCTTGAGCAAAATGTGATCGACAACCTTCGTCAAGTGATTATGGTTTTAAAAAAAAGATTAGCGACTCAACCTAAATTTGCTAATTTGAGTCATTCACAATTGAATGTGTTGATTTATTTGGAGAAGCATACTACCGCTACGGTGACTGAACTGGCTAAAAATGAAGGGATATCGGTACAGTCGATGGGGGTAAATATTCAATTTTTAAAAGATAAGCATTTGCTTGTGTTTAAAAAAGATATGCAAGATAAACGTAAAACGATTTTGTCTCTGTCGGAACAATGCGGTCGTGATGTGCGGCTTTTTAAGCAACAGAGTGATTTGTGGTTTGCAGAACAAATTAATACCAAATTGAGCGATGCTGAGCAAGAACAGTTGTTAATAGGCGTGCGCTTGCTTGCAAAAACCTTTAATGATTTGAAGTAAAAGCAGATTTTCTATGTTCTGGCGTAGTAAAATATTATATTTGGGTGAGCTAATAATCGTGTGATTATAAAAAAACTCGTCAAAATTAAAGAAAAGCCGTAAAATGGCGCTGAATTTGAATTTTTAGATGAATGGTATGACAACTTCTAAGCCTAAAGTGACCCTGCCGTTTCCTTTGCCAACCAAAGATGCGCAAGACTCAACGGATGCAGTTCACAACCAAGTCCGTCCAAAACCTGAGCAATATGCAGACCGCACGTGGATGCCACCACGTGGTACTCGCCGCTCTATGGGGAAACGTTAAAAAACAGGCTTTGTGCCTGTTTTTTTTATGCATTCACGCTTTGCTGATAAAAATGTTTTTTATTGAGATACATTTTTTGATCGGCACGTTTAAGTAATTGTTCAAGGGTTTCATCTGCAAAATTTGTTGCATGCCCAATGGATAAACTAATTGGACGGCTTGAGTGAAACTGATTGTCTAGACTGACTAATTCATGAATGGTATGCAGCAAACTTTGAGCAACCTCCTTGTTGGCATTTGGCATTAGAATCACAAATTCATCACCACCTACACGGGATGCTGTAAATTTAGTATCTAAAATAACTTGGTTCAGAATGACGCCCACGCGGCGTAAAATGTCATCTCCAGTATCATGTCCAAGGGTATCATTAATTTCTTTTAAGCCATTTAAGTCTAAAAACATACATGAAATTAATGAAAGATGACTGCGTTGTAGTCGATTTACTTCTTCATTAAAGAATGAACGGTTAAATAATTTGGTTAATACATCGTGTTTGCCTAAGTATTCTAAGTAATTCTCTGCTTTTTTGCGGGCAGTAATATCGGTCAGTGCGACTTGTACCAATTTCCAATTGTGTTCATAGCCTGGAAAAACCGTGAATTGAAGTAGAACATTACGAATTGTACCATCTAGGGCATAATTGACTGCTTCACGTTGATGATGAATATTGCCTTTCCAAAGTTCAATTAATTGCTCTCTAAAGGTGTTGTTCATTTCTTGTGAGAAAATTTTATGGGTGTTTTTGAGCAAAATATCTTTATTTGGTGCTTTGAATAAATCTAGGGTTGCTTGATTAACATCAAGGATGACAATATTTTCAATGCATTGTTGTACGAAATCGTGGTGTACATCTAAAAAAGTCCGAAAATCTTCAATACCCAATGCTTTGAGTTGGTCAATACGTTCTTTAACTCGACTAAAGTCTTCAACCCATAAGGATGTGGGTGAGTACATAAACATGGATTGTGCTAATTGCCGATTTTTTTCTTCGAGTCTACGGGCATTTTGATAAGCTGTAATATCTTCTGTGGTGAGTAAAACCCGAGATAAGTCGTGTTCGAAGCCTGGTAAAACGGTTGCTCTGACCTGAACATCTAATCTAACACCAGTTAATGTGTAGTTAATATTGGTGCTGCTAAATTCTGTTTTGCCTTCCCATAATGCTGCAAGTTCGTAAATGTGCGATTGCAACATTTCTTCTTTAAAGATTAAGTCTAAATGCTGACAAAGGTGGTCTTGGTCTTGTGCTTGAAAGACCTCTAACGTTTTTTGGTTGACTTTTAGCACTTGAATCTGTTGTGATGAATGAATTAATTTTTCAGGATGTTGTGTGAGAAATTTGACTAAATCTGTCACGCCTTGTGCTCGCCATTCATCAAATAAGGCTTTAACTTTACTGAAATCTTCCAACCACATTGGAATGGGTGCGAGATCAAAAATAGACGAATCTAAAAAGTTCATGTGATACCCTGTATTTAAATCATTAGAATTATTACAAAAGAGTCTATGGTATTGATTATACTTAGTGTTTTGCTTTGCGTTTAATAGGGTGTTTAATCACGATTTTTCCATGCCAAGCTTCAATAAACTCTTGTTCATTAAACTCATAGAGTTCCATAAGACCCAAGACAGTACCGCCAAATAAGTACCAAGCATCACTTTGCGGAATGAGATTAAACAATACATTGACTTGTTTTAGAATATCTTCAATTTCAAAGTCACGTCTACGCCCATAGCGATCTTCGGGATAAGGTTTGTCGTTTAAAACTTTTAATGCAACTTGCCGTTCTGCTGCCGACAGTTCAGTACTTTTTAAAGCTTGTGCATAATCTTCAGCTAAAATTACCTCTGGCTTAAAAATTTGTTGCAGCATTTGGGCATCTAAATTGGGGAAAAGTGCCGCAGCATTGGTTTCAATATAGGGTTGGAATGATTCTGGAAAAGTCACATTCGATGAAATTCCACGAAATAGTGGAGCAATGTCGGAGGTTTGATAGCCTGCTTGCCCACAGCCCAGTGCTGTAATGAAGTAATGAGTATTTGGGTGCTGTTTAGTATAAATTTTAAAGTCTTCAATATAATGCTGAATTTGTGCCAGTAGCATGGGTTGTAAATGTTCATTTAAAGTAGGTATGGCGAAGCTTTGACCAGACCAGCCACGCCCAACACCATGTAGTGCACCAAAGAACTGTTGTGCAATACGTGCTGCACCTTCGCTATGCTTCCCAGCCAAGTCGCTACCAAATACAAAAATTGTGTCGTCATTTAAGTTTTTGATGATACTTTCATCATGGTATTGATAATTCATTTTTTAAAATTTTCCATCTTAAATAAAGTTGAAAATATTGCAGTGGTATACGCGAAAGAACTGCATGAATGATGTTATGGTGCTATTGATTGTGAACTTGGTCAAGTAAAAACACTTGAATTTTGGGTCAATTCGCAGCATTTTGAATAAAGAATTTATATTATTTGTGTGAGCACGTTGTGAGCAATCAACCGTTTGAACTAAAAACACATTATCAGCCTGCTGGTGATCAGCCGCAAGCCATTGAAAAGTTGGTTGCGGGGGTGCATCAAGGTTTAAAAAATCAATTGTTACTTGGGGTTACGGGTTCTGGTAAAACCTATACTGTGGCCAATGTAATTGCACAATTACAGCGCCCAACCATTATTATGGCGCATAATAAAACCCTTGCTGCACAGCTTTATGGTGAGTTTAAGGCATTTTTCCCCAATAATGCGGTGGAATACTTCGTCAGTTATTATGACTATTATCAGCCAGAAGCCTATGTGCCATCTTCCGATACCTTCATTGAAAAAGATTCGGCAATTAATGACCATATCGACCAAATGCGCTTGTCTGCGACGCGTACCTTATTAGAGCGCAAAGATGCGATTATTGTGGCTTCAGTTTCGGCTATTTATGGTTTGGGTGACCCCAATGCCTATATGCAAATGTTGCTACATGTGGTGCAAGGCGATCAAATCCATCGCGATGCACTGATTCGGCGTTTGGTTGAAATGCAATATGTTCGTAATGAACTTGAGTTTGTGCGCGGAACGTATCGAATTCGGGGTGAAACGATTGATATTTTTCCTGCCGAATCGGATCAGGAAGCTATTCGAATTGAACTCTTTGATGATGAGGTCGACTCAATTCGTTGGTTTGATCCATTAACGGGCAAGATGATTCGTAAAACCCCACGCGTCACTATTTATCCAAAAAGTCATTACGTTACCCCAAAAGATCATTTATACCGTGCCATCGACACCATTAAAGCTGAACTTAAAGATCAAATTGCATTTTTTAAAGCGCAGGATAAATTGCTTGAAGCACAGCGAATAGAACAACGTACTCGCTATGATTTGGAGATGATGCAACAATTGGGTTATACCAATGGCATTGAAAATTACTCACGACATTTGTCGGGACGTCAGGCAGGGGAAGCACCACCAACTTTATTCGATTATTTGCCTGAAGACGCCTTGCTGATCATTGATGAGTCACATGTGAGTGTACCGCAAATTGGTGCCATGTATAACGGTGACCGCTCGCGTAAAGAAAACTTGGTGAATTATGGTTTTCGTTTGCCGAGCGCTTTAGATAATCGTCCGATGAAATTTGAGGAATGGGAGAGAATCGTCCCGACTACCTTGTTTGTCAGTGCAACACCTGCACGCTATGAATTAGAAAAATCTGAACAAGTAGTCGAACAATTGGTTCGCCCAACAGGCTTAATTGACCCTGAAATTGAAATTCGACCTGTGCTTACACAAGTGGACGATGTGCTGTCGGAGATTAATCATCGTAAAAAGTTAGATGAACGTGTGTTGGTCACGACATTAACCAAACGTATGGCGGAAGATTTGACTGCATATTTAAAAGAGTATGGGGTAAAAGTCGCGTATTTGCATTCAGATATTGATACAGTTGAACGGGTTAAAATTATCCATGAACTACGTACAGGTGTGCATGATGTTCTTGTGGGTATTAATTTACTTCGAGAAGGTTTGGATATGCCGGAAGTATCTTTAGTGGCTATTTTAGATGCCGATAAGGAAGGCTTTTTACGTTCTGAGCGTTCATTAATTCAAACCATCGGTCGTGCAGCGCGAAATATTAACGGCAAAGCCATTTTGTATGCTGACCGCATTACCGATTCAATGCGTAAAGCGATGGACGAAACGGAACGTCGCCGTGAAAAACAAATTCAATTTAATCAAGAGCATGGTATTACGCCAAGAAGTGCTGTGCGTCGGGCGGTTAAAGACATCGACACAGGCGAAGTTATTGTTGAGGATGCAACTCTTGCAATTGAAGATCAGGTGCAAGCCTTAACAGCAGATGAACAACATTTACTTGCCGATCCAAAATTGCTCGCGAAGCATTTGGCTAAACTTGAAAAAGAGATGCTTGGTGCATCTAAGGCATTGCAATTTGAACAAGCTGCGCAAATTCGTGATGAAATACTAAGGTTAAAGGTCTATTTGCGTATGTAGTATGACCATGGCGTCAGTGCTTATCGCAACAATTTACGTTTCAAGTTAAGCTGCTTAATAAAAATGATATGGAGAAGCATACATGCGAGGTGGATATAACATAATGCAAAAGTTAGCAGGTTTGTTATTCGTGTTTTTTGTTGCATTGCAGAGTCATGCTCATGCACAAGATAAAAGCATGTTAACTGTGGCTGAAGTGCAATTAGACCGCTACTTGGGAGTTTGGTATGAAATTGCGCGTAAGCCAATGTATTTTGAAAATAAATGCGTAAAGAATGTTACGGCAAGTTATACCTTAAATGAAAATGGCAATGTTGTGGTCGAAAACCGTTGTGATGGTGAAGATCATCAGGTATATCGTGCAATAGGTGAAGCATTTGTGGTGAATCCACCTGCAAATACCAAATTCAAAGTTAGTTTTTTACCTGAAGTATTGCGTTGGATGCCCATCGGTCGTGGTGATTATTGGGTACTTAAATTGGATGATCAGTATCAAACAGTTTTGGTTGGGGAACCATCGCGTCAATACTTATGGATATTGGCGAGAACACCACAAATTTCTGCTGAAACATTAAATGAATATCTTTGCTTTGCTCAGCGCTTAGGTTATCAAACCGATGATTTAATTCGAACGCAACAAAATGAAAAATAATGCTTAAATTAGATGTTTGATTGCGTCTTTTTAATGATAGTGTGTCGCTTTGAATAAGAATCAAACAATGTGGAATGTTGGGGTTATAGATGATTAAGGGTGTGGTGTGTTCGGTTTTGGCCTCTACCATTTTTGGATTGTTGTATTTTTACAGTAAATTGCTTGTGGTTTTCGATGGGACTCAAGTTTTTGGTTGGCGAATGATCTCTTTGCTACCATTTTTGACCTTATTTATGTGGTTGACGCGTGATATTGGTTTGATTAAAGAAATCTATTTGCGAATAAAAGCAAAGCCTGCATTTTTTCTGCTTCTCATATTGAGTGCTTTTTTGTCGGGGTTGCAACTGTGGCTGTTTCTATGGGCGCCAATCAATGGGCGAGGCATGCAGGTGTCTTTAGGGTATTTTCTATTGCCATTGGTTTTGGTGATGGTGGGTAGCTTATTTTATAAAGAAAAACTTTCGGTATTTCAAAAAATAGCGGTGTTACTGGCGGGTTTTGGTGTTGCTCATGAAATTTGGCGCATGGGCGGAATTGCGTGGGAAACGGTGCTCGTGGCAGTTGGCTATTCTACATACTTCTTTATGCGCCGGCTAATTAAGACAGATCATTTGGGGGGCTTTTGGTGGGATAACGTTTTAATTTTGCCTGTAGCATTTTATTTTGTGAATACATGGACAATGCCTTGGTCGACGTATTTAGCGCAGCCACATTTAATTGCAGTGATTATAGGTTTGGGTATTTTAAGTGCAATTGGATTGGGTAGCTATATTCTAGCGAGTCGTTTTTTGCCTATGGTGATTTTTGGTTTGTTAAGTTATTTGGAGCCAATTTTACTTGCAATGGCGTCCTTGTTACTTGGGGAAAAAATTCATTCGACAGAATTGCTCACCTATATTCCGATTTGGTGTGCGGTTGTGGTTTTGGTGTTAGAGGGCATACGACACTTATATAAGCAGTATCAGGCTAAGCGGATATTGGTTGTGAATATGGAAAAATTCTCTGCTCGAAAGGAAGATTATCGGTAAAAAAGATGGGGTTTAGCTAAGCTTATAATTTTTATACTCATTTACTTTGTGAATATATAATCATTATTTATATATGTGATGTTATCATAATTTTTAGATTATAATGGTGCGGTAATTTAATTTTAACTTACTGGTAATTGTTTTAGAATGTATGTGGGATAAAAAGCTATATCATTACATTTGAGGACATACTTGTGAGCAAAGACACGATTATTGCACTACATGCAGAACATCAAGGTCGTTGGAAGAATCGCGAAGAAATTGCGGAGAAGATGATTGCTTTGATTGGTCATTTGTATCGTGAAAAAAACATTGTGACCTCAGTTTATGGTCGTGCATTGGTAAATCGCTCAGTCATTCAAATTTTAAAAGCTCATCGCCGTACACGTGTGGTCGATCTTGAGTTGTCAGTTGTACATACTTTTCCGTTGTTAGAAGCGCTTGCAAAGCTTGATAATATTGGCTCTGCCGAAGTTGATTTAGGTAAACTTACTGTTGCATTTAGAGAACAAGGTGGTGATGTCGATGCCTTTGTTGCGAATGCGGTTGCACCAATTGAAGGGCGTGCAACAGAAGTTGAGCCAAAAGAGGTGGTGTTATATGGCTTTGGTCGCATTGGCCGCATCTTAGCGCGTTTAATGATTGAACAAACCGGTATTGGTCGTGGTTTAAACTTAAAAGCAATTGTGGTGCGTAAAGGCTCAGATGGCGATTTAGCTAAACGCGCGTCTTTATTGCGCCGTGATTCAATTCATGGTTCATTTGCAGGCACAATTTCAATTGATGAAGAAAATGAAGCCATTATTGCTAATGGTAATTACATTAAAATCATTTATGCATCAAATCCAAGTGAAGTTGATTATACCGAATATGGTATTGAAAATGCCTTAGTTATTGATAATACAGGCAAATGGCGTGACGCTGAAGGTTTGTCACAGCATTTAAAATGTAACGGTGCTGCACGTGTCGTATTAACTGCACCGGGTAAAGGCGACATGAAAAATGTAGTCTTTGGTGTGAATCAGGCTGATATTTTAGATGAAGATAAAATTATTTCGGCAGCAAGCTGTACTACCAATGCAATTACGCCATTGTTAAAAGTTTTGTATGACAAGTACGAAGTATTGAATGGTCATGTTGAAACGGTACATTCGTTTACTAACGATCAAAACTTAATTGATAACTATCATAAAGCAGACCGCCGTGGTCGCGCAGCAACATTAAACATGGTCATTACCGAAACAGGTGCAGCTAAAGCGGTTGCTAAAGCATTGCCTGTGTTAAAAGATAAACTCACTGGAAACTCGGTTCGCGTACCAACACCAAACGTTTCTTTAGCGATTTTAAATCTTACTTTGGCTAAAGAGGTTGATCGTGACGAAGTTAATGAATATATCCGTCAAATTTCAATTGGTTCAGGTTTGCAAGGTCAAATTGGTTATGTAAATTCACCAGAAGTTGTGTCGAGTGACTTTATCGGTTCGCGTAGCGCGGGTATTTTCGATGCACAGGCAACAATTGCATCGGGTACGCGTTTAACTGCTTACGTTTGGTATGATAACGAAGTAGGTTATAGCTGTCAGGTGCTGCGTATTGCAGAGTTAATGAGTGGTGTCAATTACCCTAAAGTGCCAATTCTTTCTGTATAAGGCATTGAGCCATAAAAGATCCCAGTTGTAATACTGGGATTTTTTATGGCTGTAAAGTTAGTATTTAATTAAATATACATTCGGTGAAGTGCCTGATTAGTCGTTCAATAGAGTATTTGAAGTTTTTAGATTTTATAGATAATACTATTTTGCTTGGAATTAGATAATAAGCTTTAACTGGCTTCTGTTGTCTCTAGTAATAGGTTGTTGATTTACTTTACCTGTTATTACGGCATGTTTTGAAGTGCTATCTTATGTTGAGAGTTGAATGAGATGGGTTGGCAAATCGAAAAAGCTCGATCTTTTTGTGGTTTGGAGTGAGGAAAATTTACAAGAAATTCTTTTACAGCACAAAAATGTACGGCTTGTTTAGATAAAATTCAATCTACTGATTATTCTATTCGAGAAATTGAATAAAATATGGCAGAATAGGCGGTTTTAGAGATTTAGAGGATTGGCAGATGCGCTTTGTTGATGAAGCAGTCATTACCGTAGAGGCTGGCGACGGTGGCAATGGCGTGGCCAGTTTTCGCCGTGAAAAATTTGTACCTTTTGGTGGTCCAGATGGTGGTGATGGTGGTCGTGGCGGCAGTGTTTATATTCAAGCCGAAAACGACACTGGTACCTTAGTCGATTATCGATATACCCGTAGGTTCCGTGCTGAACGCGGAAAAAATGGTTCAGGCGCAAACTGTGCGGGTCGTGGTGCACCCGACGTAATTTTAAAAGTTCCAGTCGGTACAACAATTGTAGATACTGAATCTGGCGATATTATTGGTGACTTGGTTGAACATGGTCAACGCGTATTGGTTGCTAATGGTGGTGATGGTGGTTTGGGTAATACCCATTTTAAATCATCGACCAACCGTGCGCCGCGTAAATTTACCACAGGCATTAAAGGCGAGTTTCGTGAAATACGCTTAGAGCTTAAAGTGCTTGCCGATGTTGGTTTATTGGGTATGCCGAATGCGGGTAAATCGACTTTCATTCGTGCTGTTTCTGCGGCAAAACCAAAAGTTGCAGATTATCCATTTACCACAATGGTACCGAACTTAGGTGTTGTGGACGCTGACCGTCATCGTTCATTTGTTATGGCAGATATTCCGGGGCTAATTGAAGGTGCGGCAGAAGGTGCAGGGCTTGGGATTCGTTTCTTAAAGCACTTGGCGCGTACCCGTATTTTATTACACATTGTGGATGTTCAACCGATTGATGGTTCTGATCCAATTCACAATGCCAAAGCAATTTTGGGTGAGTTAAACAAATTTTCACCAACTTTAGCGCAATTGCCTGTGGTATTGGTGTTGAATAAGTTAGATCAGCTAGATGATGCGACCCGTGACGAATGGTGTCAGCATATTTTAACTGAGCTTGCATGGACTGGTCCTGTGTTTAAAACTTCAGGTTTACTTGAAGCGGGTACTAAAGAAGTCGTGTATTACTTGATGGATCAAATTGAACAACAACGCGAGCGTGAAGTTGAAGATCCTGAATACGCAGCAGAAATGAAAGCCTTCCGTGATCAGCTTGAAGCTGAAACACGTGAGCAAACTTTGGCAGCAAAAGAAGCTTACCGTGAAATGCGCAGAGCACAGCGTTTGGGTGGTGACGACTTTGATGATGAAGATGATGAAGACAGCGAAGTGGAAGTATTCTACGTACGTTAAGATGTGACTTAAAATAGGATGATAGACGTGGGGAACGGGCAACGTCAGCTGAAAAGCTTAAAACGTATTGTAGTTAAAATTGGATCTGCTTTACTCACTGCTAATGGTCAAGGTTTAGACCTTGATGCAATTTCACATTGGGCAAGTCAAATTGCCGAATTACATGTGAAAGGGCATGAAATCATATTGGTTTCATCGGGTGCGGTGGCAGAAGGTATGGTGCGAATGAAACTGACCGCTCGACCCACAGATTTGCCGAGTCTCCAAGCGTGTGCTGCGATTGGCCAAATGGGTTTGGTGCAAACGTGGTCGAGTGTTTTAGACAAAAATCACATTAAAACCGCCCAAGTGCTTTTAACGCATGATGACTTGGCTGATCGTCGCCGTTATCTTAATTCATGTGATGCTTTGCAACATTTGATCGATTGGCGTGTTATTCCCGTGATTAATGAAAATGATACGGTATCAACCGATGAAATTCGTTTTGGTGATAACGACACACTAGCTGCCATGGTTGCAGGGCAGGTGCATGCTGATTTATTGATTATCTTAACCGATCAGCAAGGTATGTTTGATGCCGATCCACGTTCGAATCCAAATGCCAAATTACTTTCAACAGTGCGTGCCTTAGATGATGAATTATTTGAAATGGCAGGCGGTGGTGGCGTATTCGGGCGTGGTGGTATGGTGACCAAAGTCCGTGCAGCACGGCTTGCGGCTAAGTCAGGTTGTCCAACTTTAATTGCCAGTGGTGAAAGTGAAAACGTATTGTCACGCTTAATGGCGGGGGAAATGTTGGGGACACTATTTGTAACTGACAATGACCGTATCACGGCGCATCAGCAGTGGCTTGCAGCACACTTACAAACCGCAGGACGTTTGGTGATTGACGCGGGTGCGGTTGATGCCATTAAACTTCAACATCGCAGTTTGTTACCTGTTGGTGTGAAAGCCATTGAAGGGCATTTTGAACGTGGCGATGTAGTGGAATGTGTTGATCAGCAAGGGCAGCGAATTGCGGTTGGGCGTGTGAATTTTAGTTCGCGTTCTGCTGATATTGTTAAAGGTTTGGCATCTGATAAAGTTTTTCAGGTGTTAGGTGAAGCGCGTTCGCTTGAAATGATTCATCGCAATCATATGGCAATATATTAGCAAAAACGTGCAATAACGAAACATTACTCAAAGGCTTTATTCTGCAAGGGATAGAGCCTTTTTGTTGCGTGGTGCAATAACATGCAATAGACTAGAAAAACAGCATGACTGGAGGTTAAATTGGAGGTTAAAAATGATTAATTGCCATAAGTGCTTAAAAAGTTAAGAAAAATCTTGATTTTTTAACCTCCAATGAAGCCATAAACATCTATTGCTATAAAGTTTAGGTGGTTTAACTATTTGAATTATTGAGGAAAATTATGCTTACCAAGATGCAAATTGATGCGATAAAAACAACCTCCAAAATTCAAAAAATCCATGACAGTGAAATGCTGTATTTATTCGTTTCACCAACGGGCCGAAAAACATGGAAAGTTTTGTTCACGTTGGATGGGAAAAAGAACACGATTACACTGGGCGAATATCCAAAGGTTTTGAATGCTAAAGATGCACGGTTACGCCGTGATGAAATTAAAAAGCTAGTGGCCGAAGGGACGAACCCAACAGAACAAAAACGACAAGACAGACTACAAGACTTATCTAAGATGAGCTTTGCTGATTTGATAAACCTTTACGCTGAGAAAGTGACACCCCATAAACGTGGTGGGCGTGTGGAAACTGTAATTTTAAATGGCTATATAAGAGCATTCCCTAAGCTGATGAAGAAGCCTGTTAAAGAGCTAGGGCAGTTAGATATGATTCAATTTAGGGATGAACGCCTTAAAACTGTTAAAAGTGCCACAGTAGCGAGGGATTTAGGTTTGTTGAGTGCTGTATTTAAGTATGCACGGCAAGAACTTAGAATTATGGATAGCTCACCTTTAACGGATGTGGCCAAGCCAAAACAATCACCCAGTCGTAACAGACGTATTTCACAGGATGAAATTGAGCAAATTCTACAAGGCTTTAAATATGATGGACGTTCGCAACCAGTAACCAAGAAGCAGCAGACGGCTTGGTGCTTCTTATTTGCCATTGAAACCGCAATGAGGGCAGGCGAGATAACAGGTTTAAAGTGGGCCAATGTTTTTGATAAGCATGTAGAGCTTGAAATCACCAAGAATGGCACACCTCGAAAAGTGCCACTGTCTAAACGAGCTATTGAGTTATTGAGCTATATGCGTGGTATTGATGAAACGAGCGTTTGCACCGTTAAAAATAGTGTGGCAGAGGGTGAAGTAGGTCGAGGTAGTTTGTCTGCATACTTCAATCAAGTGGTGACAGGTAAACTCAAAATTGATGATTTAACTTTCCATGACACACGCCACGAAGCAATATCACGTATGGTTAAAAATTTAAAAATACCAGTCGAAGTCTTGGCAAAAATTACAGGGCATAAAACGATTAGTATTTTGATTAATACTTACTACAATCCCGACATTGAAGAACTTGCCGACCACCTACACCAAGTCGATGACCCTAGTATTATTTCATTTAAAAAGAGAGCGACAATATAAGACGCATAAAGCCATGTAAGCACATGCAATCACGGCGTTATCTGTTATATTTGAGTTGTTAAGTCTAGGTTTGCTCCCGAAAGTACACATCCCAAGTGTATTGACTTAACTCATTTCTTTGGGGGGGCTGTGGGAGGCATGAATGGGGTTATTGCATTTAATTAATACTGAAAATGATAAAAACTATATAAGCCTGTTTGAAGCTATTAATTTACTGGCAAAAAAAACAGGTTCAGATATTTATGAAGTAGCTACTTATTTATTAAATAAAGATGTGCATATTCAGCTTTACAGTCATACTAGGGATAGTTGCTATAAGATAGTTCAAACAAGCTCAATTGCTTACAGTGGTGGTGATATCTCATGGTGTGGAGATAATGATGCTTTTGAATTATTAAGACAAATTACGGAAACAGAAAAAAATTTCTCAGCAAAATCTATTAGTGAATATGGAAAAAATACAGATTTAAGTAAGTCTACATTTTGGAATAAGCAAGAATTTTTTAATAATGAAAGCATAGTAGCAGCAATAAATTACAACCCTAATAAATTCATAGATGAGCTAGATGGTTTTTTTGATGATATAAATGTTCAAGATGATAATATTGATAACTATTGGATTGAACCAATAGAACCCGACTATGAGGCATGGGAAAAAATAGATAAGTATTTAACAGAAGAATATGAGCTAGACCAAGCACAAGAACGCATCAAACAGCCTGAAGATGAACAGAATATTGGGCTAGAAATCCAATCTAGCAATGACAAATCCAAACTAGCTACACGTGAAGAAAATAATATTATTAAAGTTTTAGCTGTTTTAGCTGATATGAGTGCAGGAATTGATGTATCAAAACCTTATGAAGCACATGGGATAATGGATAGGAAAGCGCAACTTTTAGGCATTGAAAAATTTCCAAGTGATGAAAGTATAAAAAAATGGTTTTTAAAAGCAAATGAATGCAAAAAATCCTAACTAGGATATTTCTAAATCCTAACTAGGATAATTAATAAAAAATCATAAACATACTACACCCAAGCAGTAACGCTTTATTACTTGTAAGGGTGCAGTATGACTACCAAAGAACAATTTTTACGAATCAAACAAATCGCCAGTACATCGGCAACCCCTGAAAAAGTCCACGTTTATAAATCGGGCGATAATATTGGCAAGCAACGCATTATTCGAGCCAAAGAAGCCCAACAAGGCTTAATTTCTGTATCTGCCAAAACAATATGGGAATGGGTGCGACAAGGAAAATTCCCAAAACCAATCAAGTTAAGTGATAACGTCACTGTATGGCGTAAATCTGATATTGACGCATGGTTAGAAGATAAAGCCAATGCAGTGATGGAGGCTTGACCATGCCGAACCATCAATCTCAAGTTTTAGGCCACCTTAAACAAGGTCGCACCCTCTCACAAGCCGAAGCAATCAAGCATTTCGATTGCTACCGTCTAAGCGCCGTTATAGAGCGATTACGCAAACAAGGTTACAACATTGTGACCTACAAGGAAGCCAATACCAAGAACAAAGGCACACATGCACGTTATGAACTTGTTGGGGAATTTGAAGCATGAACCCATCTATTTTCAACTTTAATCAAAACGCCATTCGTACAGCAGTAAATGCAGATAATGAGCCAGTAATCTGCCTGCCTGATGTGTGTAAAGCAATGGGCTTTAAGAATGCTCATACAAGCCGATTTAATCTAAATCCAAAGGGTATACATGAAATGTATACCCTTACAAATGGCGGTATGCAAAAACTCACCTTCATTACCGAAGAAAATTTATATCGAGTTATCTTTCGATCTAATAAACCCGAAGCACTAAATTTCCAAAATTGGGTATTTTCAGAGGTATTGCCAAGTATTCGCAAGACTGGCAGCTATGCAGCAAGACAGACCGCTTTTGATGAATTAAACCGCTTGTGTATGCAAGAAAAAGTATCCAAAGATAAAGGCTCATTTCATAGTCATGGAATGCACCGCCGTAAGCATGAAAAGCATTTAAATGCCTTAAGCATTCAAACATGCAAGGCAAATATTCAACTAACTTTTGAGGGTTTACACAATGACTAACCATGTAAACCCTGAATTTTTCAAAGCCTTTGACCATTATAAAAACATGGTGAAGCAATACGGCGAACATCATCCAATAACCGAACAAGCGTTATTTCTAACGATGTACTACACGCCTGAACACATCAAAGAAGAAATGCACCAAAAGGCTAAAGAACTCAATTTACTGCCTAAACCGACTGGTTACACCGATGACGGCGAACCAATGTTTAGCCTTGATGATATTGCCAAGCACTTTGGTATTTCAGTTGAAGAAGCAGAGCAAAAACTATTACAGATGATGGATAACCGTACCGCCGTTGGGTTATCCAATGACGGCGTTTTAGTTAATTCAAATATAAAAATTAACCGTGTGCAATGAGGTGCGAGCATGAAAAATAAATCAATCCATATTGCCAACATGCCGAAGTATGGTTATATTTGTCGGGCTTTGTGCAAAATCACAAAGTTAGCTTTGGTCGGCTATAATAAATCAGCGCATACAGTCCGCTTAGTGGGCTTTTTTTGTATGCGTATTCTCTCTATGCGTTCGCATATCTTTATGGCGAAGTTGGAGGGGGACACGCTTGCGTGTGCCAGTTACCTGATTTACTGGTCGACCAACCCCCTTCAGCTTTGCCACCATAATTACTTGGTCGTAATTGGCAAGGCTTCTGCAATAAAATCAGGAGCGCATTAATCATGCCTAACTCAAATCAAACTACCGCTATTCAAACATACAATACCACCGACATGGTTGATGCTTATTCGCTTGCCGAGTGTGATATGCGTTGGATGAGTGTTGCAATATCAGACATTAAAAAACGACTTCAAGAACTGAACAATGAACTTGGCCATAAAAGTATTGTTGGCCTTTATGCCTTAGAGCATACCGTTGATATGTACCAATATATTGCCGAGAACCGCCTTAATTATTATATGGGTGAAACAGAAGCCTACGAAGCAGAATTAAATGGCCATAAAAAATCGTGTGGAGGTGCAGCATGAATGTAAAACCTTCATGGGATACCACGCCCGATATGTTTCTAAATGGTGATGATGACCATTCAACTATCCCCCAAGAACAACAAAGCCCACTCGATCCAGTGGGCCATGATGCCGATGTTTCAATAATTGAAGCATTGGAGAATCAAACAGGTACATTAAACATTAGCCCTTTAAAAGATGCAATGGTCACAGTGTTTGGTGGCTGTCCACCTGAAATACGCCGTTCATTTATTGAAGATGCCACCCAGTACGGTGAGGCAACAGACAACGCCCTTTATGGTTTGGTGGTATGGGATACCTTTAATGAGCATCTTGAACACTCAGGCTGTATTTTTAGTAATCCTACCGCACAGAATGAACAGGATGTGTGTTTTGGGCATGGTGGTCATTTCTTTAATCGGGATAAATTAGATCAATTGCCGCTACTGGTGACGGATGATATTGCCCTTGCATTTAAAACGGCGTATCCAGTCTATCAAGCCAAAAAAATTACTGCCGTGATGCTCAAGGCATTATCAGAACAGTGTGAAAAACTCTATTTTGTGGCTGCATTGCATGAAAAGGATGATATTCAACGCCGTTTCAGAGATTTAGATATTCCATTGCTGTTTTTACCTGAACCGCCATCTATAGTCATGGAGCAAGTTGAACTTGATAGAGAAATTGCTGCATTAATTATGGCAAATCACTCAAATGCATGGGGTGAATTATTGCCATTGGCACAGGCAGAACCACAAGCCCTTAGACCCTATCCGATTCATGCTCTACCACCAATCGCACAAGCTGCTGTAATGGCCATTGCTGAACATGTGCAAGCCCCTATTGCCATGACGGCTCAATGTGTTATCGGTGCTATGTCACATATTGCACAATCCAAAGTAAATGCACCTAACCGCTTTAAAGAAAGTGGCGAGCCATGCAGCCTATTTTTACTCACAGAGGGGCAAAGTGGCAGCCGTAAGAGTACAAGCCGAAATATGGCAGATAAGGCGATTTTACGGCATGAGAGAAAGCAATATGAGCTTTACCGTAAGGACATGGAGCAGTGGAAAAGCGGGCAAGCTAGTTTAAATAAAAAAGACCGTGAAGCCTATTGTGTGGAGAATCCACCACCACATGACCCTAGTACGATGTATAGCGACATTACTTTAGAATCATTGGCAGGCTTATATGTGGACGGCGTTCTTAATAATGCCTCTATTGCCAGTGATGAGGCCGGTCAATTCTTTGGTGGCCATACCATGAAGGGCGATACTCGAACCCAAGCACTTGGCAGCTTTACAAAGTTGTTTGATGATGGGCATGTGGAACGTACTCGCTCAAAATCAAATCTTAATGGCAGTGGTCGGGCAAATGACGTTCGATTAACCTTTAATTTACAGGGACAACATGAAGTTTTATCTGCTGCAATGTGTGACCCAATATTAAGGAATCAAGGATTTTTACCAAGATTCTTATTATCTATTCCTGAAAACTTAGCAGGTACACGGCTACAAGATGCAATCTATCAACAAAAGAATGCCCAAACCGACACACGGTTAATTCATTACTGGCAACGCTGTGAATATTTACTGGATGAATGCCCTTTACCACAAAACGATACCGAGCTTCATAATGGACGTTATGTCATTCAAATGGATGAAACAGCACAGGAGATTGATAACGAATTTTATAACGTGATTGAAGCCCTACAAGGTAAAGGACAGCGTTATGAATACCTACAGGCATTCGCCAGTCGTGCCAGTCAATTATCACGCCGTTTAGCCACTGTATTCGCTTATTTTCAAGGGCTACCATGTATTGATGCAAAGACACTTATGGGGGCGTGTGAAGTCGTTAAGCACTCATTGGAAGAATGGGCATCTTATGCAGAGGTTGAAGCCAAGACCGAAGGTGATGCAGAACGCCTGATTAAATGGATTGTTAAGAAGTGCATGGAGCAAAAGACAGACCGTTTAATTTATTCAAATGTTCAAACGTCATGCCCTAGACCCATGCAGAAGAATAAAAACCTTTTGGAAATGGTTATTCAGCAATTGATTGATTTTAACCATATCAAGATTGAATCTATTGGGCGCACTCGATACGTGATTATTAACCCTTTTTATCTAAATGATGACTAAGTGACTAAATGAGCGTGAAAGCCTTGCTACACAAGGCTATTCACTTAGCAGTCACTATTTTAGTCAGTGACTAAGTGACTAAATGAAATGACTAAACATAGCTAACTTAGTCACTTGTTTAGTCATTTAGTCAAAGCGGTTTTAGGTGACTGCTAAATGCAAAGCTATACATATCAATGCTTACAGGGCTATTTAGTCATTTAGTCACGTTTTTGACGTAAAAAATAAATAATGGTGTAAAAAATGAAATCAGACCTAATTCAATTTATCGGCATCCATCACGGCTATGAGAATAAAGACATTAAACGCTTACTTTCATTTAATGACCTTGATGGCATAACACATAATCTTTTAATCCCTGAAAGCTATTTTATAAACGGCGCAAATCGGGCATTAAAGATAATGGCACGCTATGGTCTGATGCCAAATAGAGCCAATACACAAATGCTTAATCAATTAATTGCCAGTCATCCATTGTCTGAATGTGAGGAAGTTTCCGATATTCAGAATTTACAATTCACTGAGATATGGACAACAGAGCCAAGAACCTACCAACAATTTTTAGAGTGGCTTTACCAGTATGGCTACAATCCCAATGAATGGCTGTCCATAGATGCAAAAAATAAGCCCATTACAGGTGAATCAGTGATGACGATAGGAAAAGATACACAAGGATTCTTTTATCGTCATATAGAGCAAATAGCAGCGAATGAATGGGATGTATTGAAAAGTATCGGTTCAACCCATTGGCAATATGCAAAGAGCTAAAAGGAAGTGACCGAAGTCCGTGCCGATGTGTTGCAATTATTGTGATGAATAAAGCCCCTTAATTGGGGCTTTATTTTGTTGGACAAGCATAGCGTTAAAAGACCTATAAAAAACACCTGAAAGCCAAGCTATACAATGATTATAGCTGTTTAACTAGAAACTTATTTCGTCCTGCTACGTCCAACAAAAATTAGATATACAAGATTCTTGAATTTAGGTTGACAGGAATCAGTTAAAACTATGCCTTAAATCGCTACCAAAGCTATATTTATCAATACTTTTATTAGTTTTTATAAAACCCTAATCCGTCAACGTACGTCAACCTAAATTCGATGGTTTGTATAGCTACGTATAGCAAGAACAGTCCCTATTAGATTTGAAATCTCAAAGGGTCGCATTTCAAATGGCATCCTATATTTAGTCTTACAGCCCTATACCCAAAATCATCTTAAGTTAGGCTCAAATCTATACGGCATAGGCTTTACGTCATTTTTGACGAATATCCACTTTGTAAGACTACGTAAGGGTAAATGTGTGTTGAATACACACTAATATTTTCCTTGATGAGCTACCAATTAAAAACAGTGTAAAACAGGCTGCAACCTATACATGACAAGGCTTACCGCTATTTGATAGTTGTTTGATTTCATCAAGGTACATCAAGGAAAAGTTTAAAAATATCACCACCCAACAAAGTAAATGTGAAATTAATAGCTTTGCATCTAAGCAACTGTGAAAAATACGGCGTTCCGTCCAAGTACGTCCAAGAAGGCTATTACAGGCATCGAAAAAGTCTTACACGGCGTTATTATCTTGCATGACAAGATATTTAAATTTGTTTTACAGAACCTTGTAAAAATGGCATTCAAATCCCCCCTAAAACCTATATAAATAAAGCATTACAGCTATTTTATTAGAACTGCATGTCGTAAAACTACGTAAAACAAAAAACTCGTTTTGTCATGCTACGTCATGCAAGATAAGCCCATTTCGTAAGACTACATAAAGATAAATTACTTTGATGGACTGCCAAAAATCTTGTTAAACACCCTAGTCAATTTACCTTGACAACAAACAATCTAAAAATCAAATCAAACTGATATAGACAAAGGCTTACAGATACTTTTATAAGTTGCATTTCGTCAAGGTAAAAAACCGATTTTGTCGTTCTACGTCGTACAAGATAACCATCACGATCTTAGTGATAATTAACCATTCAAGTGGATGAGTAAGTTGTATTACCAAAGTAAAACGCAAAAGGGCTTTGGCAGAAAATGGAATATTTTATTCAATAACTTGGTGCGTTTTTAAATGTGAGCAAGTTTACTTATATCTAAATATCATTGGTGAATACACCCCTACTCAAAAATGAGCAGGGTTAAATTAGATAACGCAAATTTGCGCCATGATGAATTACAGCAACTTACCCCAATACCCATAGACTAAAATTTATCATTGGTAAGTTTTGCGAGTAAGTCGTAAAAGGTGATGCTAAATATTTAGCTATTGGTTGCGTTCCAATAAATATTGGAGCGTAATTTTTCGTAATGGCCACACAACTTGACTGGATTCTAAATCAGACCCTTTAATGTAGTAAAAAATAGTATTTAAGCTTTGATATTCATTTTTTCAAAACAAACCCTATGAAAGACCAATTCTGCATTTAAAATGCCGATTTAATCATTTTTGAAAACTACCCCATGAAAGCATGTTTTTGAGCCTATAACTTGAAGTCACAACCTTATAAAACCTTATGTTTGAAATATCAAAAGGCATGGTTATTTTGACCATACCCACCTATTTTGAAAACAACCCTATGAAAGAGCAAATTATGAGGATGTAATTGAGGCTATTGCTTATTGTCTACTCCCTTTCGAGCGCACACGCTTTTTTTTGATTGTACTGGGCGTGCATAACGGTTTGATAAGGGATTTAGCTTACCTTTGGGTATTTTTCCAACCTCACAAAACTTAACCTTTGAACCTGTCAAAACCTGACATTCTGATTTGAGTTTTTATCTAGCCACTAGGAGAAACTAGAGTTTTACTTTTGAGCTTGTTATCAATTGTTGACATTGAAAAAGCTATATAACGAATTATTCATGTTTACGCTATCGACATATAACAAACATCATGTCGATAAAATGCCAAAAAATCGACATGAGGGGCTTCTCATGTTTACGCTATCGACATATCATCATTGTCATGTCGATATTTTAGTGATTTATAAACATGACTTCATGGAAAGCAAGCGAACCATATAATAATCTGCCTAGTTTGCCTCCATCTCAGGATGTGGAAAGCAAAACAGTATTAAAAGCCTGTATTGAAGCACGTTCTGCATTGGCTGAATTGAAGCAGGCAGGGGAGTTAATTCCTAACCAAACCATTTTAATCAATATCATTCCTTTACTTGAAGCAAAAGACAGTTCGGAAATTGAAAATATTGTCACCACGACAGACAAGCTATTTCAACATGCACAGGGCAACGAAGAACAGGCCGACCATGCTACAAAAGAAGCACTACGTTATCGCACGGCGTTATATCAAGGTGTAAATGCAATTCAACAACGCCCTTTAAGTACAGGCACAGCCATTGAAATATGCCAAACCATCAAAGGGGTAGATTTAGGCATTCGTGCAACCACAGGCACAGCATTAAAAAACAGCTACACCAATGAAGTGATATACACGCCACCAGTGGGTGAGGATGTCATTCGTGGCTTATTGGCAAACTGGGAAACCTTTTTGCATTACGATGAAGATATAGACCCACTGATAAAGATGGCGATTGCTCATTATCAATTTGAAGCTATCCACCCTTTTATTGATGGCAACGGACGTACAGGGCGTATTCTAAATATTCTCTACCTGATGGATGCCAAGCTTCTTACTTTGCCTATTTTGTACCTCAGTCGCTTTATTATCTTGAATAAGGCGAAATACTACGAATTGCTATTAAACGTAACCACACAAGGCAATTGGCAAGAATGGATTTTATTCATGTTGCAGGCGGTGAAGAACACCAGTGAATGGACGATTGCCAAAATCAACAGCATTCGCCAATTACAAGAACATACAATTGAGTACATCAAGACCCATGCCGAGAAAATCTATTCTAGGGAATTGGTTGATGTGATTTTTGAGCAACCTTATAGCCGCATTTCTAACTTGGTCGATAAAGGCGTGGCAAAACGACAAGCAGCATCGACTTACTTAAAACGGTTGGTTGAAATTGGTGTACTGGAAGAAATGAATGTAGGTAAAGAAAAGTTATTTTTGAATCCTAAATTGTTGCAGCTATTAACCAGTGAGGACAACTCATTTAATGATTACACCCAATGAGCAAGCCGAATACTTGGCAAGAATTGACAAAATTGCACAGGATAACCCTGATTTAACTTTTCAACATCACAGACATACTTTTAAGCATGGAGCAGGTGAAGGCAGGCAATACCACACCTTATAATTTTAGTAGCCATGAAAGCTTTTATCGGGACTTGAAAAAGTAGTTTTGTAACAGTCAAAAAATGGTTTTTTAAAACATTGGGAGGTTAAATGGGAGGTTGAAAATCCCATTAAAATAAATAACCTTTTATAAACATGGGCTTATACCATTAATATATCGCTATCATATGGCAATATATTAGCAAAAACGTGCAATAACGAAACATTACTTAAAGGCTTTATTCTGTAAGGGATAGAGCCTTTTTGTTGCGTGGTGCAATTATAATATTTCACAAGTAATTGATATAAATTTTGAGTCAGTTAAACGTCATTTCGCCGATGTAGAATTTCTTTATCCAACCTTGCGTAATTTGAGGTAGATCATTTTTACTTGTATAAGAAACATAAGACCACATTACACCATTTGACAAAATATCTTGAAGTATTGTTATTTTGTCATTTGGAATAATGAAAATTTGTGATTTGCATTGCTCTGATGGTGCTGAATAGAAATATATTCTTGTATTTTTCTTGCCTTGTATATGTGCTGTTGTAGTATCACCATAATTCGATGCATTTGATGTTGCGATTATTGCAAGTTTCTCACAATTTGGTGAAGCCCAGGCACTAAAACTATAGGTTAAAGCAATTGTAAGAAGGAATAACTTTTTCATTATTCAAGTCCTATTTTTGATTGAATATAAAGGATTAAAGCATGTTTTATCTGATGAGTTGAGTACTACTGTATTTAATAACAGATATTTATATAATATTTATTCTGTCGGCGTGTAGTATAGAGTGAATGCAATGAAAAATTTTAGCACTGAAACGTATGTAGTCGATGATAATTTTCAAGATACGATTACATGGTTATTGCAACATCAAGATTGTTTTGATGAACTTAGATTTGATGTGCTTACCCAAGAATTAACCGTGATCCATGCTGCAGGTACAGATATTATTCGGGCAGGGCAATTTTTAAATGCACGTTATGGAATTTTAGTGACATCGCTGTGATTTCACCTTTTCAAGTCAACTATTTTTTTCTGGTTTAAAACAGGAAAATAAAAAAGCGCCTATATCAATAGACGCTTTTTTATATAAATAATTTTTTATGCCGACATTGCATCAACTGAGAGTTCAGCTGCACTAAGCTTTGGTTTTTCTGCAGTTAAGCCGAGCTTATTAAACAAGACTTTATCACGGCCTTCGCCTGCATTTGGTGTGGTTAACAACTTTTCACCCGAGAATAATGAGTTTGCACCTGCCATAAATGCCATGGCTTGATCGTTATCAGACAATGACTCACGACCTGCTGAAAGACGAATATAACTTTTTGGCATAATAATACGTGCCACGGCAATCGTGCGAATCCATTCAGTAACATCAAGTTTTTCAACGTCGGCTAATGGTGTGCCTTCAATTGGAACCAGCATGTTGATTGGCACAGATTCAGGATGGATTGGCAGTGTTGCCAATTCAAACAATAAACCAATACGGTCTTGCTTTTGTTCGCCTAAGCCAACAATACCACCACTACAGACTTTTAAACCTGCATTACGCACATGGTCTAAAGTATTTAAGCGGTCATCAAAGGTACGGGTGCTAATGATGTTGTTATAGTATTCGCGAGAGGTGTCTAAGTTATGGTTGTAATAATCAAGCCCAGCTTCGTGTAAACGTTCTGCTTGAGATTGATTGAGCATGCCAAGCGTCATACAAGTTTCTAAGCCTAAAGCTTTTACTTCTTTGACCATTTCAAGCACATAAGGCATGTCACGTTCATGTGGGTTACGCCATGCAGCACCCATGCAAAAGCGTGAAGAACCTGCTTCTTTGGCATCTTTGGCTTCGCTAATGACTTTTTCAACTGCGATGCGTTTTTCTGCTTCTAATTTTGAGTCATAGCGTGCAGATTGTGAGCAATATTTACAGTCTTCAGGGCATTTACCAGTTTTGATTGATAGTAAAGTGCTGACTTGAATGGTGTTGGCAGTGAAGACTTCACGATGTACGCGTTGAGCTTCAAATACCAAATCTAAGAAAGGTTGTTCATATAGCTTTTGGATTTCTTCACGAGTCCAGTCGTTTCTTAGCTGCATAATTGCCCTATCGCACATCAAATAAATTTTGTAAATGGTAACGTGTTTAGCACAAAATGCTAAGGCAAAACTTTCCAAAATTTTAACAAATTTATATTTTTAGTCATTTCTATGTTTTGAGCTTGAAAAATCCAAATACTTGCAAAATTGACTCATTTATCCCTAAAAATTTAGCTTTTATCTGCTATTTTTCTCAAATAAGCCAGTTTTTAACTACGTAGTCGATAAATGAACGTGTAAGTTTAATTAAATTTTCGCTGAAGTTGTTGCGTAATTGCCCAGTCAATATGCACATTTACAATTTCGTCGTGCAGAGATTTTCCATTTTCGAGTGCATCCATAATCTCGGCTGAAAAAGGGGCATTGCCAAGTCCAATGGCAATATTACGTTTAAAACTTTGAAAGCCTGTGCGCCGAATAGGGCTGCCTTCAGTGCAGCGTAAAAAAGTGGTTTCATCCCACTGCCATAACTCAAGCAAAGACAGTTGATCTAAGCCGTGACGTGGATGAAAATCTTCAATCGGGGTGATTTTGGCAAAACTGTTCCAAGGGCAAATGAGTTGGCAGTCATCGCAACCAAAAATACGATTGCCAATTGCTGCACGAAATTCTTCTGCAATAATACCTTTATATTCGATGGTTAAATAAGCAATGCAACGTCTTGCATTTAAGACATAGGGCTTTACAATCGCTTGAGTTGGGCAAATGTCGATGCAGGCTGAACATGAGCCGCAGTGGGCAGTGGTGGCGGTATCTTCAGGCAAGTCGAGCGAAGTAAACAACTCGCCCAATACAAAAAATGAGCCTGATTTTTTTTGAATGAGAAGCGTATGTTTGCCTGTCCAACCCATGCCCGCACTTTCATGAATGGCTTTTTCAAAGATCGGTGCAGAATCAGCAAAAGGGCGCGACTCAAATTCCCCAACATGCTCACGAATTTTTTGCGCTAAGGTTTTAAGGCGACCACGCATCACTTTATGATAATCCCGTCCACGGGCATAACGGGCGATAATCGCGCTGTTTGGAACATAAGGTATATGGCGAGGTTTGGGAGAATCAACCAAATAATTCATGCGTACGCAAATAATGCTTTTAGTACCGGGTACAAGTAATTCAGGATTTTCGCGTTTGTCTAAATTTTCGGTTAGATAGTCCATATCGGCATGGTAGCCTTTTTCTAAATAATCCAAAAATCTTGGCATTTCTTTGGCTTGCGATGCAGGCTTTGCAATCACACAATCTGCAAAACCTAAAGCCAAGGCTTCAGCTTTAATCCATGCTTTTAGTTGTTGTGGGTCAAATTGCTGAAGTGGTATGGTGGATGACATAACAAAAACGGAGAATAAACATGCAGGCGAAAGTGTACCATAGTCGTGAAGTTCAAGCATGGGCGCAACGCTGGATTGCTCAGAATAATAGCGCATTGGGTTTAATACAGCAGTTTGCATGGCAAAGTTATTTGTACTTGCTCGATTATTTTTCTAAGCAGCCACAGCCTGTAACTCGTATTGCGGTTTGGTGTGGTTGTGGCAACAATGCAGCTGATGGTTATTTTGTCGCAGCATATTTAGCCCAGCATGGCTATTGGGTGGATGTATATGCAACGACGCGTGGAAATTCGGTCGAATTACAACAGGCATTTGATTATGCGCAAGATAAAATAACACATCTTTATACGCATTTTAATGTGACCGAGCAGTACGATGTACATATTGATGCTTTGTTTGGGGTTGGTTTAAATCGGGAATTAAATCAAACTTGGCAACTGGTGATTCAACAATTTAATCAAGCACATGGATTAAAAATAAGTGTAGATATTCCGAGCGGTTTAGATGCAAATACAGGGCAAGCATTACCTTGTGCAATTCAGGCAGATCTGACCTTAACTGCATTGGCATATAAAATGGGATTGTTTACTGGGCAAGCTAAACAGTTTTCGGGGCAAGTTCAGTGTATTGCATTAATTCCACCAGATGCCCAATTAAAATCACTGGCGCAGTTATCTCCAAATCATATTGAATTACCTACTTGGCAGGCATTTGAGCACAAAGGCCATCATGGTCACGTATTGGTGGTGGGTGGACATGCCGATATGGGTGGTGCGGTGATGATGGCAGCAGAAGCCGCTTTTGCGGTTGGTGCAGGTAAGGTGACTGTGGTTTGTCATCCAAATCATCACACCGCAATATTGGCACGCGCGCCTAATGTGATGTTACGCAATATCGAATATTTGAGCACCGAACAAGTTCATGCCATGTTAGCAAATGTGGATGCCGTTTGTTTTGGGGTGGGATTAGGGCGAGAGCATTGGTCGCAACAAATATTTGATCGCTGGATGCCTGCGCTATTGCAACAAACTCATTTAGAAGTGGTTTTAGATGCAGATGCACTCTGGTTTTTGGCAGAGCGTTCCATGCAATTATCCTCTACCACCTACTTAACGCCACATTCAGGAGAAGCTGCTCGATTATTGGCATGCAAAAGTGTTGATATTGAGCAAGATCGCATTGCGGCAATTTACGCATTGGCAAATAAATTTTCAGGGCAGTGGGTGCTTAAAGGTTCGGGTTGTTTAAGCTTAGAACAGCAGCAGCTTTGGGTGTGTACCGCAGGCAATGCTGGCATGGGAACAGCGGGGATGGGTGATACATTAGCAGGTATGATTGTTGGATTAAAAGCCCAATTCCATGAAAAAATTGCACTGCATGAAATTGTTAGCCTGCATGCGCAAGCAGGTGATTTACTGGCGCAGCAGGGAATGCGTGGGATTCAAGCATTTCATATGCCACAAGCAATTTACCAAATCATCAATGCGTGTGCAGCATCTGCAACTTAAAGCAATTATCGACGACGTGTACTATAACGGCTGCGCCCACGTGCCATGCCACCTAAAGCATTAAGTACAGCCATTTTGCTCATGCTGCCAGAAGCATGCGCATGGCAAATGGCAGCAGCCAATGCATCTGCCGCATCTGCTTGAGGGCAAATTTCCAGTTTAAGTAATTCTACCACCATCATTTGCACTTGTTCTTTTTCTGCTGCGCCGTAACCCACAACCGATTGTTTAATTTGTCGTGCAGTATATTCAGCCACTTGTAAATCTAAATTCACCAAAGCGGCAATAGCTGCACCGCGTGCTTGTCCAAGCTTTAAGGCAGAGTCAGGGTTTTGTGCCATAAATACTTGTTCAACCGCTGCTTCTGTTGGCCCGTGAAATTTTACAATCCGTTCAACGCCTGCAAAAATGCGTTTTAATCGTTCAGGCATATCTTGGCTCTCGGTGCGAATCGTTCCTGCATCGACAAAACGTAAAAGATTACCTTGTTTTTCAATAATACCGTAACCTGTAAGTCTAGAACCCGGGTCGATTCCAATAATAAGTGACATAACAAACAACTTGTAAAAATTAAATTTTGGTTAGTATAGGTGGTATGTCTTTGTTACACAAAACTGTTCTTAAAGAAACTGACTACAAAAACGTGGGTGATTCACAATTAGTTTGTGATTCGTTAGATCAAATTAAATTATTAGGCGATAAACTATGTGCGATGAAGTTTGAAAGTCAGGTCAATGAAATTCATGCGCGTGTGGCAGTATTAGATATATTTACTGAATTAGGCCGACCCAAGACTCAAGTTATCACTTAAATTCGAGCAACTTCGAAAAAATTTATCTTTAAAATCTTTATGCAACAAAGCCTTATTAAATTACTTACATGAAGAAGGTTCTATTGCGACCATTTTTTTTTGCTATATATAGGGCCTGATCTGATTTGTTGAAAAAATTTACATATTCGTTCGTTTTAAAATATTCCAAATAGCTCAGGCCGATACTTACTGTAATATTTAAAGTATTTTTGTTGGAAATGATATAATGGTTTTTCTCAATATTAATTCGAATGTTTTCTGCTAATTGAATTGTATCTTTTTTGGTGGTATTTTTGTATAAAACCATAAATTCTTCACCTCCATAACGACAAAAAAAAGTATTTTTAGGTAGAGTATCTGATATTAATTTACAGGTGTGTATAATAATATTATCACCAATATCATGCCCATATGTATCGTTAATTTTTTTAAAAAAATCAATATCTATAATGAGTAGTGCGCACTTTTCTATTTTATTTTCTTTGTTAATTAATTCAAGAAAACCACGACGATTATAAATATTTGTTAAATAATCTTTTTGTGCACTTAATTTGAATTTTTTAATTAAATATCTCTGATTTCTAACTAAAATATTAATAATGATCGGTACTAATGTGGCCAGAGTTGTTCCGATTTGCAAGCTTATTCTTTGATCAAGTTCAAACGGAAATTTGGAGAAATTTGGAATTTTTTCTAGGAATACAAGGCCATAGTAATATTGAGTTCCAAAAGAAATTACGATTAAAAGAGATAAAATCGTCATTGGGTAACTTAAAGCACACCAAATAATAGCAGGTAAAATAAATGCAATAGAAGCAATGCCAGTGAATTTTATTGCTAATATTGTTGAGAAAGTAAGTGAAACCAAAGGTTTTAATTTTTTGATTTTATATTTAAATTGTTTTTTATGGATGGTTGATATAATGCTGTAAAAGAAAATAATAAAGATAGAATAATTAAGACACTCTCCAGTCAACCAATATAAAAAAAATAAAATATCTTTGTTTTTAAAATCCTCTACCATGAATGGCTGTGCAAAAATAAAAGCATAACCTGAACATAGTGTTGCACCAAATATAAGAATCATATAAAAGTATGGTATTTCATCTATACTCAAAATATTTTTACATCTTAAAGTAATAAAAATACTGCTTATATAAATTGAAATTAAATTGGTAATGGTAAGGTGTAATATTAATATAGGGGATTCTGAAGTAAGTGTCCAATCTGCAAAGAAAAATCCAAGAAAAAGCACTGGAAAAAGTATAATAATTCTCTTGATATTACTAATGAAAATAAAATAACCAATGAAAAAAGCATTCGGTAACCAAATGGATGCGAATAAGTTTAAAGGGCGAGAAAGAATACTGATACTAGCAAGAAGAAAAACAACTAAACCTACTAAGCATATTTTTAAAAAACCTTTAAGTAAAGTTGTTTTGATTAGAAACATATATCCTCTGTCATTTATATCTATTCATCATGAATAGAATGCTTTTGTTAAACCTTATTGTGTTACCAGATATCATTTGTAAGGTGAATAAAGTAGTTTTTCTCAGGTATTGAATAAATAAAAGGTCTATAAGCGAGTCTAAGTGCATTTTACAAGAATTATACGATTATAAAAATGTTGTTTTTAAAAATATTTAATTTTCTATGTGGCTAACTTCCATAAATGCTTTACAAATGAATTTCAGCTAGTTCTAGCAAATGTAAGATATATCCATATCTAAAAAGTTTACTACAAAAGCACTATCCAGTGTTTTCCTGTACCGTTTCAGCGTCTTTGCTGACAATATCTCCTAGTTTGTGTTTTAAAACAAAGCAAGTCTTTTTAATCGGATTCATGTTGGGGCTATACCTAGGTAAATATACAATCCATATTTGATGTTTTTTAACTAACTTTTGGATCTCTACTTCCTTGAAGAGTGATTGCATTGTCTAAAATAAGCAAATGCTTCTGGTGCGTACGTAAATTTTATCGCTAAAGACGCTTTTATGAAAAATACAACATCCGCTTCGTGCAACAAAATCGATAAATTCTAAAAATATGGAAAATAGTGATTAAGTTTGACTCGTGTTGAGTTCTCGGAATTGTATGAAGTATAGCGAATGGTAAAATTGAGTTTGGCACTTTGATTTTAATCTTTCGCTATTTTTTGAACAAAAAGTATCAACAGACCCCAATACCGCAACAATACATGTATAAAAAATGATAAATTCAGCCAATACACCTTTAAAAGCTTAAAAATGCCCTTATTAATCTTTTTATGTATAATTATTTGCTAGAATAAAAGTTATACATATCATTTTAAATTAAAGGATAGATGATTTTTCATGAATGTCGTATTAATGGTTGTCATAGGCGCAATACTTGAAATTGCTGTATGGATTGGCGTGGCTCAATTCATTAGTGGATGGTATGTGTTTTTCTGGTTTATTCTTGCTGCTGTGATTGGTTTTAAACTATTACGTTCAAGTACAGCAACCATTATGCCGCAATTGCAACAAATGCAAATGACTGGACAATTGTCGGCAGATAAAACAGTAACACAGAAAATTGCTTTGGCGATTGCGGGTATTTTACTGATTATCCCAGGTTTAATTTCAGATGTGATTGCGGTGTTAATTTTATTGCCACCGGTGCAAAAAATGGTTGTTGCTGCGCTTATGTCGGCTTTGGCAAAACGCCAACAAGCGATGATGGGTAAAATGATGGGCGGCATGGGGATGGGGGGCGCAAATTTTGGCGGTCAGAACCCATTTGAAGACCTTATGCGTCAAATGCAAGGCCAACAGACCAGTGCCAACGATTCAGACATTATTGAAGGTGAAGCACGAGAAGTGCAGCCAAACCGTGAAAAAATTGAATTTAAAGATGTGAAGAAAAATTAAGGGTGTGAAAGAACAGAATCATATGATTCTGTTTTTTATGTTTGTGGTTTGGTCGCGGTGTTTACACTTTCTGTTGTTGCTGTAGCATTTTTAGATGTTTGAGCATAACCATGTTGTTGTAAGCTGGTTTGCTGGTTTTCTGAATGTTGATACTTTTTATAGCGATTAGCACGTTCACGAAAACCGCCTTTTACAATTAATTTTTCCATAGAACAGTCTAAATTTGAATTGAGAGGCAAATTTTAACAAAAATAAGAGTTATGAATGCAAAATTTCAAAAAAAATTATTGACGAAATTACCTTCAGTTTTTAATCTAAAAGCTATAAAAATGACAAGAGTGAAACAGGAGGCCACCATAATGTATCAATATCGTTGTGCTTGCTGTGATCAAATCGTATCTGCAACTGAAAAATCCTGTCCGAATTGTGGTTCACATACTATTCGTAGCCCATTTGGTTTTTGGTTTTTTTGTATTGTGGCGTGCTTGTTGGTTGCAATTGCAATTATGGTTGGAAAACTTTATTTTAGCCCCGAGCAAATGACACCTTCGCCTCAGGGAGTAATGCAACAGGTGTTGCAAACAGGAAAATCGTTATTGTCACATTAAAAAAAGCCTGCAAAATGCAGGCTCTTCGAGTCGGAAAAATTATAGTCCACTAGATTGGCGTAGTGCTTCAACCTTGTCGGTTTTTTCCCATGTAAATGCGGTGTCTGAGCCTTCACGACCAAAGTGACCATAAGCCGCAGTTTGCTTATACATTGGTTGTAAAAGATTTAACATGCGTGTAATACCAAATGGACGTAAGTCAAAATGTTCACGTACCAAAGCAATAATTAACTCATCGTCAATTTTACCTGTGTTAAAGGTATTAATTGAAATAGAGGTTGGCTCTGCAACACCAATGGCGTAACTGACTTGAATTTCACATTTATCGGCAAGACCTGCTGCAACAATGTTTTTTGCAACATAACGACCTGCATAAGCTGCTGAACGGTCTACTTTTGAAGGATCTTTACCAGAGAATGCACCGCCACCATGACGTGCCATACCGCCGTAAGTGTCGACAATAATTTTACGACCTGTTAAGCCACAGTCACCCACAGGGCCGCCAATTACAAACATTCCAGTTGGGTTGATATGAAATTTGGTTGCTGCGTGGAACATGTCGCTTGGAATAACAGGCTTAATAATTTCTTCAATCACTGCTTCTTTAAGCTGAGATTGACTAATGTCAGGGTCATGTTGAGTGGATAAAACTACAGCATCCAAACGAACAGGCATGCCATTTTCATAAGCAAAAGTCACTTGGCTTTTAGCGTCTGGACGCAACCAAGGCAAAGCACCTGAACGACGTAATTCAGCTTGACGCTCCATTAAGCGGTGTGCATATGAAATTGGAGCAGGCATTAAAACATCAGTTTCACGGCTTGCATAACCGAACATTAAACCTTGGTCGCCAGCACCTTGGTCTTCAGGTTTTTGGCGGTCAACACCTTGTGCAATTTCAGGAGACTGCTTACCAATCATATTAATGACAGCACAGGTTGAACCATCAAAACCTAAGTCTGAATGATGGTAGCCAATCCCATTTACAGTTTGGCGCACAATTGCTTCAACATCAACGTTTGCGGTTGTGGTGATTTCACCTGCAAGTACAACAGCACCTGTTTTTACTAATGTTTCACAAGCAACTCGTGCATAAGTATCTTCTTTTAAAATCGCGTCCAAAATCGCATCGCTGATTTGGTCAGCCATCTTATCTGGATGGCCTTCGCTTACAGATTCAGAAGTAAAAACGGCATACTCGCGCATGAAAGTCCTATCACAGTAATTCTAAAGACGCAATATGTTACCTCTTATGTGCTTTTAGAACTAGTAAAACCTGAATAAAATGAATAAATTTCTTGCAAAAGAGCCATCTTTTTACTGATATTCAGCATGTGTAAAATTGATATGGTGGTTTTATTACTATTAAATGCTTAAATTTCATTTATTTATATTTGGGTTGGTGTGCTTTTAAGCGATTAAGGGGCATTTTCTCATTTTCGTGCAATTTGCTGAATTAAACACTCTGTGATGGTTGTAGTTAGCGATGAACTATTGGGCACTACTCTCATTTTCGATTGGATTCTAAATTTGAGTAGCAATTAGACAATTGTATATACGCCAAGTTGATGCGTTTCATAAGAATAGTAATAAGCTTGTTTTTTTAATCTCTGGCAAGAGTTATCGCAATTGTTTAAATTCTGCGCATTAGTTCAATTGGTGATCAAGGTCTGATTGATCGCTACTGATAGTGAGATTGGAATAATTGGTTTTTATATTGAATAATAAGCCATACTGAGAATTTGCTAGATGGAAGAAAGATGGCATTGGGTGGTTTAGTGCTTGCAGGTGGACAAGGGCGGCGGATGGGTCATCAAAACAAAGGACTTATGCCATTTGGTGAGATTCACTTAATTGATCCGATTATTAATGTGCTGCGTGAGCAGTGTGTTTATGTTGCGATTAGTGCCAATCAGGAGATTGAGCTGTATCAACAAAAACAACTTGATGTTTGGCAAGATTTAGATCAATGGCAGAATTGTGGGCCACTGGCAGGTGTGTATAGTGCAGCACTTCAGTTTCCTAGCGAAATTGATATGATTCAGGTTGTACCTTGTGATTCGCCATTTATTAATGCAAATGTAATTAATGAACTTTCACAACAATTGCGAATACACCATGCTGCTGCAGTTTATGTGCAAACGCAAACGCAAATTCATCCTGTGATTTTTCAATTTCGCCGTTATTTGCTGCCGAAATTAGCAGATTATTTGCAGACTGAACCGAAACACAGTATTCGTAGGTGGTTACAGCAGATAGATGCACAGACCGTATCATTTGAGGATGACCAGTTGTTTATTAATATGAATGATGTACAAACGTTAACGGCTCATTTGCCTAAATAAATATTATACATTTGTTGTAAGCCCATGCCATGCAAAATGCTTTGTCAGATTTTATGAGATCAGGTATAACGATTAGCACAGTGCATTATTATTGTTAAATCAAAAGTTAAAATAGGCGAGTATGCAATGAAAAAACAGTTATTGTTGGGGTTGGGGCTATGTATTTTGCAAATCAATGCGTGGTCGGCTGAAATTACAGTAGCGGCTGCTGCAAGTTTGACGGACGCATTTAAGGTTATGGCACGAAACTTTGAGCAAAAAAATCCAAATACTAAAGTGAACTTAACTTTTGCATCTTCAGGAACGTTATTGCAACAGTTGCGTTATGGTGCGCCAATTGATGTGTTGGCAACAGCAGATGAACAAACCATGAATGATGCGCAAAAAACCGCTTTAATTCAAAACCAAACGCGAACTGATTTTACTCGTAATCGTTTAGTTTTAATTACCGCAATGGACAATAAAATTACGCTGAAATCACTTGGTGATTTACAACAAACGCAAATTCAGCATATTGCCTTAGGCAATCCGGCACACACGCCTGCGGGTCGCTATGCTCAGGCCAGTTTACAAAAACAAGGGGTGTGGAATGTAGTTCAAACAAAGATGATTTATACCCAAAACGTCCGCCAAGCACTTGACTATGTTGCGCGGGGAGAAACACAGGTCGGATTTGTCTTTTCATCGGATGTTTTAAGCCAAAAAACCAAAGTTAAAGTTTTATTGAATGTGCCAACCGAGACTGAAATTCGTTATCCAATTGCGGTTGCAAAGGCGAGCAAACAAAGTGCCGAGGCAGCGCAATTTATTCGCTATGTAAAAAGCGCTGAAGGACAAAAAATTTTAGCGCAATATGGTTTTCAATAGATCTTTGCATAATGGATTTTAATCAATTTCATGCTGTTTGGATTGCACTGTGGTTGTCACTCAAAGTCGCAATTGCTGCAACCATGCTTAATTTTGTGCTTGGGGTGTTAGTTGCTGCATTTTTTTTTCGTGTGCGCAATAAGCTGACTGCTTTGCTTGAGAGTATCTTAACCTTGCCTATGGTTTTGCCGCCTACGGTGTTGGGATATTACTTGTTGGTGTGTTTTGGTAGTCAAAGCACATTAGGGCAATGGCTTGCTTCAATTGGCATACAAATGGTGTTTAGCTTAAATGGTGCAATTGCTGCTGCGGCATTGGTTACCTTTCCTTTGGTTTTAAAGCCCATTCAAGCAGCTTTTGAGCAAATCCCACAGCATATTTTAGATGCCAGTAAAATTATGGGTTTAAATTTTTGGCAAAGTTTAGTGATTGTGATTTTACCTATGGTGTGGGATTCAGTTATTGCAGGTCTATTGCTTGGCTTTGCCCGCAGTTTAGGGGAGTTTGGTGCAACTTTGATGATTGCAGGCAGTATCCCTGGGAAAACCCAGACCATCTCTATTAGTATTTGGGAAGCGGTACAAGCAGGTGACAATCAGCAAGCGGCTTATTTGGTTGCGATTATTTCGGTGTTGTGCATTAGTATTTTAATGCTAGTCAAAACGTTAAATCAGCGAAAATGGAAACTCTAATGTCCGATTTTTCCCGATACGATGTCAATATTTTAAAATATGCCAATGCTCAGCAAGATCAGTTAATCTTAAATAGTCAATTTTGCTCTAATTCATCGGCAGTGGTGATTATGGGGGCTTCGGGTTCAGGTAAAACCCAATTTTTAAAGGCTTTAGCTGGGTTGACTCAGCTTGATGCAGGGCAAATTTATTTTCAAGGCGAATTGTGGTGTGATGTTGCACGTAAAAAAAACGTTGCGGTCAAACAACGAAAAATCTCATATTTATTTCAAGAGTTTGCATTGTTTCCACATTTAACTGTTGCACAAAATGTGGTTTTGGCACAGCGTAAATCAATTTTCGACTTACGCCAACAAAAGGCAAAACAGCTGGCTCAAGATTGGCTTGAAAAAGTGGATTTAGCACATTTGGGAGAAAGTTATGTTCATACACTTTCGGGCGGGCAAAAGCAACGTGTGGCTTTGGCACGAGCTTTGGCAGCCAAACCGCAATTATTGTTATTAGATGAGCCATTCTCTGCTTTAGACCAAAACTTACGCCAAGATATGCGCCGTTTGGTCAAAAAAATGATTGTAGAAAATCAGTTGCCGATTATTTTGGTTAGCCATGATACCGAAGATGCCGACTACTTTGCCGATGAACTTTGGCAGATGCAGCAAGGTCATTTAACGCAATCTACATAATCTAAATGGTATCAAAAAAATTATCGTCTTAGAACATGATCAATTGTGTGCGGTTATAGTGGTTGGATCTTGAAAAAAGCAAAAATAAATCCTTGTATGCTTAGATTTTTGTTTATAATAAGCGCCTATTTTAACGTGGATATGGGGCAACTCATCTATGCCAGCTGGTTTTGAAACCTTAAATTTACACCCGCAGTTAAAGCAAGCCATTGATGCGCTTGGTTTTACCTCAATGACTCCTATTCAAGAAAAGGTTTTAAAATTTACACTTGCAGGGCATGATGCGATTGGACGTGCGCAAACAGGTACGGGCAAGACCGCAGCCTTTTTAATTAGTATTATTAATGATTTATTACATAAGCCAATTGAAGGGCAACGTTATCGCGGTGAGCCACGTGCGCTTATTTTAGCGCCAACGCGTGAATTGGCACTACAAATTGAAAGTGATGCTAAGTTCCTAACCAAATTCAGTGGCTTAAATGTAGTGACGTTGTTAGGTGGTGTCGACTTCGATAAACAGCGCAAACAACTCGACAAAAACTTTGTTGACATTATTGTGGCAACACCAGGGCGCTTAATTGATTTTGTTGAGCAAAAAGAGGTTTGGTTAGACCAAGTTGAATTTTTGGTCATTGATGAAGCTGACCGTTTGCTTGATATGGGCTTTATTCCATCGGTGAAACGAATTGTCCGTTTTTCGCCACGGAAAGAACAACGCCAAACTTTAATGTTCTCTGCAACTTTTAGTTACGACGTTTTAAATTTAGCTCGTCAATGGTTATTTGAGCCAGTTACGGTTGAGATTGAACCTGAGAAAAAAACCAATGCCGATGTTGAACAACGGGTGTATGTGGTTGCAAAGCAAGACAAATATAAGTTGCTCAAAGATGTTTTAGCCAATGAGCCGATTGAAAAAGTCATGATTTTTGCTAATCGCCGTGATCAAGTTCGAAATTTATATGACCACTTAAAACGTGATGGTTATAAAGTGGTGATGTTGTCAGGTGAAATTGCGCAAGACAAACGCTTAAAAATGTTAGATCAATTCAAAAGTGGTGTGAATAACATCATGATTGCAACCGATGTGGCAGGGCGTGGGATTCATGTTGATGGTGTTTCGCATGTTGTTAATTTTACCTTGCCTGAACAGTCGGATGACTATGTCCATCGGATTGGACGTACGGGACGCGCGGGTGTGCGTGGTGTGAGTATCAGCTTCTTATCTGAAGATGATGCCTTCTCTTTGCCTGAAATTGAAAAAGCGATTGGGCAAAAATTACCATTAACCCGTTTAGATGGTTATTGTTAATTGCTGATTTAATAAAGAATCTCAACTATTTAGTTGAGATTTTTTTTGCGCTTTTTAAAAGTGATGAAAGCACTGCCAAAGAAATCTGAGTAATCGTGTTTCAAATCGCATGATTTTGTTGAATGCTATAGAGTTCATTTTTTAGAGTGTGCTACTCTAATGAAATAGGTTAGCTTTTAAAAAAGATGAATTTTTTATGACAAATACGTGTGTAGACAGCATACATAACACAATGAATCAGCGTCAATCTGTTGGACATTTGGTTGCCCCTGCACCCAATCAGCAGCAATTAGATTTGGCATTTACTGCCGCCTTGGCAGCGCCCGATCATCATCGTTTAAAGCCAACGCGTTTTGTGATTGTGCCAACCGAAGTGCGTGCTGAGTTTGGTACATTACTGTCAAATTCACTTGCGTGTACCGAAATCGATGCCGTTCAAGTTGAACGTGTAAAGAATCATCCGCTACGTGCGCCATTATTGGTTTTGGCCTTAACGGTATTGCAGGATCATCCGAAAGTACCACATTATGAGCAATTGCTGAGTAGTGGTGCAGCCATTGAAAATTTCTTATTGTCATTACAAAGTCAAGGTTTTGCAAGCATTTGGCGTACAGGTGCGGTAGCAGAGTCTGAAGCCTTAAAACACGCATTGGGTTTAAGTGCACGTGATTTAATTTCGGGCATTATCTATATTGGGACTGCCGATAAAAAACTACCTGCACGTGCAGACGTGAACCTGCAAGATTATGTGAGTACATGGTCAAACGCCTAACAATAACCGAGAATATTTATGTCAGAATTAAACTTTGCCGATTTAGTTAAACCTTCTAATACCGACCAAAGTACAGCACTGCGTGTTACTGTACTTGGTGGCGGAAGCTTTGGTACAGCAGTTGCAAACTTGGCAACACGCAATGGCTGCGACACTAAACTTTGGATTCGTGATGCTGCGGTTGCAGCCGATATGAACCAAACACATGTGAATAAAAAATATTTGGCTGATTATCCGTTAGACCCACGTTTGGTGGTTTTATCCGATTTAGAGCAAGCAGTACGCGAACGCGATTTAATTTTAGTGACTATTCCAAGTCATTCTTTTCGCAGCGTGATTCAAAAGATTAAGCCTTTTATTAGCGGGCAAGCCATTATTTCATTAACCAAAGGGATCGAAGCTGAAAGTTTTTGCTTTATGAGCGAAATTATTCGCCAAGAATTACCCGAAGTACCGTATGGGGTGTTGTCTGGGCCAAACTTAGCCAAAGAAATTATGGCGGGAATGCCTGCTGGAACAGTGATTGCAAGCCATTCCGAATTGGTGCGTGCTGCGGTACAACAGGCTTTGCATAGTGCTTTGTTTCGTGTTTTTGCCAGTGATGATGTGCATGGCGTTGAACTTGGCGGCGCACTTAAAAATATTTATGCAGTGGCGATGGGCATGGCTGCCGCGCATAATATTGGTGAAAATACCCGTAGCATGATTTTAACTCGTGCTTTGGCTGAAATGAGCCGTTTTGCAGTTGAACTGGGTGCAAATCCATTAACATTCTTAGGTTTGTCTGGAGTGGGCGATTTATTTGCCACTTGTAATAGTCCTCTGAGTCGTAATTATCAGGTGGGTTTTGCGCTAGGCAAAGGTAAGACACTTGCACAAGCAACGACCGAACTTGGACAAACCGCAGAAGGAATTAACACAATTGTGCAAGTGCGAACACGTGCACAAGAATTAAATGTTTATATGCCAATCACCAATGCTTTATATGAGGTGATTTTTGAAAATGCACCGCCGATGAATATTGCGTTGTCTTTAATGAAAAATGGACATCGTAGTGATGTTGAATTTGTGTTGCCACATCAAGCGGTATAAAAGTAATAGACTAATTTAATGAGATTTCTTGCAGCAATGCCTTTGTTTGTTATTCAATTTCCTACATAAATTCGTGTTGTTTTTTTTATGGCAGAATAAAACGATAGGCGGTTTAGGGGAAATACAAAGCCTATAAAAGGTAATGCAAGCAGTCGATTAATTTTATTGACATAAAATTTGGATGAATAGAAATGCAATTGACGTTAATTCGACATGGTGAAGCCATTCCTGCGGTGCATGGGCAAGACACCAAGCGCCCGCTTAGCCCGCGTGGTCATGCTCAAGCGCAGCAAACTGCAGAATTTGTAGCAAGTAAAATACAGCCCGACCTATTTGTAGTGAGTCCGCTGTTACGTGCGCAAGAAACATTAATCTATTTACAGCACAAATTTCCACAAGTGCCTGTGTTACTTTGTGATGCGATTAAACCTGAAGATGATGCCGCAGTTGCAGTGGAATGGTTGTCGAAGCTGCCATACGAGTCGATTGTGGTGGTGTGCCACATGAATGTGGTGGCATATATGGAAGAAATTTTATTAGAACAGTATTTTAATGCATTCGCTTTGGCTGAAGCACGAATTTACCAACAGCCTGTTATTGCACGTGGCTTATCGATCCCGCAAGTCGCCTTTGTACCAAGTGTTTAGAGGTGTTGATTTTCGGGCAGTTTTTATAAAGCTGCCCGAAAGTTTCAATAAGATGAAAAGGTTGAATGAATTAGCAACAGCTTTGTTACGAAACGTATAAATAAAGCGTTGTAGAGCATGGTGTTTTTTCGTTGTCATGCCTATAATAAGCCAAATTCAAATCTACAGACTTGATGACGTTATGATGTATTCTCTGGCTCGCCCTTTGTTGTTTTCTTTAGCACCAGAGCGTGCGCATGAACTTACATTGTCTTGGTTAAATACCGGTTATAAAATTGGACTGGTGAAAGCGCCGTTTATTTCAAAACCTGTGACCTGTATGGGCATTGAGTTTCCAAACCCTGTGGGTTTAGCTGCCGGCCTAGATAAAAATGGCGACCATATCGATGCCTTAGCTGCGCTCGGTTTTGGCTTTATTGAAATTGGAACTGTGACACCACGTCCGCAAGCAGGTAATCCACAGCCACGATTATTTAGACTACCCAAAGCCAAAGCGATTATTAACCGTATGGGCTTTAATAATGACGGGGTAGACAAATTAGTCGAAAATGTCAAAGCCGCCAATTATAAAGGTGTACTGGGCATTAATATTGGAAAGAATGCCGATACGCCCGTTGAAAATGCTGTAGATGATTATTTGATCTGTCTTGAAAAAGTTTATAATTACGCCTCTTACGTTACAGTCAATATCTCCTCTCCAAATACCAAAAATCTACGCAGTTTACAAAGCGGCGAAGCCTTAACCCAACTTCTTGAAACTTTAAAAAATCGCCAAGCAGAACTTGCCGAAGAATTTGGTCATTATGTGCCATTGGTGTTAAAAGTTGCCCCTGATTTAAGTACCGATGATATTGCGTTTATTGCTAAGCAGTTGTTGACTTATAAAGTAGATGGTTTAATTGTGACCAATACCACGCTGTCACGCGATGGGGTTGAAAACCTACCATTTGCTAAGGAAGCGGGCGGTTTATCTGGCGCACCTGTGTTTGATAAAAGCACGACTTGTTTAAAGAGTTTTGCCGCAGTATTAAAAAATCAGATTCCATTGATTGGTGTAGGTGGAATTTTATCGGGTGAACAAGCACATATTAAGCAACAGGCAGGTGCAGCCTTGGTGCAATTATATAGTGGTTTAATTTACACAGGCCCAAAGCTGATTCAGGACAGTGTAAAGGCGATGCAAATAGCATAAAATGAATGTGATTGATCTTGTTCTCGTCATTGTGCTTATTGTGGGTGGGCTAGGCGGTTTACGCCAAGGGCTAATCAAATCCTTAGCAAACCTGATTGGTTGGGTGTGTGCACTAATTTTAGGTGCGCGTTATACCAATGACTTAGCACCATTTATGACAGGACTCAGTCATGATGCAGTGGTGCAAAAAATTGCCGCTTTTGCATTTATTGTTTTAATTGTGGTGGTGTTTACTTGGTTGATTTCGGCAATTTGTAATAAATTGCTGAGTTCACTCAAGCTTGGGCCAGTGAATCGATTGGCAGGTGGTATTTTTGGTTCATTAAAAAGCTTACTGATTGTACTTATTACTATGCAAGGCATTGAGCCGTGGGTGCAAACCGCACAATTTTGGAAGCAGTCAAAAATGGTGCAAACCTTGCTGCCATATGCACCACTGGCAGCCGAAGCCTCAAAAGAAATTGCAAGTGATACAATTGAGCATTTGAACCAAAATGAATCGCAAGATGAAGTTTCTACGGTTGATCGTCCGTCTGAACAGGCGGTGACAACAAAACATCAATCGGGTCATTCAGCAGAAAACCCTTTTAATTAATCCAAGCGTGTTTGCGAGGTTGCTATGTGTGGTGTTGTTGGAATTGCTGGTAAGGCGCCAGTTAACCAATTGTTATTTGATGCTTTGACGATGTTGCAACATCGTGGACAAGATGCAGCAGGGATTGTGACTTGCGATAATGGTCGTCTGTTCTTACGCAAAGATAACGGTTTGGTTCGTGATGTGTTCCATACGCGCCATATGCGCGCTTTGCAAGGTAACTATGGTATTGGACATGTTCGTTACCCAACGGCAGGGTCATCAAGCAGTGCAGAAGCACAGCCATTTTATGTGAACTCACCTTACGGGATTACCTTGGCACATAATGGTAACTTAACCAATGCCGATGAAATTCGCCAAGATCTGTTCGAAACAGATTTACGCCACATGAATACCGATTCTGATTCAGAAGTGTTATTAAACGTTTTTGCGCATGAATTACAAAAATTAAGAACCTTGCATCCAACCGCTGAAGATATTTTCTATGCGGTGCATCGTGTTCATCAGCGTTGCCGCGGGGCTTATGGTGTCGTGGCGATGGTAACAGGCCAAGGTTTGGTGGGTTTTCGTGATCCAAACGGAATTCGTCCACTGATTTATGGTTCACGTGAAAATGACCAAGGGCAAAAAGAATATATTATTGCGTCCGAATCAGTTGCCATTACTGCACTTGGCTTTAAAGTTGAACGTGATATTGCACCAGGCGAAGCGATTTATATTAATGCTGAAGGTGAATTATTCTCTAAGCAATGTGCAACTGACCCAAAATATTTCCCATGTATTTTTGAGTATGTGTATTTTGCCCGTCCCGATGCGACTATTGATGGAATTTCGGTCTATAAAGCCCGTTTAAAAATGGGTGAAAAACTGGCCAATCGTATTTTGGCAGAATGGGGCGATGCACACGATATTGACGTGGTGATTCCAATTCCAGACACCAGTCGTACTTCGGCTTTAGAGCTTGCCAATGTGTTGGGTGTGAAATTCCGTGAAGGATTCATGAAAAACCGTTACATTGGGCGTACCTTCATTATGCCAGGTCAGCAACAACGCAAGAAGTCAGTGCGTCAAAAGCTAAACCCTGTTGAGCTTGAATTTAAAGACAAAAATGTCTTGCTTGTCGATGATTCAATCGTACGTGGTACGACCTGTAACGAAATTATTCAAATGGCACGTGATGCAGGCGCGAAAAAAGTATTTTTTGCATCGGCTGCGCCAATGGTGAAATATCCAAACGTTTACGGAATTGATATGCCTGCAAAAACGGAGCTGATTGCATCAGGTCGCAATGTAGATGAAATTCGTGACATTATTGGTGCAGATCGTTTAATTTTTCAAGACTTAGAAGATTTAAAAGAAGCGATTCGTATTCCAAAAGTACCAGAAGTAGCTGAATTTGATTGTTCAGTGTTTGACGGTGTTTATGTGACAGGCGATATTAGCGAACAATATTTAGATGACTTGCAACGTAGTCGCAGTGATTTAGCCAAAAAATCGAAAGATGGTTATATTGATGTAAATGTTGATGCCGCTTCAGTTGATTTAACTGGAATGTGATTCATCTTTAAGTGATGATAAAAAGCGGGAACTTCCCGCTTTTTTATTTTAAAATAAATGTGTTTTAACGTGCGTGAGGGTGTTTTAAGTTGGCAGTCAATACATTTTCTTCACAGCACCAGAAAAATCTATTCTGGCCAACAGCAATTTGTATTTTGGCAATTTTAATTACCTTAATTGTCTTAAATTTATCGTTTGGCTTACTTGCGCATTATATTGACCCTGAACAGTCTGTTTTTGGCTATCGTTATAGTCCTGCTGTGTTGTTGGTCATTTCAGGCGTTATGCTAAGTTCTGTCTTATACGAAGTTTATGTATTTCGTGAAGGCGGGCACTCTCTCGCTAAACAATTACGTGCGCGTTATGTCAATGCTTTAGAAAGCACGCCTGAAGAAATTACTGCCATTCATATTATTGAAAAATTCGCCGAGCAATTTCAGCTTAAAACGCCAAGTTTATATGTCTTACCAGATGAAGTCGGGGTAAATGCCCTAACTGCTGGTGTGCATGCCAGTGATACGGTGATTATCATTACGTGGGGTGCACTACAGAACCTTGATGAATTAGAATTATATGGTTTATTTAGCTATGCGTTTTATCAAATTTTAAGTGGTGAGACACAACAAAATACTCGTCTTAAAATTTTATTTAGTAGTTTAACTACATTTAATCAATTGGGTAGTAATGTTGCTCGGCTTGGGTTTAAGCCTTATCAACAGCAAAAACAGAATAAATTTGAAACCATTTTAGTCGCGCTTGGTGGCATTATTTGGTTGATGGGCAGTATGGGTTTACTCATTTCACGTCTGATTAAATTTATCACGTTATCGGGGCGTACGTTTAAAAATGATGGTTTGACCCATACCATGATTGGCAATGATGCGAATATTCAAACCTTATTACGAATTTATGTGCACCATGCGGGTTCACAAATTCATAGTCCATATTCAGAATCGATTTCTCACATGTGTTTTGCCAACTCATTAAGCCCACAAAGCTGGTTGAATATTCATCCGAGTAGCGAGCGTCGTATTTATGAACTTGACCCAAGTGTGTTGGAAGATTTACAGCTTGAAAATCTAAATAAACTGCGGACACAGCCGTGGTCAAGCTTGTTTATGCCTTTTGATGATACCAGTCCGGAAATTAATTTAAGTTGGTCAGCACCACAGCCATTGCCTTTGCTCCGCCTTTCTCCAATTAGTTTTTCGATGAAAGACGCCATCAAACCGTTAAATCCTGAAATTCGAGCGCAAATGGCACGACCCGATCAAATTAATCGGGCATTACAAACGGCAACAGGCTCAAGAGAGGTTTTAGTTGCAATTTTAATGATTCGCCAATATCGTGAATATATTCCGAAAAATGCGGCTGTGAGTAAGGCATTAGTCGATGCTTTATTAACGATTGATGGTCGTCAGCATGTGCAAATTTTTTATGATGCTTGTGATAATATCCATACGATGCCTGCCAGTTTCGCACGGCAATTTTTAACCAAGCTTGCACTGATTGTGCAGGCGGATGGCGAAATTGGTTTGCTTGATGCATTGTTGTTAGAGCGAGTGAAATATCAGTTAAACCTATTGCCAGAGCGAATGCCGACTGCATATGACGAAGTTTTACCTGAGGCGATGCGTTTAATGGATGCGTTATTGCATGTGCAGCAAATAAATAGTAGCAATCAATTAGAAGTGCGTGAAAAATTGCTTGTTGCCTTAATTGGCAAAGAACATCACGATTATGATCAAGATGTTGCAGATGAACCAATTGATTTGGGTGAAATTGTTCAAGATATTTCTGGCTTGTTGCTGCGTGATCGGTTAAAAATATTAGGACTCGCAGAGCAGTGTTTATGGCATGATCGAGTGATTACCCAAGATGAGCTAGATGTGTTGCAATTGCTGTATTGGCGGTTAGGCTTTGAATCGGAAGAAATAGTGAGTCATATTTTGAAAAAAAATAGCATCATGATTGTGTAGCAAATCGGCAGGATGACTATCCTTCACGCCCAAAAATGCCTAAACTAGCCATCCTTAAAATTTTTGAAGATAAACATGATTGAACATCGACAACAATTGCTGACCAGTATGGGAGTGGGGCTTTGGGCACCACGTCAGCTTGTTGCACGTTCAATTTCAGTCAATTCAATTTGGCGTGATCAAAACGAGGATTTGCCAGCCCTTAAAATTGAATTTCAGCTCGAGCAGCCATTAACTGAGATTCAGTCTAAATCATTTCCGATCATAGAAAAAACTCAAACGTCAATTGATGATACGTTTATTGAAGTTGCTTCAAGTAGCATTACACACGCTGTAACTGAGTCTGTACCGCTACAAATTACAGAGTTTCGTATATATGCACTCATTAATACACATTTTGTGGTGTTAGTAGAACAACAGCAATTGCCACCGGAATGTCAAAATTTATGGAAAAATATACAAACTAACCTGAATCTAGTTGAAGCTGATTTACAATGGCCTTTTCCGCTATTTGATTTACAAGATGGTAATTCAGCACAAGATTATATACATGGTTTCTTTGATGTAATTGCTACAGATAAACCACTTTTTTGTTTAGGAAATTTTCCAATTCGCATTATGCGTCCAATTGAAATTTTACCAAGCTTAACCGAAATGTTACAGCAACCTATTCGCAAACAAGTATTGTGGAAAACAATAGCGGCATTAATTGAATAAGAATAAGGTATATAAAAATAAGGGTCGTGTTTCAAAAAGTATGCTGGCATTAGACGAATCTATTGTTGATATAAAAGAAGACTAAATCAAAGGCTTTAAAAAGATTTTCGTGTAACATATGCTTAATTTGTATCGAATATTTAAGAACTCAGCTATCTCCAAGTGTTACTGATACATAAGTGGAACCCTACTTTAATTCAAATAGGATTCAGCGGAGGTTTACAGGCATAGCAATCTCAAGGCTTTCCTATTCTTCATTTGGGTTGGAATAGTTTCTGATTTATTTAAAACCATTGTGACAAATATGATGATATTCAACTATAGAGTATTTCTTAATTCTCGTGCCGTTTGTTGTAGTAAAGGCAAAATATGCTGAACTAAATATTCCTTTGTGGTTCGCATCGTTGGCGACACAATATTAAGTGCTGCCACAACACGTGATTGTTGTCCATAAATAGGAACAGCGAGTGCATGTACACCCAACTCATGTTCTTCACTTGAATAACACCAGTCTTGTTCTTTAATTGCCGATAGTAAGTCTAGAAAAATTAAATTATCGGTATGCGTATACTTAGTCAAACGTTGTAAAGGATATTGATCTAGCCATTCTTGCTGTGTAACCGTATCCAAATATGCCAATAAAATTTTACCTGCTGATGTGGCATGTGCGGGCAAGCGATTACCTAAATGTAAGCCATACGGATTAACGCGATCTGTTTGTTGATGTGCAGCACTTCGGGCAATCGTAATCGCTTCATAGCCATCGAGAACCATGACTGAATAGATCAGTGAGGTTTGTGTGGTCAATAAATTGAGTAAAGGCTGAGAAATTTTTGGGAGCTGAGCACCACCAAGATAAGAGCCTGAAAATTTTAATACTTTAGGTGATAAATAAAAAAAGTGTCCATCTGACTCTAAATAGCCTAAGTATTCTAAAGTCAATAAATGACGCCTTGCGGCTGCGCGTGTCATTCCTGTTTTTTCAGCAGCAGTACTAATATTTAAGCGCTGTCGATCTGTACCAAAACTATCCAAAATTGCCATGCCTTTACTGATGCCTGCAATAAAATCTTCGTGCCGAATATACTTTTTGTTATTGCTGTTGTAGAGCATATGATTTTGTCGTGACATTTTCTCGTCCATATATTGATATCCAAAGTGCTTACAAAAGAGAGCCGTATCTTGCTAAATAGGAGATCGCATTGTGGCATATTTTGTTCGATAATCGAATTAATACTTTAAATATCGAACAAAATAGCTAAAAGCCCACTAGAATTAAAAGTTAAATTTATAAAAAATGGTCGTATAAAGGAATTCATACTGAATAGCTAAGGAATAGTATTTCATTGATTTAAATTCGATTTCTTATGCCTTATAAATTTCATTTTTATTAAATTTGCTAAATGTGCACATTGGAGTTATCTGAATGATAGATAAAAGTGCAGCGACCCTTACGGAAGCGCTTTCCCACATTCAAGATGGAGCAACCATTTTAATTGGTGGTTTCGGCACAGCAGGTCAACCTGCAGAATTGATTGATGGTTTAATTGAATTGGGTCGTAAGGACTTAACTATTGTCAGTAATAATGCAGGCAATGGCGATTATGGTTTGGCAAAACTTCTTCAAACAGGTGCAGTCAAAAAAATTATCTGTTCTTTCCCACGTCAAGCAGACTCTTATGTGTTTGATGCGTTATATCGTGCAGGCAAAATTGAACTGGAAATTGTTCCACAAGGTAACTTGGCTTGCCGTATTCAAGCTGCTGGTATGGGTTTAGGACCCATCTATACCCCAACAGGTTTTGGAACATTGTTGGCAGAAGCTAAGCCGACCTTAAATTACGAAGGCAAAGATTACGTGCTTGAACATCCAATTAAAGCCGACTTTGCTTTAATTAAAGCGCATAAAGGCGATCGTTGGGGAAATTTGGTTTACCGCAAATCGGCGCGCAACTTTGGACCAATTATGGCAATGGCAGCCAGTGTTACCATTGCACAAGTGTCTGAAGTGGTTGGGTTGGGTGAGCTTGATCCAGAACATGTGGTGACCGCAGGGATTTTTGTTCAACACGTGGTTAAGGTTTAAGGAATATATATGAGCTATCAAAAACTAAGCCGCGACCAAATTGCCAAACGTGTTGCCCAAGATATTCCCGAAGGTGCTTATGTGAATTTAGGCATTGGATTACCAACCAAAATTGCCAGTTATTTACCCAGTGACAAAGAGATTTTTTTACATTCAGAAAATGGTTTATTGGCATTTGGTCCACCGCCTGTAGCGGGTGAAGAAGACCCTGAACTGATTAATGCAGGTAAAGAATTTGTCACCATGTTAGAAGGTGGTTGTTTCTTTCATCATGGTGATTCCTTTGCCATGATGCGTGGTGGACATTTGGATATTTGTGTTTTGGGTGCTTTTCAAATTGCAGCCAATGGTGATTTAGCCAATTGGCATACGGGTGCGCCTGATGCGATTCCTTCGGTTGGCGGTGCTATGGATTTAGCTGTGGGCGCTAAAAAAGTTTTTGTCACCACCGATCATGTCACCAAAACAGGTGAACCGAAAATCGTTGCAGAACTCACTTACCCTGCAACAGGTCAAAAATGTGTCGATCGTATTTATACCGATTTATGCATTATTGAGGTCACCCCAGAAGGTTTAAAAGTCACTGAAAAAGTGGACGGTTTAAGCTTTGCAGAATTACAACGTTTGACAGGTGCAGCATTAATTGATGCGACACAGGGATAAAACTTCTCAGCTTCTCTCCTAAAATGAAAGAAGCATGAATAGTCGTAAAAGTACCAAAGCTTAAAAGGATAGAACTTACAATGAAAAATGCTTATATCATTGATGCCATTCGTACCCCATTTGGACGTTATGCGGGTGGACTTGCCCCTGTCCGTGCAGATGATTTAGGTGCAGTACCCATTGCTGCATTAATTGAACGTCAGCCAACAGTAGATTGGTCACAAGTCGATGATGTGATTTATGGTTGTGCCAATCAGGCAGGTGAAGACAATCGTAATGTCGCACGGATGTCGGCATTATTGGCAGGACTACCCGTAGAAGTGCCTGCAACCACAGTGAATCGTTTATGTGGTTCATCGCTTGATGCGGTTGCACTGGCCGCACGTGCGATTAAAGCAGGTGAAGCACATTTAATCATCGCAGGTGGGGTTGAAAGCATGAGCCGTGCGCCCTATGTGATGGGGAAGTCCGAAGGTGTCTTTGGTCGTAGCCAAAAAATTGAAGATACCACGATGGGTTGGCGTTTTATTAATCCAAAACTTAAAGCCATGTATGGTGTAGACACTATGCCACAAACTGCTGAAAACGTGGCGGCACAGTTTCATATCAATCGTGAAGATCAAGACCAATTTGCGTACAACAGCCAGCAACGTACTGCGGTCGCACAGGCAAACGGTTATTTTGCCAAAGAAATTACGCCTGTGATCATTCCACAGCGCAAAGGCGATGCCATTGTGATTGATACAGATGAGCATCCACGCGCATCAACCACATTAGCAGCATTAGCCAAACTCAAAGGTGTGGTACAGCCTGAAGGTACAGTCACCGCAGGCAATGCGTCAGGCATTAACGATGGTGCGGCTGCTTTATTAATTGCATCTGATGACGCGATTGCACAATACAACTTAACGCCACGTGCCAAAATTATTGCATCGACCACAGTGGGAATTGAACCGCGAATTATGGGCTTTGCACCTGCACCTGCAATTCAAAAATTACTTAAACAAGCCAACATGACGCTTGATCAAATCGATGTAATCGAACTCAACGAAGCTTTTGCAGCACAAGCTTTGGCGTGTACGCGTGATCTAGGTTTAGCCGATGATGATGCTCGAGTTAATCCAAATGGTGGGGCGATTGCATTAGGTCATCCTTTAGGTGCATCGGGCGCACGTTTGGTCACCACCGCACTCAACCAATTGGAACAAACAGGGGGCAAATATGCACTGTGTTCAATGTGCATTGGTGTTGGTCAAGGAATTGCGCTCATTATTGAGCGAGTGAGCCAATAGGGGAACATGATGAGCCAGCTTTATGCCAGCCTGTTTTACCAAAAGGACGTGACGGAAATTTTCAGCGATCGTGCCTTGCTGTCTTATATGCTAGAGGCTGAAGTGGCTTTGGCGCAAGCTCAAGCCAGTATCGGAATTGTTCCACAAGCTGCTGCCGATTGTATTGCGCAAACAGCACACACCGCATTAGCGCAATTGGATATTGATGCATTGGTCATCGCCACAGGTTTGGCGGGTAATATTGCGATTCCCTTTGTTAAACAACTCACGGCAATGGTCAAAAATGTTGATGCTGATGCCGCACGCTATGTACATTGGGGTGCAACCAGTCAAGACATTTTAGATACTGCCTGTATGTTGCAATGTCGTGATGCACTGAAAATTGTGCAACAGCAAGTGCAAGCCTGTTATGCAACGGCGTTGCAACAGGCGCAGAAACATCGTGATCAAGTCATGATGGGGCGCACATGGTTGCAACAAGCCTTACCGATTACTTTTGGGCACAAGTTAGCGCGTTGGGCAGGTGTTTTTCAGCGCGATTTAGCCCGTATGGATGCCATGCAAACGCGTGTTTTGGTGGCACAGTTGGGTGGTGCAGTTGGTTCATTGGCATCCTTACAAGACCAAGGCACAGTAGTGCTACATGCTTATGCGCAACAATTAAATCTCGGCTATGCATCGTGTACATGGCACGGTGAGCGTGATCGTATTGTCGAAATTGCCAGTGTTTTGGCATTAATCACAGGCAATGTCGGCAAAATGGCACGTGATTGGTCATTGCTGATGCAAACCGAGATTGCTGAAGTATTTGAGCCCACTGCTCAAGGGCGTGGTGGCTCATCGACCATGCCACATAAACGTAATCCTGTGGCAGCGGCTTCGATATTGGCAGCCGCCAACCGTGTGCCTGTATTGATGTCGAGCATGTATCAAAGCATGGTGCAAGAACATGAACGCGGTTTGGGCGGTTGGCATGCAGAATGGTTGTCTTTGCCTGAAATTTTTCAGCTGACATCAGGTGCTTTAGAACGGACTTTGGATGTATTGCAAGGCATGCAAGTCAATGCCAAAAACATGCAAGCGAATATTGATTGCACTCACGGGCTGATCATGGCGGAAGCGGTGATGATGGCTTTAGCACCACATTTGGGTCGACTCAATGCACATCATGTGGTTGAAGCCGCCTGTCAAAAAGCAGTCGCAGAACAGCGACATTTAAAAGACATCATTGCGCGAGTCGATGCAGTGAATCAGCATTTCACGGCAACGCAATTGGACGATATTTTTAAGCCTGAACGTTATTTAGGCAATATTCAAGATCAAATTGATGCCGTATTGCAGGATGCACAAGGAGTGGCAACGTGAATATAAATCCTATTATGGTAAAAAATCGACAGGGAAAAATGTTGGCGGTGCAGGTGTACGGTCAATCCGATGCGCCTGTGGTGATGTTCTCCAATTCGTTGGGTACAGATCATCAAATGTGGCAATTGCAAGTGAAAGCATTAGAAGCACACTACAAAGTGGTGACCTATGACAGCCGTGGTCATGGTCAAAGTGATGTCATCAGTTCATCTACATTGCAAAATTTAGGTGAAGATGTCATCGATATCTTAGATGCACTTGATATTGAAAAAGCCCATTTTTGTGGTATTTCGATGGGTGGGATGATCGCACTATGGTTAGGCATTTATCAGCCGAGTCGTTTTAAGAGTATTACGGTGGCGAATTCAGCCGCAAAAATATGGACGTCTGAGGGTTGGAATGCCCGTGCAGCCAGTGTTGAAGCCAATGGCTTAGCTGATTTGGTCACATCGACACATACACGCTGGTTTAGTGACGCATTTGATTATCAACATAATGCCTTGGCACAGCAAACCATTCAAAGTTTAGCCGATACGCAAGCACAAGGTTATGCCAATGCCTGTCGTGCTTTGGCAACCGCAGATTTGCGTGAACAAATTGCGGACATTGCCATTGCGACCCTGATGATTGCGGGCAGTGCAGACCCTGTCACAACAGTGGCAGATGCGGAATTTATGCAACAGAAAATTGCAGGAAGTCAATTGGTGGTGTTGGATGCATCACATCTGTCGAATATCGAACAAGCAGATGAATTTAGTCAAAAATTGATAAAATTTATTCAATATACTCAATGATTTAGAGTGTAAAAAGGACTTTAAGCCCAAGGAGGCAATGATGGCGACTCAGGATTACGCTACTCAAAATAATAGTTTAGATGCGCAAGCACTCATTAATGATGCGCCTTTAAGTAAATATCAATGGTTAATCGCAATTATCTGTTTCTTAATTGTTTTTGTGGATGGCATTGATACTGCTGCTATGGGTTTTATTGCCCCCGCTTTGGCTCAGGATTGGGGGCTTGATCGTTCGCAGTTAGGTCCAGTCATGAGTGCGGCTTTAGGTGGCATGATTATTGGCGCATTGGTTTCTGGTCCAACAGCAGACCGTTTTGGACGCAAAATTGTTTTAGCAACTTCGATGCTTATTTTTGGTGGCTTTACCTTAGCCTGTGCCTATTCAAACAATTTAGATAGTTTGGTCATATTTCGTTTTTTAACAGGCATTGGTTTAGGTGCTGCGATGCCAAATGCGACGACATTATTTTCTGAATATTGTCCCGCACGAATTCGTTCATTGCTCGTGACCTGTATGTTTTGTGGTTATAACTTAGGCATGGCCATTGGTGGTTTCATTAGTAGTTGGTTGATTCCTGCTTTTGGCTGGCATAGCTTATTTTTATTAGGGGGTTGGGCTCCATTGGTGCTCATGCTGTTTGTGATTTTTGCATTGCCCGAATCCTATCGTTTCTTGATTGTTAAAAATCAGCCGGTTGAAAAAATAAAACGAATTTTGCAACGCATCGTCCCTGATCAAGTCCGTGATGTCACAAGCTTTCATGTACCACAAGAAAATGTAGAGCTTGCAAAAAAACATAATGTTTTTGGTATGTTGTTTTCGGCTAAATATGCCAAAGGTACAGTTTTGCTATGGCTCACTTATTTTATGGGCTTGGTTATGATTTACCTGCTCACCAGTTGGTTACCGACGTTAATGCGTGAAACAGGTGCAACCATGCAACGTGCTGCGTTTATTGGGGGATTATTCCAATTCGGTGGTGTGCTGAGTGCATTGTTTATTGGCTGGTCGATGGATCGTTTTAATCCTAACCGTATTATTGCAGGCTTTTATTTTGCCGCAGGGATTTTTGCCGTAATTGTTGGGCAAAGTCTATCGAATCCAACGCTATTGGCATTCTTTATTTTATGTGCAGGAATTGCAGTCAATGGCGCACAGTCTTCAATGCCTGTACTCAGCGCGCGCTTTTATCCAACCCAATGCCGTGCAACAGGTGTGGCGTGGATGTCAGGAATTGGTCGTTTTGGTGCAGTTTTTGGCGCGTGGATTGGTGCAGTACTTTTGGGCAACGGTTGGTCATTTAGCATGATTTTAAGCATGTTGATTATTCCTGCCTCTGCCGCAGCGATTGCTATTTTTGTGAAATCTGTTGTTGCACATACAGATGCAAGCTAACCCAACAAAGAGGATAAAGCGATGAATGATGAACAGCGTTATCAGCAAGGTATTCAAGTTCGTAGTGAGGTTTTAGGTGAAGCGCATGTTCATCGGTCACTGGAAAACTTAAATGATTTTAATGATGATTTTCAAAATTTTATTAGCCGTTTTGCATGGGGCGAAGTGTGGTCACGTCCGGGCTTGCCACGCCACACCCGCAGTCTTGTGACGATTGCAATTTTGTTGGGTTTAGGGCGAGAAGCCGAATTACGCATGCATTTACGGGCTTGTTTTAATAATGGCGTGAGTAAAGATGAACTGAAAGAGTTGATTTTACATTGTTCACTTTATGCAGGTTTACCTGCTGCCAATGCTGCGATGCATATGGCGGAAGAAGTATTTCAAGATCTAGGCATTGCCCCTGAAAAGATCAATCAGGATCAGTGAATTTAAAGGAATAAAGATATGTCGCAGTTGATATTAGGCAGTTATGCACAGCGTAATACTGAAGATCATCCACCAGCGTATGCACCGGGGTATAAAACCAGTGTGTTACGTTCACCTAAAAATGCACTCATTTCGATTGCAGAAACCTTAACAGAAGTGACAGCTCCTCATTTTAGTGCCGAGCAATTGGGTGCAAAAGACAACGATTTGATTTTGAATTTTGCCAAAGATGGTTTACCGGTTGGTGAACGCGTGATTGTACATGGTTATGTACGTGATCAATTTGGTCGTCCTGTCAAAAATGCCTTGATGGAAGTTTGGCAAGCCAATGCATCAGGTCGTTATCGCCATCCAAACGATCAATATATTGGGGCAATGGATCCTAATTTTGGTGGCTGTGGACGTATGCTCACCGACAGTAATGGTTATTATGTTTTTCGTACGATTAAGCCGGGACCTTATCCTTGGCGTAACCGAATTAATGAATGGCGACCTGCACATATTCATTTTTCATTAATTGCTGATGGTTGGGCACAGCGTCTCATTTCGCAATTTTATTTTGAAGGCGATACCTTAATTGATTCTTGCCCAATTTTAAAAACCATTCCATCGGAACAACAACGTCGTGCGCTGATTGCCTTGGAAGATAAGAGCAATTTTATTGAAGCAGATAGCCGTTGTTATCGTTTTGATATTACCTTACGTGGTCGTCGTGCGACCTACTTCGAAAATGATTTAACTTAATCGATGGAGTCAATCATGAACGGTTGGAATTTTCAGGAACTTAAAGAAACCCCATCGCAAACAGGCGGGCCATATGTGCATATTGGTTTATTGCCTCAACAAGCCAATATCGATGTGTTTGAACATAACTATGACAATAATTTAGTTCAACCACATACTCAAGGCGAGCGTATTCGCTTAGAAGGTCAGGTGTTTGATGGTTTAGGTTTGCCATTACGTGATGTATTGGTTGAAATTTGGCAAGCCGATGCCGATGGTGCATATCCAAGCCAAGCCGATACGCAAGATAAAACTGCCGATCCACATTTTTTAGGATGGGGGCGCACGGGGGCAGACTTTAATACTGGATTTTGGCATTTTGATACCATCAAACCCGGAGCAGTTGCAGGGCGTAAAGGTTCAACACAAGCGCCACATATTGCCCTGATTATTTTTGCCCGTGGCATCAATATTGGTCTAAATACCCGTGTTTATTTTGAGGATGAAGCTGAAGCGAATGGCAAAGACCCAGTATTAAATAGTATTGAATGGGCGGTGCGTCGGCAAACGCTGATCGCCAAACGAGAACAACGCGACGGAGAGATCGTATATCGATTTGATATTCGTGTGCAAGGTGAGGACGAAACGGTATTTTTTGATATCTAAACGATGTTGGAAAAGTTGCATGTGAAAGACATGCAACTGATTAACTTTACAAGGAAATGTAAAAATGAGAATGAATAAAATTTCAAAAAGTATGTACTTGAGTGCTGCTTTGCTGATGCCGATTGTGAGCGTCTCAAATAGTTATGCAACGGAACAGGTACAAACGACAGTCAAAGCATCATATCAGGTGAAAAATCTCAATATTGGTGAATTACCTGTTAAAACCATTGTGCCGATTACTGCTAAAACCAAAGAACAAGCGATTGCTCAAGCTAAAATTATTGCGGCTAACAAAAATGCAGATTTAGCAGAATTTCGAATTGATTTACTCGATTTTGCCAGTGATAGCAAACAAGTGATCGCATTAGGGCAAGAACTTAATCAAATTTTAAAAGATAAACCACTGCTTGCAACCATTCGCACAGCCAATGAAGGCGGTAAATTAAAGGTAACAGATGCTGAGTATGCGGCTATCTATCGTGCTTATTTAAAACAACCATTTATGCAACTGATTGATATTGAAATGATGCGTGATCCTCAAGTGGTTGCAGACCTGACGCGTTTAGCACATCAAAAAAAGGTATTGGTGGTGATGTCAAATCACGACTTTGATAAAACGCCAAGTGAACAAGAAATTGTGAGTCGATTACTCAAACAAGACCAAATGGGAGCAGATATTCTCAAAATTGCGGTGATGCCTAAATCAAAACAGGATGTATTTACCTTAATGAATGCCACCTTAAAGGTGAGCGAGCAGAGTCAAAAGCCTCTGTTGACTATGTCAATGGGGCGCTTAGGCACAATTTCTCGTATTGCAATTGCCAATACAGGAGGAAGTTTAAGCTTTGGTATGATTGGTGAAGCTTCTGCACCTGGTCAAATTGATGTGACCGACCTAAAAAAATTATTACAAACTGTACAACCCACCCCTTAATACATCGACAAAGGAATATGTCATGAAATTAACCTCTTTACGCCTCTCTTTATTGACGCTTAGCATCGTTACGTCTAGTTTTGCCGCAGCAGAAACCTATATTGTTGATCGTTATCAGGATGATAGTAATAAAGGAACATTACGTTGGGCGATTGAACAATCAAATGCGAATACCGCGCAAGCGAATGAAATTTTAATTCAGGCAGTCGGAAAAGCACCCTACGTCATCAAAGTAGATCAGCCTTTACCTCCAATTAAATCTGCTGTCAAAATTATAGGCACACAATGGGATAAAACTGGCGAATTCATTACCATTGATGGTTCAAATTATATTAAAGGTGAAGGCGAAAAAGCTTGTCCTGGGGCTGTTGAAGGCACGTATGGCACCAATGTACGCACCATGACTTTACCCGGTTTAGTCTTACAGGATGTGAATGGCGTTACACTTAAAGGTCTAGATATACACCGTTTTTGTATTGGTGTATTGGTCAATCGTTCCAGCAATAACCTGATTCAACATAACCGAATTACCAATAATTATGGTGGTTCAGGCATTATGATTACAGGTGATGATGGTAAAGGTAATCCAACGTCAACCACCACCAATAACAACAAAGTACTCGATAATGTTTTTCAGGATAACGGTGATGGACTTGAATTAACACGAGGCGCGGCTTTTAACTTAGTGGCGAATAATGTGTTTACCAATACCAAAGCGAACCCAGAGCCTTCACAAGGCATTGAAATTTTATGGGGAAATGACAATGCAGTGGTTGGAAATAAATTTGAAAACTATTCAGATGGTTTACAGATTAACTGGGGTAAACGTAATTACATTGCCTATAACGAATTAAGTAATAATTCATTAGGTCTTAACTTGACGGGCGATGGCAATATTTTTGATAGCAATAAAGTGCATGGAAACCGTATTGGCATTGCGATTCGTTCAGAAAAAGATGCCAATGCACGTATTACCCTCACTAAAAACCAAATTTGGGACAACGGTAAAGATATTAAGCGTTGTGAGGCGGGGGGAACGTGTGCACCAAATCAACACCTAGGCGCAATTGTATTCGGTGTACCTGGACTTGAGCATGAAGGCTTTGTCGGATCTCGTGGTGGCGGTGTCGTCATCGAGCCAAATAAACTACAAAAAACATGTACTCAGCCGAATCAACAAAGCTGTAATGCGGTGCCTAATCAGGGAATACAGCCACCAAAATTAACGCTGAATCACACACAAATTACCGTTGAAGTGCATGGATTCGCAAATCAGCGCTATCAAGTGGAATTCTTTGGAAATCACCAAGCATCTTCTTCTGAAGCCGAGCAATATTTAGATACCTTGGTTGTGGTCACTGATGCACAGGGGAATGCAAAAGCAAATTGGACACCTAAAGTGCGAATGGCATCGTTTACTGCTCATGTAACGGATTATTTAGGTGCTACATCAGCATTAAGTTCTGCAATAAAAATGAGATAATAGCGATATTCATTAGCATAGATTTGATTAAATTGAATAAATTTCTATGCTGATGAAATGGAAAAGGAATGAAATATGCAACATCTTTTTAAATTAGGTCTTTTATCGACCGCAATTTTAACCAGCCAAATTACACTGGCAAATGATTTTTGGTCGCAAGATCGTCAATGGTTATTGGGCGATTGGGGCGGAGAGCGTCAGCAATTAGAGCAGCAAGGCTATAAATTTAACGCGTCTATTATGAGTCAGGCAGCAACTAACTTAAGTGGTGGCTATAATGACAGTCATACAGTTGAAAATGCAGGGCAGTTGACTTTAGGTGCAACTTTCGATTTAAGTAAAATAGCAGGTTGGCAAGACACCACAGCATCGCTCATGATCACCAAACGTGATGGAAATGCATTAACTAATGAAACGATTAAAGACCCACGATCAACCACATTAAGTAATGCACAAGAGATTTATGGCCGTGGCAAAATTTGGCGTTTAAGTCAGGCGTGGATTAAAACAGGTTTGAATGACAATACGCTGCAACTCAAAATTGGTCGTATGGGCATGTCTGAGGATTTTAACAGTTCACAATGTGAATTCCAAAATTTACTGTTGTGTGGTGGACAACTGGGCAAATCGATTGGTTCAATTTGGTACAACAGTCCTGTGGGGATTTGGGGGGCGAATGTCAAATATCGCATTGCACCTGAGTGGACACTGGGCTTAGGTGTGTATGAGGTGAATCCAGATAATGTGAAAATCCAATCAAATCGTGATGGTTTTAATCTGGATATGAATAATGTTAAAGGTGCAACTATTCCTGTAGAGTTGGCATGGAAACCAAAACTTGCACTGTTCAATGGTTTAGCAGGCGAGTACAAAGTGGGGGCATTATATTCCACTGCTGATGCGAGTGATGTTGCAACAACGGCTAAAGTTCATGACGGTAAGCATAGTTTCTGGTTGAATACTCAACAGCAACTGACCGAACATGAAGGCGATGCTAAGCGTGGTCTCTTTGCAAGTTTAAATGTAGTGGTAAATGACAAAGCCACCACCATGGTACAAAGTACTCAGCAATTGGCATTGTGGTATAAAGGTGCTTTTGATCAGCGTCCAAATGATTCCATTGGCTTAGGTATTGCCAATTATGTGGTGAATAAGCGTGTACGAGATCGTCAAATTGCCACCAATATCAGCCGTGGCTATACCGAATACGATGCTGTCGCGTCAAATTATGTACCGATTCAGCGTGATGAGTTAAACCTTGAGCTGAATTACAGCTATCAGTGGTCACCAGCCGTGATGTTGCGCCCAAATCTGCAATATATTCATCATCCTGCTGGGGTTAAAGAAGTAGATAATGCATGGGTTGCAGGTTTATCGATGCGTGTAAATTTCTAAAATCATAGAAGATTTCATTTTATTGCTTTAAATATCAGCAATAGAGTGAATTCATTATCAGTTTAATTCGAACAGCTAAAGTTGCTAACACAGCTTTGGCTGAATGTGTTTTTACGTAATGATTATGGTGCAGAACAAACTGTCACGATAATCATTCCTATGGGTGGAGAAAGATGAATGTCTGACCCTCAAAAAAAATCGCACATCATATTGAAAATATGGTGTTTTATTCTTGGTTTGGCCTTACTCATTAGCGGTGCATTTTATGCTATTGGTGGTGGGAAACTGATTAGTTTAGGCGGATCTTGGTACTTCCTGATTACAGGTTTAATGATGCTTGCCTCGGCTTTTTTTATTTTCAAGAAAAAAGCAGCGGGGGTATGGCTGTATAGTGTTGCTTTTGTCGGTACTATCATTTGGGCGTTGATTGATGCTGGTTTTGAATTCTGGCCATTGCATTCACGTTTAATGTTTCCAGCAGGATTATTTGCGGCATTGATATTGACCTTACCTGCAATGCGTAAATACCAAAATCAAAACCCAATTACCGCACCTGCTTATATTATTGGTGGTTTAACCATCTTAGGTATGTTCGGTGGTTTGTATGGCATGTTTATTCCACATGCAACAGTACAAGCATCTGGTGAAGAGTTGCCTCTTGTCCCTGTTGATCCTGCTAAAAAACAGGTCAATTGGGAACATTATGGTAACGATAGCGGTGGTAGTCGCTTTGCCGCACTTGATCAGATTAACCGTAACAACGTAACGAAATTGAAAGAAGTTTGGCGTTTCCGTACAGGTGATTTGACCACAGGTACGGGGAATGGTGCGGAAGATCAAAGCACACCATTACAAATTGGAAGCAAAGTCTTCTTATGTACGCCACATAACAATATGATTGCTGTAGATGCAGATACAGGCAAACAAATTTGGAAAGCAGACGTCAACTCAACAGCCGATGCATGGGAACGTTGTCGTGGTGTAGCGTATTTTGATTCAACCAAAGCCATCGTTCAGCCAACCTTAAAAGGTGCAACCCCTGTTACGGCTGTTGCCAGTAATACTGTTTGCCCAAGACGTGTTTATACCAATACAGTTGATGGTCGACTGATTGCAGTGAATGCAGATACTGGCGCACGTTGTAAAGACTTTGGTGTCGATGGTACGGTCAATTTGCATGAAGGATTGGGCGAAGGCACGAAAGCACCGCGCTTTGAAGTAACGTCAGCACCAACCATTGCTGGAACAACGATTGTTGTGGGTAGTCGTATTGCAGATAACGTCGCGGCAGATATGCCAGGTGGTGTAATTCGCGCCTATGATGTAATTACAGGTAAATTACGTTGGGCATTCGATCCACGTAATCCAAATCCAAACCATGTGTTAAAAGCAGGCGAAACGTATAAGCGTAGTTCGACCAATTCATGGGCAGCAATGTCGTATGATCCACAAATGAATACCGTATTTTTGCCGATGGGGAGTTCATCAGTGGATGTTTGGGGTGGTAATCGTACTGCCGCAGATCATAAATATAATACCTCTGTTCTAGCACTTGATGCGACCACAGGCAAAGAAAAATGGGTTTATCAGACTGTACATAACGATCTTTGGGATTTTGACTTACCAATGCAACCAAGCTTGGTGGATTTCCCAATGAAAGATGGTTCGACTAAACCTGCCGTGGTGATTGGTACCAAGTCGGGTCAATTCTATGTATTAGACCGTGTGACGGGTCAACCGCTGACCAAAGTAGTAGACCAACAGGTTAAAGTTGCAGATATTCCAACTGAGCAATATAGTAAAGTACAACCGCGTTCAGTAGAAATGCCACAAATTGGCAACCAAACCATGAAAGAGTCTGATATGTGGGGTGCAACACCATTTGATCAGCTGATGTGTCGTATTAGCTTTAAGTCGATGCGTTACGATGGTTTGTATACAGCCCCTGGAACAGATGTCTCTTTAAGTTTCCCTGGTTCGTTAGGTGGCATGAATTGGGGCTCAATTGCCTTTGACCCGACTCATCGTTATATGTTTGTTAATGATATGCGTCTAGGACTTTGGATTCAGCTCATCAAACAAACACCTGAAGATATTAAAATTCAGGCAAATGGCGGTGAAAAAGTCAATACAGGTATGGGTGCTGTACCAATGAAAGGTACGCCGTATAAAGTTAATAAAAACCGTTTTATGTCAGCTTTAGGCATTCCGTGTCAGAAGCCTCCATTTGGAACGATGACCGCGATTGATATGAAAACGCGTCAAGTGGCTTGGCAAGTACCATTAGGAACGATTCAAGACACAGGTCCTATGGGTATTAAGATGGGCTTAAAAGCACCAATTGGGATGCCGACCATTGGTGGTCCAATGGCAACACAAGGTGGTTTAGTCTTCTTTGCAGCAACGCAAGATTATTACTTACGTGCCTTTGACTCATCAAATGGTAAAGAACTCTGGAAAGCTCGTTTACCTGTGGGTAGCCAAGGTACACCGATGAGCTATGTTTCACCAAAAACAGGCAAACAATATATCTTAATCTCTGCAGGCGGTGCACGCCAGTCACCAGATCATGGTGATTATGTGATTGCTTATGCTTTAGATAAATAAGTCATTCAAACTAGAAAAGGGGATTCAATTGAATCCCTTTTTTTATTTATAGCCAAGTTCTTAAATATTCAATACTATGAAAAACATAGGATATTCAAAAGATTTTAAAGAAAAAGTCATAGAAGCTATATTTAAATCAAGTGGTGATATCATTCAATACTCGCCCAAGAAATGTACTTGATTGGCATGATTCGCTATAAAAATTTATGCAATTATATGATTATTATAATAATTTCATTATCAATAATCCACTGATCTACCTAATACTAGTATGGTATAAAATATAAACAATTTATATTTATCATTTTATACAAGAGATCTGTAAGATGAATAACGCTACTATCCAACCCATAAATATTAAATATTATAGAGGCAGATATGAACAAAAAAGTAAAAAACGAAAAAATCAATCAGTTAGAACAAGAAGCGCACGTTGTTTCTGGTGGTCAGATATTGACCTCTTCTTTTGGTGTAGAGGTACTTGATAATCAAAATAGTTTAAAAGCGGGCGAGACTGGCCCGACCTTATTAGAGGATTTTTTGCTTCGAGATAAAATGATTCACTTTGACCGCGAACGTATTCCTGAACGGGTTGTTCATGCCCGTGGTTTGGGTGCACATGGCTATTTTGAAGCCTATGAAGGCAATGAAAAGTGGACGAAAGCACATTTCCTGACCGACACGAAAAATACCACGCCGTTGTTTATTCGCATATCGACCGTTCAAGGTGGCCGTGGCTCGGCCGATGTCGTTCGTGATGTACGTGGTTTTGCGATTAAATTTTATACCCAACAAGGCAATTACGATATTGTCGGAAATAACATTCCTGTCTTTTTTATTCAAGATGCCATTAAATTCCCAGATTTTGTCCATGCTGTGAAACCTGAAAATGGCAATGAAGTGCCAACAGGGCAATCCGCTCACGACAGTTTTTGGGATTTTATCTCGCTTAACACCGAAACTGCCCACATGACCACTTGGGTGATGTCAGATCGTGCTATTCCACGTAATTTAAGAAGTATTCAAGGTTTTGGTGTGCATACGTTTAGATTCATTAATGCCAATAATGACGCGTTTTTGATTAAATTTCACTGGACACCGAAACAAGGCGTTGCCCAAGTGTTGTGGGATGAAGCGTTAAAACTCAATGGTAAAGATCCAGATTTTCACCGCCGAGATTTTGAAGATGCCATTTTACAAGGCAATTATCCAGAGTGGGAATTAGGTGCGCAAATTTTTACCGAAGAAGAAGCTGCCCAGTGGGATTTTGATGTGTTAGACCCAACTAAACTGGTGCCTGAAGAACTAGTGCCCGTCACGCCATTGGGTAAAATCGTCATCAATAAATATACTGATGATTTCTTTGCAGAAACCGAACAAGTGGCTTTTAGCCCTGCCAATATTGTGCCTGGGATTGATTTTAGTAATGATCCGCTCCTTCAAGGTCGCTTATTTAGCTACACCGATACCCATTTGCATCGTTTAGGTGGTGCAAACTTCAATCAAATTCCAATTAATAAGCCTGTTTGCCCATATCACACCAACCGACGCGGTGGTTATGCCAACCATGAAATTCATCCTGGAAAAGCCAATTATGAGCCGAATACGCTTGATAATAATTGGCCACGAGAAGCAAAAAGTGATGCGACTGCTTTCAAAACACATCCAGAAAAAGTCCAAGGCAGTAAACTCCGAGTTCGTCCAGAAAGCTTTGCAGATCATTTCTCGCAAGCAACCTTGCATTATCAAAGCTTGGCTAAACACGAACAGCAACATATTAAAGACGCGTATGCTTTTGAACTGTCAAAAGTAAAATCTCAAGAAATTTGTGAACGTGTGATCAATGCAATTTTGGTTCATATCGATTTTGATTTAGCAAAATTTGTCGCTAATGAATTAGGCTTAGCCGTTCCAAAAAAATCTACGCTTCAAAAAGCGGCTGCTAAAATTAAAACCTCTAAAAAACTGAGTATTGAAGCTTTCCCTGCGCCCGACATTAAACAACGTAAAGTGGCACTGTTGGTACATGACAAAGCAAGTGCTCAATCTGTCGAGGCCATCAAGGTGTGGGCGGAAAGTGAAAATGTAATTATCAAGGTTTTAGCGCCGAATTCTGCCCCAATTCAATCGAAAGAGGGCAAAGAGATTGAGGTCGATGGTCGTCAAAATGGTGAACCATCGATCACTTTTGATGCTGTAGTGGTAATTGATGGTGATAATCTAGATGCTTTCCTCTCCGATGGTGTAGCTAAACATTATGTGTTAGAAAGTTATAAACATCTTAAACCGATTGTGCTATTAGGCGATAAACAAGTCTTGCTCAAACGACTCTTTCTTGAAAAAGATATTGCGTTATTTACAGCAGATTCATTTAAATCGGTGCAGGATAACTTCAAAAAAGCGATCCAAGCGCATCGTTTATGGGAGCGTGAAGACAAAACCGCAGCCATCCCAGCCTAGTATTCTGGCTGTTATAGCAATAAGCATAGCTAGTAGTTACTTATAAAGTCACCTTGTTGCATAAAGACTCTATAAGTATATGGTTAGACTCTAGATTGGCAGAACTTTATTTATATTTACCTGATGAGTATCCAAAGCTCTTTGGTCAACTTGTCAGGTTCTTTTAAATGATGCCTTCAAATGGAAGTTAAAATACTCTTTTTGAGATGCCATTAGATTTTTGGTAGTCAAAAAATTATACTGAAATAAAACAGGTAAGAGTTTGATAATATAGAAAAATTCTAGTCACTCTATAGATCAAATTTCCTACCTGTCTGAGCGACAGTATAAAGAAAAATGGCACAAAAGTGGATGGTAAACAAAATTATCAATGAATATGGACTGCTTACAATGTTATTGCTTCTGTAACAGCTGCTTGTAAAGTTGTTGTCGGTCGGCCAATTAATGCAGATAGTGTCTTTGTTTTATCGACCAATGCACCTGTAGGAATACCGCGACTCTCTATTTCTGCAACCATTTTTGCTACAAACAACGGTAATCCGACAGATTCTAAAAATAAAATATGCTCTGATTCATCAAGGTTTTTGTAGTGAAAATCCTTTTTTATTTGTCGTTCTACTTCATTTGCTAAGTCAGTCAGCGTATAAGATAAATCACCTGCGAGTTCATAGGTTTTTCCTTCATGTTTATCTTCTATTAATACTTGAACAGCTGCATCTGCATAGTCCTGACGTGTTGCCCAAGAAATTTTTGCATCACCTGCACTCCCTACAAACCCACCATGATCTAATGTTGCCATTAATCCACTCGTATGATTTTCCCAATACCAACCATTACGTAGAATAGTGAATTTTAATCCAGAGCTTTTAATCCATTTTTCTGTTGTAAGATGATCTTCTGCAAATGCAATACCCCATTGATCAGCATGCAATAGACTTGTATAAATAATACGTTGAACTCCTGCTTTCTGAGCCGCTTCAACGATATTTTTATGTTCTATTTGGCGTGTTTCAATTGAGCTTGAAGATATTAATAGCAAGGTATCAATGCCTGCAAATGCAGAGACCAAACTCTCGAAATCATTATAATCTGCTGCCCTGACAGCGATACCAAGATCACTTGCTTTGATAGGGTCTCGAGCTATTGCAATAATCTCTTCTAATTTGACCTTTTTAGACAAACTATCAATCACTTTCCGTCCAAGTTGTCCTGTTGCACCTGTAATGCCATAAGTTGTCATTAAGTAAATCTCCTAAAGCAATTCATTGAATAAGTTTAATTTATAAAGTCGTTTTTCTTAAATGTAAGTGCTTAATATCTAAAACATTAAACAATCTAGCATTACGCTAAATTATCTTATTGAGTATAAGGTTACTATTAAGAACTTAGGATGATATAGTTACTACTTTAAGACTACAAGAAGGCACATAGATGGAACCTAGTTACATGAATTTATCTAAGCCCACTGAAGATGAGTGCCGTGCAACAAGAGAAATATTAGATCGAATTGCTGACAAATGGACACTTTATGTTATTGGATCACTACATAATGGACCAAAACGTTTTAACGAATTAAGACGAGAAATTAATGGAGTATCACAGCGTATGCTCACTCTAACTTTAAGAGGACTAGAGCGAGATGGTTTAATTACACGCACAATTTTTCCATGTATTCCTCCACGTGTAGACTATGAATTAACAAAATTGGGATTCACTTTATTAGAACCAGTAGCTGTATTGATTAAATGGGTAGAAAAAAATCGTCCAATGATTCAATCAGCTCGCTTATGTTTTGATGAAAATAAAGATTGATTTAGTCAAATTAAAATTAAGGTGGTGTATCAAAAAGTATGCTGGCATTAGACGAATCCATTGTTGATATAAAAGAAGACTAAATCAAAGGCTTTGAGACGATGCTCAAGCTTTCAGGAGGAGTTAAACTTACCCTCAGTAGAATGGACGTGTTAAGAATTGCTTCAAAAATGAAATAAAAATCATTGTCAATATGGTCAATTTTATGCAAAATACTAAAAATAGTTTTGCGATTATTTTGCGATAGTTTTGTGGTGAGTGAAAAACAAACAGCAATAAGTTATATAAAAACAATAATTTAGTGAAATTTAGAATTTATTCTGATTTTTGTATAACTAATATCAATAAAAGGAATTGTTTGTTCCCCCCATTTTTGCCTACAATATCACAATTGAAGAAAACATGTTTTTTAGGTAGCTGCCGCCATGACCTTTGTTGTCACTGAAAATTGTATTAAATGTAAATTCCAAGATTGTGTTGAGGTTTGCCCTGTAGACTGTTTCTATGAAGGCCCAAACTTTTTAGTTATTAATCCCGATGAGTGTATTGACTGTGCTTTGTGTGAGCCAGAATGTCCTGCAAATGCAATTTTTTCTGAAGATGAATTACCAGAAGGTCAAGAAGTCTTTATCGAACTTAATGCAGAACTTGCGGTAAAATGGCCAAATATCACACAAATTGGCGATCAACCTGCGGATCGTGAAGAGTGGAATGGTAAAGCAGATAAATTGCAATATTTAGATAAAGGCGAATAATTTATTGTAGTTATTTGCATGCAATAAATGAGTATGCTAAGTGCATCTCATAAAAAAACCTGATCAATTCTAAGATCAGGTTTTTTTATTTTATCTTCAATTGAAATAGATTGATTCAATTATCATTGTAAATGATACGGAACGCCGTCATGCTAGAAAAAGATGTTAGCCTTGGTCATGGCATGACAACTGAGCTTGAGCCTAAAGACTGGCAAAATTTAAGTTTGATTGATATTCAAGCCTTGCAGCAAGATTATCCTATTTTAAAGGGTGAGATAACACTACTTTGGCATAGCCCGCGCCCATTTTCTTCTGCTGCATTGATACAAGTGAATGGACAAGCACGTTTTTTTATTAAGCGAAGTCACGGCTCTTTCCGTTCTGTGCAAGACCTTATGGAAGAGCATCAATTTATTGCGCACTTGGCGCAAAAAGGTTTGCATGTGCCAATAGTGATTTCAGCGCAAAATGGATGCAGTGCCATAGCGGTTAGCGCGTGGAGTTATGAGGTGCATCAATATACTGCTGCACAAGATATCTATGCCGATACGTTGTCATGGAAGCCTTTTTTCTGTCCTGAGCATGCTTATAAAACAGGTATAATCTTGGCAAAAATGCATCAAGCTGCACAAGATTATCCTGTACGAACGGGGCGTAGCACTTCTTATTTGTATTCGAACCAGAACTTACTTGAAAGTGAAGATATTATTACGGCATTGATGGACAAGATTCGTCAAAGTCCTGCACTATGTCATTATTTTAGTAATAAAGTGCTTGAACCTTTGTTTTTGCAACAGCTGCAATACACGCACCAAAATATTGCAATCCAACTGAGGCATTTTCCTAAAATTTGGACGCATAATGATTTACATGCTTCTAATTTGCTGTGGTGTTCTGATACCGCAGATTCAGAGATTGCACAAGTGATAGATTTTGGTTTGTGTGATTACACGTGTGCAGCTTATGATTTGGCTGTAACCGTAGAGCGAAACTTTATTGATTGGCTAGAATTATCTAAAACCAATGATTTATCGATTGATATGGCAGGGCTGACTCAATTTATTCATGCTTATGTTACGCAGAATGATCAGATTGACCAACTGTTGATTTTACCTGAATTATTGCCGATTATTCATGTCGATTTTGCATTGTCTGAGCTTGAATATTTCGTGGCCATTACGCAGAACATGCATCATGCTGATGCAGCATATTACGATTGGTTGATTGCGCATACTGCATGGTTCTTTTGCCCACAAGGTCAGATATTTAAAACTCAATTGATGGCGATCATTCATGAAACGGTGAAACGAATAAAGTTGTGAAATCGGTGTCTATTGCTATAGCTTTCTATGAGTTTAGCTTTTAATATTCTTTCTTTTTTGAATTAGCGTTTCATGGAACCGAAGCATTTCAAACCGCACGCCTTATATCAAGCCATTTCTTTCGCCCTTTTGCCATTGTGTTATGCCACTATAACGCATGCCAATTCTGAACAAATTCAACAATTAGCAACCATTCAGGTTAATGCTTCATCTGTAGATTCACGTTATGCTGCTCAAAATGTTGCGATACAAGGTTTTGGAACACAATCATTAAAAGAAATTCCTGCATCGGTTTCAGTGGTGACCTCTGAGCGTATGGCCGATCAACATGCCAAATTGCTTACCGATGTGGTTAAAAATGATGCCGCTGTCGGTGATGCTTATGCACCGATTGGTTATTATCCAAATTTTATTACCCGTGGATTTAGTTTAGACCAAGGTTCGAGCTATTTAATTAATGGGCATACGGTACGCGGTGAACAAAATGTTGCCTTAGAAAACAAAGATCAAATTGAAATTCTAAAAGGCATTTCAGCCATTCAAAGTAATGTATCCACGCCAGGCGGTGTAGTGAATTATGTCACCAAACGCCCGAAAGATATTCATAATATTACATTAGACGCCGATAATTATGGGGATAATACGATTTCGGCTGACGTAGGCGGTTTTTTAGGTACACAGCAGCAATTAGGTTATCGTGTTAACTTGGCACAACAAGCCATTCGTCCGTATGTCGAACATAGCAATGGTCAGCGTAGCTTCGGTTCTGTAGCACTCGATTGGAATATTTCAGAGCGTTCACAGTTGCAGTTTGATTTAGAATCTCAACGGCAGCAACAGCGCTCAGTTGCCGGTTATGAGTTGTTGGATGGAAAAACGGTTCCGTCAGATATCAATTCAGATCGTTTATTGGGTTACCAAAGCTGGAGCAAACCCGTTACGATGACCAGCTTAAATACCAGTGTGAAATATAATTATAAATTGAATGATGATTGGGCGATGAGTTTAAGTGCCGCGCATAGTAAAGTCAGAATTGATGATTATTCGGCATTTCCTTATGGTTTCTATGCCGATGGAACATATGATATTTATGATTATCAAAAACCCAATGATGCACGTACAACAGATGAGTTGAATGCTAACTTAACTGGCTATTTCCAAACAGGAAAGCTTGAACATCATTTAAATATGGCACTCACCCAAACGCAAAAAAATCAAAAACAATATAAAAGCATTAACAAATGGATTGGTACAGGTGATATTTATACGAATACCACAGATTTGAGTCCAAGTAGTGCAAGTTTAGGCCCTTACTATAAATCTTTAGATAGTCAGCAAACAGGTATGAGTGTGCAAGACCTGATTCAATGGAACACGCAGTGGTCAACCTTAATGGGGGGAAAATGGTTACATCTTAATGAGAAAGCCTACAATGCTGACGGTACAGAAAATCGTCACACTCAAATGGATAAATTTTTACCACAAATGGCTTTGATGTATCGCCCGTGGAAAAATACACATTTTTACGCATCTTATGCCAAAGGACTTGCTGATGGAGGTCAAGCACCTTGGTATGATGAAAATGCTGATGAGATATTGGCACCCATTGAGTCGATACAATATGAACTTGGCTTAAAGCAGCAAATTCAAAACTTTTTATTTACCGCTGCAATTTTTGATTTAACTCAGCAAAATCAATATAGTTGGCTAAATATACAAAATAATAAACAATACTTTATTCAACAAGGCAAACAGCATAATCTCGGTTTAGAGCTGTCTTTAAGTGGTGATATTACCCAGAATTTAGCAATCACATCATCGGTTGCATGGACACGTTCACGTTTAGAAGGTGTCGACGCTGCTGATTTAATGAACCATCAAACCCAAAATACACCAAAGCTGCGCGCAGCTGCACATTTGTCTTATGCAATACCACAAATGGAAGGTTTACGCTTACTGGGTGGCGTGCAATATAGCGCGCGTAAATATGCCAACAAAACAGGGTCGGTGAGTGTGCCTAGCTATACCATTTTTGATGCAGGTCTTGCCTATACTTTCAAATTATATAGCCATGACAGTACGTTACGTTTTAATGTTGATAACTTGTTAAATAAAAAATATTGGCGCGATGCAGGTGGTTATTTAGGCGATGACTATTTGTTTTTAGGCGCACCGCGTACCGCTAAATTATCATTTAGCTTTAACTTTTAAGCCATACTAATGCAAAGCAAAATCGCTATTGTTGGATTGGGTGGCGATTTTTGTTTAGCCTAAAACTTGATTTAAAAAAGAGGGAATTGATGCGAAATTTAGTACGTAGTGGTATTTTTTGGGGATTGAGTTGTATTAGCATACTGACTTATGCAGATACAGCGCAAAATCTGAATTGTTCGGCTGAACAATATAACATGAGCTTGAAATATCAGCAGTCAGCTGAAATTGAGGCTTTACAGTATCAAGCATATCAGCTTGCAACATATCGTTTAGAAGCAATTTTAAAACAACATCCCCATGCAAAAAACTTGGCGATAGTGACCGATTTAGATGAAACTGTTTTAGACAACAGTGCATTATTTGCGCGTGATGTGAAAAACTGCCAAGACTTTACCCAGTGGCATTCATGGGCAGAATGGGAGCGTACAGGGCATCCAAAGTTAATTACAGGCAGTTTAGATTTCTTTAATTTTGCGAGTCGGCATGGTGTTACCATTTATTATGTTTCTGACCGCTCGGAAGAAAATCGTCAGGCGACATTAAACACGCTTAAACATTTGGGTTTGCCACAAGTAAAATCTAAGCAATTGTTGTTGTATGGCACATCAAAACAACAGCGCCGTGAACAGGTGCAACAACAGCATAAAATTGTGATGTTGTTGGGTGATACATTGCATGATTTTTCTGAAGATTTTGAGCCGAAACTAAGCAAAACTGAAAAGCAAAAACGCATTGCTGCACAGCGTCAACATTTTGGGAAAAACTGGATTGTGCTGCCAAATTCAAGTTATGGCGCTTGGAGCGAAGATCCGCTTAATTCGACCAATGTTGAATAATTCTGGATAGATTGAACGAGTAAGGTCAGTGCTTCTTCAATGTGTGCTGACCATTCAAATGAACAATTAATTCTTAGAAAATGCTGCTGGGGGTTTAACAGATTAAACAATTGTGCGGGGGCAATGCTAATTTTAAACTGCAACAAGTATTGATAGATATACATGCTATTAAGATGTTCAGGTAGTTGAATCCATAGAAAATAACCACTTGGATAGTAAAAAACCTCGCAATTATTTGGTAGATGCTGAACCAAAAAACTGTAAAATTGTTTTTTACGGCTTTCTAATCGCCGTTTAAGTTGGCGTAGGTGCTGTTCATAGTGATGTCCCGACAAAAAATCGACCAAAGTATGTTGTATAAGATTATTGGCAGATAGGGTACTCATCAATTGTAAATGTTGAATAGTATTTGAAAACTTTCCTGCATGAATCCAGCCAATACGACAGTCTGCACCTAAGGTTTTTGAAAAAGAAGCACAATGTAGCACCCAATTGTCTTGATCGTAATATTTCATGGCACGAGGTTTAGTGTGTCCATAATACAGTTCTTCATAGACATCATCTTCAATTAAATAAACTTGATGTTGTTGTAATATCTGGGAAATTTTTAACTTAATTCCTTCATTTACGGTAAAGCCAATTGGATTATGGCTATTTAACATGAACCAACAAACTTTAATTGGATATGTGTTAAGGGCAGTACGGAAGGCTTCGAGATCAAAACCATCATGAGGATGCTCAGGAATGGTGATGACATTTAAACCTAAACGTTCTGCCGCTTGCCATGCACCATAAAAAATGGTCTGTTGTAATAAAATATAATCGCCCGCTTTGGCAACACTTTGTAAGGCGAGATTAAGCGCATCTAAACCACCAGAGGTAATGACAATATCATCGGCACTTGTTGCAACTCCTTGCATACGATAACGCTGCGCAATCTTTTCTCTTAATGCAAGTTGTCCTGGGGGAAGGCTATCCATAGGATTATAACGAGCAGGATGTCGTGCATGTTGTGCCATCATTTGTAGAAACTTGGGTGCATATAGCAACCGACTATCGGGGAAAGCTGAGCCAAATCCAATTATATCTGGCTGCTGTGTTGCTTTTAAATATTGAAATATTTTTGAGTTAATCTGAATTTTTTGATTTAAATTTGCACTCGGTTTTAACGTGGTGTTTGCTGAAATAAAGTATCCTGATTTTTCTTTGGCATAAATTAAACCTTGTGCTTCCAGTGTTTGATAGGCATTTCGAACGGTCATAAGACTAAAGCCAGAGCGTTGAGCTTGTTCACGCAAAGACGGTAATTTTTGATGACAATCCCATACACCATTTTGTATTTGCTGTTCGAGTTTTTGAGCCAGTTGTTTCGATTTATACATTTTAGATAAAATATTGAAATAAGAGAAAAAGAAGTTTTTAAACAAACTAAAACTTGTGCTAAAAGTATAACAGATGTACTCATAATTACCTATCTGTTATAGTTTTTTAGTCTCCGTCTGTGCCTGTTTCTTGTTTTTAAATCGGTTCACAATATAGATGAATGATGTAGGATTATGGAAAACGAGATGAAAAATACTGAACAAGAGCCGAAACCAAATACCAGTGGTATCTCTGAAAAAGCCTTTAAACGAATGATTTTGTTCTTTTTTATCTATGCTTCATTATTTTGTATTGGTGTGATTGTGGCTGTAAATTTGGATAAAGCTTAAGTTTACTCGCATGTTACACTACCGATATTATTCTCTATTTATTTGATATCGGTTGATTCATGCGTGTGTTTCCTTTAAATGACGTAAGTCAAATTAAATATCTGCCCCAAATGGCATTGGTTTTGATCACTGTCATTTGGGGTGGGACTTTTTTGGTAGTTCAACATGCATTAACTGCAAGCTCGCCAATGTTTTTTGTAGGATTCCGTTTTGCTACCGCAGCCGTTATTGTTGGCTTATTTTCAATTTCAGCTTTAAAGCAAATGACTTGTAAGGATGTTTTGGCAGGTAGTGCAATTGGCCTGAGCATTGCCGCAGGTTATGGTTCACAAACCATTGGTTTGCAGACTATTTCAAGCAGTGAATCGGCTTTTTTAACTGCTTTATATGTGCCAATGGTGCCGTTGTTACAGTTTATTCTGTTTCGAAAAAGCTTAAAAATAAGTACTTGGCTTGGTGTGTTATGTGCCTTTATTGGGTTGGTTTTACTGACAGGTAATGGGTGGCATGGGCTATCTTTTAATTTTGGACAAATGGTTACGCTTACAGGCTCAATTGCAATTGCACTTGAGATTTTACTGATTAGCCATTTTTCAAGTCAGGTACATGTAAAATGTGTGACGGTGATACAGCTCGCCGTGGCATCACTCGTGGCATTTATAAGCATGCCAATGGTGGGTGAAACGCAAATACCTGCAATCAGTACAACTTTGGTGGTTTCAGCAGTAGGATTAGGTCTTGCAAGTGCTTTGATCCAATTAACAATGAATTGGGCACAGCGTTCAGTTGAACCTTCACAAGCTGCGATTATCTATGCTGGAGAGCCTGTTTGGGCGGGGATTTTTGGGCGTATAGCAGGCGAGCGTTTAGGTACAGCTGCCTTATTGGGTGGTTTGTTTGTGGTGTTCGGCGTTGTGATTAGTGAGTTAAAATGGAAGTCGAAAAAAACAGCCAAAAACGTGTGCCTGTCTGAAGAAGGTTGAGCGTATTTTGTTAAAACTGAATTTAGGCTAATAAAAAAGCGAAGCACAGAGCTTCGCTTTTTTGCACGTTAGACTTAGATTTTTGCAATTAAGTCGTGAATTTGTTTGGCTTGTTCTGCCGCATTACCTGTGTAGCTTGCAGGTGTCATTTCAGCTAAACGCGCACGATCTTCAGCAGGAACTTGAGTCAATTCATTACCATTGACAAAGTTCACCATCATGTCGCGAGTCATTGCTTGACCACGTGTAAGCGCTTTTAATTTTTCATATGGTTTTTCAACATTGTAGCGACGCATAACAGTTTGAATTGGTTCTGCGAGTACTTCTTGTGCATTGTCTAAATCTTCATTTAAACGTAGTGCATTGAGTTCAAGTTTGCCAATACCTTTTAAGCATGCTTCAAATGCAATCAAACTTTGTGCAAAACCAACACCCATATTACGTAATACAGTTGAGTCAGTTAAGTCGCGCTGCCAACGAGAAATTGGAAGTTTCTCGCCTAAGTGTGCCAAGACTGCATTGGCAAGACCTAAGTTACCTTCAGAGTTTTCAAAGTCAATTGGATTTACTTTGTGCGGCATGGTTGATGAACCAACTTCACCTTCTTTTAAGCGTTGTTTGAAGAAACCTAACGAGATATAACCCCATACATCACGGTTAAAGTCGATTAGGATAGTATTGAAACGACGTAAGGCATCAAACAATTCTGCCATATAGTCATGTGGTTCAATTTGCGTGGTGTACGGGTTGAAATTTAAACCTAAAGATTCAACAAATGCTTGTGAATGTGCAGGCCAATCAATGTTTGGATAAGCAGAAAGGTGCGCGTTATAGTTACCTACAGCACCGTTAATTTTACCCAACAATTCAACATTGTTAAATTGTTTGATTTGGCGTGCCAAACGGTATGCAACGTTTGCCATTTCTTTACCCAAAGTGGTTGGGCTAGCCGTTTGACCATGTGTGCGAGACAACATTGGCTGTTCTGCATGTGTGGTTGCAAGTGCTGCAATATCAGTCACAATTTGCTGCATATTTTGCAATAAAACCTCACGGCCATTTTTAAGCATTAAAGCATGTGACAAGTTGTTAATGTCTTCAGAAGTACAGGCAAAGTGAATAAACTCACCTGCATTTTTGAGTTCATCAATATGTGCAATTTTTTCTTTTAAGAAATATTCAACGGCTTTCACATCATGATTGGTTGTGCGTTCAATTTCTTTAATACGTAAAGCATCATCTTCAGAGAATGCAGTTACAATGGCATCCAATGCTTGATTGGTGGCATCGCTAAATGCTGGAATTTCCAAAATTTCAGGATGTTTTGCAAGTGCTTGTAACCAGCGTACTTCAACGGTTACGCGGGCATGAATTAAACCAAACTCAGATAAGTAAGGACGTAGCGCGTCACATTTACTCGCATAGCGTCCATCTAATGGAGAGAGTGCAGTTAAAGCGTTCATAAAGTTTCCTTCAATATGGTGCAAAACACCTAAAACAAAACCGATTTACAGTTCACTAATTTGATATTGCAGGCGCGCAATGGCCTGAACATCTTGCAAAATTTTACGTTTCCCAAACATTAGTTGAATCGAGCTACCATGCATTTGTCGCCATAAATGTGCCATTTGTAAGCCAGTAAATAACAAAGCGCGAATACGATTGGTGTGTTGGGAATCTTTAAATGCTTCGGCATTACCACGCACTAAAATACGTGGATTAATTTGTCCTGCGGTATCGACATAGGTTTGGGCTAAATTGGCCAAAATGCTGGGGTGTAAATAATTTTGATCGAAAAAAGAAAGTTGCTTTAAAATTTTTTGTTGAGTCTGTTCAATAATTTTCACGAACTCTGGGTTTCGATAGACCTTTTTTTCTAAATGCAGTAATGCAATTGCATAACTCATGGGCAGTTTAGCGGCATTCAGTTTGGGAATTTTACTTTTAGGTAAAGGGCTAAACGGTTGGGTAATATTTTGTTCTAAGGTTTTTAGGCCTAAAGAAAGATCGGTAATTTGATGGAAAAAATCGAGGGTGTTACAGGCATTTTGTTGAATAGGGCGGATGTTTAAGCTAGCTTTGATGAGATGTTCAAAATAAAAATTCCCGCTTTCACCCATTCGACTCAGTCCTTTCATTGCCGTCATGTGCGTGAGCTGGGTGGCTTGAAACACTCCAGCTAACGCCAATACGCGGTTTTGTCGCGTAGTTAAATGCTGTGGCTGTTGAAAAGGAAGGTCAACCATGCCTGATTATTCCTACAAAAAAGCAGGTTTAGGTGCATTGGTATGATGAATCACACCCCCACCTAAACAATTGTCATCGATATAAAAGACCACGCTTTGACCTGGCGTAACCGCACGTTGAGCTTCGTCAAATTCGACACGAACACCATTTTCGCTATCGCGGAAAATTGTACATGCTTGGTCGGGCTGACGGTAACGAGTTTTAGCTGTGCAGCGTAAACCTTGGGTCGGAATGTCTTGTTCGCCTGCGACCCAATCAATTGCTTCGCTCCAAAGGGTAGTGCTTAGCATAAGTGGGTGTTCGTGACCTTGACCGACCACTAAACGATTTCCTGCAATATCCTTATGTAATACAAACCAAGCACCTTCTTCGGCATTACGCAAACCGCCCAAGCCAATCCCACCACGTTGCCCAAGCGTATAATACATTAAACCATGATGCTCACCGACTTCTTGGCCGTTATCAAGAACAATTTTACCCGGTTGTGCAGGCAAGTATTGTTTTAAGAAGTCATTAAAACGGCGTTCACCAATAAAACAAATACCAGTTGAGTCTTTTTTCTTGGCAGTGGCAAGATCAAGTTCGGCTGCAATTCGGCGTACTTCAGGCTTTTCAATTTCGCCAACAGGGAATAAGGTTTTATTAATCTCACGGCCATGTACGGCATGTAAGAAATAACTTTGATCTTTATTTTGGTCTAAACCACGTAGTAAAGGTGCATAGATGTCACCTTTACTATTGGTTTTGCTTTCACCGCGGCGTGTGTAATGACCTGTGGCAATAAAGTCTGCACCCAAAGTTACGGCATGGTCGATGAAGGCACGAAATTTAATTTCTTTATTACATAAAATATCGGGGTTAGGCGTGCGACCCGCTGCATATTCTGCAAGGAAGTGTTCAAAAACACGATCCCAATACTCCATGGCAAAGTTTGCAGTATGGAGTTTAATACCTAATTTATCTGCAACCGCTTGAGCATCGGCAAGGTCAGTCATTGCAGTGCAATATTCCGTTCCGTCATCTTCTTCCCAGTTCTTCATGAAAAGCCCTTCAACTTGATAACCTTGTTGAAGAAGTAATGCCGCAGAAACAGATGAATCTACACCACCAGACATACCGACGATGACACGTTGTTGCATAAAATTAAGCGTCCAATTGGGAAATAGGTTGAGAAGAAAAAGGATGTTCGTAAATCAGCGATAACGGAAATTTTTGTCCGTTGATTGCATCTTGTATTACTTTAATGACCAGTGGGCTGCGTGCACGACCAGAATTTCGTAACTCGTCTAAGCTCATCCAAACCGTTTGAATAATATCACGATCTAAGTTTGCACAGGGATGTTCTTGAGTAAGATGTGCTAAAAAGCAAAAGCGAAAATAGGTGCGATCAGGAAACATGGGTGGCGTGTAGGTATAAATTCCCAAAAAATGGTCAACTGCAATATCATGACCAGTTTCTTCTTTGGTTTCACGAATTGCTGCTTCGACTAAGCTTTCACCAACTTCAACATGCCCTGCGGGTTGATTAAATACAGCATGGGTAACCCCATCAGAATACTCTTCAACAAACAGATATTGACCATCTTTTTCAATCACTGTTGCAACAGTAACATGTGCTGTCCACGCAGTCATAAAAAAGCACCAAAGGCATTAAAAAGCGTATTTTACGAAATTTATGCCGTTGATGCTATGTTTGATTGTGAAAACAATCACAATCTAGTGATGTTTTTAAAATAATTTGCTAAAAAACTGCTTAACGTAATCAATCATACGAGAGAAAAAGCCTGCTTCATCAACTGCTTTGAGTGCAACGACAGGTTTTTCTGCAATCACTTTACCATCTAAAGTTGCCACTAATTTACCAATGACTTGACCTTGTTTAAGTGGTGCATTGAGTTCAGGTGAAACCTGTAGTTGGGTTTTAATGTCACCCGCCTGACCTTTAGGCATGGTCACATTAAAATCTTCCGCTAGACCTGCTGACACTTCATCTTCTTGGCCAAACCAAACGCGAACATTTTTAAGGGCTTGATTAGCAGGTTGTACTTTGACTGTTTCGTAATTTGCATAACCCCATGCCAATAATGTACGTGTTTGATTCGCCCGTTCATTGATACTTGGCGTGCCAAAAATAACGCTAATTAAACGCATAGGACCACGTTTACTTGACGTTGTTAAACAATAACCTGCTTCGTCAGTGTGACCTGTTTTTAAACCATCCACACTTGGGTCGGTATATAGCAGTGGGTTACGGTTGCCTTGTTTGATATTATTGAAGCTGAATGAACGTTCAGAGTAAATTGGGTAGTATTTAGCACTGTCGTGGATGATGTGCTGAGCCAAAATTGCCATGTCTTTTGCAGATGAATAATGTCCTTCAGCAGGTAAGCCTGTCGAATTAATAAAATGCGTATTATTCATGCCTAGACGTTTTGCTTCTTGGTTCATCATATCTGCAAAGGTACCTTCATTCCCTGCAATATGTTCGGCCATGGCTTTAGACGCATCATTTCCTGATTGGATGATAATCCCACGTAACATTTCTAAAGCAGTTGCAGTGCCATTCAAAGGCACATACATACACGATTCAGTACTGCTACCACGACACCATGCATCCTCATTCATGCGAACTTTTTCACCTTCGGTGAGTTGTCCTTTAAGAAGTTTTTGCTCAATGATGTAACTGGTCATCATTTTGGTCATTGATGCAGGTGCAAGTTTCTCATTTTCGTTTTTTGCCGCAAGTATTTGACCTGTTTCATAGTCCATCAGCACATAGGATTTATTATTTAAGTCCGGTGGCGAAGATAAGACAGTTGCTGCATAAGAAAAAGAAGGTAAAAGCAAGAGGGCAGCAAAGGCACTTTTTCGGCTCATTCGTGGTTTTCCAATCGTTATAAAAAGCGGATATGGCTTAGCATTGTAGGATAAAGCAAAGTTGACTGCTATAGCGTTGTCAACTTTACTCTTTAGGAATATTGTAACGAATTTATGGTGTTTGAGTATTACTTAACGTTGAAATTTCCTCACAAATTTCTTTGTTTTGTGCATCGCCTGCTTTTTTTGCATCCTGTTCGGCTTCTTTTAAATAAGGTTTAAATGCTTTGTCCTTGGCCATTTGTTCTAACGCATGTACAGGGTCATGCGTTTCGGGTAAGTTTTCTTTGACCAATGCGGCATAACCATTTTGGTATTTTTGATCTTTAAAACCATAACTTTTGCATAGTTTTGATAATACATAAATTGCAGCAAGTTCTTCTGAGGTTACGCTTGTTTGGGTTGGGGTAACTTCAATATTTTCGCTGTCGGTTGTATTTGAGCCTGCTTGTGGCTTGGCTTGAGCCATAGAAATGCAAAAAAATGATGCTGCACAAGCAGCTAGAATAAATTTTGTCATGAATTGATTCATAGAAATAAAGCTAAATATAAATAAATTATTTGAAAAGATTACCTTGTTTTTGCTGAAAGATCAGTAAAAAACTGTTGTTGAGATGTAGTTTTAGCAGGTGAGGTGGCCTGCTTGAGTGTGCGCAGCATACTTGGTGTTTCACCATAAAAAATTTAACGTATTGGCGCTAGAAAATGATGAATAATTTTATGGTTAAAGTGTGTGTTTTATGAACAGATAAAGAATGCGATGGCTGAAATTTAGATAAATGATACTGATGGCAGTCGTTAAAAAGTGTAGCGCTCTGTTGCGACTTTGTGAAAAAAATAGCAATTTCAGATTCTTTGAGCAAAATTTTGCTACTCTTATAATCTGTAACTAAATTATTTGGGTTGTTGAGAGGGTATCAAATGCCATTATTGCAATCGCCTTTTGTGAAAAATGAAGTTAAAAAATCAATGTTAAAACCTTTATCTTTATCGCTAGCATTACTTGCCGTTGCTGTACTTTCCGGTTGTGCTTCAAGACCTGAAGTACAGGCAACACACGCAATGAAAGCACCTGATTATTATACTGTGCGTAGTGGAGATACTTTAAGTGGTATCGCAAGTCGTTATGGTTTGAATTATATTACCGTAGCACAAATGAATGGTATTGCGCCGCCATATATTATTTACTTAAACCAATCATTGCGTTTAAAAGGTAGTACGGATAATTCACGTGTGGTGACTCAGCCAATGCAGAATACACCATCAATCCAACGACAACGTATTCCATTACCGAGTCAGCAAGCAGCGGCAACTGCGGCATCAAATACCATTGCCAATACCTCAGCGCCTGTGATCAGTAATCCTGCTGCGCCATTGAAGTGGGTACGACCTGCTAACGGTGCAATTGTAGATAATTTTAATTTAGCTAATAATATCAAAGGTATTCGTTTTGCAGGTCAACAGGGCGATCCTGTTTTTGCCGCAGCTGATGGACAAGTGGTATACGCAGATAGTGGCTTAAAAGAATATGGTAATTTAATTCTGATTAAGCACCGCAATGGTTATATCAGCGCGTATGCCTATAACAGTAAATTATTGGTGAAAAGTGGTATGGCAGTGAGTGTTGGTCAAAAAATTGCAGAAATGGGCTCAACAGGAAATGCTAATCGTGTAATGCTTGAATTCCAAATTCGTGCAGATGGTAAGCCAATTGACCCAATGCAAGTCATTCCACGTTCTTAAATCGATCAAACTGTAGTAAACCAATTGCTAAACATAAAGCCAATCATTAGATTGGCTTTATTGTATTGCTGATGCTGAATTATGCGGCTAAAAAGTCTTGAATGAGTGGGACTAAACGTGCAATTAAATCATCTGCTTCACTTTGCGTTAAATTAAGAGTGGGTAATAAACGAACAACATTGCCTGCGGTAACGTTAATAATTAATTGTTTTTGATCGCGTGCAATATTGACCAGTTCACCACAAGCCTTTGGTAGTTCAATACCAATCATTAAACCAAAACCACGTACAATGACATTGTTTTGCACCAATTGTGTACGCAATTGTTCAACAATATAAGCACCCATTTGGGCTGCATTTTCAACCAGATTTTCTTTTTGGATTTGATCAATTACGGTATAAACCACACGAGAACCGAGTGGTGTGCCCCCATAAGTCGAACCGTGATTACCTGCCTTTAAAACACCAACTGCACGACCTTGTGTCATCACTGCACCGACAGGAAACCCATTACCTAAACCCTTTGCGGTTGTGACTACATCTGGAATAATGTTGGTGTGTTGGTATGCAAAGTATTGACCTGTACGTCCATTGCCTGTTTGGACTTCATCTAGCATCATTAACCATTGGTTTTTATTGCAAATATCACGAATTTGTTCAAGATATTCAAACCCTTGTGGTGCAGTATTTACGCCACCTTCACCTTGAATCGGTTCAACTAAAATCGCGACAATATCAGGATGTACCAAAGCCAATTCTTCAATTGCTTCGATATCACCAAAAGGTACACGTAAAAAGCCTTCAACAAGTGGCGCAAAGCCTTCTTGAACTTTTTTGTTACCTGTTGCTGACAGCGTTGCTAAGGTACGACCGTGAAACGAGTGTTCAGCGACAATAATTTTAGGTAAAGCAACACCTTGTTCATGGCCATATTTACGGGCAATTTTAATGGCACCTTCGTTCGATTCTGCACCACTGTTCGAGAAAAACACTTCTTGCATGTCTGAAACTTCTGCAAGTTTTTGTGCCGCAGCCGTTTGCCATGGAATATCAAATAAATTACTGGTATGCACAAGCGTTTGGGCTTGCTCTGCAATTGCAGCAGCAATAACAGGATTAGCATGACCTAAACCACACACAGCAATACCTGTGAGTGCATCTAAATAGGCAGTGCCATCTTCGGTATATAAATAAGAACCTTGTCCTCGGACGAAACTGATTGGTTGGCGACCATAAGTTGCCATGACATGTGAGTTTTGATCAGTTTCAACAGGGGCAAGGGTAAATTGGTTCATTAAGATCTCGTATCAATTTAAACGGAGTAAAAGCTTTTTATATAAGCAAAATCTTAGGCAGATGAAAAGCAATAATTAAAGAAAAGTAGAAAAATTACCGTGCTTCATACCATCTTAGATAGATTAAGGTATAATAGCCCGATAATTGTTAAGGACTCAGATCTATGACTGAACAAGCACGAGACACAGAAGCATTAATTCGTGATCAAATCGCTAAACACGCAGTACTTCTTTATATGAAGGGCACACCACAATTTCCACAATGTGGTTTCTCTGCACGTGCTGTTGAAGCGCTCAGTCAAATTGGCCGTCCATTTGCATATGTAAATATTTTGGAAAACCAAGATATTCGTGCTGTACTGCCAAAAATTGCAAACTGGCCAACTTTTCCACAATTGTGGATTAATGGCGAACTGATTGGTGGTAGTGATATCATGTTAGACATGTTCCAAAAGGGTGAATTAAAAACTCTAGTTGAACAATACAGCGCAGCACCAGAAGCATAATTGTTTTAGTCTGCACAAAAAGCGCCAAATTGGCGCTTTTTTATTGGTTTGCAAATGAGTATTGGAAATAGACAAAGATGAAGATAAGTTTTGTGGGTTCGGGGAGAGTTGCAACACATTTAAGCGCTGCTTTACAACAGCAGGGGCATCAGATCATGCAAATTTGTAGCCCGAAACATGCAGCACAATTGGCACAAAAATACCAAGCTCAGGCAGTGAGTTGTATAAATGATTTAAATGCCGATATTGATGTGCTGATCATTTCGGTGAGTGACCAAGCGATTGCTACAGTAATTACAGCATTACCTCGTACTGTTGATGAGGTATGTGTGTTGCATACTTCAGGTAGTACCGATATACAGATTTTACTTGAGCATCATGCACATAGTGGTGTGTTGTATCCGTTACAAACGTTTAGTTTGGAAAAAAAAGTAAACTGGTCTGAAATTCCATTGTTAATTGAAGGTAGTACCCTAAAAGTACAAAATGTTGTGACTCAACTTGCAAATAGCCTAAGTAATAAGGTTTATCATTATTCGTCAAGTCAACGGTTAAGTTTGCATTTAGCAGCAGTATTTGCCTGCAACTTTAGTAATTATTGTTATGACATGGCAGATCAAATTACCGAAAAAGCGCAGATTGATTTTTCCTTGTTACATCCGCTTATTTTAGAAACGGCGCAAAAAGCTACACAGTTTAAGCCAAAAGATGTACAAACAGGGCCAGCCAAACGTCAAGATCAGAATATTTTGGCGCTGCATCAACAGCTACTTCAGCAGCAACAGCGCACAGATTTAGCCGAAATTTATCAAACCCTGAGTGAAGGAATTATCAAACAAGCCAATTAGTTTAGGACTATCTCAGTACAGTAGGGGCATATTGAATTAAATGTTCAGTCAATTTTGCCAAAGGTTCAGACTGACGTTTCCAATGGTGCCAATACAACTGCATTTCGGTATCTGCTTCAGGGAAAATTTCAATTAATCGCTGTTCTACTAAGGCGGTTTTAATTTGTAATTCGGGCACCATCCCATAGCCTAAACCGAGCTGAATGGCATGTACAAAAGATTCTGAAGATGGAACAAGGTGACAAGGATAAGTCCCTTTTGCTAATCCAAAAAATTGATATAGCAGTCGAATATGCATTTGATCATGATGGTTAAAAATCATGGCAGGCGCCGCCCGTAAAGCATCACGATGTACGCCTTGGCTAAACCATTTTTTATAAAACTGTGGAGAGGCAACCATTTTGTAACGAACCACGCCAAGTTTTTGGCTTTCACAGCCTTTCATTGCCTTACTTTCAATTGAAATACAGGCATTGGCTGCACCTGTTTCTAAAAGATGATAAGTGCGAGATTCATCATCTAGTTTCATCTCTAAGGCAATATTCTCACGTAATAACACAGGTTGTAACAGTGGTAAGAGCCATGTTGCCAAAGCATCGGCGTTGCTGGCCAATGTCACTTTAAAGAACTCTTGTTCACAATTTCCTTTTAAATGATGTAATAAATTCTGCTCTAAACGCTGACAATGTTGTAAGTGTTGAATGACTTCAAGCCCCGCTTGCGTGGGAACACAGGGACGACCACGAATCAGGAGCACATGCCCTAAGCTTTTTTCTAAAGCCTGCACGCGTAATGAAATGGCAGAAGGTGTAACGCAGAGTTTTAAGCCTGCGTGTTCAAATGAACCTGTTTCAATTACGGCTAAAAAGGCATCGGCTTGTCTGTAATCGAGCATAGCTAAAAATAATTTAGTTTCCCTGAGATGTTTTTAATTTTACTGAATTAAAATTAAGAAAACAGATAATAACACCAATAACTTTTTAATTTTTTGAGTAAAAATCATGTATGCATTTTTATATGGACTAAGCACGGGCTTTTCTTTGATTATTGCGATTGGGGCACAAAACGTTTTTGTTTTAAAGCAGGGATTAAAGAAACAATCAATTTTTTGGGTCTGTTTGATTTGTGCACTGTCAGATTCATTATTGATTCTGGCAGGAGTGCTTGGTATGTCTAAAGTTGTAGTTAAGTTTCCACAAGTTGTGATGATTGCAAAATATACGGGGGCGATATTTCTGGTCAGCTATGGTCTAATTCATTTAATTTCAGCAATTAAAAATAATGATCGGTTTGTGTTAGGTACAGAGCAGCATCAGTCGTTATATCGGGTTGTGTTGACATGCTTAGCATTTACTTGGCTGAATCCGCATGTGTATTTAGATGCGCTATTTTTAGTTGGTTCGATTTCACTTCAATTTGAAAGTTTTGCTTGGCAATTTGCTATTGGTGTGATTTTGGCATCATGGATTTTCTTTTTTAGTTTAGGTTATGGTGCACGTCTTTTATTGCCCTTACTGAAAAAAGCAGGCACATGGCGTTATTTAAATTTTTTAATTGCACTGATAATGTGGGGAATTGCTTACCGATTACTGGCCTTTACGGCCTAGTAATCGGTAGTAAAATGCAGGCTTAAATCTTTTTAAAAATAAAATCGTTAATTTTATGGCCTGCTTCTAAGCCGCGTTTCTCAAATTTGGTTAACGGACGCCATTCAGGACGTGGATAACTATTGCCTTTACCTGCGGTATTTTCAAGGTTTTCGCGGTTGTCTAAAACATCCAACATCCATTCTGCATATGGTTCCCAGTCGGTTGCTGCATGGAAGGTGCCGCCAAGTTTTAGTTTTTGCTCAACCAATGCCATACGCTCATGGCTGACAAAACGGCGTTTAAAGTGACGTTTTTTCTGCCAAGGATCTGGGAAATACAATTGCAATGTGTCGATGCTTGCATCTGGCATTTCACGTAAAACTTGAATGGCATCAGCATCAAGCACTTTTAGGTTATCTAGATTTGCCAAACCTGCTTCATACACACATTGTGCAATACCAGGAACATGAACTTCAATGCCAACATAGTTACGTTCAGGATTAGCCTGAGCCATGAGTACCAATGAACGCCCCATACCAAAACCAATTTCAACGGTTAGTGGACGTTCGGGATGGCTAAAATGTTGGCGTAAGTCGCCAACAGGGTATTCTAAAATAAAATGTTGATGCTGTTCCAACGCTGTTCGTTGTGAAGTGTTTAATGGCGCAGAACGGCGCATAAAGGTCACAATTTCACGGTGTTCATGTAAATTGTCCAAATCCACAATTTGGGTTTCTTCGATGAGATCGTTGGTCATAACGTTGCAGTCAATTCATTTATATTACAAAGGCGCTATTGTAAGTCTTAAGCGGGTGAAGTCAATTTTTTTAGGAAAATGAATTAAATATTTATGAGGGAAAGTAAAACAGGAGATTATTGCGCTATATTTAACATTAACGCATAACATGCAAATGCAATGACCGATGAGCAAATTCCCCCTAAACTGGCAATTATCTAGCCAATTTAGGGGGCTTAGATTATTTAAAGAAATAGCCAGTTTCAGGTGAACTGGCATTGGCCATACGTTTACGAGGCATACGTCCTGCTAAATAAGCTTCACGACCTGCTTCAACTGCTTTTTTCATGGCAGATGCCATTAAAATGGGTTGTTGTGCACCAGCAATTGCCGTATTCATCAACACGCCATCACAGCCAAGCTCCATCGCAATCGCAGCATCGCTTGCCGTGCCTACGCCTGCATCGACCAAGATTGGCACTTTGGCATTTTCTTTAATAATTGATAATGTGTGTGGATTTAAAATTCCCAAGCCTGAACCAATTAAACTGCCTAAAGGCATAATGGCAACACAGCCCATGCTTTCAAGTTCTTGCGCTACAATCGGATCGTCTGAGGTATACACCATCACTTCAAAACCATCGTCAATTAAGGTTTTGGCGGCTTTTAAGGTTTCTACAATATTCGGATAAAGCGTTTTTTCATCGCCCAAAACTTCAAGTTTCACCAAATTATGACCATCGAGCAGTTCGCGTGCCAACATGCAAGTGCGAACGGCGCTATTGGCATCAAAACAACCTGCTGTATTAGGTAAAATGGTGTATTTTTCAGGTGGAATCACCGACAATAAATTCGGTTGATCGGCATGTTGTCCAATATTAACGCGGCGAATGGCAACCGTCACAATTTCTGCGCCACTGGCTTGAATAGCAGCACCTGTTTCAGTTAAATCTTTGTATTTTCCCGTACCCACTAAAAGGCGCGATGAAAATTGGCGTGAACCAATAATTAACGGTGAATCTTGAACGAAATTTTGCATGATAACGACCTGTATTTAACCACCGCCCACAGCATGAATAATTTCAATGCGGTCTTGAGGCGAAATGGTTGTGCTTTCCAACCGAGATTTAGGAATAATCATTTCATTGTACTCAACCGCAAAACGTTTATTTTCTAAACCAAGCGATTGAACCAATTGTAAAAGATTGAGACAAGCAGTTTTAGTTGCTTGTCCATTTAAAAAAAATGCAGTCATTGAAGTGTCCTTACTTGCTCAGTTTGTAGGCATTCCAGGCTAGAAGTAGCCAACCTAAAATCATGAAGGTACCGCCAATCGGAGTGATTGCACCTAAAATACGTGGTAGGCCAAGTGCCATCAGGTAAAGTGAACCGCAAAAAAATACAATGCCAATTTGTAAGCATAGAAAGCTAGCTTTAATTGGAAATAGGGGGGAAACTTTGACTAAAATTGCAATGGCAAGTAAGCCAAGTGCATTATAAAAGAAATATTCGGTTGATGTATGCCACCAATTGAGTTGCTCTAAACTGGCTCGGCTTTTAAGGCCATGTGCGCCAAATGCACCCACGATTACAGCAATAGCTAAGTTGAGGGCAGAAATTGCAAGCCACATTGTGCGATTCCATCATTATTTTGCGCTATACCTTAGCATAAAACGCAGTTTTAATAATGGTTAAAATGTGCCAAAAATATAAAAAAAGGCTGATTTTTATCAGCCTTTTGAATGAAAAATTAGTTGGACGACATGGCCACTTTAATTTTTTCCATAGCATTTTTTTCAAGCTGACGAATGCGTTCAGCAGAAACATTATATTCTGCGGCAAGTTCATGCAAAGTCGACTTGTCGTCATCTAACCAACGGCGTTGTAAGATATTACGTGAACGATCGTCAAGTTGCTCCATCGCATCATGCAGTGCAGCATTACTTTGTTCTTCGTAATCTTCATCTTCGACTAATTTTGCTGGGTCATAACGATTATCTTCAAGGTAAAGTGCAGGCGCAACATGGGTTGAGCCTTCATCGTCATCGTCATTTTGTGCTTCAAATGCAGCATCATATGCCGTTAAGCGACCTTCCATTTCTAACACTTGTTCAGGTGTTACATTTAAGTCTTGGGCAATCGATTTTGCTTCTTCAAGTGTTAAACGTTTACTTGATTTCTTTAGGCTGCGTAAATTAAAAAACAGTTTTCGCTGTGCTTTGGTGGTCGCAATTTTGACAATCCGCCAGTTGCGAATCACGTATTCATGAATTTCAGCTTTAATCCAATGCACGGCAAAAGAGACTAAACGTACGCCCATATTGGGGTCAAAGCGTTTAACAGCTTTCATTAGCCCAAGGTTACCTTCTTGAATAAGGTCACCTTGCGGGAGTCCGTAACCTGCATAACTGCGTGCGATATGAACAACGAAGCGCAAATGTGACATAACTAATAATTTGGCCGCTTCTAAATCTTGATCGTAATAATAGCGATCAGCGAGTTCTTTTTCTTGCTCAGCAGTAAGGATAGGTAATTGATTCACAGTGCTGATGTATGCGCCAAGATTAATACCTGGTGCAGACAATGACAGGGGCATCAATTGATTGCTGCTGTCACTCATGGAGACTCCTTATAAGGATATTTGGCCTAAAGACCATTGGTTTTATCATAATCTGCTTAGATTACAGAATTAAGGAAAAAAGGGTAGAGAAATGTAAAAAAATATGCAACAAGGTATATGTTTTCGTATTTTACGCTTAAAGCTTAATCGAATAATGTAACTCGGTTTCAGACACTTTAATCATTTCACAAGATAACTGATGCATTTGACAATATCTTAAAATATCGATTTCACTATGTGGGTCAGACGATTTTAATAAAAATTGAGTCGGTATGGTTATAGATTTAATTGCACGCTTTAGCATGAGCAAAGGCATAGGACATGGTTTGCCTAAGGCATCAATTTCAATGATGGACAAATCATCCATTGGCTGAAGGGTCATGGCTTTAAATTAAATTATTAAAACTCAAATTTTAACAAAAAAATGCGCTTGAAAAAAGAGAAGAGGTTTAGATACGTTGTTCCACTTCGTATTGCTAAAAAATCCATATAATTCGCAAGATTTTACTACCAATTCTATATTAGCCATGCTAATCTCAGGAACGGATTACAGCAATGCTGATCATGAGAAATCACGATTATCATGCTGTAAAAATGTGGATATAACCGGAATTTGTTAATAGTTTTACAGAAATGTTCATAAGCTTAAAAATAATAACTATTTTTAAACTTTGTTCGCTTTGCTGTTTGCAACACCGGGGGAATCCTTTATTTGAATCACTGAGGATTAACTAATGACAGTACGTGAACAAGGCGTAGTTAAATGGTTTAACGATACTAAAGGTTTTGGTTTCATTCAACGTAGCGGTGGCGATGACGTTTTCGTTCATTTCCGCGCTATTATGGGTGAAGGTCACCGTTCTTTACGTGACGGCCAACGCGTTGAATTCAGCGTAGTAGAAGGTCAAAAAGGTTTTCAAGCTGAATCAGTTCAGCCACTTGACTAATCTTTATTGATTACGCATAAAAAAACGTCCCTCATTGGGGCGTTTTTTTGTGCTGCTTGTTTTAATTTAATTGCCTAAGTTGTTAAAAAATAGAGGTTTATTAAACATTATGATTGGTTTAAATCCCAGCTTTACTTAGGATTTCGATGCAGATGTGACACAAGCTTTAGGTATGCATTTTTGTAATTCTCGATTCAAATACTGAATAGACACGTGATTTATACAAACAAAATATGCTATTACACTTAAAATCAGGGAATATCTATTTGTATTTAGAGGCTAAATATTTTGAAAAAATTATTCATAGGCATGTTTATGGCTTTACCTATTCTTTTAACTGCATGTAGTTCAGTTCCATCAGATCAACATCAGCCGCAGGCAATCGGTATGGCTAATCCTGCAAGTGTCTATTGTGTCGAACAAGGAGGTAAGTTGATTCCACAAAAAGATAAAGATGGTGGAGAGTTTGCCCTTTGCCAACTACCAAATGGACAAACGATTGAGGAATGGCAATTATTTAGACAGAATCATCCACAGCCTCAAAAATAAAATCAATTAAATTTAGTCATTTAAAAGCAAGGAATATCTCCTTGCTTTTTCGTTTTGATTGAATATTGGGGGATTTGATTGATGTTAAGTATACTAAAGCGTATGACAACATCCTTATCTGAAAGCAAAAATAGATATTATTTTCGTTCAAGAATCCCATTTTTGGCGTTAGAGGTTAAATTTCTGTGGATAGTTATCTAATGCGCCTGTTAAGGCAGAAAGCAATATTGTTTTTGCTTCAATTGAAATTTCAGTTTGATTACTCATCCATTTTAATTGTTGTGTTGCTTTTTTTTCATTCACGCTTGAATAAACAGAAGTCATAGTCTTGCTCTGCGGTGAGTACAGTGTGGCAATTTGTTCACTGCTACAATCATGTGGTTTACATGCGTTAAAAACCAAATAATCTTTGCCTGCAATCTTTACACTTTTTGTTTCTGATGTCGTGCCGCCAGTCTTAATCCAACTAGGTAGGTTTTTATTTGCAGAAATTTTATTAAATTGTGCTTGAGCGATTTTATCCGAACTCAATGTTCTGGGTTGCTCTGCCTGTGCAAATGTTGTGGCTAAAATTGATGTGGTAAAGGTAAATAACATTATTTTTTTCATTAAGAAAGACCTTAAATAAGAAAGTGAAAGCATTACTTTAAACGGTTAAATTGATTTTTATAGATAAATAGTGTGGTGAATCTATAGGTTTTATATTGCGATAGTTTAACAGTGGCGCAGAAATTCAACCGAATCAAAATGATCAAGAGCATATTTAGTTGTTGTAAAACAGGTTAAAATATAAAAAATTTTAGAGCATTTGTCCCGTTCATGTCAGAAAAAATGATTTCACAGCAACATTTGTTAGTGCAGCTCAGTCAAATTGCTGAAGGTCTAAGCCAAACATTCAGTCCATTTTGTGAAGTTGTCGTACATGACTTAACCATGCCTGAACATGCAATTCATAATATTTATAATAATTTATCAGGGCGGCAACAAGGTGGTATGGCAACTGAACTTGGTCATGCACGCATTAATGATCCTGATTATCCTGCAATTATTGCCAATTATAAAAATCAATTTAAAGATGGTCGTCAGGTTAAAAGTACTTCGGTGGGAATTAAAAATGAAGCGGGCAACTATGTTGCAGCCTTATGTTTAAATGTTGATTTATCTATTTTTGCTGCGGTACAGAACATGCTAGGACAATTTACAGCATTTGAAAATCCTCATGCATTAGAATCTTTAGATCCATGCAGTTTGAACGGCTTGACCGAACGTATTGATCAATTTTCTGCACAAAAAGCCAGTGCTGTACAGGCACTTAAAACACAAGATCGTCGTGAGTTAATGCAAGTCTTAAAAGCAGAAGGATTTTTAGAGCTGCGCCATGCTATTGATACAATTGCAAATTATTTAGGTATTTCACGTACGACTGTTTATTCGTATATGAAAGCGCTTTAAGCGTGTGAGAGGAAAAATGCAAGCTCAATCACTTTGTTTCAATGATGTACTTGATGCAAGCCAACGGATCGCAGGCGTTGCAACGCAAACACCTGTATTGTGTTCTCGGCGTTTAAATGAGAAATTTTCCAGTGAAATCTTTTTCAAATGTGAGAATTTTCAGCGAACAGGGTCATTTAAATTTCGTGGTGCATTTAATGCATTATCTCGTTTAAATTCCGATCAAAAACAACGAGGTGTTGTGGCTTTTTCATCGGGGAATCATGCTCAAGGTATTGCACTCGCTGCGCACTTGTTAAATATTCCTACAACAATTGTCATGCCTAAGGATGCACCTAATATTAAAATTGCTGCAACCAAAGCCTATGGTGCAGACGTTATTTTTTATGATCGTTATACGCAAAATAGAGAACAAATTGCAGAGAAAATTGCATTAGAAAAAGGCTTAACGGTCATTCCTGCTTATGATCATGTGGATATTATCGCGGGGCAAGGCACAGCAGTCAAAGAGCTGATTGATGAGGTCGGGCATTTAGATATTTTACTCATTGGCTTGGGAGGAGGTGGTTTGCTTGCGGGAAGTTTACTTGCTGTGAAAGCATTATTACCCGCTTGTTTAGTTTATGGCGTGGAACCCGCTATGGGGGACGATGGGCAGCAATCGTTGCGTTCAGGTCGCATTGTGCATATTGATACGCCCGAAACGATTGCCGATGGCGCGCAAACACAACATGTGGGGCAATTAAATTTCCCAATTATTCAACAAAATGTAACGGATATTTTAACGGTACATGATGATGAATTAATTCAAGCGATGCAATGTTTAGCACGAACCATGAAAATTGTAGTTGAACCAACGGCGTGTTTGGGTGCAGCTGCATTATTACAACTTAAAGACAAAATTCAAGGCCAACGGGTCGGTACGATTTTAACGGGTGGAAATATCGATTTAAATTGTTATGCGCAGTATTTAAGCCAAGATATAGAATATTTGTTTGAATGATGATTTGCATAAAATAGTTTAAGTCTATGATATATATTGTTGTAAGTTTATATCCTTTTGTATATGCAGTGTCTAAATTTGAGTAGCAATTTAAAATGCTAAAATTGGCAGTAGGCTTAGCCGTATATGCGCTTCATTTCAAATTAGAATATAGTTTAGCGTAAATTTTAGCTGATTGTTAAAGCATAAAATAAGATGAGGGGCATAAGATGCAATAGACGTAGCTATAAATAGAATGTTATAGTGTTACATGTAATTGTGTGTTAATTTTATCTTATTGATTTTTATGTATTTAATGAATTAATCAAGGCTTAATTTAAACATGATTTAGTATATATACATTATTTGGGTGATGAAAAACACATGCCAATCCTATCTTCGTTGAAAAAAATAGAGCTCTCCCTCTCTCGTTTTAATCTATTGGTTGCTTGCTGGTTAGCGGGTGGACTAAATTTTAGTTTCTTCCAAAAAGTTTCTCAATTAAGTTCATATACAGGTATCGCATATTCATTGTTTATGTTTGCGACCTTTGTGTTGTTAGCAAGCTTTTATTTTTTAGTTTTACAACTCATTAATTGGAAACGGACAGCAAAATTGCTAAGTGCGATTTTAATTTTTGTGGGAGGCGGAGCGGCTTATTTTGTTAATCAGTTAGGTGCTGAGATTACCCGTAATCAAATGGAAAATGTAGCCCAAACCGATTTTCACGAGACACTCGATTTAGTTACAGCAACACCTTTTTTACTTTGGTTTGCTGGGATGGTGGTTTTACCTTTAATTGTTTTATTTTTTATCAAAATTAAAGCTTCAAGTTTTAAAAAGACTTTTATCACCAAAATTATCAGTATTGTATTAGCATTCGGTTGTATGGCAGGTAGTTTATTTGCCTTTTATGGTCAATATGCGCCTATTTTTCGTGAACATCGTGAGCTAAAAGCGAAAATTACCCCATTGAATGTATTGGCAAGTGGCCAAAGCTATTTAAAAAGTCGTTTTCATCACGCGACTAAACCACAGCCTTTGGTTCGTTATGGTGAAGATGCGCATGTAGTTCCAAGTGCCGCATCGAAACAGCCTAAAATTTTAGTGGTTGTTGTTGGCGAAACAGCACGTGCACAGAACTTTAGTTTAGATGGTTATGGAAAACTGACCAATCCTGAGCTGTCTAAGTTAGATATTATTAATTTTAGTAATGTTTCATCATGTGGTACACAAACTTCAGTGTCAGTACCTTGTATGTTCTCTGGTATGCCACGACATGAATACGATGAAGGTTTAGCCTCACATCGTGAAGGCTTGCTCGATATTGCACAGCGTGCAGGTTATAAAGTGACATGGATTGATAACAATTCAGGTTGTAAAGGGGCTTGTGATCGGATTAAAAATTATATTTCTCCGAAAGATGATCCGCGTTATAACAAGGCATGTAAAGATGGTGAATGTTATGATCAGGTTTTATTAGATGCATTAAATGATTATTTGAAAAGTTTGGATTTAAAAAACTTAAAGCAAAATCAGTTAATTGTATTGCATCAAGTGGGTAGTCATGGACCTGCGTATTATAAGCGTTATCCGCAAGAATTTAGAAAATTCACACCAACTTGCGACACCAACAATATTCAAAACTGTGACCACAACACTTTAATTAATACCTTTGATAATACCATTGTCTATACGGATCATATCTTGGCGACATTAATTCAAGATTTGAAGCAATTACCAATAGCAACAGGTATGATGTATTTGTCTGATCATGGTGAATCGACAGGTGAAAGTGGCATGTATTTGCATGGTGCACCTTATATGATGGCACCTAAAGAGCAAACCCATATTCCAATGATATTTTGGTTCTCTGGGCAATGGCCGCAAGAGGCAAAATTACGTAGTTGTCTAAATCAGCAACAAAAAGCCAAATTGAGTCAAGATAATTTATTCCCAACTGTTTTAGGCTTGTTAGACATTCAAACTCAAGTTTTAAATCCAAAATTAAACATGGCTGAGAATTGTCAGGTAGGAAATTAAGGTATTCACCGCAGTTATGAATAGTCGCCATTAGGTTACTTAAGTTAGAATAAACATGGGCTTAAACAATCAGTTTAGGCCCATTTTTTTGAGCGTTTTATAAGTATGGTTGATAAAAAATCTTGTCTTAACCATGTTTTGATTCGATTAAAAGCGCAGAACCACTTTTTAATTTTTATATGTTCAAATAATCAATAAAATTTTCATATTTCTTTAAATAGCCAGCGGAAATAGAATATATTCTCCTCCCTTTAAATATGATTTCAGTATATCTTAATGTCAATTAGCACATATGCTTACCAACGAGGAGAATAGGATGACTCACTTGAAAAAAATATTACCGCTGATGGTTTCAGGTTTGATGTATCTAACCGCAGCATCTACGGCGCAAGCGGCTTCATTTAATAATGTGGTGGTTTTTGGGGACAGTTTAAGTGATAGTGGTAATTTTTCTAAGAATTACTTGATTCCTTCATTTAAATTTACAACTAATTTCGGAAATACTACTGTTGAAAATGTGGCGGCAGCTTTAGGGCATCCCATCTCAGCATCTGAAATGGGTGGGACAAATTATGCTTGGGGGAGTGCGGGTGTAGAGAATAATTTTGATCCTAAGCATGAATATCTTAAAGTTAAAACATTACCCAATCAGTTAGATAGTTATTTGAGTAAAACGAATGGGCAAGCTGATTCCCATACCTTATATCAAGTTTGGGGTGGGGCAAATGATATTTTTGGTCTAGTAAGTAAAACGCAAGATCCAGTCATATTAATGTCTGGTGTTACAACTGCGGCAACCTCCGAATTAGGTTTACTGGCAAATTTAAAAGCAGCAGGTGCAAATTATGTTGTGGTCTATAATTTACCGAATATGGGACTAACGCCGCAGGCACATCAAGCAGAAAAAACCGTTCCTGGTTCAATTAAAGCTGCAACTCAGCTTTCTGGATTATATAACACGACATTAAATAGTGGTTTAGATTCACTGAGTGCTTCAGGGTTAAATATTATCCCTGTCAATGTCTATGGCTTACTCAATGAGGTGATTTCTAATCCAACAGCTTATGGCTTCAGCAATGTCACCGATGAAGCTTGTGGCAAAGCTTCACAATCTGTCGCATGTGGGCCTGTAGGTTCAGGTGCACTTTATACCTATGCAGCAGGAACGAACGATAGCTATTTATTTGCTGATCGTGTCCATCCAACAACAGCAGGACATCGTTTATTGGCACAAGCAGTGTTAGCCGAACTTGCTGCGCCTTCGCAAATGTCATTATTGTCAGAAGTGCCATTAAGTATTACCAAAGCACAGTACCGTGCCATAAAAAATGAGATGCTCAATGATGCTGATGGAAAGGATACTCGTGTCTTTTTAAATCTTGATTATAACCATCAAAAATTAACTGCATCGTCAGATTCGCCTGCGTTAAGTAATAACAATGTCAATTTAACTTTTGGCTCTGATGCAAAAGTAAATGATCAAGTCTCTGCGGGTGTTGGTATGAGTTTAAACCAACAAGATGGACATATTGCAGGTAATTTAGGGCAATATTCGTTATTTGATGTGAGTGCTTTGGGTTATGCGCTATATCATCAAGATAATATCTATTTGGGTGGTTTTGCAAATGCGGGCAGTTTGCACTTTAATAATATTAAACGCCGTATTCAATTAGGCAATGCAGAGCGAATTGAGACGGCAGATGCTCAAGGCTACCATATGGGTGCAGGGCTTGATGGGGGTTACTGGTTTAATATTCAAGACCTAAAAACAGGGCCATTTGTGCATGCAGAGTGGCAAACCATTAAGTTAAACAAATTTGCTGAAAAAGGCGCAGATAGCACTTCCATGTGGTTTGATGATCAGCAGCGCGATTCATTTGTAACCAGTCTAGGTTGGCGTTTAAAAGGTGATTGGGCCTATAACAATGTTATTTTCTCTCCATTTGCTGAACTTGCTTGGAATCACGATTTTCAAACTAATCCGCTGTCTGTACGTGCAGGTTTAAATACGATGGGCGGCAGTTTTGTAATGACGGGTTATACGCCTGAAAAAGACTGGGGAACTGTAAGTTTAGGTTTAAGCACGCAATATTCAAAAGATATGACCGCTTGGGTAAGTGCCAATAGCGACTTTTCTCATGCTAGTGCAGACAATTTAGGTTTGAATGTGGGGATGAAATATTCATTCTAATTCAGTAGCAAAAAGAAAAGGGAAAGCATTGTGCTTTCCCTTTTTTGATTCATCATTCACTGTTGAATCATCACGAAGTGATGAAGTTTTTTAACTTAAACCGAAGCCTTTGGTTGAATCATATTTTCAATGGCTAAAATTTCAGTCAATTGTTGTTCAGACAATAAGTTTTCTTCACGAATTAAATCTAAAACGCTTAGTTTTTCCTCATTGGCTTTCTTGGCAATACGGGTAGTATTTTCATATCCCAAATAAGGGTTAAGTGCTGTCACAATGCCAATTGAATTTTCGACTTGCTGTTTGCAATGCTCTTCATTTGCCGTAACAGTGCGAACACATTTGTCGTTAAACATGTGCATTGCTTTACTGAGAAGTTCAATTGATTCAAACAATTTAAAAGCAATTAAAGGTTCCATTGCATTAAGTTGTAACTGACCTGCATCGGCAGCAAGGGTAACTGCTAGGTCATTGGCAATCACTTGAAACGCTGCTAGGTTAACGGCTTCAGGAATTACAGGATTCACTTTACCCGGCATAATTGAGCTGCCCGGTTGGCGTGGTTCTAAATTAATTTCACCAATACCTGTGCGTGGGCCACTCGATAATAAACGTAAATCATTGGCAATTTTCGAAAGTTTGGTCGCCGTACGTTTTAAAATGCCTGAGAATAAAACAAAATCGCCCATGTCTGAAGTTGCTTCAACAAAATCAGGCGCAGCTTGAATGTTGTGCTGTGAAATTTTGCTTAAAGCTGCAATTGCAAGTGGGGTATAAGCAGCTTCTGTGGTAATTCCTGTACCAATTGCTGTGCCACCTAAATTCACATAGCCGAGCATTTCAGGCGCAATGCGATTCAATTGATTTAAGTCTTTTTGTAGGGTATGGGCAAAGGCTGCAAATTCCTGACCTAACGTCATTGGCACTGCATCTTGTAACTGTGTGCGTCCCATTTTTAAAACAGATTTAAACTCTTGTGCTTTTTGCTCAAAACCTTCAATTAGGGTTGCAAAAGCGTCTTGTAAACCTTTAAGGCTGAGTAAAAGACCAACACGAATTGCAGTTGGATATACGTCATTGGTTGATTGTGACATATTTACATCGTTATTTGGATGTAAGTTTTTATATTCGCCTTTAGCAAAGCCCATATGCTCTAAAGCAATATTGGCAATTACTTCATTGGCATTCATGTTAGTTGAAGTGCCTGCACCACCTTGTAGCATGTCTACAGGGAATTGCTCGTGATAATGGCCATCAATCAGTTTTTGGCATGCAGCAACAATCGCTTGATATTTTTCTTGGTTTAACGCGTTTAATGCATGATTTGCATCGGCACATGCCCATTTTACCATGGCCAAAGCACGGATAAAGTTTGGATGGTCACTAATCTTGCTTTGAGTCAAATTAAAATTTTCTATAGCTCTAAGTGTTTGAACCCCAAAATAAAATTGATTTGGAATATCACGATTGCCTAAAAGATCCTTTTCTGTACGAACAGCGACATTGGTATTCATTTGTTACACTTATTAAGATGTGGTGGAGTCATCATAGGAATAAAAACCACAAATTGATAATGTATAAAATGCAGTGTGTATGCAATTTTTGCATAAACCTTTATAATCGCGCTCACTTTAAAAAAACTTGTTAAAACGTGTGATATGAATTTGGAAATTCGTTGGGCGCTTGACCTTATTACCCTCGATCAGGAACGATCTATCTCAAAAGCAGCAGAAAAACGCTATATTTCACAATCAGCTTTTAGTCGTCGCTTACAACATTTGGAAGAAACCGTTGGTTTTAATTTAATTGAACGTCATTCGAAGGATATTTCCTTTACCGAGTTGGGGCAAATTTTGCTGACCACAGCACATTCATTACAATCTCAACTCAATGACAGTATGCATTTGATTAATCAAATCAAACAAACCAAAGAAAATACCATTAAATTTGCAGTGGCACATTCTTTGGTCAATAGCTTCTTTGCCGAATACTTACGCTTTATGCCAATAGAAGAACACGGTGTTAAATTTGAAATTATTGCCATTAATATTGGCGAAGGTTTGCAAATGCTAAAAGAAGGGAAAATTGATTTCTTAGTATCGTATTCTTCTAAAACCGTGAAACAAAAAGCGCAGTCGGATAGCTTGGTGGCAGTGAAAATTGGTGAAACCGAAATAATTCCTGTTTTTGCACCCGTCAATCATCGTCAAAGTTACGATTTAAATTCAGATTTTCCATTGTTGACCTATAGTCATCATGCTTACTTAAGGAATTTGGTTGATAAGGTGATTGAGGACAATAATTTAAATTGTCATATCTTATATGAAACCGATAATGCAGAAAATTTAAAGCAGTTGGTGTTGCAAGGTGCGGGCGTAGCATGGTTGCCTAGAATTACCATCACCGAAGAGTTGTTACAACAAAGACTGGTTGAGCTATCTACTGCACAAGTTGCGGTTACGCAAAATATTTTTATTTATAAAAATAAGCTAAACAACCATGAATTAACCAACTTGGTCTTTGAGCATTTTAAGCAGGAAGTAGAATGAAGGTGAAATAAGTCAGGATGAGATGCAACCATACCATCTTTAAAAGTTGTATGGTTGCTAATGGTTGTTTTAGAGATTCTAAATTTTGTTATAACATTCGGTATTTCATACACATAACGATATGATGATTGACGGTTTAAAAGAAAAATTTGGTTTATCTTGGCTAGAACTTGCCAATATTTCATTCTTTTTAAGTGTGTTTTATGCAGGTTTATATAAGTTAGGGTTTTATAGTAATCTTGGTATTTCATGGGTGTTAGGTATACTTCCTTTAAATTACATATTTTTCACTTCTGTTAAATATTTAATGTCTACAACTTTTGGAATCTTACTTGGTATTAGTATTGAAATTAAATCAAAGAATACTCGGTTTCACTTACCTATCATAATATTGTGGGCAGTGATTATTTGCATATTATTATTTATAAAAACATTTTATTTTGAACAAATAAAGCAAGTATTTGGTGGGAGTAGTATTTTATTTTTTATATTTTTAAATTGTATGCAGATTGCACAGTTAGCGTTTACTATAAAGTTATTTCGTGACAATAAAGCTAAAACAGCTATATGGATTTGGTGTCTAATAAGTTTATTTTCTCCCTTGGCTACTGGTTTTTTTGAAGCTGATGCATTGAGAAAATCACCTACCTATTTTACTAATATGGTTAAGCTAGAACGAGATCACACAAAGTGGTATTTAATTGAAATGTTAAATGATAAAGCCGTGATTAAAAAAGATGGTACAGATAAAATTTATAAAATTGTAGATGTCAAAGAGATTGAATTTTTTAAAGATACCAATAAATAAATTTGTTATTAGGTTGAACATTTATACTTTAAAATAAAAGGCTGATATTCAAATATCAGCCTTTTTTAGGTTTTATAAGATCTTTTTCAAGCGTTCAATCACTTGTTCACATTGGGCAATATCGGCAACCAACGCCATACGAACATGATTCTCTCCGGGATTACCCTGTAAGGTATCCCGCGATAAATACCGTCCCGGTAAGACTTTTACATTGGCTTCTTGTAATAACTTACGTGCAAATGCTTCATCATCTTCAACTTGTAACCAATAATAGAAACCTGCATCGGGTTTTTTCAGTGGTAACAGATGACCAAGTTCATTCTGGAATAAGTCAAATTTAGCACGATATTGGATACGGTTATCTTCAACATGTTGCTCGTCATCCCAAGCGGCAATAGATGCCCATTGGTGTTGAACAGGCATGGCAGCGCCGTGATAGGTTCTGTATTTTAAGTAAGGTGCAAGCAAATTAGCATCACCGGATACAAAACCTGAGCGCATACCGGGTAAATTAGAGCGTTTTGATAAAGAGTGGAACACCACACAGTTTTTATAATCGTGACGACCAATTTCGGCACAGACTTCTAATAAGCCAACAGGTGCTTGCTCGAACCAAAGCTCTGAATAGCATTCATCCGATGCAATCACAAAGTTATATTGGTCAGACAGTGCAATTAGTTTTTTAAATTGCTCTTTAGATAAAACAGCACCTGTTGGATTTCCTGGGGTACAAACCAATAATAATGCCGTTTTTTCCCAAACTTCGGCAGGTACGGCATCAAAGTCACCCAAATAGCCATTTTCTTGGGTACAGTTAATAAAATAGGGTTTGGCACCTGCAAGTAAAGCTGCACCTTCATAAATTTGGTAGAACGGATTTGGCATCACCACATAAGGGGCATCTTCTCGATTCACCAACGCTTGCACAAAAGAGAAAATAGCTTCGCGTGTACCCGAAACAGGTAAAATTTGTTGCTCTGCGCTCACGCTTTGTAAAGCGAAGCGGCGTGTGAGCCAATTGGCAATGCTTTGGCGCAGTTCAGGAATGCCTTTACTGTTTGGGTAAGTCGACAAATGCTGAAAATTGTTTTGCAGCGCTTGCTTGACAAATTCAGGCGCAGGATGTTTGGGTTCACCAATTGAAAGTGGAATTAAGGGTAAATTGACAGGTTGAATATCTTGAAATAACTGATTCAATTTTTCAAACGGATAAGGATGCAGCAAATCTAAACTCGAGTTCATGGAGATAACCAATGGCTAAAATTAATGGGGAATAACAACTTGATTGGATGCTTCATCTAAAGCGGCTTTGAGCTGTGCTGCAAAAACTTGTGCTTCATCATCATTCATCGGAATACCATTTTTCTTGGTCACAAAGAAAATATCCTCGGCACGTTCACCAAGGGTAGCAATTTTCGCAGAATGAATGTCAAAGCCTTGCATCATAAAAATACCACCGACGCGTGCCAATAAACCCGGATGATCAAGCGTGGCAATTTCAATCATATTTTGGTTTAAAACAGGATTTAAGCTAATTTCAACCGTGTTTTCAATGTCAAAATGGCGTAACTGACGTGGAATACGGCGTTGCATTAAACCTGGGTATTGGTCGGAGTGGCTTAAGGCTTGAATTAAGGCTTTTTTGACGGTCTTTTCTCGCTCAGGATCGGTAAGTAAAACCCCAAAACGATCTAGCAAAATATAGGTGTCCAAACTAAAGGCTTTAGTCGCAGTAATAATCCGTGCATCTTGCACATCCAAATTCATTCGGTCGAGTACCGCAACTGTGGTGGCAAATAAATTGGGTTGATCTTGGGTATAAATAAACAATTGCACCGCATCGGGGGCAGACTTACCGTGGGCACGTAGCATGACTAAGGGTTCAGGATTATCGCCATGTTCTAAAATTGCACGGGTGTGCCATGCAATATCCTCGGCAGATTCTTTGAGGAAATAATCATCACCAAGTTCTTGCCAGACTTTTTCAACATCGGCTAAGGAAAATTCATTGACTAATAATTCACTGGCAGTAAATTTGGTGTCTTCAATTAGCATTTGGTAGTCAACAGGGCGGTCGAGTCCTAAACGGATGCTGTCTCGTGTTTGAGCGTAAAGCTGACGCATTAAGGATGCGCGCCATGTATTCCAAAGTTTGGGATTGGTGGCATTAATATCGGCTACGGTTAAGGTATAAAGATGATCAAGATGCTCCATATCCCCAAGTTTTTCTGCAAAGGTTTTAATGACATCGGGGTCTGAAATATCTTTTTTCTGCGCCGTAAGCGACATAAGTAAATGGTTTTGAATCAGCCATGCAATCAGTTTACCTTCACGTTCAGTAAAACCATGCAAGCGACAAAACTCAAGCGCATCTTCTGCACCTAATTCGCTATGGTCACCACCACGACCTTTGGCAATGTCGTGAAAAAGTGCGGCAATCATAACAATGTCACGCCGTTGCATGCGTTGATACACTGAACTTACCACAGGGAACTGTTTGGCAAATTCAGGTTCTTTAAAGCGGCTTAAATTACGCAGTAATAACAGCGTGTGTTGATCTACGGTATAGATATGGAAGAGATCGTACTGCATTAAGCCCATAATCTGCCCAAAAGCAGGAATATAATTGCCTAAAATGCCGTAGCGCTTCATAGCAGACAATGTGTCGTATAAGCGTGATGAACTGCGAATAATCGACATAAATAAGGCTTGATGCTTAGGATTGTCACGAAAACCTTGGTCAATGCGTTTAGCGGCTAAAGACAATAAGCGCAATGTACGTGCACGAATACCTTGAATATCAGGATTTTGTGTAAGTAAGTAAAAGATTTCTAAAATGGCACTTGGGTCTTCGGCAAAGACTTTATGGTGTTGTACTGCAATTTTGCCATCGACCAATTTAAAGTTTTGATTAATTTCTTTAATATTGCGTTCGTAGTCGGGCAAACGCGGGGTAATGACCGATTCATTAAAATAGGCCAATAAAATTTCATTTAAGGTAAAGACTTGTTGCGCGGCGCGGTAATAGCGCTTCATAAATTGTTCAATTGGATAATTTGGAGACTTACCTTCTTCACGTAGATAACCAAATTTTGCCGCAATTTCACGTTGATAGTCGAATAATAAACGGTTTTCATCACGTTTGGTTAAGCGGTGTAAGTGATGGCGAATTTCCCAAAAGAATACTTCGGCATCTTCTAAGACTTTTAGTTCAAACTCGGAAATAAAACCCAAATGAACCAAGTCATAGACCCGATTGACCCGAAAATGACGTTTTGCAATCCAACCAATTTGGTTCATATCGCGAATGCCGCCTGGGGCGTTTTTAATATCAGGTTCTAAATTGCTTTCGGTGTTGTGATGCTGTGCATGGCGTTTGTCTTGCTCTTGCATTTTGGCATCAAAAAAGGTTTTGTCAGACCAAGTCTGTGCCACAATACGCCGTGGCCATTTACTCAGTTCTGCATTGCCAATAATCAGTCGTGCTTCAATTAGCGCCGTGGCAACGGTTAAATCGTCACGGGCTTGCTCAATACAGCTTTCAATTGAACGAACACTTACCCCAGGCTTGAAATTGCCGACATCCCATAAAGATGCAATAAACGCCGACACCTGTTGTTCGAGTTCAGGTGTGAGTTCATGTTCAGACAGTACCATCACATCGACGTCAGAGTACGGCAGCATTTCTTTACGGCCATAACCGCCTACAGCAAATAACGCTAAATTGCTGTGTTTTAAACCTGCATGTTGCCACAAAAAGGTCAGTGCTTCATCAATCATATTGGAGCGTGCCAAAATGATGTCACGAATGCTCTGACCTTGCTCAAATAATTGTTCGAGCTGTTGTTCTACCGCAGGTTTCCATTGGTTAATGGCTAAAATGTCTTGATCATGTTGAACATAATCCAAAAGGGGTAAGGTTTTTATCATGGCAAAGCCCTATTGTTATGCGTTTTGGTTAACCTGAACCTGTTCGGCTGCGTGTTGTGCAATCTCGCGTGCTTTGTCGGTCGTTTCGGCACGTGCGGTAACTACACCCATACGGCGGCGACGAAAGCCTTCAGGTTTACCAAATAGACGAATGTCAGTGTCTGCATGGCTTAAAGCTTGCTCAATATTGCTAAAGCTTAAGTTATTTGCATCTACACCTGCATAAATGACCGCACTTGCACCAACGCTATGGCATTTGGTATTCACAGGTAAACCCAAGATTGCACGTGCATGCAGTTCAAATTCGCTTTGGAACTGTGTAGCTAAAGTCACCAGTCCTGTATCGTGCGGACGTGGTGAAACTTCGCTAAACCAGACCTCATCACCTTTAATGAAAAGCTCAACTCCAAAAATGCCACAGCCACCTAATGCAACCGTTACTTTATCGGCAATTTGTTGTGAATTTGCCAATGCAATGGCAGACATTGGCTGTGGTTGCCAACTTTCGACATAATCGCCCGAGTCTTGACGATGTCCGATTGGGTCACAGAAATGAGTTTCGATATTACCTGTGATTGGATTTTTCGCGCGAACCGTGAGTAAGGTAATTTCAAAGTCAAAATCAATTTGACCTTCTACAATCACTTTGCCTTGATTGACACGCCCACCTTGCATGGCATATTCCCATGCAGCATCTACTTCATCAAAGTTTTTAACGCGCGATTGTCCTTTACCTGAAGATGACATGACAGGTTTAACAAAATTTGGATAACCAATATCGTCACATGCAGCACGGAAGCTTTCTAGGTTATCTGCAAAACGGTAGGCAGAGGTTGGTAAACCGAGTTCTTCGGCAGCCAAACGGCGGATACCTTCACGGTTCATGGTCAAGTTAACTGCTTTAGCAGATGGGATAATGGTTGCTTGTTGCGATTGCTCAATTTCAAGTAAAACTTCGGTTGCAATTGCTTCAATTTCAGGAACAATTAAATGCGGTTTGACTTGTTGAATAAGTGTTTTAAGTGCTTCAGGGTCTGCCATGTTAATGGCATAAGCAAAATGTGCAACTTGCATGGCAGGTGCATGTGGGTATCGGTCTGCGGCATGTACTTCTACGCCCAAACGTTGTAAAGAAATGACCACCTCTTTACCTAATTCACCAGAGCCTAAGAGTAAGACTTTAAATGCTGAAGATTGAAGAGGAGTACCGATCGTGACTTGCATGCAATTCATCCTTGTTTCAGGTGGACTTTTAGCATAACAGAACTGTGCGAGCTGTTAAGCCATGTTCGAAAAGAAAATTTAAAAAAACTGTTGAAATAAAAGACATTGTTTAAAATATATTCATCTTAAATTTTTATTGAAAAACATATAATAAGTATGGTTTAGTTTGAAATGATGCAATGCATTTATGGCTGATTTGTTCTGTTGATGATGAGGATGCATGTGCCACTCTGTGAGTGAAAGATGCAATATCAGCAAATATCCACTACACTACGCTTATGATATTCAATGAACTGATCCGCCTATTGCGGAACAATCAAATGGTTTAATGGCTATGTTACAAAAACACACGAACTTTATAAAAGTATTAAGTTTCGGCATTGTTTTGGCTTTGGCAGGTTGTCAACGTTCGAATGAACCTGAACATAAGGTTGAAATTAAGCCAGCACCAAAATTAAGTAATGATGCCACTGCATATGCAAAGCAGGCATGGCAGTTAATCAATCAAGTTGAGTCGGTTGTGAATTTGAATCAACCTCAGCAAATTAATGAACAATTGCGTAAGCCTTTACGTGAATTAGGCATTTCATGGAAAATTAATGTCAAAATGGGCGATGCGGTTACAGAAGGGAAATATGCCTTTTGCCGTAGAGCGTTAACCAGTTTGGATATGTGGGCAAAAGCGGTACAAGATCAAGATTCCAATACAGCACAAAGCAAGCAACAATATTTACAAGATAAAAATTTGTGTAAATATGCTTTGGATCATCCTGAATTAGGGAATACATCACCTAATTAAGCAGTTTTTCGGATATAAAAAAGCGGATTTATAATCCGCTTTTTTATATGTATAAAGATTAAACTTTTGGTTTTGCTGTAGGCGCAGGAGCCTCAGTTTTAGTTTTTTGAGTTTTTACAGCAGATTTATCTTTTTTCACGCCAGCCGAAGCAACACATTTCCCACCTTTATGGTGAGGACCTGTACCGCCTTGAAGTGAGCTTCCTTTTGGACATGCCATTGCACTCGCACTTGCAAGCGCCAGACTCAATACAGCTACAGATGCAAAAATTTTTTTCATTGTCTAAACATCGTTGGTTATCAGGTAAAAGTACCTAACAATTATCATAATCAAAATAATCATATAAAGAATGTAGTGAATGTGTATTTTTGATTTTTATTGGTTTTTATATTAGCAAAAGAAGAATGAATTGAATGGTTCTTTGTATCTTGTCTTTTTTGCTTATAAAAAAGGCTAGAAGAAAACTCTAGCCTTGAATAAAGTTATTCATTGTCTGTTCGCTTTCGATACTTTTGCTCGATTACTGCCCACAACGCAAATGCAGTTGAAACAACCAGTGCATATAAGAAATATTCAGCTTTTAAGTTTCCGCTAATGACACCTTGAAAGGCGAGGGTAAACATTAAAGCCATTGTGGTGACGCAATAGGTCAGCATGTGCTGATTGCTTTTTACGGCATTGATGAAGACTAATTTATGTGTTGAAGTCATCTTCATTTCTCCTGTTTGTCGAATGGACAACTGCGTTGAGGTGAGTAAATCAATTCTTACTGTTTTACTTTGTATTCGAATAAAGTTCAAGCGCTTTATCGCACTTTTATGAAACTAATATGACAAAAATGAAAAAATATTAATTTTTTTAAAGTGGTGGAAATTAAAGCGCAATTTTTTACAGCGGATATGCTGGTATTTAATAATATAAGCAAAAAAAATGCCTGAATCATTCAGGCATTTTTTTAAAAGGTGATTTATTTTTGTGCTTTTAATTTATCAAGCATAAAGCACAGCACGAAAACGATTACAGATGGCAATAACCATGCAAGGTTTTGCTCATTCAATGGTAAGTTCTGTAGTGCAGTCGGTACAATGTTGCTTAAGCTAGATGCTTTTAGACCTTCAAAAATACCAAAAAGGAAAGCAATTGCTGTTACAGGTAAGACAATCGTAGATGGCTTGTTAAAGAATTTCCAGAAGAAACTTAAAACAATCACGACAATTGCAGGTGGGTAAATTGCAGTTAACACAGGTACAGAAAAGGCGATCAGCTTATTTAAACCTAAGTTTGAAATAATTAATGCAAAGATCACCAAAACGAAGACTAAAACTTTATATGATATTTTAGTCAGTTCATGGAAATATTCTGCGCATGAGCAGGTTAAGCCAATTGCAGTAACTGTACATGCAAGGAAAATCAATGCGCTTAGGAATAATGCCCCCACATTACCAAAGGCATGCTGTACATATGCATGTAAAATAGCTGCGCCGTTACTGGCATTTGGAATAAAAGCATGGCTTTGTAAACCCAAACGGAATAAGCACAAGTACAATAAAGTTAAGCCTACGCCTGCAATTAAGCTTGCAATAATGGCATAACGCATCACTAATTTTTTGTCAGTTACGCCGCGCGAGTAAATCGCTTGAACAATTACAATACCAAAAACTAAAGCACCAAGCGTATCCATGGTTAAGTAACCATTGACTAAGCCTTCCGATACTGGGCGTTCTACATAATGCTGTACAGGCAACGATGAACCAATTACAGGAATGAGTAGTGTGGTAATACATAAAATTGCGAGTCCGACAATTTTAAGTGGTGCAAGAACCCGTCCGATGGTATCTAATAATTTATTTGGATATAACGAAACTGCGGCAACCAATGCAAAATAGATACAGCTATAGATAAACAAATGGCTGCTAGAATCACCAAAATAAGCAGAAAAACCAATTTCATAAGAAACAGTTGCGGTACGTGGTGTCGCAAACAATGGGCCAACTGCAAGATAACAGACAATAGTGAGGATTAAACTGGCTGTGCGGCCCAAAGGTTCACTCAGCTTTTCAATAGAGCCTTCAACGCGTGACAGCGCCATAATAGTCAGTACAGGTAAACCCACTGCGGTAATTAAGAAACCAAACGCAGCGAGCCAAACATTTGTGCCTGCTTGTTGTGCAACGATAGGAGGAAAAATAATATTGCCTGCACCAATAAAAAGTGCAAAGGTCATAAAACCAAGGGCAAGAATATCTCCATAATTAAGCTTAGTCATAGACGTGAATAATGCCTTCTAGATGAAGGGCTTGATTTTAGTGCAAAAACAATCTTTTTCAATCATTATTGCACTAAAAATACGCTAAGTTGGTTCGGTCTATGCCTTTATTTGCAACATTTTGGCTAAATTAAGACTGGATTAACTTGAGTAATTGTTCTGCAACTGCTTCAGAGCTGGCAGGGTTTTGACCTGTGATCAAATGACTATCTCTGACTGTAAATGATTGCCAATCTGTACCCTTAATATAATGTGCACCTTGTGCTTTAAATTCATCTTCAATTAAAAAGGGAACAATATGGCTTAACTGCACCGCGTCTTCTTCGCTATTAGAAAAGCCTGTAACTTGCTTATCTTTTACAAAAGCTTCGCCATTTGCTTTGGTTACATGTTTAAGTGCTGCAGGAGCATGACACACAAGACCAATAGGTTTATTGGTACGGTCGAAGGCTTGTATCAATTCAATTGAGTTTTGATCATTGGTCAAATCCCAAAGTGGCCCATGACCACCTGGATAAAACACCGCATCAAATTCTGAAGCATTGATTTCACTGAGTAGTTGTGTATGCGCTAATTGAGCTTGGGCTTCGGTATCTTGTTCAAAACGGCGGGTAGATTCTGTTTGGAAATCTGGAAGATTACTTTTAGGGTCAAGTGGTGGCTGTCCACCTTTAGGAGAGGCGAGTACGACACTTGCGCCTGCATCTTTAAAAACATAATAGGGTGCAGTGAATTCTTCTAACCAGAACCCTGTTTTTTCCGCTGTTTGACCCAGTTGGCTATGTGAGGTCAGTACCATTAAAATTTCCATTGTATTATCCTACTGCTGATGTTTGATTTGAATTTAGCATAAATTCTGTGGCAATTAATGCTTGGTGAAGTGGTGTTTTATCTTGATATAACTTGCTGAGTAACGCAGCTCCAAGCCACATTTGATAAATGGTCTGCGCCGTTACAATAGCGTTGGCTTGAGGTTGAATAGATTGATCTTCGATTCCTTGTTCAATCAGTTCAACAATGCGTGCAGTTAAACGCTTGGTACCTTGTTCCATAATGAGTCGCATATCTTCAGAAAGATCTGCAACTTCAGCTGCTAGTTTTACAATCAGACATCGATCAGCCCAGCTACTGGAATGATCTGGGTCGATAATCCATTTTTGGAAATAGGCCAAAAGATTGGCGTTGCCTGATTGAGGGTTGTCCCAAAGTACATTCAAGCGATTTTGGTAATTGAGGATATAGTGTTTGACCAGTTCGCAGCCAAACTCTTCTTTAGAATCGAAATAATGATAAAACGAACCTTTAGGGATGCCACATTTTTTCAAAATTTCTTGCAAACCAAGCCCAACAAAGCCTTTGGTTAAGACCAATTCAAGGCTTTGATCTAGGATATGTAAACGTTTGGCATCAGATTTTTTCATCTGAGGTGTGGACATACGAGAAATACCTTGCTTAAAATAGACCAGTCGTCTTGTTTTTAATTATAGCGTATACAATTATTGTGTAAAGCTTTAGATTGAAATCTAATTTGGCAGTTAATATGTGACTCAATCATTATTACTTTTGCATTACTGGATTATTCAGCATGATTATACTTCACCACTTAAATCAATCACGTTCATTACGCATTTTATGGTTGCTTGAGGAACTACAGCAGCCGTATCAACTCAAAACCTACGCACGCAATGCAAACACACGTTTAGCACCACCAAAGCTAAAACACATTCATCCATTGGGAAAGTCGCCTATTCTTGAGCTTAATGGCAAAGTAATTGCCGAATCTGGTGCCATCGTTGAGCTTTTGATTCAAAAGTTTGCACCACATTTAGCACCAACACCTGATACAGATGCCTATATGGACTATTTGCAGTGGATTCATTTTTCCGAAAGTTCAGCAATGGTGCCGTATTTATTAACTATTTTTAATGGTATTGAAAAGCAGAAGGGAACCCAACTGCAATTTTTAGATCAGTACGCATACAATGAATTACACAAAGTTTTTGCTTATTTAGATCAATCTTTAGCAGGCAAACAATTTCTAGTTGAAAACCGTCTTACGGGTGCAGATTTCATGTTGGGATTTGTCGTTCAAGGGGTTATCTATCATTTGCAACTAGCGGAACAATATCCAAATATTGCTCAATATCTTAAGAATCTTGAAGCATTACCAAGTTGGAAACGTGCATTAGACATTGAACAAAATCTTTAATTTTGATTGAAAATGATTGGCCTGAGCCTAGGCTGATCATTTTTAAATAGCCTAAGCATGATTTGATCTTTAAAATATAATTCATCAGCTAAATTTTTTGATTTTTATACATAGAATAGCTATTTCTAAAGATTCTATGTTACAACGAATAATTTGATTCAACTTCATTTATCAGGCTTTCATTCTCTTTTATGAGAATAAAAGCTCTGATTGATTATTTCGTAAAAATTAGACTGATTATTTTATTGAGTTTTTTGCCTCAATATTCAAGAGGAATGTAATATGCGCGCGTCAAAAGTGGTTATTAAAACCGAAAAAGATATCGAAAAATTAAGAATATCAGGACGTTTGGCGGCAGAAGTATTGGCAATGATTGGGGAATATATTCAGGTAGGCATAACAACGGCTGAATTAGATCGCATTTGTCACGAATTTATTGTGAATGTCCTTAAAGTAACGCCTGCAAATATTGGTTATCACGGTTATACAAAATCAACCTGTATTTCTCCAAATGAAGTTATCTGTCATGGAATACCCTCTGAAACGATTGTTTTAAAGGAAGGCGATATTGTAAATATCGATGTTGCGATTATTAAAGATGGTTACTATGGTGACACTAGCCGTATGTACTATGTTGGGCAGGTGAGTGCAGCTGCGCAAAAGCTGGTAGAAACTACCTATGCTGCAATGGTTGCAGGTATTCACGCCATTAAACCTGAAGCGACTTTGGGCGATGTTGGGCATGCAATTCAGCGTGTGGCTGAAAATGAAGGCTATAGCATTGTCCGAGAATATTGTGGGCATGGTATTGGTCAGGTTTATCATGAACAGCCAAGCGTTGTACATTATGGTACGCCGGGCATGGGGCTGAGTTTACGCAAAGGAATGGTATTTACCATTGAGCCGATGGTTAATATGGGTAAAAAACAAGTTAAAGAATTGGCAGATGGTTGGACAGTCGTTTCTGTAGATGGCTCATGGTCAGCACAATGGGAGCATATGGTTGCAGTGACGGATGATGGATTTGAATTATTAACGCCGTGGCCTGAAGGAACAGGAAATTTCCCTTTAATCTGATTATGCTAATTTTAAGGATGAAAAATGCAATATACCCAAAAGATCATTCAATTTAATAGCGTAGGTGAAACATTAGCGGCAGATCTATATGTGCCACAAACGGATGAACAGCCACCCGTAATTATTATGGCGAACGGTTTTGCTTGTGAACGCTGTTTTAGTTTACCTGATGTTGCGGCCGAACTTGCAAGTAATGGTTTTGCGGTCGTTCTATTTGATTACCGTGGGTTTGCAGAAAGTACGGGAGAGCCAAGGGAATTGGTTTCGCCGTCGCATCATTTAACTGATTGGCGTAATGTCATTCAGCAAGTTAGAACGTGGCAACATGTTGACTTAACCCGACTATTTTTATGGGGTGTTTCGTTTAGTGGAGGGCATGTATTGACGCTTGCAGCGGAACTTACGGGCATTCGTGCAATTATTGCTGTTGTTCCACATGTTGATGGTTTAGCCAGCGCGATGCGCTATCCTACAAAATACTTTTTTTCAGCACTCAAACTCTCTTTACAAGACCTTTGGCACTTAAAAACAGGGCAACCACCTGTGAGAATCCCTGTCGTTTCCAAAGATGGTGTGGCATGTTTGGCAGGTGAAGATAATTATCACGCATTTATGCAAACTGTTCCTGCCAGTTCAAATTGGAGCGGGGCAGTGCCTGCACGGATTATGCTTGATATCAATCGCTATCGTCCAATAACGACTGCACACAAAGTCAAATGTCCTGTGTTATTACTCGCTGCCGAAAATGATCGTCTTATTCCATTTCAATCAATTCAAAAAACCGTGAAAAAATTGGCAAATGTACAATTTTTTTATTTTCCAATGACCCATTTCGATCCTGTAAATAAGAATAGTCCTTTTTTTACACAGGTAATGCAGCATCAAATTGATTTCTTGAGTAGTCAAACCTAAGCTAATGCTTAGCTAAAAGGTTAGATTCTAATGTCTTTTAAAATAGCCTAAGCAAAAAATAAATTTTTGAATTTAACTGTAATCAAGTCAAATAAAAATATTTTTAAATAGAAATAGCTTTTTAAAAGCGTTGAATCTAAATTAGTTTAAATCAGAGGTCATAATCATGCAGAAGTTTTTATTGAGTTTAGTTTTGGCAATAACAACTATTTCAATGGCACATGCCAAAAGCCCGCTTCCACAGCCGAGTGATTATGCTGTGGAATCAGTCTATACAGGGCCAACCGCCAAATTGGATATTTCAGATCCAAGTGCAAATATATTTCGAACTCGACTCAGAGAGGCTTTAAAAGAAAAACCAGATTTTGCAGGAGAATATGTCACAACCATGTGGGGTTGTGGCGCAGATTGTCGTATGTATTCCTTTGTGAATAAGCGTACTGGACAACTTTTAGAAGATGGTTTTGGTGGTGAGGAGAACAGAGAGGATATTGTGTATACAAGTGCAAAGAGCCGTTTGCTGGTGACAGAAGAGGAGCATAGAGATCAAGACTTTAAGGTTGATCAGATCACAACGCATTTTTATGTGCTAGAAAAAAAACCGCTTAAAGTCGATCAAAACCATTGTTAAGCCTGTTGTAAAAGCCAAGAGATAAATGATTTTCAGTGCTGATTTAAAAAAAGGATTCAAAAATGAATCCTTTTTAGAACCAAACATTAACTAAAAATTAATGATTTTCTGAAGCATGGTTAATCGTATACTTTGGAATTTCGACTTCTAAGTCTTCATCTGTAATCACAACCTGACAAGATAAGCGAGAGTCAGGTTCTAATCCCCAAGCACGGTCAAGTAAATCTGCCTCGACATCATCCATTTCTTCTAGGCTGTCAAAACCTTTACGAACAACAACATGGCAGGTGGTACATGCAGATGACATATCGCAAGCATGTTCGATTTTAATCCCATTTTTTAATAGGCTTTGGCATAAATTGGCATTTTCTTCTACATTAAATTCCGCACCTTCTGGGCAAATTTGTGCATGAGGAAGAACTTTAATACGTGGCATCTGTCTTTACCTATTCAGAAGTTGAGTTTGACCAATCATCAAGTTTTGTACCTTTTAGTGCATGATCAATATGACTATTCATACGAACAGCAGCAAAAGCATCACTGTAGACTTTAAGCTGTTCGACTGCATGTTCGATGGCCTTAATGTCTTGAGTCTGTAATTGGTTTTGCAAATGATTTTTTGCAGTTTCAAGTGATTGTAATTGAGCTTGATTTAGTAATGCGGCATCTGCTTTTAAGGCTTGCTGCAAAGCTTCAAGTTCACGTTGAGCTTCTACTTTCGTTTCTTGCAAGTGGCGCAGTTGTTTATCTTGCTCGGCATATTCAAAACCTTCAAGTAACAAACGTTGCATGTCTTGGTCAGATAAACCATAAGACGGTTTAATATCAATGCTTGCTTCTACGCCTGATGTTGTTTCCTTGGCTGAAACTGCAAGTAACCCATCTGCATCGACTTGGAAAGTCACTTCAATACGTGCTTGACCCGCAGTCATCGGTGGAATACCGTGCAAAACAAAGCGTCCAAGCGAACGACAATGTTCAACCAAGTCACGCTCGCCTTGTACGACGTGAATGAGCATGGCACTTTGACCATCTTGATACGTAGTGAACTCTTGACGACGCGCAACAGGAATAGCGGTGTTTCTTGAAATCAAACGCTCAACCAAGCCGCCCATGGTTTCTAAACCAAGTGACAGTGGGGTAACATCAAGGAGTAATGCACCATCTTGGCGATTACCAATCAACTGATCTGCGGTAATTGCAGCACCAATCGCAACCACTTCATCTGGATTAATTGAGCAAAGCGGTGTTTGTTCAAAAAAAGCGGCAACTGCATTGCTAACTGCAAATGAACGTGTCGAACCACCCACCAAAACGACATTGTGAATGTCAGCCAAACTTAATTTAGCATCGCGCATTACACGTTTGCATACGCTAATGGTACGGTCTAATGCGACTTGAATAATATTGGAAAAGGTTGCTCGGTCAAGTGTAAGCGTGTGTTCTAGCAGCTGCAAGTCGACGTTTTCGGCTTCAGATAATTGTTCTTTCGCACGACGTGCTGCAATCATAAAATGTGCATATTCAACGTCAGTTAGCTGCTCTAGATGAAGTTGTTGTTTCGCCCATTTTACAATTAAGCGATCTAAGTCATCACCACCTAAAGCGGTATGTCCACCCGTGGCAAGTACTTCAAACACACCTTTAGAAAAACGTAAAATTGAAACATCAAAAGTACCACCACCTAAATCGTAAATTACATAATTACGATCGGTGGTCAAACTACTTTCTTGGTCTAAACCATAAGCAACAGCCGCCGCAGTCGGTTCATTTAGTAAACGTAGAACATTTAGACCCGCCAATTGTGCTGCGTCACGTGTAGCTTGGCGCTGTGCTTCATCAAAATATGCAGGAACAGTAATCACCGCACCATTAATCGGTTGTTGAATACTACTTTGAGCACGATCTTTTAACTGTTTTAATAGGTCTGCTGAAATCTCAACAGGGGTTTTTGCACCCAAAGTCGTTTGAAACGCCGGCATTTGATTCTCTTCACCCATCAATTCATACGGGTGTTGAAACTTAATATCGGTTTGCGAGCGACCCATAAAACGTTTGACTGATGCAATAGTATTTTTAGGATCTTGCGTTAAAAATGGTTTAGCTTCTTCGCCAAAAACCACTTCATGACCATAATGAACAATAGATGGTAACAGCACACGGCCTTGCTCATCTTGTAAAACTTTGGCTTGACCTGAACGCATCGTTGCAACCAAAGAATGTGTTGTTCCTAAGTCAATTCCAATCGCAATACGATGTTCGTGAGGAGCACTAGACTGACCTGGTTCAGCGATTTGCAAGAGCGCCATTGATAAAAATCCTTGAAAAATTAAACTTAAAACTCATCACTGAAATCAAATTGATCATCATCTAATAAACGATCTTCAGCTTTTTCGATGTCATTCATGACGCGTTGGAAAAATTTGAGTTTTCTTACGGTGTCGCGGGCTTCGGACCAATCTTCTGCGTCATAATCGATTTTAAATTCGCGTACTAAGCTTAAAATCCATTGCTCAACTTCTTGTTTTAGCCCGACAAGTTGATTTTCTGCAACAGCTTCGTCAAGTTGCTCACGAATCTCTAATGCCGATTGTAAAAATTCAAAATCATGAATAGATTGTTCTAAACCCTGATCTTGTTTTTTAAGCGACAATAAATAGGCTGCGCGACTATCAACCAATGAAAGGACTTTATAAGCTTGATTAATCTCACTTGATTGAATCAGGGCTTGTTGTTTATCTTGTGCTTTGTCGGGATGATATTGCTGCTGCAATTTTAAAAATTGCGATTTTAATACCGCTAAATCAATATCCAAAGCAGTTGTTAAGCCGAATAATTCAAAGTGATTCATGGGAATTTTCCACGAGCGATAAATATTAATAAAACAGCGCAATATACACTGTTTTATTAACGAAGGGGGAAGGGGAAGTGTTATACAGTGAATGATTCACCACAACCACATTCGCCCTTTTGATTTGGATTACTAAATTCAAAGCCTTCATTAAGACCATTTTTTACATAGTCCATCTCTAAACCATCAAGATAAACTAGGCTTTTCGGGTCAACAAAAACTTTCACACCAAAATGTTCAAACATTTTGTCATGCGGGTCGGTTTCATCAACAAACTCAAGTACATAGGCCAAACCTGAACAGCCTGAAGTTTTCACGCCAATACGGATACCTTCGCCTTTACCACGATTGAGTAAATAGTTGCGAATATGGGTTGCCGCATTTTCAGTTAAGTTAATCATGAAAACTCCATTTTGTCAGATTAGACATCTGCTTCTTGCTTGTTACGATAATCTTCAATTGCCGCTTTAATTGCATCTTCAGCGAGTACAGAACAGTGTACTTTTACAGGTGGAAGTGCAAGTTCAGTTGCAATATCAATGTTTTTAATGGCTTGTGCTTGATCAAGTGTTTTGCCTTTTAGCCACTCTGTTACAAGTGAGCTTGAAGCAATTGCAGAACCACAGCCATAAGTTTTAAAGCGTGCTTCTTCAATAATACCTTGTTCGTCTACTTGAATTTGTAGGCGCATCACGTCACCACATGCAGGTGCACCGACCATACCAGTACCAACATTGGCTGAGTTTTTGTCTAAAACGCCAACATTACGTGGGTTTTCATAATGGTCGATTACTTTTTCGCTGTATGCCATGTTATTTCTCCGAACCTAGGGTTTAGCCTGAGTATCAATATTTATATGCGGGTGAAAACATTAATCTCAAGATTAATGTTCAGCCCATTCAACTGTTGAAAGATCAATCCCTTCTTTATACATATCCCAAAGTGGAGAAAGTTCACGAAGTTTTTCTACAGCAGCTTTTGTTACGCCAATGACATGATCAATTTCTGCTTCGGTGGTGTATTTACCAAAACTAAAACGGATTGAACTGTGCGCCAATTCGTCTGAAAGACCTAATGCACGTAATACATAAGAAGGTTCAAGTGTTGCAGATGTACAAGCAGAACCACTTGAAACAGCGATATCTTTTAATGACATCATTAAAGATTCGCCTTCAACAAAGTTAAAGCTTACGTTTAAGTAGTTGGCTACGTTATATTCAGGATGACCATTTAAGAAGACTTGTTCTAAGTCTTGTAGGCCATTCCATAATCTGTCGCGTAGTACACGTAAACGCGCTTGTTCTTCTGCTAAGCTTTTGCCTGCAAGTTCAAATGCTTCACCCATACCTACAATTTGATGGGTTGCAAGCGTACCTGAACGCATACCACGTTCATGACCACCACCATGCATTTGTGCTTTTAAGCGTACACGTGGGCTACGGCGTACAAATAGTGCACCAATGCCTTTAGGGCCATAAACTTTGTGACCTGAAAAACTCATTAAGTCGACTTTAATTTGACTTAAATCAATTTCTACTTTACCTGCAGCTTGTGCGGCATCAACATGAAAAAACGTTTTGTTGGCACGTGTTAACTCGCCAATTGCGGCAACGTCAGTGACGGTACCAATTTCGTTGTTCACCATCATCAGTGAAACTAAAATAGTGTCAGGGCGTAATGCAGCTGCAACCATTTCAGGAGTAATTAAACCTGTTTGTGGTTGTGGCTCTAAATAAGTAATTTCGAAGCCTTCTTCTTCAAGCTCACGGCATGTATCTAAAACTGCCTTATGCTCAATTTTACTGGTAATAATGTGCTTACCTTTTGAACCGTAAAATTGTGCAATCCCTTTTAGCGCCAAGTTGTCAGATTCAGTTGCACCCGAAGTCCAAACAATTTCACGTGGGTCGGCTTTAACAAGGTTCGCAACTTGCTCTCGTGCATATTCAGCTTTTTCTTCTGCTTGCCAACCGTAAGCATGAGAACGTGAAGCAGGGTTACCAAAAGTACCCTCGAAAGTTAAACATTCCATCATGCGTTCAGCGACTTGTGGGTGAACAGGCGTCGTTGCTGCATAGTCAAGATAAATAGGGCGTGTCATGTTAAATACCTGTAACCGATAAAAGTTCTGAATCAAAATGAGCTGAATTTTGGCGTAGTGCAACGGTTTGAACATTGTCACGGACGAGTAGGTCAGCCAGTGAGATTTTGGCAAGGTAATCGGCGATATGGTTAGATAGGTTGTGCCATAAATCGTGAGTTAAACACATTGCACCATTTTGGCAGTTGCCTTGATGATCACAACGTGTTGCATCCACAGTTTCGTTTACAGCTTCAATAATTTCTAAAACGGTAATTTCTTCAGCGCGCTTCGCCAAATGGTAACCACCATTTGCGCCACGAACGCTAGAAACTAAGCCATGACGTTTAAGCTTTGCGAATAATTGCTCTAGATAAGCAACAGAGATCGTTTGACGCGTTGCAATTTCAGCGAGTGTAATCGTTTGATCGACAGGCTGTAATGCAAGATCAAGAAGAGCAGTCACCGCGTAGCGACCGCGAGTGGTTAAGCGCATGATTCGATACACATGTTTAGATGAGATATTTAAATTTTATGAATCCTGACTAAATTAGTCAAGTTTTTTTCATTTAAAAGTAAAATGGGATTTTTTTAAACAAATAAAGGACACTAGTGTGTCATTAAAGTATAACCTAAAATCACTGAAAGTACGATAATAATACTCATCAAGAAAAAGGTTAACTGCCGCTGTGAACTGCGTAGATGACGTATTCGATTCTTATATTGTTTAACTTCAATTTGTAGCGAATTAATTTTAGAGCGTTGAAACTCAATTTTTTCAAGTAAAGGATGAATACGATTTTTTGAAGCAATAACCTCATCTGAGCTTGGCTTGAAAAGCCATTTTTTCCAGTCAGAAATTAATTTAGGTAATGCAAGCTGGATTAATAAATCTTTAAATTGATCTTTAATTTCAGCATTAGTACCATACATTCGAATTGAACGAACACTTTTGGTGTTTCCTAAAACTAAGATTTGAATAAAACCAAAAAGAGTTGAGCTGATTTCTAAGTCCGGCTTTGTAGTTGGTGCTTGTAAATCAAATAAAATTCCTTTGTGGGTAAAACGCACATAAAAGTCTAAATAAGGCAGATAACAATTCACCTTTACGATCATTTCGTTATCAATCATTTTTTGCGCATGCATTTGCACGACATCATCATGCTTAAAAATAAAACTGTAGAAGGTTTCTAAAGCAATCATGCTGACATTTAATAAAAAATTAGGCTGTTCTTGTGTCTGCTGCGACTTATTCATATTGTTTCGAATTCCTCAAAGCGTATCTTTAAGACTATTAAATTAAATGATAAAGATAACCGTAAGGAGGGGTTTTAGATGAGTTTGATTAAATGTGCAAGTAATATATGTAACTTAAGCGCCATATTTGTAAAAATTAGCCAAATCATTTAGTCAGGTTGTTTTTTTAACTGGCGAATTCATGGCGTTATATGTGACCAGATCTTGAGAACCCATTATATAGCCGTCATTCGCTTAGAAGAAAGTTATACCAGCACAATGTAGAAGTTTTGGGCAATCATCCGATTTTTCCTGTTTTTTGTTCGGATTTACGCTGAATTTTCATAAAAGCATTTATAGAGTATTGCCTTTTGCCCCTAAGCATTGCTATAAAGGCGTTGTACGGTATATTTAAAAGCCTTGGACTTAAACAAACCCAATACTAAGAGGATTTAACCTTCATGAATAAATCAGAATTAATCGACGCGATTGCGACTAAAGGGGGATTGTCTAAAACTGATGCTGCTAAGGCATTGGACGCGACTATTGCTTCAATTACAGAAGCATTAAAAGGCGGTGATACCGTAACTTTAGTTGGTTTTGGTACTTTTAATGTAAAAGAGCGTAGCGCACGTACAGGTCGCAACCCGAAAACTGGTGAAGAACTACAAATTAAAGCAAGCAAAGTTCCAAGCTTTAAAGCAGGAAAAGGCTTGAAAGATTCTGTTGCTTAAGCCAGAGTCTATAGAGCGCGCCTTAAGGCGCGTTTTTTATTGGAATATGCAAAATAATGACTGTGAACGCATTCATTCATTTTGCGATTTCAGTTAAAATCGCACGCAAATAAAATATTGGAATACTTATGGAATCGTTTCGTAAACTGATTAAAGGTTGGTTGGGTATAGCATTGCTTGTGTTATTCCTGACCCCTTTGGCGTTAGTAGGTATTGAAGGATATTTTAGTGGATCGAAGAAAACCGATGTAGCTAAAACAGTCAATGGTCAAGATATCTTAAATAAAGACCTAGATGATTTGGTCAAAGCCTATCAGCAACAGTACCTACAATACGTACAAGGTGATGCATCACTTCTGAATATGGATGTGATTCGCAGTTCAGCCTTAGATACGCTCGTTGCTAAATCATTACTTCTACAACAAGCACAAAAACTAGGTATTCGTTTAAGCGATGCCCAATTTGTACAAATGTTGTCTCAAGTACCAGACTTTCAAGTGAATGGTAAATTTAGTGATGAAGTTTTTGGTAATTATTTACGTAGTAAAGGCATGACGAAAGATCAACTGATTGCAAGTTTACGTCAAGATAATTCACTAAAAATGCTATCAGGAACGATTTCGAGCTATGCAATTGTCAGTTCTACAGACATCGAACAATTGGCCAATATTGAAACTGAACAGCGTGAAATTTATTTAGCAAGCATTAAGCTTGATGAATATAAAAAGAATGTGCAGGTGAGCAACCAAGAGATTGCAACCTATTACAATCAGCATAAAAATAGCTTTAAACAAAATGCTGCTGTTGATGTTGATTATGTAATGCTTTCACCTGAAATGTATACGACAGCCGCTGCTGCACCCACAAATGCAGAGATTCAACAGGCATACCAAAAATATATCGATACATTAAATAAAAGTAATAATAAAATCGTACATCATATTTTGATTACTCACGATTCACGTAGTGATGCTGAAGCCTTAAAATTAGCAAATGACATTGAGGCAAAGATCAAAGCAGGACTGAGCTTTGAAGCAGCAGCTAAACAGTATTCAGAAGACCCAACCTCTAAAGCAAAAGGTGGCTTACTTGAAGGTTATCAAACAGGAACTTTAGGTTCAAAAGAATTTGATGCAGCCGTTGCTACTTTGGCGAATGGTCAAATCTCACAGCCAGTGAAAACAAGCTTTGGTTATCACATTATTGAAGCAAAAGCTGCTGATATTCACGTACCAAGTTTAGATAGCATGAAAGCACAACTGGTTACAGAGCTTGAAAAAGCTAAAAAAGCCAACGCATTTACGGATGCAGTCAATAGTTTGAATGAAACTGTCGTAAGCAGTGATGATTTAAATGTCATTACACAAAGCTTTAAAAGTGCAAAAGTAAATTCAGCCAAAAACTTAACAGCTTTAACCAAAGATCCTGTATTGGGTGATTTAAACGTTAAAGCAAAATTATTTAATGATGATGTTAAGAATGGCGACCGCAATATTTCGAGCAATATTCAGCTTGCAAATGGCAATGTGGTTTGGGTAAAAATTAAAAATTATTACCCAGCAGGCTTACAATCTTTAGCACAAGCAACATCTGCTATTAAAGCGAAAGTGATTGATCAAAAAGCTGAAGCTTTAGCACAGGCTAAAATTGCAGCAACGTTAAATGCTTTTAAAACACAGCCTGCCACACAAGTATTGGCAAATAGTCCAATTAAGTTTGAAAAAGCAGGTACTTTGGCCCGCCAAAACTTAAAAGCCAATATTGCCAATATTGCATTTACCTTACCTACACCAAAAGCAGGCATGTGGTCGGTTGGAACAGCAACTTTACCAAATGAAATGGCGGTGATTGCGGTGGCAAATGTGACGCGTACTGGTTCTAAAGGCATGAATGCTGAACAAGCATTACAACTTAAAAACTGGTATCAACAGTCACGCAATGAGCAAGAAATGGCAGATTATATTGAGTATTTGAAGTCTAAAGCCAAAATTAAGTAACAGCTTAATCTCATTTAATAAAGAGGCGCTTCGGCGCTTTTTTATTCGCAAAATTTTCTTGCTTTAGAAAAAAAAGTAGCGTATTTTGAAAATAGATTTTTTAATTTTGAAATTTATTATGTTACTTGTGCAACCTGTTCTTCAATACGCGTATTTTTGGCAATTTAGATAGTTGCCTAAACGTGTTTGGGCAAAATAGATAGGTTGCCCACAAGTGAAATTTAAACCTGACTGGCAACCCCAGTCAGGTTTTTTTATGTTTTTTTGATGAGGAATACAAAATGTTTAACGATTATTTTTCTTACTTTAGTTCATTTTTTGAGATGTCATTTTATATGCAGCATCAACAGCATAGAACACCTTTACATAGATAAATTAAAGAGGAGCAGTCCTCAGGATGAAGATCATGAACCAATGCCAGCCGATAACACAGCACTTAAGTACGCCACAGCAATTAAAACAAAATCTGCCTTTAGATTTTAATGCAGCCGAGCAAATTTCAACTCAGCGCAGAATTGTTCAAGAGATTTTAACAGGTCAGGATCCACGTTTATTGGTGATTGTTGGCCCTTGCTCAATTCACGATCCAATTGCAGCACTAGAATATGCTGAGAAACTACATACATTACAACAGCATGTACAAGATGATTTATTTATTGTGATGCGTGCTTATATTGAAAAACCAAGAACAACAATTGGCTGGAAAGGTTTCTTGTATGATCCTGATTTAGATGGGCAAGCAAATTTACAAAAAGGTTTAGAACAATCACGTCATTTATATTTGCAGTTAATTAAAATGGGCTTACCTATTGCAAGTGAAATTCTGAACCCGATGGTGACAGGATATTTCGATGATTTATTGGCATGGGGAGCAATAGGTGCACGCACTTCAGAATCGCAAACGCATCGTGAAATTAGCAGTGGTTTGAATTTCCCAATTGGTTTTAAAAATGGTACGGATGGTGCAATACAAATTGCACTTGATGCTATTCTTACTGCACAAAATGCACATCAGTTTTTTGCCATGAGCCAAATAGGCTTACCTTCAATTTTACAAACCCAAGGCAATCCACAGCCTCATTTAATTTTACGTGGTTCTAACACAGGCCCTAATTTTGATGTGCAACATGTTTCTGAAATAAAAAAACATCATCCAGATTGCCCAACAATCATTATTGATTGTAGCCATGGAAATAGCCAAAAAGACCCATTGAAACAACAATCTGTCTTAGACCAAATTATTGCAGAGCGTCATCAAACTGAAATTAAAGGGGTAATGCTCGAAAGTTTTTTAATCGATGGTCAGCAAAAAATTTCTGAAACTATGAACTATGGGCAATCTGTAACAGATGGCTGCTTAGGTTGGGAAAAAACAGAAAAATTATTGCTCAGGGCAGCTCAGCATTTACAACAGCACAAGCATGCAGAATTAATGAATCCATAACATTTAAAACAATGGAGCATTTCATTTAATGCTCCATTGTGACATCTAAAAAGAATTATAGACCAGCTTCATAGTCAGTATTTGACAATAAATTTTCAATATCTTGTAGATTCGTTGGTTTAATTTTATAGAGCCAACCTTTGCCATATGGATCATCATTTACAAAGTCTGGATCGTCTTCTAAATTTGTATTAATTTCAACAATGGTTCCTGCAACAGGAGCATAAATATCTGAAGCTGTTTTTACAGATTCAACCACACCTGTTTGTTCGCCTGCGGCAACTTCACGTCCAATTTCAGGTAACTCGATATATACCAAGTCGCCCAATGCATCTTGTGCATGGTCAGAAATACCCGTGACGATTACATCACCTTCAATTTTTGCCCATTCATGGCTTGCAGCATATTTTAGCTCGCTAGGATGTTGCATATAAAACTCCTTAAACTTCAAAAAATTGTGATTATTGAATGGTTCTAAGCATAAAACAAAATGCCAGAAAAAAACATCGCTTTTAAATGTAAGTCATAGATGATACCTGTGACAGCTTTTACTGCTTGTTTAAAACTTATTTTATCATTTAAATGAAAGTACTTTAAAATTACATTGTAATTACATTTCTATATAAAAATGCCCATATTAATGAGCATTTGAGAGGTTTGAATGAGCTAGAAGAATTACCACATTAAATCATCAGGAATGACATACGCTGCGTATGGGTCTTCTTCATCAGTTGTTTGTTGATTATCTTCAGATTTATTCCACAAAATAAAACCTACCATCTTTTGTTCAATACGTTCGGCAAGTGCATGTGGTAAGTACGCATATTGCTCATTTTCTTTGGCGATGACCAAACTGCCATTGACCAATGCATTATAAATCTGTTGATTTAAATAAACTTTTTTAATTTTATTTTCATCAATAAATTGATACGTGACATCACCTTCAAAATTTTTAATCTTATGCTGACCAATCATTTGAATAATATTGGCTTTTAGCGTTTTTACTTCAAGTACACGCTGTTTTTCAGCATCTAATTGCTGATCTTTACTGAGCTTGTCTAACTGATGTTGCTGAATACTTGCCTTTAAATCAGCACGATCGTCTCGTCCTAAGCGCTGCTCATGTTGTGCCTGTTTAGTCAGTTTTTTGGCTTTTTTATTGTCAACTAAACCCGACTTTAACAATTGAGCCTGTAATGCATTTTTGACCATGGAAACTCCGAAACTAATGATCTGTCACTTGTTGATGAATGTAAAGCATCCAATATACAAGGCTCATACTTAAGCTGAGAATGACAGGAATAAGAAAGGTATGTAGTTTAAGCTGAGGATAGAGAATTGCAACGATGATTCCTCCACATAAAAAACCACACAAAATTAAAACCAATAACCAAATACGGCGCTTTTCAATCTCTAATCCACGCATTAGATAACCCATCATTAAGCCCAAATCGGTAAGTAAGCCTGATAGGTGTGTAGTGCGAATAATGGCACCTTTATAATGACTGACCATTGCATTTTGTATACCCATAGCCACACAGGCCCATAGCAAAGCATAGCGTGGGTAATAAGGAATAATGGCCCAACAGAGCAAAATACATAGTGCAGTCAGAGTGAGTGGAATACCGTAACGGCGTCCCAATTGAAAATGGCTACTTCCTAAGATGTAGCCACTATATAAAGAACCAAGTATAAAACTAAAAATCACACAACAACCGTAAATGACTTGTTGTATTTGACCATTCGCTAGGGCAATGCCAAGTTGACTTACATTACCCGTCATATGTGAAACGGTCTGATGCCAGACACTGAGTAAACCAAGCGTATTGACCATGCCTGCATTACATGCAAGACCGAATGCGCCGAGTTGAACCCATTTAGGTAGTGTTTGAAATGGCATATAAGTCTAACAAACCATGTAGAATGACCTTGTATTACTTATCTTTATACCCTTGATCGACCGCAATAACAAATAGTACATCTGTTGATGAGTTAAGTGCTGTTTCAACTGAATCTTGTAACACGCTGATCACCATACCAATTGCAACTACTTTCATTGCCACTTCAGATGGAATACCAAATAGACCACAAGCCACAGGTACCAGTAACAATGAACCACCTGCAACACCCGAAGCACCACAAGCTGAAATTGTTGCAACAATACATAAAATAAGCATGGTTGAGAAATCAACATGAATACCTAGCGTATTCACCGTTGCTAGAGTAAGCGTGGTAATTGTAACTGCTGCGCCACACATATTGATGGTTGAACCTAAAGGCACAACAACATTGGTGGTCGACTCATCTACACCACAACTACGTGCTAACGCAAGGTTAACAGGAATATTGGCTGCTGAACTTCGTGTGAAGAATGCTGTAATCCCGCTTTCCTTTAAACATTTAAATACCAATGGATAAGGATTCGCTTTAATTACTAGCGCAACCATAATTGGATTAATCACTAAGCCAACAAAGAACATTGTGCCAAGTAATACCGCCAATAAATGCGTATAGCTTCTTAGCGTTTCTAAACCAGAAGACGCAAATGTTACGGTCACTAAACCAAAAATCCCGATTGGTGCAAATGCAATTACGAGTTTAATAACGCGACCAATCGCCTCTGCAGTATCGTGTAAGAAAACTTTGGTGGTCGCTGAACTATGGCGAAATGCAAAACCTAACACCAATGACCAAGCAAGAATACCAATAAAGTTTGCTTCAGAAAGTGCAACAACAGGATTAGATACGAAACTTAATACCAGATTTTTTAAGATAACGCTTAAACTACTTGGTGGTTGTACGGACTGTTCTGCGGTTAACTGTAGAATAAGTGTGGTCGGGAATAATTTATCTGCAACAACGGCACTGAACGCTGCAAGCAACATTCCAATGGTATACATAATGATAATTGGTTTAAAGTTTTTCGCACTTTGTGTCGTTTGGAAATTTGCAATAGAAGCAATGACCAAAACAAAAACTAAAATGGGAGCAACTGACTTTAAGCCTTTGATGAATAAATCACCAAGCAAGCTAAAATAAGGAGAAATATTGGGAGCGGTAAGCGCAACGATTATTCCTAGAATAATTGCAATGACAATTCTAGAAACTAAACTTAAGCGTTTAAGAGCTGACAGCATAAAGAAGCCTTAAGCCTATACAGGTTTTGAATTCGACAGGAGCAGTATTCTATACAAAAAAATGAGTTGCTTGAATTTAACTTGCACAAAAATAAGTCATTTTTTGCTCAAAAAAGGGGAGTTTTACTAAAAAAATGCGTTTTTTATAAAAATAAAGCGAGGATAAATAAGAATAATCTTTATAAGTAAAACAAATAAGAAGGTAATATCTTCTATTTCTAAATCAAGAAATTTAGAAATAGAAGATATTTGCTACGAGTTAATATTTTATGATTTAAACAACATGATGAAATTGATAGATATTGTTGAGTATTTGAATAAAGCGTTCATCTTTAATGGAATAAAAAATTTGTTTGCCAGCACGGCGTGTTTTGACCACATCATTTTTACGCAAAATCATGAGTTGCTGTGAAAGCGTTGGTTGTTGAATCGAACTTCTAGTTTCAATTTCTGAAACATTCAATTCATCTTTAAGCAAAAGCGTTAAAATTAATAAGCGATCTTTATTGGCTAAAGATTTTAATATACTCACGATATCGTCTGATAACTCACGAATAACTTCGACTTTAAGTTCTTCTGTCATGAGGGGATTCCTATTTATTACAACTAATTTAATCTATTAATAAATATACAAAAAATATGTGTATAAAAAATGGATTTTTCTGCATCAAAAGAAATTCATGCTCAAAATGACTGAGAAGATGAATATAAGTGGCTGTTTAATAAGAGCATAAATAAAACATTATTTAAATTTATATATTATAGTAGGTTATTGTATTTTTTATTTCATGAGTTTTGGGAAGTGAAAGCGAAATGATAGGGCTTGTCTAAAATTAAAAGCACTTGCATAAAAAAATTAATCGTGATTAAAATGCAAATGATTATTATTAACATAAATAATGGAGAATCCATGTCTTATCAACTGCCTGAACTTGCCTATGCATACGATGCACTAGAGCCGAATATTGATGCAAAAACCATGGAAATTCACTATACCAAGCATCATCAAACATATATTCAAAATATTAACGCAGCAATTGAAAATACGTCTTGGGCTTTGTTATCGGTTGAGGAATTATTAAGCCGTGTTAATGAGGTTCCTGAAAATTTAAAAAGTGCAGTCATGAATCATGCTGGTGGGCATGCCAATCACAGTTTATTTTGGAGTGTAATGAGTCCACAAGGCGGTGGTGCGCCTTTGGATGAATTAGCCAAAGCGATTGATCAACAACTCGGTGGCTTTGACGCCTTTAAACAAGCCTTTACCAAAGCAGCATTAAGCCGTTTTGGCAGTGGTTGGGCATGGTTGTCAGTCACGCCAGATCAGCAATTGGTCGTTGAAAGTAGTGCCAACCAAGATTCGCCTCTCACATGGGGCAATATTCCTATTTTAGGACTAGACGTCTGGGAACATGCTTATTATTTGCAATATCAAAACCGTCGACCTGAATATATTGCAGCATTTTATAATGTTATTGATTGGCCTGAAGTTTCACGGCGTTATCAAGCGGCTTTGGCGGCACGCGAACAGATTAAATAATAAAAAGAAGCCATAGTCAGCGTATGGAAAACAGGATAATTAATTATCTAGTTTTCCATCTTTAAAATGTTGCCGAATAATATTTAACCATGCTTGCACAGCAGGAGATTTTAGACTATTTTTTTTCCATGCCATCACTAAATGCCATGGAATATTGGGGTTTTCTAGTGGAATTGCAGCAAATAATTTGGGGTCAAGCATATTGGTATAATAGCTTGGGAGTAACGCAATGCCCATTCGCTGTTGCACCATGTCTGCCAACAAGCTCCATTGACTACTTCTGCAAATAATATTTGGCTTAAAACCGTGTTGATAGCAAGCATCTAAAATAATTTGATTTAACGAGAAGTTTTCAGGAAACATTAAAAAAGATTGATGTCTGAGTTCTTCCATATTTAGCACACGGCGTGTTGCCCATGCCGAACTTTGTGGTAAAACGACCCTTAATGGAAAGTTCACCAGTTCAACACAATCAAAAATTTCGCGATCAAATGGATCTAAAATCACACCGACATCTAACTGGTTGTCTATGAGGGCTTGTTCAATCGATTTTGATCCGACTTCTAAAAAAGAAAGCTCAATCTCAGGCCATTGCTGATGATAATCAAATAAAGCTGTTGTCAATAATTGCCCGCCTAAAGGTGGAACACCCAATTTAAGTTTTCCTGTTTTAAGCTGTTGGTAGTCTTTAATTTCTTCGAAAATATTTTGTTCGGCTTTTAGAAGTTCAACTGCATGTAGATAAACCTTTTCCCCAATTTCAGTCAGTTCAATTTGTCGTTTACGCCCATCTTTCGGCTTGAGCAACAATGGCACAGCGAGATCATCTTCAAGTTGCTGTAACATTTTACTAATGGTTGGTTGGGTTAAATTTAAAGCTTCGGCTGTACGAGTAAAGCTTTTACTTTGTACCACGTGCACAAAACACTGTAATGATTTTAATGACAGCATAATTTGATTTCAGATTATTCAATTTTGGAATAATTTTAACATGAACAATTCATATTGAAACAACTGAAACCAAGCTATTTTAGTTCTATCGTTTCCTTCTAACGAAATCACAATGAATATACAGCCAGAACCTCAATCTATTGCACTCAAAGCTTTTGAACTATTCAAGCAACTACTCATTTTAGGATGCTTTTGGGCCGCAGGTGAGGCATTAAACCAAATATTCCATATTCCTATTTCTGCGGGAATTTTAGGAATGTTTTTACTTTTAATCTGCTTATTTTTGAAGGTCATGAATATCGAACAAGTGGCAATCGGCGCATATGCCGTTTTAGGTGAATTATTATTGTTCTTCTTACCTGTTGTTGTGGCAGTGGTGCAATATAAAACTTTATTTTTAACCGAAGGTTGGCAAATTGTACTGTGCATTGTGATTGGCACAATGAGTGTAATGCTAAGCAGCTGCCTCACCATTTATTATTATCATACGATTCAGCGATATTGGCGGTTGCGTAAGCGCATACAGCATTTGTCTTAATATTTAGGAGCAATAGTAATGAATATTTGGGCAATTACTTGTTTGGTCTGGACATTATTGGCTTATGTTGTTGCCAAGAAAGTTTATGGTAAATATCCTAAAGTGGGTTTATCGCCTGCAATTACGGTACCCATTTTAACGCTGATTTTGATGGCGATATTTGGCATTTCATATCAAACCTATCAACAAGATACCACATGGTTAGTGCATTTAATTGGCCCTGCAACTGTCGCATTTGCAGTGCCTATTTATCGGTATAGAGCCACAATTCGTCAAAATATAGGCGTGCTGAGTTTAGCAATTTTAGTGAGCATGAGTGTTGGCGTGATTGGCGCTTATGAAATGTCTGAACTGTTTCATTTTAGCCCAGAAGTACGAAATAGTTTGATGGCCCGTTCAATTTCAACTCCTTTTGCGATGGAACTTGCTGATCATATTCAAGGTTCAAGCGCATTAGTGTCTTTATTTACGGTCATTACGGGTTTGGTTGGTATGATGTGTGGTGATTTTATTTTGGCAATCACTAAAATTCGTTCAAATATTGCAAATGGTGCAGCATTTGGCAGTAGTGCACACGGTTTTGGAACCATTCGCGCACAACAGCGCAATGAACAAGAAGGTGTAATTGCCAGTTTAACAATGGTGATGGCAGGTATTTTAATGGTGATTGCAGGCCCGAGCCTAATCCACTTATGGTTAATGTTATAAATCATTCAGCAGAATAAAAATCTTGGATAAAATGGATTCTATCCAAGATTTTTGATTTTAAGTGTAGTTAAGATTTAGATTGTGCCATCAACGCTTTAATTTCATCATCTGTTGGTGCTTGTAAGTCATATTTTTTAATTAAAGCCGCATATTCACCTGATTTTTTCAGTTTTTCTAAACCGTCACTAACGCGTTTAAAGGTTTCTGTATCGCCTTTACGCACTGCAATTCCACCCAAAAATGGAAAGAAGGGTTCTGTCGACGTCAATTCAACTTTGCCATTTAATTTTTTCACAGTATTACGTGCCACACTGCTGTCATCATATTGAGCATCTGCTGCTTTGGCCAAGACCGCTTGAATAGCTTGTGGTGAGGTATCAAATTCACGTACCGTAATGGCAGCTTTGCCTTTAGCCACACAGCTTTCTTTAGAGATTTGATTGAGTTGGTCAGGGTAGAGTGAACCTTTTTGGGTGGCGATGGTTTTGCCACATAAATCGTCACGAACTTTTGGTTTATAGCTTGAACTGCTTAAGACCAAAACGGCTTCGGTCGATTTAAAATATGGAATCATGTCTACTTTCTTTAATCGCTCAGGGGTAATATACATGCCTGAAATAACTGCATCATATTTTTTACCATCAAGCCCTGGAATCAAATTAGAAAAACGAGTATCAACAAAATTCGCTGTAATGTCCGATTGTTTTAAAATTGCGTGCATTAAGTCAATATCAAAACCAGCAGGTTGATTATTTTCAATATATTCAAAAGGTGGAAAGGTCATGTCTGAGCCAATATTAACCGTGGTTGTGGTTTTATTGGGACTCGACTCGGCACTTGTTTTTTCAGTTTGATTTTTATTACAAGCGGTTAAACTGCCCGCAAGCAACAGTGCAACAAAAGGATAAGCACAGCGTTTAATCATCGACATAACAAGCTCCAAAATAGGATTTTTTAGTATTGATTTATCTCTTGGTTATACTGGAGTTATTTTCAGAAAGTAATTTTGAAATTCCTATGTAGGGTTATTAAAAATCCGATCTAAGCTAAGCCAAAAAATCCATAAAATGAACCAAAGCCAATATGAGAGGAACGCTAGGTGGATGAGCAACAAATACGAATTGATTTAGCCGCATGTTTTCGCTTATTTGCCAAAATGGGGATGCACGAAGCGGTAGCCAATCATTTTAGTGCTGCGGTGTCGGCAGATGGTAAAAAGTTTTTATTGAACCCAAAGTGGAAACATTTTTCACGCATTAAAGCCAGTGACTTACTCTTGGTCGATGCTGATGACGAACATAGCTTTAAACGTGGCGATATTGACCCAACAGCTTGGGCTGTGCATGGACAAATTCATCGTTTACGTCCCGATATTCGTGTGGTACTGCATTTACATCCCATTTTTTGTACGGCAATCGCATGTTTAAATCATCCACAAATTTTGCCAATTGACCAAAATACGGCGCGCTATTTTAATCGAGTTGCCTATGACAGCCAATATGGCGGTATGGCAGATTCAAAAGCCGAAGGACAGCGTTTAGCACAGATTTTACAAGACAAAAAACGTTTAATGATGGGCAATCACGGCGTTTTAATTGGCTCGCACAGCATTGGGGTTGCTTTTGATGATATGTACACCATTGAACGTGCCTGTCAAATTCTTAGCACAGCGTATTCAACAGGGCAATCGTTAAAATTGTTGGCAGACGATGTCGCAGAAAAAACCGCGCAAGATTGGGAAAAGATTGAAGATTTTAGCGAAGCACATTTTGCTGAAATGAAATTATTGCTGGCAGAAGAAGACCCAAGTTTTATGGATTAATTGGTTTTGTTCCCTTAACAGAAAACATTCATGAAATTCACGGTATCTTTAGCACAACCATCTGTCTAGTTTTTATCGTATTGCAATTTTATAAATGTATGTTTAAAAGCAGGGCAATTCAGCCCTGTTTCACAATTTATCTACAACTGTATTACTTTTGAATAAACTGATGTAAACGAGGGTAATCGCCTTGTAATAAGACTTCAGGCGTATCATCAGCAACGACAATGCCATTTTCCATAAACATAACTCGGTCAGACACTTTAAACGCAAAGTTCATTTCATGAGTCACAATAATCATGGTTAAGCCTTCTTGTGCCAATTCTTCAATTACTTTTAAGACTTCATTGACTAATTCTGGGTCGAGTGCTGAGGTTGGTTCATCAAATAAAATAACCGCAGGTTGCATTGCAAGCGCACGTGCAATTGCGACGCGTTGTTGTTGCCCACCCGAAAGTTGATGCGGATATTTCTTGGCATGTTGTTTCATGCCGACTTTTTCAAGCATGGCAAGTGCAGTGACTTTATTGGCCATTTTTGTGTCAAGTCGATGATATTGTGGTGCTAACATCACATTTTCTAAAATCGTCTTATGCGGAAATAAGTTAAAACTTTGGAACACCATGCCGACATGCACAATTTGGTCTTTATAGGCTTGAGATGCGGTGGTGAGCTGTTGGTCTTGTAAAAATGGCTGTCCAAGCACATTAACGATGCCTTGATTTAGGCTTTCTAAACCATTTAAAGTGCGAATAAAGGTGGTTTTACCTGAACCAGATGGGCCAATAATGGAAATCACTTCGCCCCATTTTACATTTAAATGAATGCCTTTTAACACTTCATGTTCGGCATAAGACTTATGAATATTGATGGCTTGTAAAGCATATTTACCTTGTTGATCGGCTAAAATCTCTTTACGTTTAGAAATGGCAGGCACTGGAATATTCGCCAATAATGGATCATTGTCAGTGAATAAACCCGATTTTTTACGAGTCACATCCATACGTTTTTCTAAAAATTGCATGAGCCAGCCAAATAACGTCACAATCAACACATAGTAAAATGCTACGGCGAGCATGGTTTCCATTACCAAAAAGTTTTGTGTATACAGCCGTTGCCCAACCAGTAAAATTTCAGTCAGTGAAATGACTGATACTAACGATGTGAGTTTAACAATGGTGACGTATTCATTACCCAGTGAAGGTAGAGCAATGCGTAAGGCCTGTGGAATGACAATTAAGCGTTGAATCCCCGCATATTGCATACCCAGTGCTTTACCTGCCTCGATTTGACCTTTAGCCACCGCATTAAGCCCACCCCGATGAATTTCGGCAATATAAGCGGCTTCACTAAGTAACATGGCAACAAAACCTGCAAAAAATGGAGATGCCAAAACCTGACTTGTCGATGGGAAAATTTGCGGGAGGTTATAAATAAAGACCAGTAAAACCAGTAATGGCAAGCTTCTGAAAAACCAAATATAAAGTCCGCTGCTGACAGACAGTGCTTTGTATTGAGATTGTTTTGCCAGTGCCAATACAAAGCCCAAAATAATGGCGAATACCCATACCAAAACACTGAGTTCAACCACAGTCAATGTAGCATGCCAAAAGTCCGGATTACTGAGCAAACTGAGTGCATAATGCCAATCAAAAGTCATAAAAATCCCCAAAAACTCAAAATATCGTCTTAATATTTTTTATAACGGATTTGAATGAAAGATGTAATTTTGAAATCGTGATGTAGCTCTATGGAAAAGCTGAAGCGAAAACATGCAGCTTAAAATCATTTTCCTTCGCCTATAAAAAACGGCGAAGGAAAGACGCAGATGAATTATTGCAAACTGGCTAAGATTTTTTGTAAGAACCTATCGCACTGTAACAGTTGGTCAATCTCAACAAATTCATCGGGCTTATGTGCCACAGTAATAGAGCCAGGGCCACACACAATGACGGGGCAGTCGAGTGTTTGATAAAACAAACCACCTTCGGTACCAAAAGAGATTTTCTGTAACGGCATCGCTTCAGGCAATAAACTTTGCATAAATTTCACTGCTTGTAGCGTTGGTGATGTCAGTAAGCCTGGGTATTGATTAATTTCTTCAATATAAATAAATTTTTGAAACGGTTTTAGTGCAGCATGCTGTTGAATCGTCTGTTGAATGTGCTCGCTTGTATCTTGGGCAATATTTCGAATTTCATAATCAACCACACAATGATTCGGCACAATGTTCAGCGCCTTACCTCCTGAAATTTTGCCAACATGCACTGTTGTATAAGGCACATCATAGTCAAGATCTTGTTCGCCTGTTTGGGCAAGCTGTTGCTGCGTCTCAACTAAAGATTGCACCAAAGCGGTTGCAACATGAATGGCATTGGTAAATTGTGGCGCAAGTGCAGAATGTCCTTCTTGACCCGTACAGATTGCTTGAAATACCGCTTTACCTTTATGCCCCGTGGCAATTTGCATTAAGGTTGGTTCACCAATCACACAGCAAATTGGAGGAATCATATATTCCGATAAATGCTGCAAAATATCACGCACGCCAATACAGCCAATTTCTTCATCATAAGATAAACACAGATGCAGCGGTTTTGTTAACGTTTGCTGACTGGCTTGCAATAAAATATGAATTGCACAGGCAATAAAGCCTTTCATGTCGGCCGTACCACGCCCATAGATCTTGCCATTTTGTTCCAGTGCAATAAATGGATTACTATGCCAATTTTGTCCCTCTACAGGTACAACATCGCTATGTCCCGAAAGTAAAATACCAGCAACATCTTTTGGGCCAACGCTTGCAAACAAACAAGCTTTTTTTTGTTCATGATTGATTTTTAGTTTGACGTCAATACCCTGACTTTCAAGCAATTGCTGTACAAAATGAATCAATGCCAAATTACTTTTGCTTGAGGTGGTATCAAATTGAATCAGTTGTTTGAGTAATTCGACACTGCGTAAATCAGTCATGCGGTGCTTCCTCGGTACGTTTATACGGGTCATAAAAATGAGGTGCTGCCATTCCTGGAATGTATTGATCGGAAATAAACGCGCGGCAACGGCTAATGAAGGCTTGTGTCACAATATTTTGCACGGCATTTTTAGCCGTAGCTAAACCTATTTGCATAGGACGTTGTTCACCCGAAATTCGAACACGTACCAAGCGTTTTCCATCAAGAGAAGTGTTGATTTTGGGACGTACATTTAAAATGCTATAGCCAATATTATTGGCCACCATAGCGCGAATAACCTCCGAATTTTTTGAGGTTTTCACAATTTTAGGGTTCAAATTATTCTTTTTAAATAAAGAGATGAAATAATCATTGCTATATGGCATATCAAGCAGAATCATTGGCTGTTCGGAAAGTTCTTCTAAAGTCACAGCAGGAGCTTGTGCCAAAGGATGCTCTTCACTAAACAGTGCATACGGCGGTAACGATGCAAGTGGTTCAAAATGAATAAAATTGTCATCAATATTTAAATCGTAAGTCAACACCACATCTAAAACATTGCGCTGCAAACCGTTAATTAAAACTTCCTGATCACCCTCGCAGAGTTCTAAGTCTACGCTTTTATATAGATTGCTAAAACCATGAATAATTTCGGCATACAACATCGGTGCAAATGCGGTAAAACAGCCCAATTTTAATGGGCCACGAACCGAACCTGAAAAATTTGCTGCAAGTGCATATAAACTGCCAGCTTGAGCCAAAATCTGCTGACATTCCTTCATGACCTGTTCACCCACATTGGTGAGAATTAACCCTTTGGCATGTTGGCGAATAAACAGTTGCACCTGTAGTTCCGATTCAATATGGGCAATTGCCGCAGAAATGGAAGGTGAAGACACATGAATTTTTTCAGATGCGATAATAATGCTGCCACTTTCTGCTGTGGCAACAAAATATTCCATTTGACGAAGCGAAATACGATTTAACACGGTTTATTATTCCATTGGCTTTTTTATTTCGCTATGGATCACCCGCCACACCATAACTTGGAGAAGATGCAGGATTTAAAGCCCGTAATACATAATCTTCAACTTGTGGGGCATACATTTTCCAAAGCGCGCTTAGGGCTGCAATTGGGTCATCGTCAGACCAATCGACTCGTAAATCTACCACTGGCCAATCGACCTTGTCGACCACAAGCATTCCTGCCGAATGCACAGGGCCAGCTTCACCACCCGCAGCAAGTCCTGCTTGCATAGCAATTAATAGACGTTCTGCCAAAGCACCTTGGCTATATTCAAAAGCCTCACACATTACTTTAGGCACATCAGGATTAGCCAGTAAATTTCCTGCACAAGCGACATCTTGTCCTTGGTAGGACTGATAAATGCCTAAAGTATGTTCACCACTAAAGCATGCCGATTGACCTTGTGCATTGAGTACAAGTAATTGACGATACTCAATAAAATCGGTATTCGCAACCAATTCTTGAATGGCATCTGCTGCGGAAACATCGTATTTGATCAAATCTAGTAAAATATGCGCCAAATTGGGGTCGGTAATATTTTGACTGGCCGCCACACCCACCCCAGCTTTAGCACGAATACACCGTGCCGCAACCGCAGGTGAAGATGAACTGACTGCCGCACCTAGTTGTCCTGTCGCTTTACAGCGCGCAACAATTGAAAAGGTCATGGGGCATTCCTCTTAATCTGGAATAACCGCAGTGGCATCAATTTCAACCAACCATTCTGGACGTGCCAAAGCAGATACTACAATGCCTGTAGAAACAGGGTAAACCCCTTTTAGCCATTTACCCACGACACGGTAAACGTCTTCCCGAAAACGTGGGTCGGTAATATAAATGGTGATTTTGCAAATATCTTCTAATTCACCACCTGCTTCTTTTAACAGCATGTCAATATTAAACATCGCTTGTTCGGCTTGACCCTTGGCATCGCCAATACATACGCTCTCTGATGTATCTAAATTTTGCCCAATTTGCCCGCGCAAAAATACGGTGCGACCACGTGCGACCACCGCCTGACACAGGTCGTTATCTAAATTTTGCTCTGGATAAGTTGCTTTGGTATTAAAAGTACGGATGCGGGTGTGTTTCATGCTTAGCCCCTTATAAATGATGTTTTTAGTATGCGGATGCAATCGTTCAATACAATTTCTATTTTCCTAGTCCTTAATTCAGATAATCCTTACTAGATTGATTTTCATTAAAAAAATAAGACTGAACCACGATTCAGTTTTTTTGATGTAGTTCTTTTGGATATGTGATTTTCATTCTAAGGTGCAGTTTCTTAACATCGGAATAAATCAAGATATATCATGTGAAAAAATTCACATGAGGAATTAGTTTAAAGATAGGGCGGTGTAAGATGGATTTACCTAAAACAATAGACACAGTGGTCATTGGTGGTGGTCAGGCGGGTATTGCCGCAAGCGAGCATTTGGGGAATTTAGGCATTCCCTATATTGTATTGGAAAAAGCGCGTATTGCTGAAGCATGGCGCACACGGCGCTGGGATTCCTTAGTTGCAAATGGCCCATGTTGGCATGATCGTTTCCCGAATATGGAATTTACACATTCGCCCGAGGCCTTTGTCCATCACGACCAAGTTGCTGATTACTTTGAAGCCTATGCCAAGCAAATTCAAGCGCCTATTTTTAGTAATGTGGAAGTAATGCATTTAACCAAAAAAACCAATGATTTAGGCTATATTCTTAAAACCACACACGGCACAGTTGAAGCCAAACGCGTCATTATTGCTACAGGGCCATTTCAAAAAGCCATTATTCCTGCTATTGCACCGCAAAAGACAGCGTTATATCAAATTCACTCCGATCAATACAAAAATCCACAACAATTACCCGAAGGTAACGTGTTAGTGATTGGTGCAGGTTCATCAGGCGTGCAAATTGCCGATGAACTAAACCGTGCCGGCAAAAAAGTATTTTTATCGGTTGGAAAACATGAACGTCCACCACGGCGTTACCGCGGTCGTGATAATGTCTGGTGGTTAGGCGTATTGGGCGGTTGGGATGCTGAAAAACCAGACTCAGGGCCATTAAAAGGCTTTGCAGTGAGTGGCGCACATAATGGTCATACCGTTGACTTTAAAAAATTGGGGCAGCAGGGCATTACTTTAGTTGGAATGACCCAAGCTTTTGATGCGGATTGTGTAAGTTTTCAGCCCGATTTAGCTGAGAATATTCATCAAGCGGAGGAAAATTATTTAAAACTGCTTGATAAAGCTGATGCATTTATTGCCAATAATGGACTTAATTTACCTGAAGATCCCGATGCGCGTATTATATTAGATGATCCAGAATGTATTACTCATCCAATTTTAAAATTAAACTTTAATGATGAGAATATCACCAGCATTATTTGGGCATCGGGTTTTGGGTATGATTATGACTGGATTGATTTAGATATTTTTGATGAGAATAAACGTCCAAAACATAAGCAAGGCATAACGGCACAAGCAGGGATTTATTTTTTAGGTTTACCATATTTAACAGGTAGAGGTTCGAGTTTTATTTGGGGTGTTTGGCATGATGCAAAACGAATTGCTGAACATATTCAAATTAAGCATCAATATTTAAACTATCAACCTAATGATTAAATCGTCAGTTTATTTAAACCCCCACATTATGCAATGTATGTGGGGGGACTTCCAAAACAGTATCTTATTAAAATTATTATATATATCATAGTATTGAAACATCCAATTTAACATAATATACATTATACGAAATATTGCATTATAAGCCTTTGATTGTTATGGCTTTTTTGGAACTGGCTTAACGCTAAAAATCTGCATTTGCGCACCAAACTTGGTTTGTTGCTCTACAAACTGAATTTCAACCTCTTGGGCATTGTCTGCACATTCTTCTAAAATCGCTTGGATCTGTTCGACTGGCATCATTCCCGCAGTTGGCGTTAAGTTGTAACGCACTGGTGAGAAAACCGTGGTTGATAGATACGAGCGTTCTTTACCGTCTTTTTCAGAGCGATAAACAGTTGGCAAAATGGTGCGTGTATTGAATTGAACTTGCATGGTAATAGCCTCCTCAGGCAACTAAATGTAAGCCCTGATTTGGGCTGTATGGTGAAACTGGAATTTGATAGTCAGACGGCTGTTGATCGCACATCTTGAGTTCTAAAAGACGGACAAACGGAATAACCTTACCATTGGGGTTTTTAGCAAGATTCTGTAAATGAGCTTTTGAAATGCCAACATCTAAAAGAGATTTAACAGCGTCATAAAATGTTCGTTCGTTATAAAGAGCCTTTGTAGCGGTTAAGCCAATTTGACGCACTAATGCGTAAAATTTCATAGCATTGTTCGCTTTGGTATAGCTTGGTTTACCTGTCTTGGTATAAGTAACTAACTTAGATTTGAGTAAATCTAAGATTTCTCCATCACTTGAAAAATTCATATATTTACCCTTCATCGTGTCTAATATTGGATCAAACGCTACGTGCCATAGGCGTAGCAAAAGGTCTGGCTGTTGTTTCTGCAAATCAATTAATTGAAAAATATTGGTTGGATAACCATTTTTGGCTAAATATGTCTTGGTAATACGAGCTTCTAAACGGACAATTGCATTGGCAAATGGCAAAGCATCGTGCATAGCTACAACAAGTGCTTTAGAGCGCATACAACCCTTGTCTGCTTGTTTTTGAATCTTGTTTAATTGGGCTTTTACTTCTTCAAATTTGCCGTAGGCTTTTGGGCGAACACTGGCACCGTCATTACCCCAAGAAATATAGTTGTTGTATTTGACTTCACGGGCTTTACGATGACCAGATGCAAGATTAGCCATGTAATCTAAAACAGGCTGAACCATGTTCTGATGTGGCAATCTAAATAAATAGGTCGTATCAAGGCAGGATAATTCTGTATTTGCAACGTCTAAAATCGGGGCAAGCTTGGGAAATGCTGCGAGCAACATTCCAATCATGTGATATGTACCCAATTCAAGTGAATCAAAGCCATATACGTTATGACCCTGCAATAACTTCAAAGGCGAACCTTTAATCTCGACATAAGGCGCTGTGTTAAATGTTACGGTATAAAATTTAACTGCCATATCGGTGTAATCGCTTGGTAGCGATTCGTATGGGTGATAAAGCTCCCCTGTTGTTATTTTGCCTTCATCATCTTTAGAAACATGGCGAGTTGCAGCAGGCACACCAAAATCCAAAATATCGCCATTGAACCAATAACGATTGTCAAGGTTACAAACATGAGTCGGGATGATGGGAATCATTAAACGCTGAAAATCGTTCATAAGAATTAATTACCAAAAACACGAGAGCGAAATTGGTGAAACTCAATATCAGAAATCAAATTTGAAAAAAAACAAGCATCAATAAAGCCAATAGCAATACCCTTTTCAAGGTCAGTAACGGCAGCAAAAATAGCATTTTCAATATAATTTAAAGCTTGTTCTTTATTCATTATAAACCCTATTGGCAACATGCATGCATAAATGCATGTATTATTTTATGCAATCAACCAAAAGGTTAAAGAGAAAAGAAATGGTACAAAGCGTACGTCTAAATGACAAAGAGCAAGAAATGCTTAGAAAGAAAGCTGTTGAATTGAATAAAGTTCTAATTCAAAAAGGACAACAGCCAATTCGAGACAGCGAAGTAGTACATATATTAATAGAACATGGAATTGATCTAATAGAAGTAGGAAATAGTGGGAATTTAATAATACCAAAATAAGCATTAATGCGAATTAATCTCATTAATGCTAGAAGCTCCGTTATATATGGGTTACGGGGCAAATGTCGAAAAACTTTCCGCAGTCAGGCACACTATTTTAGATAGCAGTGTGCCCTTTCACAAAAATCGAATTTGCTCAATCAGTCGGTCGAACGTCCCTCCTCCCTCCCTCAATCGCATATTCGATTTTAAATAATAAACAGTATATTAAAAATATAATTTTATATTCGATTTCGCATAATAAAGATTGATGTTAAATAATAATTGGTGCATTAAAAAGATAATCGCATTTTATAAAAAGTTAATATCGAAACGATATTAACTTTTTATAAAAGATTATTATGTAACATAATCAAGACATTATGCGAAATGATGAATTGTAATCTTTGCAAGAATTATTTATGATTAGCGAGTACTTCCAATTATGACATTTAAAAATGGCCACAGTCGCATTCTTAGATTTAGAAGTGAATCCAGATAGCAAAAAAATTATTGATATTGGTGCGATTAAAACCAATGAAGAACAATTTCATCAAAACTCATTGCCAGCACTCACATCATTCTTATCTCAAACGGATTATCTGTGTGGTCATAATTTTATTCGGCACGATTTACATTATTTACAGCCAATTTTAAAGTCGCTTAATTTTCACCCAAACTGTATAATTGATACTTTATTTTTATCCGCATTATTATTTCCTGCACGCCCTTATCATGCATTAAATAAAAACTATAAATTACAGTTTGAATCGTCAAACTCGCCCTTAAACGATGCAATCATCACACGTGATTTATTACATAGCGAAATTGAAATTTTTTTAAGCTTAGATTTGCGCTTACAAGCCATTTTTTATTGGTTATTAAAAGATCAGATTGGTTTTAAGGCATTTTTTGAATATTTAAACTTTGTACCTGTGCAAGATGAACTGTTTGTACTTATTTATGAACTGTTTGCAGAAGAAATTTGTGAACAAGCCGATTTAGAAGGTTTTATTGAACGAAATCCTGTAGAACTTGCCTATACACTTTCATTAATTTATGTGAAAAATCGCTATTCAATTACACCCAAATGGTTATTGTTCCAATATCCTAAAATTGAAAGTATTTTATCTAAACTTAGAAGCACTCCATGTCGGCTAGGTTGTGCCTACTGCGCACAAAAGTTGAATCCTAAAATAGGATTAAAAAAGTTTTTTGGCTATGATAATTTCCGTCGTTATGACGATAAACCATTACAAGAACAAGCAGCCAAAGCCGCCATTGAAAATAAATCACTTTTGGCTATTTTCCCAACAGGCGGTGGTAAATCAATTACGTTTCAAGTTCCTGCATTAATGAGTGGCGAGAATAACAAAGGTTTAACGGTGGTTATTTCACCTTTACAGTCATTAATGAAAGACCAAGTCGATAATTTAGAACGTAATGGTATTACCGATGCAGTGACCATCAATGGCTTATTAGATCCGATTGAGCGCGCAAAATCGCTAGAACGTGTGATTGATGGATCAGCTGCCCTACTCTACATTTCGCCTGAATCGTTACGTTCACGCACCATCGAAAGAGCATTATTGGCGCGTAATGTGGTCAGGTTTGTGATTGATGAAGCACACTGTTTTTCTTCGTGGGGACAAGATTTTCGGGTTGATTATTTATATATTGCAGATTTCATTAAAAACCTACAAGAAACCAAACAATTAGCAGAACCTATAGCCGTTTCATGTTTCACTGCAACAGCTAAACAACGTGTGGTTGATGATATTTGTGCTTATTTTAAAACGCGCTTAGGACTTGAATTAGAAATTTTTTCTGCCAAAGTTTCTCGTAAAAACTTACGTTATCAAGTCTTTAACAAACAAGGACATGATGAAAAATATCAAACCTTACGCCAATTGATTGAAGATAAGAATTGTCCGACTATTATTTATGTTTCACGTACCAAACGAGTTAAAGCCCTTGTAGAACAACTCGGACAAGATGGATTTAATGTCCGTGGTTATCACGGAAAAATGCACAGCCAAGACAAAACGGCTAATCAAGAAGCCTTTATTGCGGGTGATGTGCAAATTATGGTGGCAACATCTGCTTTTGGTATGGGTGTTGATAAACGTGATGTTGGTGCTGTTATTCACTATGAAATTTCAGATTCATTAGAAAATTATGTGCAAGAAGCAGGTCGTGCGGGTCGAGATGAAAACCTGCAAGCTGAGTGTTTTGTTTTATTCGATGAAGAAGATTTAAGTAAGCATTTTATTTTGCTGAATCAAACTAAAATTTCAATTAAAGAGATTCAGCAAATTTGGAAAGCGATTAAAGATATGACCCGTGTACGTGCATCATTGTCGAATTCGGCATTAGAAATTGCCCGTAAAGCAGGTTGGGATGACACGGTAGACGATATCGAAAACCGCGTGACCACTGCAATTTCAGCGTTAGAAGACTCAGGTTATGTCAAACGCGGGCAAAATATGCCACGAGTTTTTGCCAATAGTATTTTGTGTAAGAATGCACAAGAAGCAATTGAAATTATTGAAAATTCTGAAAAATTAATTGAAGTGCAAAAACAAAAAGCTATTCGAATTATTAAAAAGCTGTTTTCCACCAAAAGTCGTAAGTTAGCCACTGATGAAGCCGCAGAGTCACGGGTTGATTATATCAGCGACCATCTTGGTATTGTGCGTGCAGAAGTCATCCAAATCATTAATATTTTTCGGGAAGAAAAAATTTTAGCCGACACACAAGACTTAACCGCTTTTATTAAGAAAACTGAAACGGCTAATAAATCATTCAATATTTTGAAAGATTTTATCGCCATTGAAAATGCCTTGTTGACACAGATTCATGCAGATGAAAATCACTACTCGGTCAAAGAGCTCAATCAGACGATTGATGAAATGAGCATACAACAAGTTACACCCAATAAAATTAAGACAATTCTCAACTTTTGGTCGATTAAAAACTGGGTGAAGAAAAAGAATATTGAACATCAACATCATCAAATTGCCCTGCTGTATCAAACTGAGCCTGCACAGCTATTAGAAAAAGTTGCCAAGCGTCACGCACTAGCACAATTCATTGTCGAATATTTATATCAACGTTATCAACAAGATCATTTATCTGCCCTAGAAAAAGAAGAATGCTTAATTGAATTTTCTATCCATGAACTCAAAGCGGCCTATGAAAAGACAGAAGATGTATTGACGTTAAAGATTGACTTAGATGATGTAGAAGACAGCTTATTTTATTTATCACGAATTGAAGCCATTAAAATTGAAGGTGGCTTTATGGTGATTTATAACCGTCTTAGCCTACAACGCCTTGAAAAAAACAACCTGAAAAAATACACCAAAGAAGATTATAAAAAGTTAGAACTTTATTACGACAACAAGGTGCAACAAATTCATATTGTCGGTGAATATGCCAAGAAAATGGTTGAAGATTATCAAGTTGCATTACAATTTGTAGAGGATTATTTTCAGCTTAATTATAGTAGTTTTTTAAGAAAATATTTCCCTGCCAGTAAAGGCGATTTTTTAAAACAAAAAATGACTGCTTCAAAATTCCAACGTCTTTTTGGTGAACTGTCCCCTGCACAACTTAAAATTATTAATGACAGTGAGAATCAGCATATTGTAGTTGCCGCTGGGCCTGGTAGTGGCAAAACCCGTGTTTTGGTGCATAAATTGGCATCTTTATTGATGATGGAAGATGTTAAACATGAGCAATTGTTAATGCTCACCTTCTCACGCGCCGCTGCATATGAGTTTAAATCACGCCTTATTCAGCTAATTGGGAATGCCGCAGCCTATGTTGAAATTAAAACCTTTCATTCATATTGTTTTGATTTACTTGGAAAAGTTGGAAGTTTGGAACAGTCAGATGCGATTGTACAACGTGCAACCGATAAAATTAAAACGGGCGATGTAGAGATCAATCGAATTAGCAAAATGGTGCTGGTGATTGATGAAGCGCAAGATATGAATGCGGTTCAATTTGAACTGGTTCAGACGCTTATGGAAAAAAATGAGGAAATGCGTGTTATTGCGGTTGGTGATGATGATCAAACCATTTATTCCTTCGCCCCTGTGTTTGCGAGCGCAAAACACCTACAAAGTTTGGTCGAGCAACACCATGCTGAGCAATATGAATTGGTCGAAAATTATCGGAGTAAGCAGAACTTGGTCGCTTTTAGCAACTATTTTGCCGACGGTATTCAGCAGCGGCTAAAAAAATTCCCAATTGTGGCCAAACAAACTGACAATGGCGAGATTCAACTGACACGTTACAGCAGCCATCACCTTATTCAGCCTTTAATTGAGCAGGTGCTGGCCACAAAGACAGATGGAAGTCGTTGTATTTTGGTGCAAACCAATGATGAAGCCGCACAAATTACCAGTCTGTTGTTACAACGTGGTATTGCCGCCAAACTTATTCAAAGTAATGAAGGTTTCAATGTCTTTGATTTACTTGAGATTCGAGCATTTTTTCATTATTTAGACTTAGGCGAACATGATTATATTATCTCGGCAGCGCGTTGGGATGATGCAATCATCAAACTCAAAAACAGATTCCAACGAAGCCAAAAGCTTGATCTATGCTTAAACCTGATTCAAATATTTGCCGCAATCCATCCCGAACAAAAATACCAATCTGACTTTCGGGTATTTGTACGAGAATCCAAACTTGAAGATTTTTACACCATCCAAGATGATATAGTTTTTGTATCGACCATTCACAAAAGTAAAGGCCGTGAATTTGATCAGGTCTTTTTAATGCTGAATCAATTTAAACTCAAAGATGATGATACAAAACGGCAACTGTATGTCGGATTAACCCGTGCAAAAAGTCACTTAAATATTTTATGTAATACCAATATTTTAGATGGGATTCAGGTCGAAAATTTAATTCTGATGAAAAATCAGACCAACTATGCCGCAACATCAGACTTTATCTTTTATTTAAATCATAAGAACATCTATTTAAATCATTTTATTCATCATGCAAGTGTTGTTCGCGACTTCGTCAGTGGCGATATTTTATTTGCCGATACAGACGGCTGTAAAAATGTAGAAGGTAGTTATGTCCTTAAATTTTCAAAGAGTTTTAAAGAGCAGTTACAAGCTAAATTAAAACAAGGCTATCACATTAAAAGTGCTAAAGTTAATTTTGTCGTGCTTTGGCATAAAGAAGATCATGCCGATGAATATCGTATTATTTTACCTGAACTGCACCTTATCAAAACACAATCTGATTATTAAAAATCTAATTGTGAATACTTATTTGCATAATCCTGACTTAATGCCTTGGCATCTTCAAGTGCATTATGCGGTATTGCAGAGAGCTGTGTACTCAATGACAAGTCAAGTAAAAAATGAATAGCAGGGACACTCAAACATTGACCCTGCCCAACCAGTAAGGTGCGATTAAATAATTCAATGTCTGAAGGATAATCGGCCACGATCGTGAGAGAACAAGATTCTACCGCATTTATTTCCCATAAGAAGCGACTTAACTTATTGGCCAACGCCCACAGTGGAATCGCATCTTTTCCAAGTACAGGTAAAACATGCTGTGCCACAAAAGGCAGTGGCTGACTACACGCTACAACTTCATAAAAACAGTATGTTGCATCGGCAGAAACCAATGCCAATGAAATAAGATCGCCTGTACTATGGTCATGCCAACCATTAAATTCACAATCTAAAAAAAGATGCATCCAATTCCTTGCCTGTTAATCTTTCAGATGTTGCTGTTGAAAGTCATGAATTGAAAGCTGATGCAATTGCCCTCTCCAAATCCATTTTAAAATACTCTCAGAAAAACAATCGCCTTCAAACCAAACAAAAACGCCTTCCATCATCTCAGGCCAATCACTCTTATTCAGTTGGGTCTGGTTATTCATAACCGCTAGCATTGCTGCAATAATAGTGTCGTGACTTACCGCCAAACTTAAACCGCCTGCTTGCTGCGGATGCGTCTGATAAATCAATTCCAATACATCAACCACCCCAGTAATCGGGTGTTTCATGCCAGGTAAGCCATTATTGACAAAACTATTCACAAAACCTAAAGCACCTTGTTGCTTAAAATAAGGGGCTGCTTGCTGAATATCGAGTACAAAACTACCCGGTTCGACCAATAAACCCTGTTCAATAATTTCAATATGATGCGTATTTTGCTGTATCGCAATTTGGTCAGCACCTTGAATCATTAATGCAGCAGTATCAATACAGCGCTGAATTGGACTTGAAATGCAGTGTTGTATCACACGGTCGGTATTTTGAATTAAATATTGTCCCCATGCTTGTGCAAGCTCACGCCCTTGTGTGGTGAGTTGTAAGTCGTATCCAGCCAAACCTTGCCCTGCTACAATCTCTCGAATCGAATGCCGAGTAAATAACGTCACAGGTGTATGTCTATCGGGCAGTAAATCAATTGCCTGAAACATACTTTTGGGGAGTAATTTTAAAGCCATTCCATGTGTTCGCATTTTATTTTAAGCATTAATATAACATGCTCTGGCAAAGTCCGTGGTTATTTTGCCATGTGCTGCAATGCTGTGATGCCTGCACTTTTACTGGCTTCAGAACGATAGGCCAAGAATCCTGAATTTAATAAGCTGCTGCGAATATTATAGCGAAATTTTTGACCATCTAAACCGATCAAACCACCACCAATGCTTTGAAGTAGACCTTGCCCTGCACTGGTGTCCCATTCACAAGTGGGATGAAAACGTGGATACAAGTCAATTTCCCCTTCAAGCATCAAACAAAACTTATAAGCGCTACCTGCGGTGATTGATTCAATACTATGATGCTGTGCTAAAAGTTCAGTAAATTGTTGATACTCAATCTGACGACTGCGATGACTTAAACCTAGCTTTAAGCAGTTTGATTCTAAAGGCGGCTGTGCTTGGTACTGCTGCCATGTGTTTTGATCTTGTAAGTATTTATAAGGCAATTGGTCGGTGTAACCCAAATAAACAATCCGTTGTGCAGGTACAGCAATCACTGAAAATAAGGTTTCACCTTGTTCAATTAAGCTTAAATTGATCGTAAACTCAGGGCGCTTTTTTAAAAATTCTTTCGTGCCGTCTAGCGGGTCAAGCAACCAGCATTTTTGCCATGTATGACGTAAATGCACATCTCCTTCTTCTGACAACACTGCAATTTCAGGGGTTATTTGCTGAAGTGCGTGTAAGATGAAATCATTACACTTTAGATCGGCTTGGGTAACAGGCGATAAATCATCTTTATGCTGTATTTTAAATGTTGCATCTGCCGCACAATAAGTTTGGTATTCTGCCTGCAATAACTGATTTGCACTGCAAATGATAGTTAAAATGTGCTGAATAAAAGCATCTTTTGGCGCAAGACATGGTGTAAACATAGGCATTCCTTAAATTTTGCAGCAAGTTAGGCTTGTAAATTTGAGCATCTACCTTATTGTATAATAGAGCTCTTGCACGATGAGTATCACTGCATTATTTTTGCATGATAGATCGCAATAAAACATAGGCTGCAAGAACTTTCATAGATGAATACGTTAAATTATTCATTTTGTATATATGATGAATAGGATGTATATGAAACAACATTCCGAACCAAAAGATAGTATGCGAGTCGACAAATGGCTTTGGGCAGCCCGATTTTTTAAAACTCGCTCAATTGCCAAAGCTGCAATTGAAGGTGGTAAAGTACATCATCAAAGTGAACGGGTTAAAGTTTCTAAAGAGATTCGTATCGGAATGGAATTGACTATTCAGCAAGGAATAGATAAAAAAACAGTGGTGATTACTGGCCTATCCGATATTCGTGGTCCTGCGCCTGTTGCACAATTACTTTACAGTGAAACAGAAACCAGTATTGCACGCCGTGAGCTCTTTGCATCGCAGCGGAAATTACAAAATTTAGCCCGCCCCGATCATCGTCCAAGTAAAAAAGATCGCCGTGACATTCATAAATTCAAACATCAGCATGATGCTCAATATGAAGCAACATGGGATGACTAATAGCGACAACTTATGTCGCACCCAATTAAATCAACATAGCCAATTTAAATTAAATCTGTCAGTATAATGCCCGTGGTGTCGAGATTCTTTTTCCTATACATCCACTTAAGTGTACAGACATAATCATCGTTTTGAGGTTGTAAGATGGATGAAAATAAAAGCAAAGCGTTAAATGCCGCTTTAAGTCAAATTGAAAAACAATTTGGTAAAAATACAGTAATGCGCCTCGGTGATAACACCGTTCAGGCGATAGAAGCCGTATCAACTGGTTCTTTAACGCTTGATATTGCACTTGGTATAGGTGGTTTACCTAAAGGCCGTATTGTTGAAATTTATGGCCCTGAATCGTCAGGTAAAACCACTATGACTTTGCAAGCGATTGCGCAATGTCAAAAAGCGGGTGGTACGTGTGCTTTTATTGATGCCGAACATGCACTTGACCCACAATATGCCCGCAAACTTGGCGTAGACATTGACAATTTATTGGTTTCACAGCCCGATAACGGTGAACAAGCACTCGAAATTGCCGATATGTTGGTTCGTTCAGGTGCAATTGATTTAATCGTGGTCGACTCTGTTGCCGCACTTACCCCGAAAGCTGAAATTGAAGGCGAAATGGGTGACTCGCACATGGGCTTACAAGCACGCTTAATGAGCCAAGCCTTGCGTAAAATTACTGGTAATGCCAAACGCCTCAATTGTATGGTGATTTTCATTAACCAAATCCGTATGAAAATTGGGGTTATGTTTGGTAGCCCTGAAACAACCACAGGTGGTAATGCATTAAAATTCTACGCTTCGGTGCGTTTAGACATTCGCCGTATTGGTCAAGTTAAAGAAGGCGATGAAATTATTGGTTCTGAAACCAAAGTAAAAGTCGTTAAAAACAAAATGGCACCACCATTTAAAGAAGCCCTTTTCCAAATTTTATATGGTAAAGGCGTTAATCAGCTAGGTGAAGTGGTTGACCTTGCGGTACAACAAGAAATTGTACAAAAAGCAGGTGCTTGGTACTCTTATCAAGGCAGTAAAATTGGCCAAGGTAAAAATAACGTGATTCGTTATTTAGAAGAGAATGCTCAGCTTGCAAAAGAAATTGAAACCCAAATTCGCGAGCAACTGTTAACCAAAAATGTGTCACCTACAGAGCAGACAGAAGAAGAAGCTGATTTCATTGAACCTTAATTAAATGTTTTATAGAACGCCCTTCGGGGCGTTTTTACTGTATAGAGAAACCGTTTATGTGGAAAAAATCATCTACTGAAATTGTAAAAACGCTGACAGGAACGCGGCTACGATCTTATGCTTTTGCACTTTTAGCCAAACGTGAATATTCCAAGCAAGAGCTACACAATAAGCTCGCTTGCTATGCTATTCATTTAGATGAAGTAATTGCATTGGTTGATGAGCTAGAACAGCAGCACTACCAAAGTGATGAGCGAATGGCGAAAATGGTTTTATCAAGTCAAGTTAGACAAGGTAAAGGTCCAAGACGTATTACGCAGGCTTTGCAAAAAAAAGCGATTGATCAAGAATATATTGAAACTGAACTTGATGAAATTGATTGGTTAAGTCAAGCATACCAATTAAAAGTAAAAAAATTTGGTGCTTTGGTCAGCCGTGATCAAAAGGAAATTGCGAAACAAATTCGTTATTTACAGTATCGTGGCTATGATATGGATGTGATTTTTAAGGCAATTAAGAAAGAAGCAGATGAGGATGAGTTCTTATAATATAAAATGGTGGCAGCCCTACTAGCAAAACCTCGGCACATCATATTTCTGTTACCGTTGCTACCTTCCGGTCCTGGCGGGGTTCACAGAGTACAATTGCGAAGCTACCAGCAGGGCTACCATTGCAACGACGATTATAGAGATTTTAAAATCTGATGCAAGATAAAATCAGATAAATTATTGAAATTTGGCATCGTTTGTCTGTAAAAAATACAATTCAATAAATTTACTCAATATTGTGTTTGTTTTTTCGGCTTACATTTTAAAAATGCTGTGAGATTGTAAATAGTTATTGCCTATTTTCAAAGAAACTTGATAATAAAACCATTCACTCTCTCGATTTATATTCGACTTTATCTTTTTTCAGGTTGTGTTATGAAGTTTAAAAAAACAGCGTTAGTATGTGTTGTCACCTGTCTAATGATTGGCTCGTTGTCAGCTGCACCCATTGAAAATGTCAATTTAAGCCAAAATACGGGTGCAAACACAACATCAGCTACCCCAGTTGCAACCACAACTGCTCCAAATATTCCAACCAATTTAAACTGGGAGTTGGTACAAAAAACAGAACGACTTGAAAATGAAGTACGTAGCTTACGTGGAAGTTTAGAAGAACAGCAAAACACTATTGACCAACTGAAAAAAGATGCTGAAAATCGTTACAATGATCTTGATCAACGGTTGCAATTATTACAGCAAAAGGTTGATCCAGAAAGTAATGCGAGTGAAGATGGCGATGATACTGCATCTGAACCAAGCAGCACAAATAGTACAAGCCCATCTGCCACAAGCGATAAAACAGCAACAACGACCGCAGCCGTACCTGTTACCCCTGTAAAAGCACCATCTACAAATACAGCAAGCTCAAATACAAATATAGATAAAACGACACCAACACCTAAACCTCAGAGTGAAAAGCAGGCCTACACCACCGCGCTAGATGCATATAAGCAAGGCGGGGCAAAATCTGCAATTTCACCAATGCAGAATTTTATTAAAACTTATCCAAATAGTATTTATATCGGAAATGCACATTTCTGGTTGGCTGAATTCAATTTAGCGATTGAACCGCCAAATTATACTGATGCCAAAAAAAACTATGAGATTGTTGCTAAGCAATATCCACAATCGGCCAAAGCTGCGCGCTCACTATATCAACTATATAGTATTGCCAAAAATATTGATAAAAATACCGTATCCGCTAATTTATATCGCCAGCAGCTGCTAACCAAATACCCTAAATCTGAAGAAGCAGGTTTTGTCAAAAAAGGCTGAAATAAAAAAGGCTAAACGGATGTTTAGCCTTTTTTATTTTGCAGAACAAACTTAACGTACGATACCACGCTCAGATTGCTCAATTGAGTCAATAAGTAACTGGACTTCTGCAACGTCAGCTAAAATTTCGGCACGAATACGCGCTACCGCTTCAACTGTCGTTAAGTTTTCTTTATACACCAACTTAAATGCTTCACGTAAGCCTTGAATCACTTCGCGTGACCAACCACGACGACGCATTCCCTCAAGATTCAAACCAAAAGCATGTGCAGGATTCCCTGACACTGTGACATAGGCAGGAACATCTTTTACAACTAAAGATGCTGCACCAATCATGCTGTACGCACCTACTCGACAGAATTGATGAATACCTGAGTTTCCACCGACAATGACATGACTGGCAATATGAACATGTCCAGCTACACCTACGTTATTGGCAAAAATATTGTGGTCACCGATTTGGCAATCGTGTGCAATATGGGTGTTTACCATTAATAAGTTATGACTGCCTAAGCGAGTCAGACTTTGGTCTTGCACTGTACCGCGATGTAAAGAAGCATGTTCACGAATGACATTATGGTCGCCAATTTCTAACCATGTTTCTTCGCCATTATATTTGAGGTCTTGGCAAACTTCACCAATACTGGCGAATTGAAAAATTTGATTGTGTTTACCAATACGAGTATATCCGCCAATCACAACATGTGAATGCAGTTTCGTCCCTGCACCAATCGTTACTTGTGGGCCAATAATACAGTATGGCCCGATTTCTACATCTGGTGCAATAACAGCAGATGAGTCAATAATAGCGGTTGGATGGATATATTCTTTACTACTCATGCCTGCTCTATGTTCTTTGGTGAGAGATAATAATTTCTGCAGCTGCAGCGACAACGCCGTCTACGCTTGCAGTACAATTATATTTGTAAATGCCGCGTTTTTGCATCAATAGTTCAGATTTTAGAACCAATTGATCGCCTGCAACGACTTGTTTTTTGAAACGGATTTTCTCTGCACCTGCAAACAGGAACAAAGATCCTGGTTTTGGTGTTTCATTATTCATCACAAAACCCAAAATTCCTGAAACTTGGGCTAAGGCTTCAATAATTAACACGCCTGGCATAATTGGATATTCAGGAAAATGTCCTTGAAGAAATTCTTCATTAATCGACACATTTTTATAACCAACAATGCTGTTATCTGTAATTTCAGTGACACGGTCAACCAATAAAAATGGATAACGATGTGGTAAATATTCACGAATTTTCTGAATTTTCATTGGTAATTCAGGAATTTCAAAAGCTGGAGTATTTGATTCTGTGATCATATTCATTTACGCGTATTCAAAGTTGATTCAAGGGACTCAATCTGAGCTTGTATATGATCTAATCGTTTCACGATATGGGTCAATGGCACATCTGCTAATTGTCGTAAGCGTACAACCGTTCTTTTCCATTGTGAATTTTCAAAAAGCCCTGTGCCTGAAGAATAGGTTCCTGCTTTAAAAATACTTTTTGTAGCTATTGACATTCCTGTCAATGTTACATTATCGGCAATTTCAATATGCCCTACAACCCCACATGCGCCTGCAAGTATACAGTTTTTGCCAATGGTTGTACTGCCAGCAATCCCAGATTTTGCAGCAATGGCGGTATTTTGCCCAATTTTTACGTTATGTGCGATTTGCACAAGGTTATCAATAATGACACCATCTTCTAAAATTGTGTCATCCAATGCACCACGGTCAATACTACAATTTGAACCAATTCTGACATTGTTTCCAATTTTAACTGAACCTAACTGTGCAATACGATGCCATTTGCCTTGATAAGGCGCAAAACCAAATCCCTCACCTCCAATTACAGTATTGGCGTGAATACGGACATGATGACCAATTTTGGTATAGCCCGTTAATGTTACATGCGAATCAATAAAGCAATGGTTACCAATTTCTACGCCATCATCAATTTTAACATGCGACTCAATGACACTGTCTTCCCCGACCACACAATCTTCACCAATCACGACATAATGGCCAATATAAGCACTATCGGCAATCATTGCTGAAGGATGAATTTTTGCTGTACTTTCAATGCCACGCATTGTTTTCTTTACTTCAAATGCATGGGTTAGAGTAGCAAAAGCCAAATAGGGATTACTCACCACAATAAAATTTTGATGCTGCGGAAGTTTATTTTGTAAATCTGCAGAAATAATCAATGCACCTGCTTTGGATGCCTGTGCTTTTTCTAGATATTTCTCACCATTTACAAAAGCAATCTGAGATTTGGTTGCATGTTCTAAACTGGCCAAGCCTGAAATTTTCATTTCAGGCTGACCAATTAACTCACCTTTGACAAGATGAGCTAATGCTTCTAATGAGTAAATTTGCTGATTCATGAATTATTTGATCGCATTAACCTTTTGAATCATTTTATCAGTTAAATCATTCTTAGCGTCATAGGCAAGAGCGGCATTTTTATTCAAAACAAGGTCTAAATTACCTTCTTTACGTAACTGCTCAGCAGTTTGTTGTACACGACTACTAAAGGTTTGACTGGTTGTTTGTGATGTAGCCTGTACACGCTGTTGAATATTTTGCTCAAGTGAATTAATTTCACGCACTTTAGTTTCATATTGTGACTTTAACTGATCTACTTCCGCAGGTTTTGCAGTACTTGCTTTGGCTTGGAGTGCCTGAATGTCTTTATTTAGTTGCTCAACGCGATCTGCAGATGGTTTGACTGACTGTTGTAATGTCGCATTTTGTTGCTTTAAATATGTACTACTTTCAACAACACGTTGCATATCAATCACACCATAGCCAGCTGCATGGGTTAGACCTGTTGCAGTTACACCCAAAGTCAAAAGAAGTGTTGATAGTTTTTTCATTTTAAATGTCCTAAAGTCGTTATGAAAGTCGTACTTAGAAAGTACGACCAATTTGGAATTGAACTGCTTGGGTGTCATCACCCTCTTTTTTGTTCAATGGGAATGCATAGCTAATTGATAACGGCCCAATCATGGTAATCCATGTCAAACCAACCCCTGCACTATAGCGCAAATTACCAACATCAAGTCCAAAATTGTCTTTGCAATATTGTTTTGCTTGATCTGCGGTATAACTATTGGTTGCTGTATTGAACGCACCTACATTTTTACATTCAGTGTCAAAAGTTTGACCACCTTCAACAAACAACGTTGGTCTAACCTGACGCGCCCAATCACCTTTAGAAGGAACAGGTAAAATCAATTCTGCGCCGAATTGCACTAAAGCATTACCACCAGTAGCATCGGTACTTGAGTCTGTAATTTTATTCCCACTATAGTAAACACCGGGATAACGAGGACCTAAGGTGTTGTCTTCATAACCACGCACCGAGCCCCAACCACCTGCATAGAAGTTTTTCCAGAATGGTAAGTCATGGCCATAACCAAGCTTTCCATAACCATGCAAGCCAAAGCCCAAACCAATTGGGAAGAAAACTTGGCCGCTATAGGTCAGTTTTTGGTATTCAGCATCACTGCCTGGTAGTGCCACTTCTAAATTAACGTTATGTAATTGACCAGAAGTTGGTAGCATTGGACGGTTTAAAGTGTTGAATGACCATCCAAGGTTAACTAGATAATTGAGATAATCACCCTCAAACTCACTATCGTAAGTGGTTGATGTTGCATTTCCATTTGCATCTACAACATTTGCCTGAGCTTTAGCTTTACCATCATGACTTAATAAGTAATCTCTAAATGCAGTTGAACCATAGATATCAGTTGAGATACTGGTTTTTTCAATTCCAATAGAACCACTTAAACTTTGGTTTTCGTCAATTGGATAAGAAAGGCTAGTATTTGCCCCATACGTTTCTGAGTAGTAATCACTGACGTGATAATTATCATAAGGCTTGGTTTTTTTGTAGTAAACATTATAACCTGCACTAATGCCATCAATAGTAAAATATGGATCAGTCACTGAAAGGTTATAGTTGGTCGAGTACGATGAACGGGTAAAGTCAAAACCAACACTTTTACCTGTACCTAAGAAGTTAGATTGGCTAATGCCTGCTTGGTAAGTGATACCGCCACTTTGAGAATAACCAATGGCTAAAGTACTTGTCCCCGAGTGTTGTTCTTCAACATTAACGTCTAAATCAACTTGGTCAGGTACATTTGGAATACGAACAGGTTTGATATCAACTGTTTTAAAGAAGCCTGTACGTTCTAAACGAACTTTAGATAAATCAATTTTTTCATTACTTGCTAAAGCGCCTTCCATTTGGCGCATTTCACGACGTAATACTTGATCTTCAGTTTTGGTGTTACCTGAGAAGTTAATACGACGAATGGTCACTTGTTGACCTGGATTAATGTAGTAATTTACATCAACTACTTTATTGTCATTATTAATTTGAGGTACAACATTGACTTCGGCAAAATAATAGCCTGCATTGCCATATTTACGCAGCAATAAGTTTTTTACTGCATCCACTTTTTCTTGCGAATAAGTGTCACCATCTTTATATAGTTGTAGTGTTTTTAATTCTTCAGGTTTAAATAAAGTATCACCTAAAAACTTAGTTTGACCGACTTTAAATTGTTGACCTTCATCGATTGAGACTTCAACGAAGATATTTTTTTTGTCTTCGCTAATATTTAAGTTCGATGAATTGACTGTGAAATTAATATAGCCGTTATTTAGATATAACGCTTTTAGTGCATCTAAACTTGCCGACATACGCTCTTTGGCATAACGGTCATTGCGAGTAACGATAGATGACCAACTGCTTTCTTTAAGTGCAAAAGCTTGTTTAATTTCATCATCTTTAAAAACATGATTACCAATCACATTAATTTCAACAACTTTTGCAGCCTTACCTTCATCAAAGTTAACTGTTAAATCAACACGATTATTTGGACGTGCTGTGGTTGTCACAGTAACTTTAGCGTCATATCGACCTTGCTGAACATACTGCTGTTCAAGTTCAGTTTCGATATTTTGTAAAGTTGATTTTTTCAGCACTTCACCTTCTGCAATTCCCATCTTCTTGAGACCATCTTGCAGTGCTTCTTTCGGAATCAGTTTGTTGCCTTTAAACTCAACTTTTGAAATAACGGGACGCTCAACCACATTAAACACCAAGCTCGAACCTTGTTGTGATGCTTTGATATCATCAAACAAACCAGAGCCATATAGCGAATGAATCGCACTGTTTAACACTGCATCATTAACACGGTCACCACTTTTAATTGGCAATATGCTATATAAGTTGGCAGGTGTCAGACGAACCAATCCATCAAATTTAATATCTTGAGCAACGAATTCGTCTGCCGCATAGACTTGTTGTACAGCAGCCATTGCACTAATCAGTGCCAAAGGCATAAAAATATGTGAGTGACGCATGCCTATTTTTCCACTAAGTTGAATATTGTGTAAATCCTGTTTTATAACCGCATAAAATCATTAAATAAAGCGAGGATCATCATACTTCCAAGCAATACCATACCGATTTTAAACCCAATAAGCTGTACTTGTTCCGAAACTGGTTTCCCTCTAATCGCTTCGATAACATAATAAATTAAATGCCCGCCATCAAGCATGGGAATAGGTAAAAGATTTAAAATCCCTAAACTCACACTCATGAGCGCCATAAAGGAAATAAATGTTTGCCATCCCATTTCAGCGCTTTGGCCAGCAACTTTGGCAATCGTGATCGGGCCTGATAAATTTTCTAACCCAATTAAGCCGCGTACCATTTTAACCATAGAATTTAAAATCATACCCGAAATTTCACCAGTTTTTTGTACAGCTTTTTCTACAGCTTGTAGTGGTGAATATTGAATGGTTTGTTTATAACTCTCTGGTACAACAACTTTTTCTGTTGCAGCTTTAACCCCAAGCATACCCGTAACATTGCCCATATTATCACGCTTGCCTTGAGGCATGACTGATAAATTAACCAATTGACCGTGTCGCAACACTTGAATATTTAATAATTTCTCTGGAGATTTTTGTACAATATCAACTACATCAAACCAATCTGGGGTTTTAACTTGGTTAATTGCAACAATAATATCACCCGCTTTCATTCCCTGACGAATTGCAGCGCCATCTACGCTCAACTCTGAAATAGTCGGTGTAATATGCGGACGATATGGCAAAAATCCAACACTTTCAAATGGCGAATCTGCTTGATTTTTCAAAAATTGATGAATGGGTAAACTAAAGTTTTTAAGCGAACCTTGGTGTTCCGCTTGAACCATAATTTCCCCTGTTTCACCCGCACGGTCAACTAAAGCAAAATTAAGTGCTTCCCATGTTGGTGTTTGTTTACCATCAATTGTAACAATTTTATCGCCTGTTTTAAGTCCTGCAACAGCAGCAGCAGTGTCAGGCAACACTTTACCAATACGTGTATTAAGCTGTTCTTGCTTTGGTAAAAATAGAATCCAAAACAATAACATAGCAAACAATAAGTTAATGACAGGTCCCGCTGCAACAATAGCAAAGCGTTTCCATACGGGCTGCCGATTAAATGCATAAGCTGCATCTTCAGGTTTTACTTCACCTTCACGCTCATCAAGCATTCGCACATAGCCACCCAAAGGAAGTAGCGAAAGTCGGTATTGAATCCCTGTTTTTTTCGAAGTCCAATTTAAGATTTTAGGGCCAAATCCAATCGAATACACCAATACTTTGACGCCTAAACGCCGTGCAACCCAGTAATGTCCAAACTCGTGAATAGCAATCAATGGCCCAAGCAATAAAATTGCTGCACAAATCATAAATAAGGCATTCATGCTAGGCCTCCTCGTTGTGTTGCAATATATTGCTGTGCTGCGCGACGTGCAGATGTATCTGCATCTAATATTGTATCTAAGTCATCGGCAGATGTGATTGCAATGTGATTTAAACTAAAATCAACCACTTCAGGAATTGCTGTAAATGGAATTTTTTGTGCTAAAAATGCGGCAACAGCAATTTCATTGGCTGCATTTAAAATTGCAGGTGCTGTACCACCACTTCGCATCGCTTGACGTGCTAAAGTTAATGCAGGAAAACGCTGTAAGTCAGGTTGTTCAAAATTCAAATGTTGATGACTAAATACATCAAGCGTAGGTACAGGTGCCGAGATACGATTTGGCCATGCCAATGCATGTGCAATTGGCGTACACATATCAGGATTACCCATTTGAGCCAAAGTCGAACCATCCACATATTGAACCATAGAGTGAATGATACTCTGTGGATGAATTACAACTGTAACAAAATGTTCTGAAATTGAAAATAAATGGCATGCCTCAATAAGCTCAAGCCCTTTATTCATCAGTGTTGCTGAATCAACTGAGATTTTTTGCCCCATCGACCAATTTGGATGCTTACATGCTTGTGCGGGAGTCACGGTTTGTAATTGTTCGATAGAGAAATTTAAAAATGGCCCACCCGATGCGGTTAATAAAATTTGCGATACGCCTTGTTTCGGTTGGTAATTTTCACGTTCTAATTGTAAGTAATTTTGCGGTAGACATTGAAAAATTGCATTATGTTCAGAATCTACAGGCAATAACAGCGCTTGGTGCTGCCTAGCTGCTTGCAGCATGATGTCACCCGACATAACCAAAGCTTCTTTGTTGGCAAGCAATACGCGCTTACCTGCCTTGACTGCCGCCAATGTCGGTAATAACCCTGCCGCCCCGACTATAGCCGCCATGACCACATCAACTTCAGGATGCGATGCCGCAGCGATTAGCCCTGCTTCATCTGCTAAAATTTCAATCTGTTGCAACTGATGTTGTTTTAACAATTGTGCAAGGTGATCAACAAGTTCTGTCGGCACAACTGCAATTTTAGGCTTAAACTGTTTGCATATTGCAACTAACTCATCTATTCGACTATTTGCCGTTACAGCATAAACCGTATATTTTTCAGGATGTTCAGCTAAAACTTTTAAAGTACTCTGACCAATCGAACCTGTTGCGCCTAATATACAAACAGTTTGTGACATTTATAAATCTACACCCATCATTTTTAAAAGATAAAGACCCGTTGCAAAAATAGGCGCCGCAGCCAATAACGAGTCGATTCGATCGAGGACACCACCATGACCCGGCAAAATGTGTCCAGAATCTTTAACACCTGCACGACGTTTAATCATAGACTCGAACAAATCGCCTTGTACTGAACCTAATACCGTTATCATCGACAAGGCTAAGAATAAAAAGTGCTGTGGTAACGTTAAATCTAAATAATAATGCTGTACAGCCAAAACAATTATAACAGTCAGACTAATCCCGCCCATTAAACCTTCTACTGATTTATTTGGACTGACGTTCGGTGCCATCTTACGACGCCCCAATTTTCGCCCCACAAAGTACGCCCCACTATCCGCTCCCCAAACCAATAGGAAGAGATACATTAACCACCAAGGAGAACTTTCCCAAACAGAAAATATTGCTGTAATTGCAGCAGAAATTAGAACTAAACCAATAATATTTAAACTTTTATTATACCAAGCATCATATTTTGGAAAGTTTTTAACCCAATACACACTTAACAACCAAACTAGAATAGACGCTGTCCAAAAAATTAATTGGATATCATGATAATACAGTGCAATCACTGCAACCATCAGTGCTAAAAAAGTATATCCCCAAGTAAACATGGGACGTGTTGATGGGTTCTGCACAGGCATTAATTTATACCACTCATATCCTGCAATGGTTGCCGCAACAGCCATTAAAATCAACATAGGATAGTGTGATGCAGTGGCAAACATACAACTTAGAACAATTGCCACCAATACCAATGCGGTTTTTATCCGCTCAAACATGAATTATTTCTCAATTTTCTCTTGTAGAATTTGTTCTGAAGTTTTGCCAAAACGACGTTCGCGTTGTGCAAATATTTTAAATGCACGATCTAACTCTTGTATGGTGAATTCTGGCCATAATGTATCAGTAAAATACAATTCAGCGTACGCTGTTTGCCAGAGTAAGAAATTAGAAATACGATAATCACCGCCAGTACGAATCAGTAAATCTACTGCGGGCAAATCATTTAGCTGCACATATTGACCAAAAAGTTGCGCATCGATGTTTTCTAGCTGAATTTCTTGCTGTATCACCTTTGCCGCAATTTCTTTTGCCGCATTGGCAATATCCCACATCCCACCATAACTAATTGCAATGGTTAAGGTCATTTTATGGAAATGTGCAGTTTGTGCTTCTGCCGAAATCAGTAGTGCTTGTAAATCACGCGTTAAACGCGAGCGATCTCCAATAAAACGCAAGGCAATTTCAAACTCAATCATCCGTGGGATTTGTTCATGCACTGCTTGTTCTAGCAAGTGCATCAACAAATCAACTTCGGCCTGTGGTCGGTTCCAATTCTCACTTGAAAATGCAAAAACCGTTAAGGCTTGAACACCAACTTCACGACAATGTTCAACAATTGGGTCAAGTGTTGACTTACCCTCTCGATGACCATCCCCTTGCTCAAGGTGCTTTTTCTTAGCAAAGCGATTGTTGCCATCCATGATGATGGCAACATGTTGAGGAAGATGAATGTCGGCTAATGTCGTCATTCATTAAACCTTCATTAACTCTTCTTCTTTAGCAGCAAGACGCTTGTCAACTTCTGCAACATATTTATCAGTGATCTTTTGAATATCATCTGCTGCGCGGCGCTCATCATCTTCAGAAATTTCTTTTTCTTTCAACAATGCTTTAATGTCGCCTAATACATCGCGGCGGATATTACGAATCGCAACTTTGGCATTTTCAGCTTCAGTACGTGCAACTTTCTGCATGTCGCGGCGAGTTTCTTCCGTTAAAGCAGGTAATGGAACGCGTATTGTGTCTGACGTGATTGGATTTAAACCCAAGTCGCTTTCACGAATTGCTTTATCAATTGCAGAAACCATTGTACGTTCAAATGGTTGAACGACCAACATACGTGAATCTTCAATGCCCACGTTTGCCACTTGGTTTAAAGGAACATCTGAACCATAGTAAGGAACCATCACACCGTTTAAAATAGATGGGTGGGCACGGCCTGTACGAACTTTAGCAAAACCAAGTTCTAAAGACTCCATCGACTTTTGCATGCGCAATTCGCCGTCTTTTTTAAGATCGTTAATCATCTGATTTACCTTACTTTCTCAAAACATTTAAATAAAAATTAGCGCTAGTATAAAGAGCTTTCTCGCTCACGTACATTAGTTCGTGACGCGAGTACCTTCTTTTTCACCCATAACGACAGATAAAAGTGCACCAGATTTGTTCATATCAAAAACTTGGAGTGGAACATTGTGGTCACGACATAAGCAAATGGCTGTTAAGTCCATTACACCTAATTTCTCATCTAAGACTTGATCGAATGTAAGTGAGTCATATTTCACTGCATCGTCGTATTTGCTTGGGTCTTTATTATAAACACCGTCCACTTTCGTCGCTTTTAAAATCAAATTCGCTTCAATTTCAATACCACGTAAACATGCAGCTGTATCGGTTGTAAAGAATGGATTGCCTGTTCCTGCAACAAATACACACACTTCGCCATTACCCAAATGACGAATTGCATCACGGCTTGAATATGGTTCAACCACTGTACCGATTGAAAGTGCCGACATTAAACGAGTTTTAATATTGCGACGAACCAAGGCATCACGCATTGCTAAGCCATTCATTACCGTTGCAAGCATTCCCATTTGGTCGCCTGTTACACGGCCAACCAAACCATCTTTTTGCAATTGACTACCGCGATAAAGATTACCACCACCCACAACAATACCGACTTGCACACCCAAACCAACCAAATGAGCAATAGATAAAGACATTTGATCAAGCACTTGCGCATCAATTCCCATGTCTTTATTTCCAGCCAAAGCTTCACCAGAAAGTTTTAATAAAATTCGTGCATAACGTGGATTTTTAGACGCCGACATACCTGTTCTCCAAATCGAATAATTTCAAAAAATTAAGATTTCGTTTTACTTCAAGCCGATTTAATTTGAATCAATTTTGCATATAAATCGTATTCATCTGCATCGGTGATTTCAACTTCAAGTAAGTCACCTGCTTTAATGATTGATTTGTCAATATCTTCAACAAAGACATTACCATCAATTTCAGGTGCATCTGCATACGAACGTGCAATCGCAACTGGAAATTCATCTTCTAAATCATCTACCAACACGGTCATGATCTGACCAACACGTTGCTTTAATTTAGCAGCAGAAATTTCTTGCTGAACTTGCATGAAACGCTCATAGCGTTCTTGTTTGATTTCTTCTGGCACATGATCGGGTAAGTCATTTGCTGTCGCACCTTCTACAGGTGAATAAGTAAAACATCCTACGCGATCGAGTTTGGCTTCTTTCAACCAATCTAAAAGCAATTGGAAGTCTTCTTCTGTCTCACCAGGGAAACCAACAACAAACGTTGAACGAATGACTAAATCAGGACATTTTTCACGCCAAACTTTTAAGCGCTCTAAAGTATTTTCGCTATGCGCAGGGCGTTTCATGAGTTTAAGAATACGCGGGCTGGCATGTTGGAATGGAATATCCAAATACGGTAAAATTTTACCTTGTGCCATTAAGTCAATCACTGCATCGACATGTGGATATGGATAGACATAATGTAAACGCACCCAAATTCCAAGCTGACCTAGTGCTTCACACATGTCATAGAATTTGGTTTTAACCGGCTGACCATTCCAAAAATCAAGCTTGTATTTAGTGTCTACACCATATGCTGAAGTATCTTGTGAAATCACTAACACTTCTTTGACACCTGCACGTTTTAGTGCAGCAGCTTCGTCAAGCACAGAGCCCACAGGACGTGAAACCAAATCACCACGCATACTTGGAATAATGCAGAAAGTACAACGATGGTTACAGCCTTCTGAAATTTTCAAATACGCATAATGTTTAGGGGTTAGACGAATGCCTTGTTCTGGAACTAAGTCAATAAATGGGTTATGTTTTGGTGGTGCAGGGACATATTCATGTACTGCTTCCATGACATCCTGATATGCTGCCGCGCCTGTTACTTTTAAAACATTCGGGTGCATTTGTCTGATTTTGTCTTCATCCTTACCTAAACAGCCTGTTACAATAACACGACCATTTTCACTCATTGCTTCACCAATCGCATCTAACGATTCTTGAACGGCAGACTCAATAAAACCACAGGTGTTTACGACGACTAGATCAGCACCATCATAATCTGAGGCAACTTGATAACCCTCAGTACGCAACTGGGTTAGGATACGCTCAGAATCGACCAATGCCTTAGGGCAACCTAAAGAGACAAAACCGACTTTGGGGGATTTCATGCAACAACTACTCCACTATAATGCGCGTATTGTATGTCTTTTCATGGCATAAGCATAGGTATAAAAAGCAATGAATCCCTAACGCACCAAAACATTGCTCAAGTTTTGACTACCTAAATATTTTGCACCAAATTAGGGCGAACACCATCTGTTTTTGTTATCCTTGCACTCTCATCTTACTCGAACACTGCAATACGTTTTGAATTTCACTTTTTTTTTGCTTAAAAATAAGACATTCTAGAAAGTTGGCTTACATTTTGCTTAAATCTGACCATATTCAATTTATGCATGTTCCATAACAGGGAGCAAAAAAGGTATGAAAAATATGCCATTGCGCCATTTTACATCAGGAAGATTTTGCTAATGGATCAGCCCACAATTGATTATCGACTTTTGGTGGACAATTTAACTACTGCTATTTTGTTAGCAGATAAAAACTTAAATATATTTTACCTTAACTCTGCCTGCGAAACTTTGTTTGATATTAGTTTACTTCGCGCCTCTGGCATGCCTGTAACGCAGTTATTACAAGCACCGAATGACCATTTTGATACCCGTGAAGCCCTTTTAAATACCTTAAAAGTTGGTCAGGCTTACACGCGCCGTGAAGCGACAATTAATGTTAATTTTAAAGATATTCATGTCGATTATTCAGTATCCCAACTCAATACAGGTAAGGCACATCATCCACTGCTGATTATTGAACTAAACCCAATTGACCGAATGCTGAAAATTTCTAAAGAAGAGAATCTAATCCAACAGCATCAAGTGACACGACAACTCATTCGAGGTGTCGCACATGAAATTAAAAATCCGTTGGGCGGAATTCGTGGTGCAACTCAGCTTCTAGCACGTAGCTTGAACGACCCTCAGTATGATGAATTCACTGATATTATTATTAATGAAGTCGATCGTTTACGCACTTTAGCCGACACTATGCTTGGTTCACGCCAATTACCTAGCTATTTAGATGTAAATGTGCATGAACCACTCGAACGCGTACGTTCACTCATTACCAATCAAACCAAAAAGAAAATCAAAATTATCCGAGATTATGACTTGTCTTTGCCTGACATTAAGGCCGATCGTGATCAACTGATTCAAGTCATGCTCAATATTAGTGTGAACGCCGTACAAGCGATGCTTGAAAACAAAGAATTTTTTACCGAGCACAAACCTGAACTTATTTTACGTACCCGTATCCAGCGTTTAGTCACCATTAATGGCGTGCTTAATCGCTCTGCGGTACGTATTGATATTGAAGATAATGGCCCAGGTATTCCTGAAGATATTTTAGAGTCTGTTTTTTATCCACTGGTTACTGGTCGTGCCAATGGTACAGGACTGGGTTTAAGTATCGCTCAAAATATTATGCATCAACACAACGGAATGATTGTTTGTCATTCCGTACCTGGAAAAACAACATTTAGCTTATATTTACCGTGGGAGTCGCAACATGTCGCGAAATAAAATTTGGGTGATTGATGACGATCGCGCCATGCGTTGGGTCTTAGAAAAAACCTTTAAAGAAGAAGGCTTTGACGTTACTAGCTTTGAAGAGGCACAAAGTGCTTTAGATCAACTTTTAGAAGAAGCACCTGATGTTATCTTAACCGATATTCGTATGCCCGGTATTGATGGACTGACTTTCTTAGGCAAAGTTAAAAGCAATTATCCAGATTTACCTGTCATTATTATGACAGCACATTCAGATTTAGAATCTGCGGTATCAAGTTATCAAACAGGTGCATTTGAGTATTTACCAAAACCATTTGATATTGATGAAGCTTTAGCACTGGTCAATCGCGCAATTTTACATATCACAAAATTGCAACAGCAAGAGTCTGCTAAAACCACGCTACCGCTACAATCGACTGAAATTATTGGTGAATCTCCTGCAATGCAAGAGGTTTTCCGTGCCATTGGTCGTTTGTCTCAGTCACATATTACAGTTCTGATTAATGGTGAGTCAGGCACAGGTAAAGAACTTGTTGCCCATGCCTTGCATCGCCATTCTCCACGTAAAGCGAAGCCCTTTATTGCCTTAAATATGGCAGCAATTCCAAAAGATTTAATTGAAACGGAGTTGTTTGGTCATGAAAAAGGGGCATTTACAGGGGCAAACACCCAACGTCAAGGTCGTTTTGAACAGGCCAATGGTGGCACATTGTTTCTAGATGAAATTGGTGACATGCCATTTGAAACACAAACGCGCTTATTACGCGTTTTGGCTGATGGTGAGTTTTATCGTGTTGGTGGGCACATTCCTGTTAAAGTGGATGTGCGTATTGTCGCCGCAACTCATCAAGACCTTGAAAAACTGGTCAATGAAGGTCGCTTCCGTGAAGACTTATATCATCGTTTAAATGTCATTCGCATTCATATTCCGAAACTTGCACATCGTAGTGAAGATATTCCAATGCTTGCACAACACTTCTTAGAAGATGCAGGTAAAGAATTGAACGTGAGTGCTAAAATTCTGCGTCCAGAAACCGTTAGCTATATGAAACAACTGCCTTGGCCGGGCAATGTACGTCAGCTTGAAAATACCTGCCGTTGGCTGACAGTCATGATTACAGGGCGTGATGTTTATCCTGAAGATTTACCGAATGAATTGAAGCAAATTCCAATTCATAAAGCAGGTGAAGTAACGACAGCCCCACTTGGCACACCAGAACATCCAAACACGCAACAATGGGATGAATCGCTTGGTTTATGGGCGGTACAAAAATTGCGTAATGGTGAAATGAAAATTCTTGACATTGCAACGCCAATGTTTGAAAAGGTGCTAATTAACGCAGCCCTTCAACAAACACGCGGACGCAAACGCCATGCAGCAGAACTTTTAGGTTGGGGGCGTAACACCCTGACACGTAAGCTAAAAGAATTAGGGATGGATACTGCTGACGATGAGGAAGAAGAAACTACACACGCCGATTCATAGTCAAAATTGATGTATAAAAGCTGCATTTTTTAGATGCAGCTTTTTTATGAAAAATATTCGCAATAAAATAAAAATATGCTATAAATGATAATAATTATCATTTTAAGTTAGAGCAGTCATGTGGACTTTTCGCCAAAGTAGAAATGCACTCAATGAGAATCTTACTCAGCTTTATCAAAATTTAGATACAGACCTAAAACTCGGACAGCACAAACAGGTATTAAAAACCTTACAGCAATTGCAAAAGCGCTATCCGCAAGACCCTCGTTGGATGACTCGACTTGGCATTGTATACGAACACCAAAGTCAGAAATGTCTTGCCTATCACTGGTATTTATCTGCGGCAGAAAAGAATTATGCTGCGGCTTTTTATCATTTAGGTTGTATTGAAATGAGTCGACATAACCATCGTTTAGCCGAACATTATTTAAAACAAGCCACTCTTCAAAATTATGCACATGCTTTTTTGGCTTTAGGTGAGATGTATTTTCAAATAAGCCAATATCAATTTGCGATTGAAGCATTCAAAAAAGCCTTAGAGCAACAAGTTATTGAAGCTTGGTTGCCACTAAGTAGAATTTATTTAATTCTTAAAGACTTCAAGCAAGCAAAATTATCCTTGGAAGCTGCATTTGAACATGATTTAACCTATAGCGCGCATTATTTGGGAGTTTATTATCAAAGCTTACATCGCTACTCCGAAGCTAAAGATTGGTATACCTATGCATTTCAAGTTGAAAAGAACCTGACTTCACTCGAAAACTTAGGTAAAGTTTTTTGCAGTGAAGGACAAATTTTGTATGGGGAAACGCTGATTACCATTGCACAAAAGCTTGATCAACAACAAGCTCTTAACCACAATCAACAACAACTTTTAGATCAAATCTTGGGTTATTTAAAGCCAAAAATTTTCCCGACAGAGGACTAAATCTACGACTTAACCTTATTTTTATCAAGGGATTTGCTATACTCTGATTGATCCCGTGAATTACATAAATGTATGTCAGCAGACCAATTCCCCCCTTGCCCTTGTCATCTTCCACCTCAAACCAAACGTGGTGTAGAGCGCCGTTTGGCATTTTTGGAATCTGCAAGCCAGCTTTTCATTGAAAAAGGCTATGATGACGTTTCTTTAGATGATGTGGTTCAACATGCAGGTGGTTCTAAAGCAACTATTTACAAATATTTTGGTAGTAAAAAAGGATTATTTAAAGCCATTTGTGACTATAGACGCGATTTATTTTTACAAGATTTATTTCAAGAAACCAGTCAATTTGAGTATCTTGAATTACGCACTTTTTTACTTCAAACGCTCGATAATTTTTATCAACACATTACCCAAATCGATAACCGAAAATTTATTCGACTTTTGTTTGAACAAGTCAAGTACGACCCAGATTTATCTGAATATATCTATCAAGCCTGCCCCGTCAAAATTTTGGCTCATGTCAGTCAAAAACTACGCTATGCACATGACAATGGTCTCATTTTTTGTGAAAACCCAGATGATGCCGCAAAAATTTATTTAGGTATTCTCTGGCACATTGAGTGGAAAATTTTTATGGGTGTAACCCTCACGGAAAACCCGAGTGATATTCAAAATTACATCCTCTATAGCGTCGATTTATTTTTAAAATCCTTACGTAATCCATAATGCTTTGCATTTTTTTATCGTTATCAGTATATTAATCGATTCCTTTTTTTCTCTTAACAAACGACATATTGTTATAAACGTTAATTATAACAATAATGGGGTAAGCCATGGCTCTGCGGCATTTTTTGACTTTACGTGACCTCTCTACAGCTGAACTTAATCGTGTGATTGCCCGAGCGCAAGAACTGAAAAAGCTTCAACACGAAAACAAACTTTATCAACCTTTTACTGGTAAAGTCTTAGGGATGATTTTTGAAAAGTCTAGCACCCGTACTCGTGTTTCATTTGAAGCAGGTATGAGCCAATTTGGCGGTAGCGCAATTTTCTTGTCTCCACGCGACACACAACTTGGACGTGGCGAACCCATTGAAGATTCAGCACGCGTTATTTCAAGCATGCTTGATATTGTGATGATTCGTACCTTTGGTCACGACATTGTTGAGCGTTTTGCCTCTTATTCAAAAGTTCCTGTGATTAACGCATTAACTGACGACCATCATCCTTGCCAATTGCTGGCAGATGTACAAACTTTTGTTGAGCACCGTGGTAGCATTGAAGGTAAAACCGTAGCATGGATCGGTGATGGCAATAATATGTGTAACTCATATATTGAAGCTGCACATATGTGGGGATTTAAACTCAAAATTGCTGCGCCAAAAGGCTATGAACCTAAGCCTGAGTTTTTATCTGAATTTGCACATTGTGCAGAACTGGTTGAATCAGCTGAAGATGCGGCGGTTAATGCCGACTTAATTGTGACCGATGTTTGGGCTTCTATGGGACAAGAAGAAGAACAAAAAATTCGTGAAGCAGCTTTTGCCGATTACCAAGTCAATGAACGTTTGATGAGCCTCGCCCATCCAGATTGTTTATTTATGCACTGCTTACCTGCTCACCGTGGCGAAGAAATTTCTGAAACAATGCTAGATCACTTAAACGCAGTGGTTTGGGACGAAGCAGAAAACCGCTTACATGCACAAAAAGCTTTAATGGAATTTTTAATTCTTGAAAATTTAAAGCCAAATTAATTTTAGCCAGTAGACTGGTTTAATACTGGTCTACTGTATTTTTACAACAATTAAAATATAAATATGACGATAATACCAAGCTCTATTAATGCAATTTTTTAAAATAATATTTAGATATCTGCCTCTATTACAGCAAATATGAATCCAGTATGAATACAATCCCCTCTTTATTTTTTGATGAAGTATTTATTTACCTTGATTACGTATAAAAATCTTTTATTTAAATTTGCTTAGGCTATTTTAGTGGGATTTTAAATTTACAACGTTAGTGGAATTTAGCGTACTAAACCATGTGGTTGTAAAATAATAATTGCTGCGCCAAATATGACAATCATCGCACCAGTAATATCCCAGCGTGTAAATGGAATTTGATCGACAAAGCGCAACCAAAGTAATGCGGTAAAAATATAAACACCACCATAAGCCGCATAAATTTTACCCGATGCGGCGGGATGTAAAGTTAAAAGCCATACAAAAATGCTTAGGCTAATTACAGTAGGCAACCACAACCATGCCGACCTCCCCTGATTCAAGATTAAATAAGGGAAATAACAACCCAACAGTTCAGCAATTGCGGTTATAAAGAATAACCCGAACACGTACAGTATTCGGGTTATTTCAGTTGAATCAAGTAACATTTAAGCGGGTTCAGCTGTCTGATCTTCAAAAACAGAAAGTTGTAAACCAACTGCTTTACCATTGTCTTTTTTCACAGTTACAGCAACATTACCACCATGCTCTGCCAACTCACCAAATAGAATCATTTCGGCAAGTGGCTTTTTCAAGTGCTCTTGAATCAAACGTTGCATTGGGCGTGCACCCATTAAACGGTCATAGCCATGCTCTGCCATCCAATCACGCGCACTTTGATCAACCTCAAGTACAACTTTTTTATCATCTAACTGTGCTTGCAATTCGGTTAAGAATTTATCTACCACCGACTCGATAATCACAGATGGCAATGCTTTAAATTGAATCACGCTGTCTAAGCGATTGCGAAATTCTGGCGAGAATGCACGTTTCATTGCTTCTTGATTATCGCTACTGTTGTCTTGTTCGGTAAAGCCCATACTGGTACGAGAAATACTCTCTGCACCAATATTGGTAGTCATTACCAAAATCACATTACGGAAATCTGATTTTCTGCCATTATTGTCAGTTAAAGCGCCGTGATCCATAATTTGCAACAATAAGTTATAAACATCAGGATGCGCTTTTTCAATTTCATCTAACAATAAAACACAGTGTGGATTTTTATGAATCGCATCCGTTAACAGTCCACCTTGGTCAAAGCCAACATAGCCCGGAGGCGCACCAATTAAACGTGAAACCGCATGGCGCTCCATATATTCCGACATGTCAAAACGCACAAGTTCCACACCAAGCAAGCGTGAAAGCTGTTTGGTCACTTCAGTTTTACCCACCCCTGTTGGGCCTGCAAATACAAAATTCCCCACAGGTTTGTCTGGCGCTTTAAGCCCTGCACGCGACAATTTAATCGCCGATGCCAGTGCCGTAATTGCCTCATCTTGACCAAAGACCACACGTTTTAAATCACGCTCTAGATTTTCAAGAACAGATTTATCGTCTTTAGATACGGTTTTTGGTGGAATACGTGCAATTTTAGACACGATATCTTCAATGTTTTCAACTGTAATATTACGATCAACATTACTTTTTAAACGACGCTGTGCCCCTGCCTCATCAATTACATCAATCGCTTTGTCCGGTAAGAAACGATCATTAATGAATTTAGCAGATAACTCCACCGCAGCAACTAAAGCTTTATCGTCATACTCAACATGATGAAAATCTTCAAATTTAGATTTCAAACCACGTAAAATATCAATGGTTTCATTAACACTTGGCTCATTTACATCAATTTTTTGGAAACGACGTGATAATGCATGGTCTTTTTCAAATACTTGACGATACTCTTGGAACGTGGTTGAACCAATACAACGTAAAGTTCCATTTGCAAGTGCAGGTTTAATTAAGTTTGAAGCATCCATTGTGCTGCCCATGCTAGAGCCAGCACCAATAATCATATGAATTTCATCAATAAATAAAATTGCATTTGGATTTTTCTTTAAAGCAGTTAATAATTGCTTTAAGCGTTTTTCGAAGTCGCCTCGATACTTTGTACCTGCAACCAATGCACCAATATCTAAACTGTAAATTTCGGCTTTGCTTAATGGTTCAGGTGCTTTTCCATTAACAATGAGCCAAGCCAAACCTTCAGCAATTGAGGTTTTACCCACGCCAGGGTCACCGACCAATAACGGATTATTTTTGCGGCGGCGACATAAAATTTGCGCAGCACGTTCAATTTCTTTTTCACGACCAATTAATGGATCGGTTTTACCCTTAGATGCTTCAAGATTAAGATTTAAAGTATATAAGTCTAATGGGCCAGATGCAGCAGTTGGATTCTCGCCTTCTAAATCATCACTTTCTTCTTCAACTTGAATTTCATCTTTACGTGTGCCATGAGACAAATATTGGGTCAAGTTTAAGCGATTAATTTGGTGGCGTTTGAGTAAGTAAACTGCAAAAGCATCGCGTTCAGAGTACATTGCAACTAAAACATCTGCACCTTCTACTGTGCGGTCTGTACCACTTGATTGCACATGAAAAATGGCACGCTGCAAAATTCGGTCAAAACTTTCGGTTGGATGTGGTGCTTGTTCGTTATTTTCACCCAATTTTGGCGTATGTTGCTCGACATATTCTTCAAGCTCTTTACGTAGCAACACAACATCTGCACCGCACGCTTTTAAAGCATTTACAGCAGAATCGTTATCTAATAATGCGAGGAGTAAATGCTCGACCGTCAAAAACTCATGTCTTTTTTGACGAGCCATACTGACAGCTAAACGTAGTGATACTTCTAATTGACGACTAAGCATGTGACCTCCTATACCTTATAATTTTGGCTCAATCTGACAAAGTAATGGATGACCTTGAGAGCGAGCGTAGTTGTTCACCTGATTTGCTTTCGTTTCAGCAATATCACGCGGATAGGTGCCTGCGACACCTTTCCCTTCATAATGTACTGTTAGCATTACTTGTGTGGCTTGGTCAAGATTCAACGCAAAAAAATCTTGTAAAATTTCAATAACAAAATCCATCGGGGTGTAATCATCGTTCATCAACACCACTACGTACAAAGGCGGACGCTTCAATTCAGGCGGTGCAGTCTGTAAGGCAATGTCGCCATCATCCACATCATTTTGCCCATCATGCATCATGGGTTGGATATGCCAATCGACATAACCCGATTGTTGAAAACGGATTTTGGCATCAATTAAACTGGTTTTACACTTCATTTTTTGCATAGGGGTGTTTTTCATCACTTACTGAGATTTTGCCTCAGCTTGAGGCACTTCTGATACAAATGTTGCAGGCGTTTCAACTTCAGGCCCACGTAGCCAACTAAAGCGTTTAGTTTCAGAAACGCTACCATTGACTCGCACTTCAATATATTGTGGTACAAAGCCTTTTGGCATGGTCCAACGCCCTGTTAAACGGGAAAAATCGGCAAAGTTGAAGTTTTTATCTTCCATCGGAACAACAAGCACTTCTGCACCACGTACAAGGCGAATTTCTACTGTTCCTGTCGCATTACGCCCAATTGGACTTGCCTGCACTAAATCAAGTTGATACTCATAGGCATTTTCAGGCAAGGGCTGAATGCTTAAATTCTGAATGGTCAGGCTTAAACCACCCCGATCTTTGAGTACATTACGATAAATTTGGCTTTGACCTTGGGCAATCGATAAATCTGCCTTGGCATTATTGAGAGCATCAGTTAAGTCATCGGTATTTCCAACAGCCAAGTCACGCTCTTGGATGGCAAGGTTGTATGCTTTATTTAAATTATCTAAGTTATCTTTTTGTTTCTTCACCACGTCAACCAATTGCTGCGCATCAGCATCATATCCTACAACAGTTAAGCCCTGACGATGTCCAACTGTATAGCCGAGTACGCCGCCCCCTGTAAATAAAATGATTGCACCTAACAACAAATAAGTATTCGGCATTTTCATTCTTTTTATTTCAAAGTCATCTGACATCATCGGTTTTTCTGTCATATTAAATACTCAATCACAAAGCACGCCGAAAACACGGCGTGCAGATAAAATGTATTGTCGAGTTAAGGCAATAAACCAATGCCTGCCAAGCCTTCATCTTCAGCAAAACCAAACATGATATTCATGTTTTGAATCGCTTGCCCTGCTGCGCCCTTAACCAAATTATCTTGTGCAGACAAAATAACCAGTTTTTTCGGGCCAATTTTATATAAAGCTAAACGTAATTGATTTGCACCACGTACGCTACGTGTTTCAGGCGAACTTCCCGCAGGCATCACATCCACAAAGCTTTCGGTTTGATAAAATGCTTCATATAACGCTTGTAGGTCAAGCGCTGCCCCTTCGTCAGTTAAATCGACATAAATGGTGCTCAGCATGCCACGAATCATCGGAACCAAATGCGGTACAAATACGAGGTCGTTAAATACGCCTTTTTGACCAGAAATACCTTCTAACGCTTCCACAATTTCAGGATGATGACGATGACCTGCCACAGCATAAGCTTTAAAGTTGTCGGCATTTTCACTATAAATCATACCTAAACTGGCTTTACGTCCTGCACCAGATACCCCCGATTTTGCATCAATAATAATACTTTCGGGTTTAATTAAAGCTTGTGCCGACTTTAATAACGGCGCTAAACCCAATTGTACCGTTGTTGGGTAGCAACCGGGGTTACCAATCACCATTGCCGATTGAATACGCTCACGATTGAGTTCAGACAAACCATAAACCGCATCTTTTAAAATGTCAGGGCAGCTATGTTGCATGCCATACCATTTTTCAAATTGTTGCAAATCTTGTAAACGAAAATCTGCGGCAAGGTCAATGACTTTGGTATTGGCAGCAGTCAGTTCGGCTGCGTGTTTCATAGCAACGCCATGTGGTGTTGCAAAAAAGACCACGTCACATTGTTTTAAAATATTAAGGTCTAAATCTGAAAAAGCTAAGTCGGTGTGGCCACGCAAACTTGGAAACATATCAGCCACAGGCTTACCAGCTTCGGTACGCGAAGTGAGTACATCTACACGTACTTGTCGGTGTTTTAATAATAATCTGAGTAACTCAACACCTGTATAACCCGTTCCACCGACAATACCAACTGAAATCACGACTTAACCTCATGTTTGTGTTTTAAACTTGGGTTAGTATGACAGGAAGCCACTAGTTTCAAAACACTTTCACATGTAAAAGTCACGGCTTTTTGTTGTCTAGTGCGAGTTTTTCAAACAAAGTTTAAGCCTCAAGCCACCATGCTGGCCATTTAAATTGCTTTAGTTGCTGCTGATGTTGCAGATAGTTGGGATCAAACTGCCGCACGGCGCGCCAAAATGCAGGACTATGGTCAAAATGCTGGGTATGCACCAATTCATGGATACACACATAATCTATTAATGCTTCTGGCAATAAAACCAAAGCGGCATTAAGCATAATCTTATGTTTGCTTGAACAACTCCCCCAACGACTTTTGGCATGTCTAACTTGTAAACCCTGAAAAGGCAAGTTTATGCTTAGGCTATTTTGTTGTAATTTTTGAGGTAGAACCACTTTCGCATATTCAACAATAAATCGTTTAAGCGCCAATGCCGCATTGTTGTGCTGTAAAAATAATGTATTTGTGCTGCCATCAAACTGAAATAAGTTTTTTTGCTCAATGCGTTGAATCTGCGTCGGTTTATTTTGCCCAAACAATTGTAATTGTATTGGAAAATCAACGGCGTTCTGTTGCCCCACTTTCTGCCACGTTTCAATTAACCATGCTTCCGATTGCTTCAAAAACTGGTCAATCTGGCCTTGGCTACAGCGTGGTGGCACGGTCAAACAAATTTGATGTGAATAAACACGTAAGCGCAAAGACTTTGCCCTTACGTGTCTTACAATCTTTACTTTCGGTAAAGTGCTCATACTTTATTGGGCAGTACGTTCTTCAATGCCGTTGTCGGTGGCAACAATGGCAATATCGGCTTTATTTAAAGCAAAAATTCCGTTTGTGACTACACCCGGAATATTATTAATGGTTTTTTCAATCTCTAATGCATCTAAGATATTTAAGTTAAAAACATCTAAAATAACATTACCGTTGTCTGTGACCACACCTTCACGGTAAACCGGGTCACCACCTAACGCCACCAATTTACGTGCCACAGCCGAACGTGCCATTGGAATGACTTCTACAGGCAATGGAAATTCACGCCCTAACTGACCTACCCATTTAGAATCATCTACAATACACACAAATTTTTTCGCAATGGATGCCACAATTTTTTCGCGAGTTAATGCCGCACCGCCGCCTTTAATCATGTGCATATGACGGTCAATTTCGTCTGCACCGTCTACATAAGCATCTAAACCACCTACGTGGTTCATATCAATCACTTCAATACCCAACTTTTGTAAACGCTCTGCGGTTGCAGTTGAGCTTGCAACTGCGGCTTCTAATTGTAACTGTGGCAACAAATCAATTAAGAAATTAACGGTGCTTCCTGTGCCCACCCCTAAAATCCCACCACGGGGCAAATGTTTCAGCGCCGCTTCAGCCGCCGCTTTCTTTTTCTCGTCTTGGGTTGTATATAAACTCATAAGTAAACTCAGTAATTGAAATCAATGATGGATTTGCCGCAATTTATCAGCGCAAATCTTTAGGGGTTTGCTACAATGCAGGCTTATTTTAAACTGTTAAATGGAAGATGAACATGTTGTTTCGCTTGGTAAGACAAATTTTACAAGCAACAGTCTACGATGTTGCCATAGAATCTCCTCTTGAAGCAGCACCACGAATGAGTCAAAAGCTTAATAATAATATTCGACTCAAACGTGAAGACCTACAACCCGTGTTCTCTTTCAAGCTACGTGGTGCGTATAACCGCATTAGCCAACTGTCAAAAGAGCAGCTTGAACGTGGTGTGATTACAGCATCGGCAGGCAACCATGCCCAAGGTGTCGCACTTTCTGGGGCAAAACTTGGCATTGAAGCGATTATTGTCATGCCAAAAACTACCCCCGATATTAAAATTCAGGCAGTAAAACGCTTAGGGGGCAATGTTGTGCTACACGGAGATGCCTTCGATGCTGCCAACAAATACGCACAAGAACGCGCAAAAGATGAAGGCTTAACCTTTATTCCGCCTTACGATGATGAAATGGTGATTGCAGGTCAAGGCACTATTGCCAACGAAATTCATCGTCAATGGCGTGAAGTCGATTATATTTTTGTGGCTGTTGGTGGTGGTGGCTTAATCTCGGGAATTGCTGCCTATTTTGGCGAAGTTGCACCACACATTAAAGTGATTGGAGTTGAATATGATGAATCAGCTTGTTTAAAAGCAGCACTAGCAGCCAATGAACGTGTCATTTTACCGCAAGTAGGCTTATTTGCAGACGGTACGGCGGTAGCACAAATTGGCAAATTGCCTTTTGATATTTTACGCATGGATAAATCGGACGGTTCAGGTAAAGTGATTGAGCCTGACATCATTACCGTCAATACCGACGAAATTTGTGCAGCCATTAAAGACACTTACGATGAAACGCGCAGTATTGTCGAACCGTCGGGCGCAATGGCTTTAGCTGCAATCAAGAAATTTGTGGGTGAAACCCAAATTGAAGGCAAAAACATGGTGTCGATTGTTTGCGGCGCCAATATGAACTTTGACCGCTTACGTTATATTGCCGAACGCACCGAATTAGGCGAGCATAAAGAAGCGATTTACGCAGTGACCATTCCAGAGCAAAAAGGCGCTTTCTTAGATTTCTGCCGTGCATTACAAGGTCGAAACATTACCGAATTCAACTATCGCTGTAATGATGAATCGTCTGCACAGGTTTTTGTCGGTATTAGCTTAAAAGGCGGTCAGACAGAACGCTTAGAAATTTTAAGCTTGCTACAAGCCCATTACGATGTTGATGATTTATCTGACGATGAAGTGGCAAAACTGCATATTCGTTATTTAATTGGTGGTCACGCACATTTAGACAACGAGCGTTTATTCCGTGTCGAGTTCCCTGAACGTCCGGGCGCTTTACTGACCTTCTTAGAGCGTTTAGGGCCAAACCACAATATTTCACTGTTCCACTACCGTAACCACGGCGCAGCCGAAGGTCGGGTTTTAGTCGGCTTACAAGCCACCGATGCAACAGAAAACCCCGACGTACTCATTGAAACTCTCGAAAATATTAGTTATCCGTATATAGAGATTACTGACAACGTAGGCTATAAGCGTTTCTTAAAATAATCGTTTAATTGAAAGCAAAATATGAAATGGCTACTCCGTTGAGTAGCCATTTTTAATTTTTGGAGGCTTTATTAACTTGGTGCAGAAATATTGTAAATTCTTTTAAGGTCAGCTTAAATCTAGTGCATCACTCAAACCAATAAACTGTTTTTCAATTGGTGTGAAGACATGTCCACTACGTGCAATTAAATACAGACCAATTTTTCGATACGCTTCTGGTGCATCTTGATAATACTGAATCTTAAACTTTGAAAGTAATGATTTGGCAATCATTGAAATTCCCATTCCTAGTTGAGTAAATTCAACCAATGCTTCATGGTCATAAATATGCGTCAGATCTCCTTTTGGAATCTGCTCATCTGCATAAATATGGTTTAAGATCGTTGCATAACAGCATGCTTCAGATGCTAATAAAATGTTTTGATGTGCAAGGCTGTTTTTCAAATTTTCATGATTAATTAGATTTTTACCAATAATCACCAACTCATCTTCAGCCTTTTGAATATATTGTAAATTCTTTTGAGTTGGATAGCCCAATACATAACCAATATCTAAACGCCCATTTAAAATTTCATCTTCAATATAACCTGTTGTACCGGTCTTTATCGTCACAGAGAAATCAGGATATGTACTGTACAACTGCTGAAACGGCGTATAAAAACGCATTCCACCTAAACTAGTATTGGTACCAAAGCGCAAAATATTGGTTTGTTGTTCAATCTTATTTTCAGTTTCCTCCCACATAAACATCATTTTTTTATATTGGGTATACAACTGCATTCCCGACTCGGTTAGGTCAACACCTTTAGGCTTACGAATAAAAAGCTGCTTTTTATAGTGATTTTCAATTTTCTTAATTTTTGCCGTCATATTCGATTGCAAATAATTTAACTTATGCGCAGCAGCAGTGATACTTTTTAGTTCTGCAACGGTAATAAAAGACCGAATGTCATTCATATCAATATTCATAGCATTATCTCACGCATATACGTTCATTCCAAAAGCCAACACACTTCGAAAGACATTAAAAAAAATGATGGGTACATCTAAATATAACATTATTCATGATATCTCTAGTTGTATAAAATCGAATCCATTCATCAAACTGAGTAAAATACATGAATATAAGAGTGATCGGTGCGATTGCATTATTATGTTTAGTCTGGGGGTCTTTATGGGGAATCGTAAAACATAGCCTACAGATTTTTTCACCATTCTTGTTTATTTCAGCTCGACTTATTTTGTCGGGACTAACATTAATGCTACTACAACGGATATTACATAAATCCATTTTGCCACAGCGTAATGAATGGCCCCGTTTAGTTACCTTAAGTTTTTTGGTTTGTATTGGTTTTTATGCCACACAGACCTTTGCCATGCAGTTTGTAGACTCAGGTTTATCTTCCGTATTGGTCTTTACCATGCCCATATTTATTGGTGTTTTAGCCCATTATATTTTGCATGAACATTTAAACCGACAAAAAATTATCGGTTTGATACTCGGTACTTTAGGTCTGATTTCGATCCTTTGGCCACAGTTACATCATTTAGGCTTAAATTTCTCGCTTATGGGACAAATCATTCTGATTAGTTCTGGTTTGTTCTGGGCACTTTCAACCATTTATATTAAAAAATACTTTGCACATTATGACAAAATTAAACTAACAATTTGGCAGTTCATGCTTGGCGGTATAGCCTTACTTTTATGTTCTTTGAGTTTTGAACCTATCCATTTAAAGATTTGGTTAAATCCTTCAAACTTACTGTCACTTTTATATATTGCCGTGATTGGAACAGGCTTTTCTTTTGCACTATGGAATTGGATTATTAGTCAGGTCGATACCTTTGTGGCATCAATCTCCATTATGTGTATTCCAATTATTAGCCTATTTTTTGCAGCCCTCGTTTGGCACGAAAATTTGACCTATAATATTTTAATCGGTGCAGCATTTATCTGTTTAGGGATTGTCATGAGTTCACTGAAAATAAAATCTCAAGCAAAACTAAGCCATTCTCATCTTAAAAAATAATTGCTGTGTATGTCTGCATAACGTGAAAAATGTTTTATGCAGACTTTACAGTCTATACAACTTATTTTTACGTGCCTTCATTGCACTTTCATCTTACAATCATTCTTCACCAAATATTGATACAAAAAGAAGGATGGCAATGGCGATTTTTACTGTAATCGGCTTAGGTTGTTTTGGACAAACCATTGCGCTTGAACTCACAAAACTTGGGCATGACGTTATAGGTATTGATACCGTACAACGTAATATCGAACAAGTTGCAGACCGCATCACTCATGCAGTCATTGCCGATGCGACTGATGAGAAAGTCCTAGACGAATTAAATGTAAAAAAGTCAGCTGCCGCAATTGTCGCCATTGGTGAAGACATTGAAGCGAGTATTCTATGCGTACTCAATTTAAAAAACTTAAATATTGCACAAGTTTGGGTAAAGGCAAAGACTAAGTCTCACCACACCATTTTGTCGCATTTAGGTGTTGAGAAAATTCTCCACCCTGAAGAAGACATGGGTATTCGGATTGCACAAACCTTAAGTTATCCTATGGTCAGTCGCTATATGGCGCTTGATAGTGGACACTTTATTGTTAAGGTATTGATTCACGAAAAATTACACGGCGTAAATTTACAGGGGTTAATGCAAAAATATGCCGAAAACATTCAAATTTTATTGGTACAACGTGATACACAGATATTTTACCAAATTTCGGACGATTTTACTTTGGCCAAAGATGATATTTTAATTGTTGAAGGTCTACAGCATAACTTACAAAAACTATCTTCGAGTTTTCAATAAATGAAAAAAACGCATTTTTCTCACCATAAAAAAACCATCAATTTAAGCCCACCACAAGTTTTAGCCTTGGGCTTTTTAAGTTTTATTGTGATTGGGACATGCTTACTTAAACTACCGTTTGCACATTTCGGTCATTTAACATGGATTGATGCTTTTTTCACAGCAACCTCTGCAGTCACTATTACAGGTTTATCTGTTATTCCCATCGGGCAAACTCTAACAGGCTTTGGGCAAGTCATTTTACTTTCACTTATTCAAATTGGTGGTTTAGGTTTCACAACTTTTGCAGTTTTGGCAGCATTAAGTTTATCACCTAATTTAGGCTTAAAAGAACAACTTATGGTACAAAATTCTTTAGGTCAAACAAGCTTAAGTAAAGCCACAATTATTGCTAAAAATGTGTTCATCTACACTATTTTTTTTGAAATTCTTGGCACAATTATTTTAACTGTACTGTGGTCTAAGCAATATAGCATTGCCACGGCGCTACACTTTGCCATTTTTTACAGTATTTCAGCCTTTAATAATGCAGGTTTTGCTTTATCTCCTCATGGACTGATTGACTTTCATCAAAATTTAGCCATTTGTTTGACTATTAGTGGTTTATACATTACAGGAGGATTAGGTTTTTTAATTCTCATGGATTTAAAAGAAAAACGCAGTTGGAAACGTTTAAGTAGTAATAGTAAATTGGTTCTATTAACCATGCTTATTCTCAACCTTAGCGGATTTATCTTAATTTGGTTATTAGAAGCCCATAATCCAAAAACTTTGGGGCTCATGTCTTTGCAAGATCAAGCACTAAATGCATGGATCCATGCAACAGTTCCACGCTCATCAGGCTTCAATACACTTGATATTTCACAAATGACACATGCTTCTACCCTCATCACAATATTTCTGATGTTTATTGGCGGTGGATCTTTGAGTACAGCTGGCGGCATTAAAATTGGAACCTTTATTGTATTGGTTTTTAGTGTTATTTCATTTTTACGCCGTAATGATGAAATTCGTATTTTTAATCATGCAATTCCATACCAAACTGCATTTAAAGCACTCGCCGTAACCTTAATTACGTGCATGCTGATTTTTTTTGGTTTATTTGGCATATTATTGTTAGAACCGAAACAACCCATTATCGATTTAATTTTTGAAGTCGTTTCAGCGGCATGTACTGTAGGTTTATCTCATGGTGTTACCAATCAACTCAACACCTATAGTCTAATTTTATTGACAATTTTAATGTATGCAGGTCGTTTAGGCCCACTTACCCTTGCCTATTTAATTGCAACACCAAAGAAAAGCCGTGTTAAACACCCTGTCACAGATATTCAAGTCGGATAATGAAATATCTATAGGCATAAAAAAAGTCTGTAATTTGGGGAAATTACAGACTGTAAACTGAGAATTCATATGATTGCTCTATGGATTAAATAGTATACCCAAAATAGTAAAATAGGTTAAATATTTACAAAAAAGTGTGACATATACAACACAAAAACCACAATGCTTGATCAATCATCTACTCACAAACTTACACATTTATTACGAATAACTTATAAATAAACGACTTATTTTTAAACGTAAGATATGAGCTAATTACATAAAATTACAATTCGATTTGGAGATTGCAGTGCTCATAGAATTAGCTACTCCAATATCGTCGCTTCGATGTATGTCCAATACCCACATTAAAACTATTGGTCGGATCAAGTTTTTGATAATGCTGCTGCAATGCTGGTTTAGCAACATACAAATGCCCAACATTATGTTCGGCAGGATATTGCGCCCCACGCTGATCAAGCAATTTCCACATTTGATGTTCCATCGCTAAAGGATCAACACCTTTTTTCACGATATAATCTTGATGAAACACATGACACAAAAAATGCCCATAATATAATTTATGAATAATGGCATCATTCATACTTTGCGGTAATTTTTCCATCCAATCCCGATCATCTCGGCGCAATGCAATGTCTAACGCGACAATATCTTCGACCTCATGCCGATGCGTATCTCGATAACGAATCGCCGCACCTGCAATAGCAAAACGATGTAAAAAGGCTTTACGACCTTCATCGGCATCACATAAAAACGCATCGCCTGTACGATTTTGCGCAAAATATTGCGTTAAAAATGCGGCAACCGTTGCAACATCCTGATCCTCAATTCGTAAAACAAGATGATGTTCATACAAATCCCGAAATTGATTCATTCGTTTAGGTAAATGATTCGGTAAAACTGCCGTTACGGCTTGTAAAATATGATCGGTTAAACCTCTAATTTTAAAGCGTTCTAAAAAACCATCAATTTTGTCTTTAAATGCAAAGGCTTTAGGTACATTCGCCGTACCAAATTTTTCAATAAATAAAAAACTGTCTTTGCCATATTTTGCGCCAATATCGTATGCCACACGGTGAACATACTCACCTGCAATGGGCAATCGTTCAAGCTCGGTAAGTAAATAACGGCGAATTTCGGTTAAATCGTCGATTGAATTTGAACCGACATAAAATACCTGACTTGGAATTTTCTCAAAGGTATCTAAACGCACCGCAAACACACAAACTTTGCCTGCTGAGCCTGAAGCTTCAAATAAGCGTTTTGGATCTGCATTAAAACGTGCTGGACTATGTTCATCGACTTGACGGACATCATGTCCATAGTGTTGATCCGACGCGCAGCAGGTAGAATTATTTTGAATGTCTGCCGCTTGATACTGTCCAGTTTGTAAGCGTTTCAAAATTTCTTCAGGTGTTTGACCTAAATCGATGCCTAAATGGTTAATCAGTTCTAATTGCCCTGCGGCATTGACCCGCGCATATAGCGCCAATTCGGTGTAAGCAGGCCCACGGCGCACCAATGCACCGCCTGAGTTATTACAAACCCCACCCAATACCGATGCCCCAATACAAGAAGAACCAATTACTGAATGTGGTTCACGATTAAGTGGACTAAGCTTGCGCTCTAACACATCAAGTGTTGCACCGGGCAAACACACCACTTGTTTACCCTCATTTATAATGTGTACACCTACCAAACGGCGCGTGCTGATTAAAATCACAGGGCGATCATAATCGTCACCAAATGGCGTAGAACCGCCCGTTAGCCCCGTATTGGCGGCTTGCATAATCACAATACAGTCGGCCGCCACCGCAACTTGCAGCACTTGCCATTGTTCTAACAAGGTTGCAGGAATCACCACTGCCAAGACTTGCCCACTACCATAACGCCGACCTTGCCGATACAAGCGTGTTTGTGTGTCATCAGTAAGTACATACTGTGTACCCACAATATCTTGCAGTTGCTGTAACGTACGATTTAAATCTTGATCGACCATATTTTACCCGTCTGAGGCAAGTGATTTCTGATTTGATAAAAGTGAGATCACATTATAAAAATAATAATGCTGACATTTATTTCAAATGATCTAAATGAACCAAACAATCTTGATTGATCTCTTGAATCGATTTTGCCCCTGTGAGCGTCATCGCAACACGCATTTCTTTATCAATCAATTCTAATAAATTTGAAACCCCAGCACCACCTGCCGCGCCCAAGGCATAAATAAATGCACGACCTAGCATACACAGGTCAGCACCCAGCGCAATCATACGCACCACATCTAAACCGCTACGAATACCGGAGTCGACCAAAATTTTTAAATCACCTTTGACAGCATCGGCAATGGCAGGCAATGCCCGTGCGGTAGACAATACACCATCTAGCTGACGACCACCATGATTCGACACCACAATACCATCTGCACCAAAACGTACGGCGTCTTTAGCATCTTCAGGGTCTAAAATGCCTTTAATGACCATTGGGCCATCCCAATAATCACGAATCCATTCTAAATCTTTCCATGAAATAGACGGATCAAAATTCGCCCCGAGCCAACCAATATAGTCTTCTAAACCTGTTGGTTTGCCTAAATATTTAGAAATGTTGCCTAAGTCGTGCGGACGACCTAACAAGCCCACATCCCATGCCCATTGTGGATGCGCCACCGCTTGCATATAACGGCGCATGGCAGCATTTGGCCCACTCATACCTGAATGGGCATCTCGGTAACGTGCGCCGGGCACTGGCATGTCTACCGTAAACACGAGTGTTGAACAGCCTGCTGCTTTGGCACGCTCCAAGGCATTTTTCATAAAACCACGGTCACGCAGTACATACAACTGAAACCACATCGGGCGCTTAATTGCAGGGGTAACCTCTTCAATTGGACACACCGAAACCGTTGAGAGCGTAAAGGGAATGCCTTTTTTATCAGCTGCCACCGCAGCTTGCACTTCACCACGGCGCGCATACATCCCTGTTAAGCCTACAGGCGATAACGCGACAGGCAATGCCAGTTTTTCATTAAAAATTTCAGTTTCTAAACTTAAAGATGACATGTCATTTAAAACACGTTGTCTTAAAGCAATTTTGGATAAATCGTCTACATTACGTTTTAAAGTTTGTTCGGCATACGCGCCACCATCAATATAATGAAATAAAAATGGGGGTAAACGACGGCGCGCCGCTTCGCGATAATCTTGAGCCGATGAAATGATCATGTAAGTCCAATCCTTTTTAGTTTAGATACACGTGCAAGACGTGCTTCTGCTTCATCAATGCCACGGACTTGCTGAATCACGTATTCAATATGACTGCACACACTGGCACGAGCCAATTGTGCATCTTGTTGGTCAATGGCATCCATGACTTGAAAATGTTGCAAATGCAGTTGTTCAAATTTTTGGGTATCGGTATAAATTTTTTGCCGTCCAACCGTCACGTTATATTGCAGTAGGTTAAATAAACTCTGCATCATTTGGGTCAGAACACTGTTATGCGATGCTTCAGCAATCGCCAAATGAAAATTTGCATCAGCTTCGGAGGCTTTTTCGGCATCGCCAATCGATTGAAAATGCAAAACTTGGTCGTAATATAAATGAATTTTGGCACGGTCTTCTGCGGTGGCACGTTGCGCAGCGTACCATGCGGTACCCCCTTCTAACACCAACCGCGCTTCTTGCACATCGAACCGATACGATGGGTCGGCGTGCATTAAGGCACTAATCGGTTGAATGATAAATTGTTCCGACCAATGCTGTGGTAACTTTTGTAAAAATGTTCCATGCCCCACCTTACTGGTTAAAATGCCCATATTGCTCATTTTTTGTAAGGCTTCGCGTAAGGATGCACGTGAGACTTCAAGTTGCTCACACAATTTACGTTCCGAAGGAAGGCGATCTCCAACCTGCATTTGTTGCTGCTCAATGAGTGCCGAGAGTTGTTGAAGCACTTGATCTGCAATTTTCATATCACCTTCCTTTTTACCCAATTATGGAATCATCCACGGGAATACATACGCTTGAAGGGTGATGATAATACCAATCATGATGGTAAATGAAATACTATGCTTGACCGTAAAGCGGAATAAATCCGATTCTTTACCGACTAAACCTGTTGCCGCACACGCAATTGCAATAGACTGCGGTGAAATCATTTTACCTGTTACACCACCTGAGGTATTGGCTGCGACTAGCAAGACATCGGGCACTCCAATTTGATGTGCCGTAGTGGCTTGCAACGCACTAAACAAAGCATTAGCTGAGGTGTCTGAACCTGTTAAGAAAACCCCCAACCAACCCAAGAATGGCGAGAAGAATGTAAATGCTTTACCTGTATGTGCCAAAGCTAAGGCTAATGTTGCCGACATGCCCGAATAGTTAGCAATAAAGGCAAAAGCCAACACCATGCCAATTGAGTAAATCGGGATTCTTAACTCTTTTACCGTTTCGACAAATGTAACCACCGCAAGTTTCGGGCGCATTTTAAGCAAAACAATTGAAATAATAGCCGCAAAGATAATGGCTGTGCCTGTCGCAGAGAACCAATCAAATTTATAAACTGCATCATAATCGGTGACTTTGCCCACCACAGGTGGCATTTTTTGTACCAATTGATGTAAATACGATACTTTAATGCTAATCACCCAATCATGTAACGCACCATCTTTGGTAAATAAACTTTTGAATGGCTTGATACTCCAAAGCGTGACCATAGCCGTTAAAATCGCAAACGGCGACCATGCTTTGACAATTTGCCCAATTGAATGGGTTTTCTTCTGTGCCGCTAAGCTTTGTTGTGGCTCGGCATCATCGTCGTGTTTAAAACGGAAAATATGCTTGGGTTGCCAAAATTTAAGCAACAGCGTCAGGCTAACCAACGATGCAATTGCAGCAGTAATATCGGGTAATTCAGGCCCCACAAAGTTTGAGGTTAAATATTGCGCCAATGCAAAAGAACCGCCTCCAACCAACACCGCAGGCCATGTTTCTTTCACACCACGCCAACCATCCATAATGGCCATAATCCAGAATAGGACAATTGGCACCATAAACGGTAACTGACGCCCCACCATTTGGCTAATAGCGTGTGTTTCTACACCCGAAACTTGCCCCGCCACAATAATCGGAATTCCCATTGCACCAAAGGCAACAGGTGCAGTGTTCACAATTAAACATAAACCTGCGGCATAAAGTGGTTTAAAACCAAGCCCAACCAATAACGCTGCGGTAATAGCAACAGGTGCACCAAAACCTGCCGCACCTTCTAAGAAAGTTCCAAAAGCAAAACCAACCAACAGCATTTGCAAGCGTTGATCTTCGGTGAGCGATAAAATGGAAGAACGGATAATGTCAAATTGCCCCGTTTTTACCGAGACTTTATATAAGAATACTGCGCCAATAATAATCCATGAAATCGGCCATAAGCCATAAAAAAACCCGTAGATAATCGATGCAAATGCCATTTGTGTCGGCATTTGATAGGCAAATAGCGAAACCAATAATGCCAAAATTACAGTGATCGTTCCCGCAACACTACCTTTTAATCGAAACACCGCTAATGCTAAAAAGAAGAAAATAATTGGAATGAGTGCAACTAAGCTTGAAAGCCAAATATTACCCATCGGATCGTACATTTGTTGCCATTGTGAAAGCATTTTCATCTCCTTGAAATGCTTAAAAGCACTATAACAAGCTTATAGTGCCAATTTTATAATTGGTCAGACCAATAATAGCCGATTAACGCTCATATTTCCATCCGCATTGTAAATTCCTCGGGAATATATCTCAATATTTAAGAAGCAAACACAATAAAGGTCAGACCAATAAAAAATCTAAGGCAAAATACACCTCAAAAAAAAATTAAAATTTATGATTATTTATCAATGACTAATCAATTTAAACCGAGTAAAACGCCACTTTAAAACACAATATACGACTTTAGTCGAATTAGACGATTGGCGAACCCTAGAATAAGCCATTTTTCAAACAAACTTAGATACGTGAACATTTCAAACTAAAACAGAGCCCTGTAAGCTAAATACAAAAAAAGGCTGAGTGATCTCAGCCTTTTTAAACATGATGCAGCTTATTGTGGTTTTATTTTCAAACAACGCTGCACAAACACAAAAATTGCAAAAACAAAAAGTGCCAACCCTAAATAGTTGGCCATTTTATCCCAATTGTTTAATACAATTGCAATTGGGGCATCTGATCCACCTGTACCCGTTGAAATCACAATCAGGATGGCTAAAATCACCCCCATCAAGCTTTCACCAACAATTAAGCCTGCGGCAAATAAAGTACCACGTTGCTCAAGTTGCTGCATCGCCTGCTCTTGTTGCGCAGCAGCAGTTTTCTTTTTAACATGCTGTTTAAGCAGCCAAAACATTACTGCACCAATAAACAATGGCATATTAATACTTGGCGGTAAATAAATGCCCATTCCAATTGCCAAAACAGGCAAGCCCATTTTTCCTTGGCTGCTTTTTTTCAAGATAAAATCAATCACAATACACAGCACACCAATCATCACACCAATAAAAATATAATTCCATTGCAGTTGATGAGAAAAAATCCCTTGTGAAATGGTGGTCATCAATAAAGCTTGAGGCGCTGCAAGTGCTTGTGACGGATCCATACTGGCACGCGGCATTGCACCTGCAAAACCATAGGCGTGATACAGCAATTCTAGCAACGGCGAAATAACCAATGCACCGACAATACTGCCAATAATCAAAGCAATTTGCTGACGTTGCGGGGTTGCATGAATTAAATAACCTGTTTTTAAATCTTGTAAGTTATCATTTGAAATGGTGGCCACCGCTAAAACAGCCGTTGTACCAAATAAGGTAAGTGCAGTTAAAAACTGTACGCCATTTGTCGATACAGTTAAATGTTCAAGATTACCAACAATAAGTAATACAACCGCAAATACCAACACCGACAAAATCCCAATACCAGAAATTGGACTTGAAGATGAACCTACTAGCCCTGCCATATAACCACACGCGGCTGCAATTAAAAAGCCAATCACAAAAGTGATGAAGGTCATGACAAGAACCAGTGCCCAAGCCATTTTAATGTCTAAGCCTGATGTTGCAACAAATGAATAAAACGTAGCAAATAAAATAATAATCATTGAAGCGGTGACCATTAACATTTGCTTAGGATTTAAATCGCGGTTTGCCCGTGCCAATGTTTCACCCGACTGTTTAGCAGAGGTATAGGCTGAAATTGATAAGCGAATACCTTCAACCATCGGCTTAAACAGCATCAGTAAAGTCCAAATTGCGGCAATCCCGATTGTTCCTACACCGATAAAGCGAACTTTAGATACCCATAATTGGTGAGCAAACGCCGCCATTTCCATATGCTCAGGTTGTGGAAACATACTACTTAATACAGGAACTGCAATTCCCCATGCAATAAAAATTCCGACAAAGATTGCACAGCCTGCAGCAAGCCCCATTAATGAACCCGCACCGAGTAATGCCAATGAAAAGCCCATTGGAATTTGGAAAATCGCCGAACCCGATTTAAACCAAAAACTCGCACTGTCTGAAATAAGACGTAAACCACCATTTAACAAGCTTGTTAGCGCAGCAAGTGCTCCACCTAATAAAATTTCTTTGGCATGACTTGGCTTGGCATCGCCTTGCTGATGATCTTGCAACAATTCACCGTGTTCATTGGCAACACGACCAACCGCACCGGCTTTTAGAATTTCTGCGGCAGCAACCCCTTCAGGATAAGGTAAATCGCTTTTCACTACCATGACATGTCTTAATGGAATGGTAAAAATTACCCCAAGAATCCCGCCACTTAAACACAGTAACGTGGTTTGCCAAAATGGAAACCCTTGCCAATAACCCATCATTAACAAACCAGGCAGTACAAAAACCACCGATGATAATGTGCCTGCTGCCGAAGCTTGGGTTTGTACAAAATTATTTTCTAAGATATTCGAGTTTTTCGCATAGCGTAATACCGCCATTGAAATCACGGCTGCTGGAATAGACGATGCAAAAGTTAAGCCGACTTTTAGACCTAAATAAATATTAGATGCCGTAAAAATAATCGTGATTAAAATACCAAGAATCACCCCGCGTAGGGTCAATTCTTTATATCCCAAATAAGGATCGGTATATTTTGATGGGTGTTGCATTCATTTAAACCTATTTTCCATTTAGATTTATATTAACTAAATTTGAATAAGATAAAAGTTATTTTCTCTGTGTTTTCATAATAGTATAAATTTCAAGCAGAAGTTTTTATCTTTTTAAATCAATTTTTAATATAACAATGTATCAAAAGTAGTAATTAATAATATCGAACTTATCATCGTTTAAGCCACATTTAAACTATTACAACTCTATTTTAATTAAAACACTCAGTTGGCGAATAAAAAATGCCGATTTATTACAATCGGCATTTTGATTAGATCGAACGATCGCCAAGCATAGAGCAACTCTGTATTTGATCAAGCGGTTTGGTTGACGCAACTTTCTGTGCGGTGAGTTGATCACTAATTTCATAAATAGTAATGCTGCAATTCGGCAGGATTGACGATATGAATCCATTACAATAAAGTCATGCAATATTAAAGTAAGATGCATTTTTGAGGAAATTTATTTTCTTTTACACTTAAAGTATTTGGTGCTTTTATCGTGCAACAGCTCCCTCTTTAAAGAAGGAGCTTTTGATAAATAACCTTAAAACCAGTCCATAAGTGACACGCCAACCCCAATATAATTAGCACGGTGATTATAATCGATCAAACTTTCACCATAACCACTAAAATATTGTAACTGACCCCGTAATTTACCTTTAATGGGGAATGTCCAATCAAACTGGACAGCACCATGTGAATCTTCTCCAGACCTTAAAGAATGACGCAACATGAGTGAAAAGTTATTGTCATTCCACTTATAAAATGCGGTTAAATCAGCACGTCCAACATAATTTTCAATATCAGGGTTATTATCATTGGCAGCATCTTCAGAAATACGATACCACGGACGGAACATCACAGCGAAATTACCACGCTCCAAACCTAAATCTAGCATGACCCGATTCCAACTACGTGAAAATGGATCTGCCTTACCATTAGATTGATGATTAAACGTCACACCAAGCAAACGCCCGTCCAAGCCCAATACATTGTAATTGGTTCGGAACATTAAACTAGCTTCAGGTTCGTAATTGGTTTCACGAAATGGGCGAGAATCTTCTGAGTTATAGACTTGCCAACGTGACGATTGCGTATAAGCCAACCATAAATCGCCATTATCACCAAAGATATTTTCCCATGCTTTGGTCTTCAATGATAATTGAAACTTTGACTCGGTAAAATTTAAGTTTTGGCGTTCAGTGACTGTATTGTCTGGATTTGCGCTATGCGGTAATTCATTGCGGTCACTGGTCCAAAACACAGGCAAAGCATAAACAGGTTTATACGCTCGAATATTCCATGTTCCAAGCTTACTTTGTGGCGATAACTCCCAACGACTATCTAACAGTGAACTATTGGCATTCATTGGTGAAGCATCATCGGAGTAAATAAAATGCAGCGAACGAGCAAGTTTTGCTTTTAAGTTTTGATTAGAAGGTGCTTGTTGCTGTGCCGTTACGGACATTTCGCGTGCCGAAGCTTCAAATGCAGCATTTGTTGTAACAGTAGCTGATTGCGCTTGTAACGAATCAGATAAATTATCCTGATGTGCTTTAAAATAACTGTCATAACACACCAAACGATCTGCATCACTTAAAATGCCCGAGCAGGCTTGCGCGCTACTCGGCTGAAAACTGGCTTTCTCCGTTGTGTCAGCAAAACTCATAGATGAAAGCAATCCACCAAGAATAGGGAAAAATGCACGTGTTATGGTTTTCTCTTTAAAGCGTTTGAGCAACATAGGCACCTTCTTTAATTAGTCTACTTGCTGAATATCAAAACCAAGTTGTTCAAGCTGTTCACGTTTTGCAAACGGCGCAACCACAGCTTTTACAGGCTGAACTTGTAATAAATATTGCTCAGTTACCCGTTTTAAATCATCTAAAGTGACCGCCAACAAACGTGAGCGCATTTCATTTCTAAATTTTGGCGTACGATTATGCAATAAAGCATAACATGCGGTAATCGCTTCGCCCGCAGGTGAACCCGGTTTATCCATGCCTGCAATTAAACCTAAAATTGCTTCTTCAAGTTGATGCGGCTGATGTACTGAAGTCATCATCCACTCTAAACTCGCTTCAAAATCAGCAAAAGTTTCAGTTAAACGTGGATCACGATAGCTAAAGAAACGGAACGCACACGCATTACCATCATAGTTTGCACCACCGCCGTAAGCACCGCCTTTCTCACGAATGGCACTATGTAAGAAACCATTACGTAAATATGCCGCCAAGACCATTAACGGCGCAGCATCAGGGTGTGTTACTGTCACCGCAGGATATGCCGAAGCACAGAACTGTACATTGGTTTGAATCAACCACGCTTGGTTTTGTGTGGTGAGTGTTTGGTTAAAATGTTGCAATTCAGGTTTTTGTGCAGTGACAGCAACTTTATCCCATACCTGTTGTACCTGCTCAACCAAAACATCGCTATGTGCATCTTCACACACCAACAAAAATTGCTTAGGTGCTTGTAACAATATTTGGTGAATGTTTTGCAGCTCTTGAATAAAGGCTGCATATTCAGTTTCATCGGCTTCAATACGGGCAATTAAGTCACCCAGCCAATTTAATGCGCCCAAACCTGTATTGGTGTAATCGCGCTTCGCAAGGCCACTCATATTACGAGAAGCTGCTTGCATAGCATAACTATGCCCTGAACCTGACAAACGCGACTGCCAACGGGTTTTACGTTGTTGTAACAACTCTAAAATACGTGATTTCTCATCAAAACGAAGCTGTTCAAATGCTACTTTTAACAGTTCAATGGCATCAAAACGGTTCGCTAAAGATTTTGTGGTGAGCGTTAGCCATGCGCTAATTTTTTCGCCGTCGGTCACATCACTACGTAATGATGCCCCCATGCCCAAACCACCACTAAGTGCAGTTTGTAACTGCTGCAAGCTCAAGTAATCGTGTTCACCTGCACCAACCTCACCCATTAACACCGAAAGCAAACCAAAATACGGTGAGTGCACAATTTCATCCGGAATTTGAATCAAAACTTGTTGATAATACAATCCGTTCGTGCCTGCGTGATACAAATGCAATGGCAGATCTAAACCATTACTAATAATCTCACGCAATTGCCCTTGTGCAATTTGTAGTGCCGCAGGAATATCCTCTAAGCCCACTTTTGGCAACAAGTTTAAGTCATCTACGGTTTCTTGACGCTGTTTGAGCGCTTCGGTATTGGCTTTAATCTCAGCACGGTCTTGCTCAGTTAATGTTGCGGCAATATCATCTAAACGTGCTTGTTCCGCCGCTTGCTCTTGTGCAGATTGTTCGGCATTTGGTACCAAGGTGAGTTGCACACGATGCGGATTATCTAATAGGTGAGTTTGAATTAAATTCGACAACCACATTGGGTCTTTGAGTTCTTCTTTCACCATCGCAATGGCGTGATCAACATCCCACACCCGCACAGGGTCGCTGTGATGAATCACACTGCCCAAGCCATTTAAAATTAAGCTTAAACCATAAGGCGAACCATCCCCGCCAATTTCACGTTGATGTAGCTCAATTTGGTGCAAAATGGAATCAATCACAGCTTGGTCAATTGGTTTTGAGGCAACATCTTGCAAAATGTTTATTACACCGTCTTTAAAGGTTTCGGCATGCTCAGCTTCAGAACCTTGCACGGCACAATAAAAAGTCATCTCAAAATTACTGTCATCCACGCCCATAAATGGACCGGTTGAGTCGGCATAACCACAGGTTTCTAAGTAATGACGCAATGGTGATGCTGAGTTTTCAAGCAATACACCTTCAACCAAACGCATACCCAAACGTAATTTAATATCGCTCGATTCAGGTAATAACCACGACAGTACATGATAAGTTTTGTCTTTTAAATCATCACTATCAACTGCATAAGTTTCAGTCACACTTATCGGTGCAGCTAAACGCTGTTCGGGCGTTGAATGTAAAGTGGTGCCTTTTTCAAACTTATGTAAGGCTAAAGTTTCAAGTTGCTCTTGCAAGTCATAAGCCGACTGATTACCAAAGCTCATAAAAATCGCATTACTTGGGTGATAATGTGATTGATAGAAACTTAATAATTCGTCATAGCTTAAATCGGGGATGTCTTTTGGCTCACCCCCCGAATTGTAATGATAAGTGGTTTTAGGGAATAGATGATGTGCTAAACGATGATAAAGCTGATCTGAAGGTGAGCTCATTGCCCCTTTCATTTCATTAAATACCACACCTTTAAAGACCGGCTGATTGTTTTCGTCTAATTCAACCCGAATACCTTCTTGGGCAAAATCTAAGGGATTTAAATTTGCAGCAAATACTGCATCTAAATATACCGCCAATAAGTTTTGAAAATCTTTTTTATTTTGCGTTGCAAATGGATAAGCTGTCCAATCTGCTGCGGTAAACGCATTCATAAAGGTATTCAGTGAACGGCGAATCATTAAGAAAAATGGGTCGCGCACAGGAAATTTTTCTGAACCACATAAAACCGTGTGTTCTAAAATATGCGCCTCTCCCTTAGAGTCCATTGGCTGTGTACGAAAAGCCACTAAAAACACATTTTCGTCATTCTCGCTTGCCAAATGGTAGTGCACTGCACCTGTAACATGGTGCTTATATTCATAGACTTGAATATCTAAAGCCTCGACATGGTGTTGACGTAACAACTGAAACGCAGGATGAACAGTTTTCGAAATAGTTTCAGTGACATCTACAGTCATGTGATCTCCTATAAAATCTTCATTCATTATGATATTGGCATTATAGCGGTAGAAATTATTTTTTTTCACATAAAACGTGATTGTTTTGCTACCAAATAGTAGGTTCTTCATATATTCATGGTACAGCTTTCATCCGATAAAAGATCAACAACAGAAATACCCTGAAAAAGCATGCTAAAATAATTCTAAATTTTTCATCTTTACTGCAAAATTACGACCCAATTATCGTGAATAAAAGAGCATCTCGACCGCATTCTTTCCCTCTCGGGGCACATTTAATTGTGAAACATTTTGGCTATACTCATCATGGTATTTATGCAGGGCGTGGACGAGTCATTCATTATTCGGGTTTGGCACACTTTTTTAAGAAAAAACCCATTGAAATGACTTCAATTCGCCAATTTTCACATGGTAAAACCATTCGCATACGCCATTATGAGCAACCCAAATACCGAGGACGTGCCGTAGTCAAACGGATGCGATCTCGCATGCATGAAAATCAGTATCATCTAATTATCAACAACTGTGAACACTTATGCAGTTGGGCAATTACAGGAATTGAAAGCAGTCCGCAAGTATTTAAAATGATGAATCGTTTAACCACGATTGGCTATGTCAGCTCTATTATGAGCTATATGAATAGTTTATTCTTAACACTTGCCACCACCAGTTTTGCATTGGTGCTATATATTAAAAAGAAACTCAAAGACCAAGCAAAAATTAAACTCATTCGGACACTAATCGAACAACAACGCACAGACAAAACTGAGCGCTAATCGGTCAATATTTTGGCTTTATTTTCAAGTACATTTTCATCAAGCAGTTGATTAGACGCGATAATTTTTTTACCAATATAATAACCATCTTGCTTACGAATTAAAATAATTTGCGTATGCAAGCTAATTTCACCAAATTCAGAACGAACTTGAACATAATGTAATTGTCCATATTCATCCCGCACTCGGGCTTGCGCTGTTCGTTCAGGACGAGCATTACCACTGCTAATGGTGGCTAAGCGCCCCAATAAATTGAGCTGCCGCACTTCAAGTTTTGATTGAATCACTTGATCTAAACAGTGAATCATAAAAACAGTAAAAAACAAGGCAACAACCGAAGCAGGTAGTAACAAGTAAATTACAGAAGCAAATTTTTGCTGATATGCAAAGAAGAAAAATTGTAAAAAGTAGCCTGCAAAACTAAAATTAATTAGAAAGAAAATGACAATTAGAATTTTCGAAAACTTAATTTGTAAGAGTGAACTTTGCCAACCTTCGGGCACAAAACGGCGTAAAAATGAAAATGGCCGTGCCCCCAAATAAAAGCCGATGGTTTCGACAATACTCAATACAGCCAATGCCACCACACTCAAATGAAAGGGTAACAATTCGGTATGCGTCAGGAACTTGTGCCATGGCACAAGATTAGCGCAAATAGATTCCACCATCAGAATGCACTTCAATTGCTCGTTTTTGTAAAAACTCCCCAGAACAAGGCCCTGCGACACACTCACCAGTGTCGACTTGGAACAATGCACCATGGGTTGAACATTCAATATACTCTTGATCTTGATCAAGAAATTGATTTTCTAAAAATTCTAATTCAACCTGTAAATGAGGGCATAAATTTTTGTAGGCATAAAACACGCCATCACGCTGCGTGATAAAAATTGTATCACCATCAGGCAATTCAAACGCCCGAGCTTCACGTTCAGGCACATCCTCAGTCATACAAATCTTATGCATTAAGCAAGATCCACTTCCATTGTTTGTAGCAGTTTAGCATATTTTTCAATTGGCAAACGAGGACCAAATTGAGCAACGACCTCACTTGAAATCAGCACTGCCAGTTCTGCAGCTTGCTCAACATCAAAACCACGTTGAATCGCATAAAGGAAGGCGCCCGCAAATGCATCACCCGCACCATTGGTGTCTACGGCTTGAACTTTACGACCCTTTACATAAATTTTTTCATTTTGTGTTGCAACTAAAGCACCTTTTACCCCTAAAGTCACAACTACAGTTGTATTGCATTCAAGCAACGCTGCAACTGCATCATCCAACTGATTTTGCTGTGTAAACATTAATGCTTCTTGCTCATTACAGAACAATAAATCTACACCTTCAGCCAACATTTCAGTTAAACCTGCACGTGCATATTGCACCATTGCAGGGTCAGATAAAGAAAGTGCAACTTGAATTTTGTTTTGCTTTGCAATGGTGCGTGCTTTTAAAACTGCGTGACGCGCACTGTCACTTGTCGACAAATAGCCCTCAATATATAACCATTTTGCATGGGCTAAAGCGACATAATCAATTTCGTTGATAGATAAATCAGCCGTCGTACCTAAATAAGTATGCATCGTGCGTTCGGTATCGGGTGTAATAAGTACCATACACGTTCCCGTTACGCCTTCACAAAATGACTGCTCTGCCGTACGAATGCCGACATCATTCAAACCATTAATATAAAATTGCCCTGCTTCACCTTCTCCCACACGGCAACCATAAAAGGCTCGACCACCTAAAGCAGCAAAGGCAACCGTCGTATTTGCCGCAGAACCACCACTGGCTTGTCCTTTATAGATTTGGCTTTCAGTTAAGCGTTGATATAAAGCAGTCTGTGTATCACCATCGGTCAATTGCATTGTGCCTTTTTGCAAATTTTGTTCAGCCAAAAATACATCTGAAACCTGAAACTCTTGGTCAATAATGGTATTGCCAATTGCAAAAAGATCGAGAGAAGACATCGCTTTATCATCGCAGAAGGAAAGAAAGGCGCTTATTCTACCTCAAGCAGGATCAACACAGTAGCCTATTAGAAAAAATTCGGCTCAGTTTCCAAACAAAAACTGAGCCGAGCAAAGTGGTTTAAATTAAACCACTGCGGTCATACCACCATCCACAAAGAGATTTTGACCTGTCACGAAATTACTTGCTGGTGAAGCAAGGAATACCAAAGCGCCTGCAAGTTCTTCAGGGCGTCCCCAACGTCCAGCAGGTGTTCGTTGTTCAAGCCATGAGGTAAAGTTTTCATCAGCAACAAGCGCACTGTTCATATCTGTTGCAAAATAGCCAGGAGATAAAGTATTGACCTGAATATTGTGACGCGCAAGGTCGGCTGTCATACCTTGTGTGAGTAGCGCCACACCACCTTTACTTGCAGCATAAGGTGCGATCGTTTGACGTCCTAATGCCGACTGTACAGATGCAATGTTAATAATCTTACCCGAGCCACGAGCAATCATGTGTGGCGTAATGAAGCGAGACACATAAAAAACACTTGATAGATTGGTCGCGATAATATCATCCCAATCAGACACTGCAAATTCTGCGAAAGGTGAACGGCGTTGGATTCCCGCGTTATTGACCAAAATATCTGGCACACCAAAGCGTGCAACAAGGTCATTTACGGCTGTTTCAACAACCGCAGCATCTTGTACATCAAACAAAACGGTATCTGGTCGCGCACCGTAAGTTTTCTCCCACTCAAGAGCAGCACTTTCAAGTACTGCCGCGTCACGGCCATGCAAAATAACACGCGCTCCAGCTGAGGCGAGCGCCCCAGCCAAAGTGTTTCCAAGACCACGAGAAGACCCTGTCACAAAAGCGAGTTTACCGCTAAGATCAAACATAAAAGCTCCTTAAAAAATCTCAAATATCACAAGTGTGATCGCGAAACCGATCACCGACTCCAAAGACTGTTGCACAGTCCAAGTTTTGAGAGTGGTCTTAACATCCATCCCCATCAAACGTCCCATTAGCCAGAAACCACCATCGTTGACGTGACCTGCAAAGACCGATCCTGCAGCAGTTGCCATAGTGATACACGCAAGCTCCATCGGTGAAAATCCAGCCGCAGCCACTGCAGGTGCTAGCAGACCCGCAGTGGTGACCAGTGCAACAGTTGCTGAACCTTGGGCAACACGTAATATCGCAGCAATCAAGTAAGCCGCAAAAATGAGCGGTAGGCCAAGCCCATTGAGACTTGCTGCAAGAGCATCCCCAATTCCTGATGCACGCAGCACACCACCGAACATCCCACCAGCGCCCGTGATGAGAACTACGGAACATATTGGAGCAAGCGAACGGTCAACAATCTTCTCAAGCGCACTTCCATGTATTCCTCGGCAACTACCCAGTACAAACATTGCAACGATAAGAGAAATAAGAAGCGCGATTTCACTTGTGCCAATTAAAATGAGTGCACGTACCCAAAGCTGATGACCATCAACAACCCCAGCCGAGACAAGAGACGTAAGTCCTGTGTTCATAAAAATAAGTAAAAGTGGAATAGTAATAATACCAATCACAGTGCCAGCAGAGGGTGGATTGGTCGGTTCAACATCATCTTCAGGGCTACCAAAGAGTGCTAAAACGGGCAAAGGAATGCGTTTGTTAATGTATTTTGCCCACAAGTAACCTGAAAGATACCATGTTGGAAGCGCGATGATTAAGCCCAAAACAAGCACAATACCAAGGTTAGCCCCATAAGTTGCCGTTGCAGTCACAGGACCTGGGTGCGGTGGCAAAAAGATGTGCATTGCTGAAAGTGCCGATGCTGAGCTTAAACCATATAACAACAGATTCTGACCACCAAGACGGCGCGCAACAGCAAATACAATCGGTAGCATGACGATAAGACCCGCATCGAAAAAGATCGGGAAACCCATAATCAGCGAAGCAACCCCCAATGCAAAAGGTGCACGTTTTTCACCGAAAATGCTGACCATTTTATCTGCGAGGATGCGTGCACCACCACTCGATTCAACCAAACTACCCAGCATGGCACCCAAACCAACAAGCAATGCAACGTGACCTAAGGTACCACTAAAGCTATTGACGAGAACTTTAGAAATGTCTTCGAGTGGAATACCGGTAGTAATTGCGGTGAGCAAAGATACGAGGATAAGTACTAAAAAAGCGTGTACTTTGAGTCTGATGACCATGAACAGGATGAGCGCAATAGCCCCAGCTGCAATGCCCAGCAGGGGGAAAGTCCCTAGTGTCTGAGTCCATTCTTGCATTACATATTCTCCATTAAACAAAATGGTAACAATCGCAGAGATATCTGTGATAGCTGCCTAGTAAATGACGCTATCCATAAGCATCACATCAAAATATTATGTTTTGTAACAGTAAGTCAGGTTCTATCGCATATAGAAATTAATGTTAAAAGCATGACCATATGTCTTTTTATCTATTCAATTGACAAATAATCTATTATTCAAATCAAAGTTCCTTTGTCTAAGATCGGTATTAATTTTCTTTCTATTCTCTATAAGATGATTTTTGTACTCCTAAACACTTTACAATCCAATATTTCTTCACTCGTTTTTAAATAAAATAATGATTTTTCTAAATACGATTCTTATACTGGTTTTTTCCGATTGTAATCGAATTTAATCACGTGATCGCAAGTGATTCACCATATCGATCGGTCATTATTTGCGCCACATGATACAAGTTTAGGGAATAAGCCAAATAACCCGTGATGTACGCTGCAATAATGTTATTTAGGTAATATCATCGTTTAAATGCATTAGCAATTAATATTTCAAATTTCTATAAAAATAATAATTCAGCTCAAATTTTCAATACAAAAAATCTTAAATTATTGATCTTCGTTCTGAATATTATCTTCTGTTAAATATAACTGCTCTGTCCCTTCGGTAAATGCTTGCTGCTGCTGAATACGAACAATCATTTTTTCCAATACATCAATCAATTGTTGATATTCGTAATGTTGAACTTCTTCTAGATTAAGCAACAAATGGAAGCCCTTATATTCATAATCAAACCATTGCTGTAAATCTGAATACACACCAGTATATTTATCCATAATCTGCCATGTATCAATTGCTTCACTTAAACCTTTAAGTTGCATTGGTTCTTTAGGAACACAAATAAAATCATGTTTAATTAATTTATAGGTGGAATCCGAGATCAAAATTTCGTCAGGGCTTGCAGCCGCTTGTAAACGTGCCGCTAAGTTAACATCGTGACCAATTAAGGTATATGACATTCGGTCATCTGAACCATAATTTCCAACGTGGCAATATCCTGTACTCACCCCCATACGAATATGCAGTTCAGGGAAGCCCATTTTTAACCAGCGTTCGCGCAAAAAATGCATTTGTTGACGCATGGCCAGTGCCATTTCAACACAATTTTTCGCATCTTGCTCGACACCACTCGACTGTGGGTCACCAAAAAAGATTAGCATCCCATCGCCAATAAACTTATCTAAAGTGCCTTCATAGCGCTTGGCAATACCAGCCATATGGCTTAAATAATCATTTAAAACAAAAGCTAAATCATCAGGGATTAATTTTTCTGCCAATTGGGTAAAACCAATTACATCTGCAAAAAATACTGTCATTTTTTTACGTTTATAATCAATTTTTGCTTGTGTATCGCCACGCATAATCGATTGCCACAACTGCAAAGGTGCATAACGACTAAGCTGATTAGCAAACATCACATAACGATTCATTTGCTCTTGATAATAATTTTTTGTTGAAATTAACTCCTGTATTTGCATACGATTATAATAATGAAGCAATCCAATACATAAACCAAAACAGGCAAGGCTATAAATGGTTAAAAGCGAACTACCTTGATTAAAGTAATAATCAAAACCATAAAAGAAATAACCGCTCAAATAAAATACAAAAATTGCAATTAGCGCAGCAATACTAAAATTAATATAATCAATTTTATAAACCGTACTCACATAAAAAATACAGATTAAGGCTAAACCACAAAACACCAACGAACAATGTGTTGCAGCTAAAGCTGCGGCAACAACGGCTAAATCTAAGATAAAAATAGTGGGCCGAACTTGCTCCACCGTCCACTGCTTTGCAAAATGATATAAAAATTGATTAATTAGAAAAACAATAGCAAAAAAGAGAAATACAACATAATGCTGCACATTTAGAGGCAAAGAAAAGTAATATAAGAGCACAGCAAAAGAAAGCATCAGATATGCCATAAGCCGAAAAATACTTTCCTGATGTCGCTTATTTTTTATTATTCGCTCAAATGGCACTTTTGCCTAACCTCTACGCAACATTATGCAAGTGATTTTAGTCCATACGCCAATCAAATGGCATATCACCTTGACCACGAAGTGCTAGCATGAGCGTTTGACGCATATGTGCCAATACATCATTGCTATAAGGTACAGCGGGTGCACCCCATACTGGTTTTGGCCAAGCGCTGTCATTTTGATAACGTACAATGTGATGAAAATGTAATTGTGGCACCATGTTACCTAAAGCAGCGACATTCATTTTATCGGCACGGAAAACACGCGACAATTGGCTCGACAACCAACTTGACTCACGTAAAAATTGTTCTTGATCGGCTGGGCTTAACTCATATAGTTCGGTCACGCCAGGCACACGTGGAATCAAAATCAACCAAGGGAACTGCATGTCGTTCATTAAACGGCATGTCGATAATGGAAAATCGCCCACAAGAAAAGTATCTTGGGCTAATTGCGGATGTAAGCTAAACATATCTTTATATATCGTAAAAATAACGAAAAGTGGCTTCATACTATCATATCCAATTTCACATGAATATGAACTGTGTAAGCTTTTGTATGCTTAATTGCTCATAAACAAAAGGAATGCCAACTTCAACATTCCTTTTGTTTCACCATCACTTAAAAATTATGCTTCATCAAGCTAGCATTAGGTAATATCTCGCTGAAGCTGCACCAGTAAATCTTGAATAAAGCGGATACGTTTGTCGTATTCTTCTAGTCTCAGCAGTACTTTTAAACGCTGACCACCCTCCATTCTAAAATAGGTCGGTTGTTTCTGCATCATTTGAATAATACTGATCGCCTGCACAGGAGTTTCAGGGGAAAATTCGATATACCCCCCATTTTGATGAAGATCAATTTTAGTGACACCTAAGTTCTCAGCTTGTAGGCGAATATCATGCACACTAAATAATTGCTTCACCGCAACAGGCAAAATACCAAAACGGTCAATTAATTCCATGCGAATATTGGCCAGTTTCTCTGCGCTACTGGCATTACTAATGCGTTTATAAAACAATAAGCGCTGATGTACATCACCCAAGTATTCATCAGGAATTAGCGCAGGCATATGTAAGTTAATTTCGGCAGTTAGACTTAACGGCGCATCAAAATTCGGCGTTTTGCCTTTTTGAATGGCTTTGGTGGCTTTTTCTAACATTTCCATATACAAGCTATAACCAATTGCCTGCATAGAACCACTTTGTTTTTCACCGAGTAATTCACCCGCGCCACGAATTTCTAAATCTTCCGTTGCCAACATAAAGCCCGCACCAAGCGTTGAGGCACGCTGAATCGCATCAAGGCGTTTTTCGGCATCGCCTTTTAACCCTTTAATGGATGGAACAAGCAAATAAGCATAAGCTTGATGATGCGAACGCCCCACTCGCCCACGCAATTGGTGCAATTGTGCCAAGCCTAACTTATCAGCACGTTCAATAATAATGGTATTGGCATTTGGTACATCAATCCCTGTTTCAACAATGGTTGAACACACCAAAACATTATATTCTTTGTGATAGAACTGCTGCATGACTTGTTCAAGTTCACGCTCTCGCATTTGCCCATGTGCGACAGCCACACGCGCTTCAGGCACTAAATTGCGAATATTTTCAGCGGTGCGCTCAATGGTATCCACTTCATTATGTAAGAAATACACCTGACCACCACGCAGTAATTCACGTAAAATTGCTTCTTTAATGGTCTCATTGGTTTCTTCTTGCACAAAGGTTTTCACTGCCAAACGCCGTGCCGGTGGTGTGGCAATAATCGACAAATCACGCATGCCGCTAAACGACATATTTAAGGTGCGTGGAATTGGCGTTGCAGTGAGTGTTAGCATATCCACATCGGCACGCAAAGCTTTAATACGCTCTTTGTCACGCACACCAAAACGATGTTCTTCATCAACAATCATTAAGCCCAACTGCTTAAATTGAATGTTCTCTTGCAAAATTTTATGGGTTCCAATCACAATATCGACTTTACCTGCTGCCAAATCTTCAATGGTAGCATTATGGCTTTTGCTAGAGCCAAAGCGTGATAAGACTTCGACGCGAATTGGCCAATCAGCAAAACGGTCTTTAAATGACTCATAATGTTGCTGTGCCAACAAGGTCGTTGGCACCAACACGGCAACTTGACGACTATTTTGCACTGCAACAAACGCTGCCCGCATTGCCACTTCGGTTTTACCAAAACCAACATCACCACACACCAAACGGTCCATTGGTTTTGCAAGTTGCATATCGTGTAAAGTTGCATCAATCGCATTGGCTTGGTCTAAAGTTTCTTCATACGCAAAGCCACTAGAAAACTGCATGTATAAACGCTGATCAAGCTCAAATCCATAACCTGGTTTGGCTTGTCTACGCGCTTGAATATGTAATAATTCCGCAGCAACATCATGAATTTGCTCTAAGGCTTTGCGTTTGGCTTTACTCCATTGGTCACTACCCAATTTATGTAATGGCGCTAGATCAGGGTCGCCGCCACTATATCGGCTAATTAAATTTAAGTTCGATACAGGCACATAAATTTTGGCTTCATCGGCATAATTGAGCTGTAAAAATTCATGTTCTTGTTCATCAATGGTTAACGTTACCAAACCTGCATAGCGTCCCACTCCATGATCTAAATGCACCACAGGCGCACCAATGTTTAATTCAGTTAAACTGCGTACCAAAAATTCTTCTGAAATTTCTTGCTGGCGCTTCTTACGGCGTTGCACCACGCGGTGTTCATACAACTGATTTTCAGAAATAATCGCCAATTGATCATGAAGCAATAACCCGCGATCTAAAGGCGCATTGGTAATCGCAACCGAATAATTCGACTGCACAAAGTCAGCAAAAGAGCTAACTTGTGGAATATCGCCAAAACTTGAACGTAACGCATCTTTTAAAGTTTCACGGCGCCCTGCACTTTCCGCCACAAATAACACAGGATAATTGGCGGCATCGACATAGCTTTTAATTTTATGAAATGGGTATTCCGACTTTGCATCCACAGCCAACTGCGGTGGTGCTAAAGTATTTAAATTGACCGTTCCTGCTTTATCTGCAAGTGTTTCGGCTGAAACCACCATCCGTCGAAAACGATTTAACTGCTGCGCGAGTTGTTGCGGTGCTAAAAACAGCTCATCTGGCGCTAAAATCGGCTGATCGATATTGTGCCTGCGGTCTTCATAACGGCGCATCACATCCTGCCAAAATTGTAGCAAGGTTGCATCTAAATCATCTGTTGCGACAATAATAGTATTGGCAGGGAAATAATCGCTTAAACAGCTCTCATTTTCCATTTGTGCGGCTGTAAAAAATAATGGAGAATAAAATTCTAAACCTGATGATGCAATGCCTTCTAATACATCTTGATAAATTGGATTTTTCTTTGGATTTGCAGTTGGGAATTTTTCAGCGTAGCGTTCTCGAAACGTTGCGCGTGCATCTTTTAATGGAAACTCTTTCGCAGGCAGAACCCGAAATTCAGTTAAATTTTGCGTCGTACGCTGAGTTTCTGGGTCAAAAAATTTCAGCGTATCCACTTCATCATCAAACAAATCAATACGAATCGGCGCTGATTGCCCTGATGCATAAATATCCATGATACTGCCACGCACTGCAAACTCGCCGTGATCATAAACCGTATCCACCAATTGATAACCCGCTTGGATTAAACGCTTTTTTTGTTGTTCGGCATTAAACTTTTGCCCAACCTGAATATTAAAATGCTCACCCAAGACCCAAGACACCGGCGAAACACGCTGTGCAAATGTGGTTGCAGATACCAATAAAACTCCATTTTTGGGCATATCAGATAAAATTGCCAAGCGTTCAGACACAATATCTTGATGAGGAGATAAACGGTCGTACGGTAAAATTTCCCAATCGGGGAAAATCGTTGGCTTTAAACCATAAAATTCAAATTCGCTTTCGAGTTGCGCCAAATGCTGATTATTTCGGGCAATCAATACAAATAACCCTGTCGATTGTTGCGCAATCTCTTTAAACAGTAATGCACTGGCCGAGCCTAATAACCCACCAACCCAGCGTTTTTCATGTTGTTTAAATTTTTCTAGGTTGAGTAATTGAATTTGCTTAGAAAAAATAGACATGGAGCGTCGCAATCACCTGTTTTTAGATGACTCAAATAGTAACACGTCTATTTTTATCTGTTCAGCGCAATTGCTTAATTTTCTTTTGCTAACATTTCAATAGTTTCTTTTTCTGAATAAAGCAAAATTAAAATATACTCAAAACAACGTCATTATGTAAATCATACTTCTTCTTACATTAAAGAAATGGTTCAAATAAAAATGCAGCATAAAAGAGCAATACTTACTGCCTTTATTATTTAATCAACGGCTGATCCACAATTAAAATACCGTTATTATCGGCATAGACATATTGTCCCGATGCAATATTTACATCGCCAAATTGAATATTGACATTGACTTCGCCCAGACCTTGGCGATTACTCTTGCGCGGTGTCGCTGCCAAAGCAAAAATACCAAGCTCCAAGGTTGCAAGTACATCTACATCACGCACACAGCCATAAATGATCACACCATTCCAATGATTTTTGACCGCAGATGCTGCAATTAAATCACCCATTAAGGCACAATTCATTGATGCTGCACCATCAACAATCAAGACTTTCCCTGCACCCTCTGTCGCCAAGATTTCTTTCACCCGTGAGTTATCTTCAAAACACTGCACAGTGACAATTTCACCTGCAAAGCTTGCAACCTTGCCATAGCGCTTAAACGTATAGCCATTTAAATACGGCGAAATGACTTGAATATTTCGATCTGGATAATCATCCAATACATCACAGGTCACAAATGAAGTCATAAGATGTTACTCGAAAAATATTGAATCTCTAAATTATCATAAATTTTACATGCTTCAACTTGTGTAGCTGCCGCCGCGACCAAAGTTTGAGCCACTTGCATAGCCGTCACAGGTTTATGCTTATAACGCTTTGGTAAATACTTTTCAGTCAACAAAAATGCCGATTGTGCTAATTTTTCAAATAAACGTGTATCGGCATGCTCACCAATCAATAATGACGGGCGTAAAAATGAAATTTTTGCCAAATTCAAGGCTTGGACATCACGCTCTAACTCACCTTTCACCCGAGTATAAAAGAAAGGTGATTGCACGGATGCACCTGCCGCACTAATTAGAAGATAATGTGCTGAACTTTGTTGCAAAAGTTGTGCAAAATGCATGTTAATGCCGTAATCAGTTTCATAAAAACATTGTTTTGATTTTGCCTGTTTTAGGGTTGTTCCCAAACAGCTAAAAGCATGACTATAACCTTCTACATCTTCAGGCTTTAGCATAAGGAAATTAGCTAATACGATTTGCTGCACTTTTGAAATTCCAGCATATTGTTGCTGAAATTTTCGAACAATAAGCGTAACTTGTTTGTAGTCGTTTGAAGTGAGCAACAACTCAACCAGTTTCCTTCCAACCAATCCCGTTGCACCAATAATGATTGCACGCTTCATACCACATTCCCCACATTGTTTGTTTTTTATGATTTTACAATTTTAACGCCCTATTTTTGCACAATTTTTGTTCTTTTTTTACATCTAAACCAGATCAAACCTTGATAATACTTGACTTCCGAGCAATGTTTTATCAAAATAACGCACTTGTTTACGGGCTGGTTCAAGCAAATTGAATCACTTCAATCTGTTTCAGCCCGCCCAGACCAATCTATTTAAGGAGTGCAAGAGTGGCAAACTCTGCTCAGGCAAAAAAACGTGCGCGTCAAAACGTTAAAGCGCGTAAACACAACGCAAGCTTGCGTTCTATGGTTCGTACTTACATCAAACGTACTGTAAGTGCAATTGCTACTGGTGACCACGCTGTTGCGACAGAAGCTTTCAAAAAAGCTGTTCCTGTTATCGACCGTTTGGCTGACAAAGGCATCATCCATAAAAACAAAGCTGCTCGTCACAAGAGCCGCTTAAATGCACAAGTTAAAGCTTTAGCAGCTTAAGCGATTGCATTAAGAAAAGCCCCTGATGGGGCTTTTTTATGGTCTAAATTTTATGAAACAGTCACCATACCAATAAAAAAACAAAAAAATGGGAGCCAAAGCCCCCACTTTTCATCATTCAAAACAATTATTTCTTCTCAGGCTTAAAGCTGTCTTTTAAATCTAAGATACGGTTAAACACAGGTTTTTCTGCACTGTGATCGTAACAGTCTGCCACAAAATAGCCTTCACGCTCAAATTGGAAACGATCTTCAGGATTTGCCAACGCCAATGCAGGTTCAACAAAGGCGTGTAAAACTTGTAATGAATTTGGATTTAAATTATCTAGGAAATCATCACCCGTTTCTGGGTCAGCTTCGCTAAACAAGCGGTCGTAAATACGAACTTCGGCAGGCACGCCTTTACTTGCAGATACCCAATGAATCACGCCTTTTACTTTGCGCCCTTCAGGGTTTTTGCCTAAAGTTTCAGGATCAATTGAACATTTAAGCTCAATAATTTCGCCGTTTTCATCTTTAACCACTTCATCACATTTCACCACATAAGCATGGCGTAAACGCACTTCACCATCAACAGTTAAGCGTTTAAAGCCTTTCGGTGGAACTTCTTCAAAGTCTTTACGGTCGATATAAATTTCTTTGGTGAGTGGGATGACACGTTCGCCCATGTCGACATTTGGATGACGAGAATGGGTTAAATCTAAATCTTCAGGCAAATTGGTTAAAGTAACTTTGAGTGGATTTAATACTGCCATACCACGTGCAGCCGTATTTTCTAACGATTGACGGATACAGAACTCAAGCATAGCCACATCAACAATACCATCGGTTTTAGACACACCAACGCGCTTACAAAAATCGCGTAAACCTTCAGGCGTATAACCACGGCGGCGCATTCCCACCACCGTTGGCATACGTGGGTCGTCCCATCCATTAACAAAACCACCTTCAACTAAACGGCGTAATTTACGCTTAGAGGTAATGGTGTAATCAATATTTAAACGAGAAGATTCATACTGACGTGGCACAGCAGGCGAATGAACTTTCGCAATCACCCAATCGTAAAATGCACGATGATCTTGGAATTCTAAGGTACACAATGAATGGGTTACGCCTTCAATCGCATCTGACAATGGATGTGCATAGTCATACATTGGGTACATTTTCCATTTATCACCCGTTTGGTGATGCTCAGAATGCAACACACGGTACAAAATTGGGTCGCGCATGTGGACATTCGGGCTTGCCATGTCAATTTTAGCACGCAGCACCGCTTGACCTTCTTTGAAAGTACCATCACGCATTTGTTCAAAACGCGCTAAGTTTTCTTCAATTGACGCATCACGATATGGTGAATTTGCACCCACTTCAACAAAATTACCACGATTTAAGCGAATTTCTTCCGGGCTTTGTAAATCAACATAGGCATCGCCTTGTTCAATTAATTGCACTGCCCACGCATATAATTGGTCGAAATAACTCGAGGCATAACAAGGTTCTCCTTGCCAGTTAAAACCTAGCCATTTTACGTCGTTGGCAATACCATCCACATATTCTTGTTCTTCAGCATCAGGATTGGTGTCATCAAAACGTAAATTACAGTAACCGTTGTATTCTTGAGCAATACCAAAGTTTAAACAAATGGCTTTAACATGACCAATGTGCAAATAACCATTTGGTTCTGGTGGAAAACGCGTTATAACAGTCTGGGTTTTGCCTTCAGCAACGTCTTGGGTGATGACCTGACGAATAAAATCTAAGCCTGCTTGTTGTTCTTGCTGCGTGGCTTCGACAGGTGTGGAATGGTTCGATGTCGGTGGATTAGGCAGAGTTGAAACAACATCAGTCGGCTTCATAGGGTTAAATCACTTCTATTTAAAAACAAATTAGGATAATTAAAACGCGATCAGAGTTTTTTAACAAAGAAAATAACGTTTATACTTGCTATGTAGTTTACAGTTTGCTTATGCTTCTCTCAACAAAAACCCATGGCTTTTTGCCATGTCTAGGAGATTATGGAATGAGTTTTCCTCAAGTTGAATTAAATACCAACAAAGGTCGTATTGTTCTTGAGCTGAACAGCGAAAAAGCGCCTAAAACAGTAGCCAACTTTTTAGAATATGTTCGTGATGGTTTTTACAACGGCGTAATCTTTCACCGCGTGATTGATGGCTTCATGATCCAAGGCGGTGGCTTTGACGAAAACTTCAAAGAAAAAGAAACACGTGATTCAATTGAAAACGAAGCAGACAATGGCTTAACCAACGATGCAGGTACAATTGCCATGGCACGTACTCAAGCACCGCACTCAGCTTCTGCTCAATTTTTCATTAACGTGAAAAATAACTCATTCTTAAACCATTCTGGCAAAACCACACAAGGTTGGGGCTATGCTGTATTTGGTAAAGTAGTTGAAGGCTTAGACATTGTTGAACAAATTAAAGGCGTTCGCACTGGCAACCGTGGTTACCATGCAGATGTTCCTTTAGAAAACGTTGTCATTGAAACTGCAACAATTATTGCTGAATAATTGTAGGTTAAAATATTGTGACGACTTATCTGTTTATTGCAGATTTACATTTGTCACCAGAACACCCTCGACTTGTTCGAGGGTTTTTTGCGCTGCTTGAAAAATATCGGGACCAACAGACTCAACTCTATATTTTAGGGGATTGGTTTAATACGTGGATTGGTGACGATTTTACCAGCCCATGGCTCGATGAAATTGTGATAGCTTTAAAAAAATTTAATGCGCATGGCAATCAAATTTACTTTCAAGCGGGTAACCGTGATTTTGCCTTAGGACAAACTTTTTTAGATCAATTTGCAGGGATTTTACTGCCTGACACTTACTTTTTAGACATTGCAGGACAGCATTATCGCCTTGAACATGGCGATGCACTATGCACCGATGATATTGCTTATCAACGCTTTAAAAAGATCATTCGCAATCCTTTTTTACTTAGGCTATTAAAGAAAACACCTCTATCATTTCGCCAAAATTTAGCGCAAGGTTTTCGTAAAAAAAGTACCTCTGCCCAAAAAAATAAAAGTTATAGCATCATGGATGTCAACAATAATGCAGTTAAAAGTGCTATGCCCGCACATATAGACTATTTAATTCATGGACACACCCATCGTCCTGCAATACACCAATTGAGTGCCAATCAACAACGGATTGTGTTAGGTGACTGGCGAGAAAATCCTGCTGAGGCCATGATTTTAGAAATTTCTGCACAAGGTGATCTACGTTTTTTTGCTTGGCAGTTTTAACTTAATTGTTCTTAATTTCAGAAAATATGCTTTGCAAGCATGAAATTGCATAACATAAATAATCTTTCTAAATAAAAACATGAGGCAAAAGCCTCATGTCTTACAGTATTATGATTGCATTATTGCCTGCTGTCGCTTATGTCGCTTCGTCACCCAAATCCCTGAAATAACCACCAATAATGATAAAATACCTGTCGAGGTGATTTCATGGGTGTGTTTTGGATCAAATGCCATAATTGTCAAAGCAATAACAATGAAAATGATCACCGCCCAAGTCAAATACGGAAACAACCACATTTTCATACGTAATGGCTTACCTTCTTGAATCAATTGCTTACGCATTCTAAGTTGCGAACAAGCAATCACCAAGTAAACCAACAACGCAATTGCACCTGAACTGTCCAATAAAAAACTAAACACTTCGGCAGGTGCAGCATAGTTCGCAAAAGTACATAAAAATGCAACCAAAGTAGAAAGCAGAACCGCTGCAACAGGTGTATGGTTTGCACTTAATTTTTGTGCAATTTTTGGTGCATCACCACGCTTTGACAGTGAAAATAACATCCGTGAAGCAGTATATAATGCTGAGTTTAAACAACTGGTTACAGCAGTTAAAACTACAATATCAACAATCAGTTTAGCATGTGGAATATTCAAAATTTGTAAAACTGTTTGATAAGAACCCATGCTTGACAAACGCGGATCATTCCATGGCACAAGACTGACCACAATAAAAATCGATACCAAATAAAATAGTGCAATCCGCCAAATCACCGAATTTGTTGCTTTAGTAATTTGCTTTTCTGGATCTTTTGATTCACTTGCAGCAATTGTGACAATTTCAGAACCCATAAAAGAGAACATAGTTGTTAAGATTGCCGCAATCACAGTGCCCCAACCTGTTGGTAAGAAACCACCACTGTTATATAAATGCTGAATACCACTCACCTGAGGGTTCGGTGAAATGCCAAAAATTGCAGCACAGCCCACAACAATAAAGACAATGATTGAACAGACTTTTACCGTTGCTAGCCAAAATTCAAATTCACCGTAATTTTTAACACTAAATAAGTTTGTAATCGTTAGAGCCGCAGTAATTAAAAATGCGAGTAACCAAATTGGAGCGGTTGGCATCCACGAGTGAATAATTGCCGCTGCTGCATTGGCTTCAAAAGGAATAACTAAAACCCAAAACCACCAATACAACCACCCAATGGTAAAACCCGCCCACTTTCCAATGGCGCGGTCGGCATAAGTTGAAAATGAACCACTATCTGGTTGTGCAACTGCCATTTCAGACAACATTCGCATCACCAAAACAACCAATGTTCCTGCAATTAAATAAGAAATAAGTACAGCAGGCCCTGCCGAAGCAATTGCATGGCCTGAGCCAACAAATAAACCTGCGCCAATTGCCCCTGCAATTGACAACATTGTGACATGTCTATTTTTAAGACCTTGCGCTAAGGCGGCATTTTCCATAAAACGAACCCTTTACAATCTTATCTTGAATAAGATTTATTTATATCGCCAAACGATTACGGAAATTCAATTTGACCTGTGCAAAGGTACAGTTTAAAAATATGTTTATTTTGCTTGGTTAAATCGATAATTCCCTGTTTATTGCATCTAATGCTTTACCTATATTCCTTTAGAAAAACACTAGAAAAGCAATCATTACAAACAATTTGACGAGTAACTCACTATAATCTGCATAGTTTTTAGATAAAAACTCAGATTATACTCCTTTTTTTGTTTTTATTTTCAACCAAAATATTATGTATTAAAAAATAAAGTACTGATTTATATTAATTAAAAATATAAAAGTAGCTTAAAAAGCTACTTCTGAAATTTAGCTCATATCGTGACGACCTCGACTAAGGTAGTACACGTCTTAATGTCACAAAACATTGGCTCACTTTATCGGCAGTACAAAACTGAATCGTGTCGGTATTTTGCCACTTCACAAAGTATTGTGTTGCTTCGCCCGATTGATCCTCTTTATTACCAGAACAATCGGTTTGATTATTATCGTATTTAATTTGCATAGCCAATGCACCTAAGTTTTTATTTTCATTTGAGGGTTGATAGTCATAAACTCCTGTTGACCATTCCCCCGCACTTTTAACAATAACTTGGTTACCAGATTTAAAATTATAGTACTCTACACAACTTTTATTCGGAATTTGCATGCCCCATAAACCTGCAATTGCAGGACGAACCACAATATTGATGCTATCCGTATCTTTTGTTGCTCGTTCGGCAGAGGCCGCCAAAACCATAGTACTGCACATCGACAAAAAACCGGCTATCATTAATTTTTTCATACGTCTTTTGGCCTTGATCTAATAGCAATTAACTTAACATAGTTATTTTAAAAGTGCTGTTACGATAACGCTTTACACACATTTTTCTACTTTTAGATGATTATAATTGGCTTACTGGATGCCGAGGTAACCCATAAACAAGCGGCATGGCACATAAAACCAATAAACTTGCACCAATAAATATTGACGGGCCTGAATAAATTTGCCAATAATGACCTGCGATTAAACTTCCTAAAGCAACGCCAATCCCCCAAACAGTACTATATACAGCCTGCCCTCGCCCTTGCTGCGAAGGATCAAATGATGCTGAAATCAAGCGCATCGCAATCACATGAAAAAGCCCAAAGCTGAATGCATGAATCATTTGTGCGAATACTTGCACATAAATTAATTGAGGAAATATCCCTACCATTAACCAACGTAACGATGTCAGTAACAAACAACAACCAATCAATTGCCGCCAACTAAAACGATGTAATAGCTTAGCTGCATGTGCGAACATTATAATTTCTGCAATTACACCAACTGCCCAAAATATACCAATAAAAGTCGTGGTATACCGTTGCTGATGCATATAGTTACTATAAAAACTATAAAACGGGGCAAATGAGCTGAGCAAAATAAATTCAATAATAAAAAAAATCGCAACATGTTTCTGCCGAAGAATAGACAGTATAGGCGTCAACCGTTGTTGTGCTTTAGGTGCTGCATGTGGCTCTTGAACAATAAATGCCCACAAAAAAGTGAAAAGTGAAACTCCAAGCAAAATAACAGGTAGGAACTGAATCGAGATAAGGTCAAGAGCGTGCCCCGTTCCAAAAACAGCAACAATAAAACCCACCGATCCCCATTTGCGAATTTGGCCATAGCGCTGTGTTTTTTCATTTCCCAACCAAAACAAAGTGACACTTTCAAACTGTGCCAAAATTGCATTTTGAAAAAAGCTAAAGACCAACATCAGCATCGCAATATATTGAAATTGATTTGGAATCACAAAGACAGCCAACCAAACCATACTTTCTACACAGGTCGCAACGCGAATCAACAGCATCCTTTTGCCTGTTTTATCCGCAACCCATCCCCACACTAAAGGTGCAAAAAAGCGTGTCATAATCGCAATAGAAGACAAAATACCAATTTGTTCAAAACTCATGCCTTGATTTTGTAAATACAAATTCCAAAATGGCATAAACACACCAATAATGGCGTAATAAAAAAGATAAAATCCTGAGAGTTTAGTGTGGATTGAAAAGTTAGGCATGAGATCGATTTATCGCTTGGAGCGATTAAAACTTAAATATATCAATGGGAATATATAGGCTTAATCACATTTAGAAAATGTCTTTAAGCCTACAATGCTCTATTAAATCGTTTTACATGGATTATGTATTTCTTTCACTGCGGCTGCCGAAGTTGCTAGGCCACCAAAATCTTTATATTTAGTAAAATTTTCACGAATATCCTGCTTAGAACGCTGAATCATCGCATTTGCCATATCATGCACATCAACATTGGTTAAACCCGTAATGCGTTTACGATCTTGATCATTTTTCAGTGCGCTATTGGCACGCTCAATACTTTTATACGAAGATACAATTTTATTAGACGTTATATAAATTTGATAATCGGTTGTTGCCTTACACAAACCCACTGATTCTTGTCGAATTTGCTCTTGTAACGTTTTTGAATGGATTAAAGTTTCAATAGAATCATTCTTATTTACAGTTTTATTCCGAGCATTGATCACCAAATTTTGGGTTTTTATTGAACCACTCACGCCATTATTACGCACTTTTTGTACTGCTTCTTTTATGTATTGTTCTTTCGAAAAATCTGCATAATCATTTAAATAACGATTAAAAGCACCAATAAATTCTGTACCACAACTTTTTTGAATAAATTGATGTCTTTTCTTAAAACGCTGCATAATTGCATTACGCTGTGGCTCATCCATATCAGGGCGGCTTAAAAATGCCACCGCACGAACATCATTATATAAATCTTGGTCTAATGCTGATGGATTAGATCTTAATAGCGTATTTTTGCCACCAAGTTGCTGATACTCAGGCATATCATAACGTTCATAAAATCCATGATTTTGCTCAAATTTACGATAATCTTGATCACTATAATTATCTTTGATCGCATAAATTCGACATTTTAAATCTTTTTTGAGTTTGTAATTTTCAACTAGAACTTGATATAAATCATTGGTACGGTCAATATTATTTAATTTACTTATTTTATCTGGATTATTTCGCTCTAAACATTTTCGCCAATCACTAAAAGCGATTATACCATTTTGGCTCACACCACATTGATAGACATCATATTTATAAATCATTTTAGGATTTTTAGAAACTGCACTTACTTTCTTATTAAAAATATCTTCAACAAGCCCAGCATGTGCTGTCAAACTTAAACAATAAAGTCCAAAGAAAAAAACTCCTTTGTTCATATTCCCCCCAAAAAATGACAGATGAAAAATAAAAATAAATTTATATGATGATTTCGAATGAGACTCACCTTTCAACCCTACACATTGTTTTATGTCAAACTGTGTATTTGCCAAAAATAGCTCAAATAAAGTTTCAAAAAATGTTAAGTGTAAAAGATAAAAATATTTTTCAAAATAATAACATACATCGATCATGGCAATGGAAATAATTTTTCTTTTTATAAAAAATCGCCTCATAACGTTATATAAAATTAGAACTTAAAACACACTTCTTGCATTAGAACCATTACAAAATAAGTTGGTAATCATTTTCGAAATAACAAGATGAATACTCACCTTCAACTAAATATAGTGAATGATGAACCAATGTATTAAGTGCAATACAATCATCTATATCCACAATCGCATCTGTATGTGGTTTAAACCAATGCTGTTCAATTGCTAGTTTCCCTTGAGCCTTAGCATCTTGCTCATTTTTACCCGCAACAACCACATATTTATGAATTTCACCAAATTCATGCGGCAGATAAGCGCCTAAGTTAATTAAAAATAATTTTAATTTATGTGCTGATGAATCTGTTGACTCAAATGAAATTCGATAATCAATACCATCATAACTTACACCCTCAATTCTCATCCAAGCATCAACATGCACATGCTGCTTTGAACCAAACCATTGTTGCTTCAAACATGGAAATGCTGAAGCAATATCTGTACTAATCACAGGAATCAGATCATGCACTTCAATATTCGCCTGTTCATGCTTACCACCAAGTAATACAAGATATAAGTTCAATTTAGACATTATTTTCTCAAAATTTCATGCTATGCATAAATTATACATTTTAAAATTCAAACACATACCATAAATTCAGTTTGATCTTATAAGTTAAATCGGCAACGAGCAAAATTATACATCCTGCTTATTAAACCTATTGCAGTTGCAATGAATCATGCACGAAGTATTGATAGCTAGTATCAAAGCATATTCATAATAATACTACGCTCACCTTACAGATTTACATGCTCTCAATTTTATACCTCGATTCAGCCAATAGAACTCAATAACACATAAATTTTACATCTTCTTCATACAAGAAAAACGCATCAAAGCTGCAATTTTTATTATAAAAAACCTCGCTAAAATAATAAATTACATAAAAAATTGCATATGATTCATACAACAATATACAGCGCTATAAAAAACCACTACAATTTCAATTGTTTTTCTAAGTTTTACTTTTATTTTGAGCCGTTTGTATTTCAATATGCATAAACTTTCTTTCCATCATATTTTCCGCACCTTTTCTATTTTGGCACTTTCTGTCGGCTTAGTAGCATGCGGTGATAAATCATTGTTTTCTCATGACGATGATGAAAAACATCTTTCTGAAAAGCAGATCAAACGTCTAATTCCTGCACATGTCCACGACCGAGAATCGTGGGCGAAAGATATGAATCAAATTATGGATGAGCTTAAAATTGAGAAAAACAAAGAAAATGTTTGTAGCATTGTGGCAATTGTCGACCAAGAATCAAATTTTGTTGCTAATCCACAAGTGCCGGGACTGGGTCAAAAAGCAGTTGCAGCGGTTAACTCTCGTTTACAAGAAAAATTTACCGACAAGCTTGGTACAACCTTAGGCACGCCAATTGCCAATTATTTTGATCAAGTTTTGAAAACTCAACCAACACCAGAAAATAGCTATTTAAAACAAATGGCAAAAGTGAAAACAGAAAAAGACTTAGATATTTTATATCGCCAAATTTTTGATTATATGTCTAAGCATTATCATGTCAGTGCACTTACAGGCGCAGCAAAACTGGTTGGTAACGATATTGGCGAGCGTATGAATCCAATTACCACGCTAGGTTCTATGCAAGTCTTGGTGCATTATGCCCAAGACCACCAAAAAGACCGCATGAACGTGCATGAACTACGCGACTATCTTTATACCCAATATGGCGGTATGTATTACGGCATACATCGTTTAATGATGTACCAAGCCGATTATGACAAACCTATTTATCGGTTTGCCGACTACAACTCGGGCATGTATTCAAGCCGTAATGCATCTATCCAAAATGGATTGCGTCGTTTAACCGATACAGACCTTGCTTTAGACGGCGATTTATTAATTTACGATAAAAATGAAGATATTCAAGCCACCCAAAGTAGCTCAGAACTGGCTTTTATTAAACTTTTCACCCAAAACCATGTTGTAATTACCCCACGCCAATTACGTAGCGACTTAAAACAGGAAAAAACCGTCGATTTTGAAAAAACCCAAACTTATTTGGTACTACTCAAAATTTATAAGCAACAAACTAGCAAAGATTTACCATATGCAATGATGCCACAAGTGATTATTTCAGGGCCAAAACTTAGTCGTGATTATAATACCAATTGGTATGCAAGCCGTGTCAATGGACGGTTTGAAAGCTGTATGCATCGTGGGCGAAAAATTCGCTCATGAGTCAATCACTCGCATTGTTCGACTTTGATGGCACGCTTTATCTAGATGATAGCTTTACTCAATTTATTTTCTTTACGCTTTCTAAACGACATATTGTTCGTCGAGGCATGGCGATTCTACCGTGGATTCACGCCTATTATGCCAAGCTGTATCCCGCGCCTTTAATGCGACAAAAACTGTATCAGCAGATGTTTAAACGACAAAAATATGCGCCGATTGAGCATTTAGCACATCAGTTTAGTCAACAACTATTTAAAAAACTCAATCCTGTGATGTTAGCACAACTCAAACACCATCAAGCCTTAGGGCATACGGTGGTGATTGTTTCAGCCTCACTCGATTTATATTTACGTCCAATCAGCCAACTTTTGAAGGTTGAATTAATTTGTACAGAAACACAACAACATCAACACCAATTAACAGGTCTATATCAAAGCCCTGACTGTAGTGGCGAAGAAAAAAAATGTCGTATTCAACAACAGTTTCAACTCGAACAGTTTGACCACATTTATGCTTACGGCAATAGCCATGAAGATATTGCGATGCTCAGCCTTGCAGGCCACCCCTTTATGGTTGGTTTAGATAAAAAACTGCCCTTATTAGCCAATCATCAAAACCTATAACAAAAGGGATCTATTAATTTAGATCCCATATTTGGCACAATGAAGATAAATTAAGCCACTTTTGGACAAATGCTTGAAGCACCCGCCACTAAACTTTGAATGCTTTCAGGATGGAAATGAAGGGTGAGCACATGATTTTCAACATGAATCTCATATTGACGAATCAATGGTCGCATGCCTCGCTCTGTATGAATTTGATATTCATCGGCAATATTTAAAATACTTTCAAGATTAATTGAACTTGATGCGCGATCATGCCCAAAGACCCGATGTTGAATCGTTTGTAAATTAAACTCGGCATCCGTTTCAGGATGCTGACGCAAATACTCCTCTAAAAATGAAACCAAACGATGCGCGAAGAAAAAATATTCAGGTTGATGTGTATATTCCATATTCATTTCAAACTCCTTAATCACAACATTTCTTACTTTCCTTGAAACTCAAACATAAGAATATAAGATTAAAATTTTCTTAAAACAAAATACTTGTTACACAAATTATCACAATACGATTATTTAATTACACCTCCAAACTATGCTCACTTTTCAAGCATACAACATCCAAAGCGATTTCACCAACATCAACACTGCAATTATAATCACCACTGTCGCAAAAATTCGTTGAATGAATGATGTTGCTAAGTATGCAATTGCACAACGTCCGACCAACAATCCAATCAAACAACTCGCACTAAAATAAGCACTCACCGGCATAGGATAATGAAAACCATCTAAGGCATGTAGAACAATGCTCATTCCACCAACTAAGCAAATGATCATTAAAGAGGTTGCAACAATCTGTTGCATGCTTAAATTGGTGGCTTTTTTTAAAGCAGGAATAATCACAAAACCGCCCCCAACCCCCAACAAACCTGTTAAAAATCCCGCCAATACACCAATCGCTGAAAGTACAAGCACACTATACATATCCCAAATCAACTTGCCTGTCTGCGGGTGAATCCGACACGGTGGATTATGAAATTCTTCATGCTGAGCGCTAAACATTCGATATGCCACCACTAGCATGGTGATAGCAAAACATAACATTAGCCATACTGTTGGAACTTGGTGACTCAAACCAATCGCAAAATGTGAACTTGGGATGCTCATGATGGCAATCCAAATTGCAGCACGATAACGCACAATACCTTGGTATAAGCCTTGTAGGCTACCAATGAAGGTCGATAAAGTCACCGCAAGCAAGCCCACAGGCGCTGCTTGTGCCACCGTCCAACCTTGGCTTGCCATAAGCATAGGGACTGCAAGAATTCCACCACCTGCACCAGTTAAGCCGAGCAAGCAACCAATCATCAAGCCTGAAATCAGTAAAACTAACATGCTGTTTTTGTCGCCATAACGACTTTTTGTTTAGGTTTAACTAGCCATTCTCGACCTTTGAGCATGCCCTGCCAATAAATTGCAGGCAAACATTGGGCTTTTAACATCCATGCCAATCCACTTGCTTTACGTCCATCTAGCATCCATGCAGGAAAGGTCGGCAATAATTTTCCACCATAGCCAAACTCTGCCAAGACCACTTTGCCACGCTCTACGGTGAGTGGACAAGAACCATAACCATCGTATTGATAAAAATCCTGACGCCCATGTAAAAATAACAATACATTCATTGCCACAATTGGAGCTTGCTTTCTGGCTGCTGCCATGGTTTTAGCATTGGTTGTATTTAAAACATCCCCCACACCAAAAATATTGGCATAACGGCGATGTTGCAACGTTGTAGGTTCAACATCAAGCCAACCATTTTCATCTGCTAGCGGGCTATCGCGAATAAAATTTGGGGCGTGTTGTGGTGGCACGACATGCAATAAATCAAAATGAGTTTCTATTTCAATACTTTGATTGCCATTTTGACAACGAAACCATGCCCGTTTCGTTGCACCATCCACCCGAATCAATTGTGACTCAAAAGACAATTGCACTTGGTATTTTTGCATATAACACATCAACTCAGGCACATAGTCTTTAACCCCAAACAACACTGCACCTGCATTATGAAATGCGAGCGAAATATTGGTTAAAACTCCTGCTTTTAGCCAATAATCAGCGGCCAAATATAAGGCTTTTTGCGGCGCACCTGCACATTTTATGGGCATAGGCGGTTGCGTAAAAATGGCTTTACCATGCTTTAAATTTTGCAACAATTGCCATGTGTACGGCGCTAAATCATAACGATAATTTGATGTTACGCCATGTTTTCCCAAAGTTTCAGGCAAGCCTTCAATCGCATCCCAATCTAGGGTTAAACCTGAACACACAATTAACACTTGATAGGCAACCATCGTCCCATCTTGCAACACAAGGTGCTGCTGCTCGGGATGTATGTGTCTAACTGCTTGCTGAATCCATTTTGCACCAACCGGAATCAGCTCTTGCATTGGACGTGCGGTTGAAGCTGCATCAAAAATACCCCCGCCTACCATCGTCCAACCTGGTTGATAATAATGCGTTGTTGCAGGGTCAATCAGCACAAGGTTTAAATAGGGCGAACGTGCCAATAAACTTGCAGCGACGGCAATGCCTGCCGAACCTGCCCCAACAATCGCCACCTGATACGACATCATTTCATTTTTTTCTACACTTGAATTCATCTGTCTTAGCCTTGCATGTTTTGCTTCGCTGTTGCACCACACGCCTGATTCGCAGGTAAAGCCTCAGCAATTTTGGCAGGATAAGCCAGTTTTAAATTCCCCATTAACGCAATAAAGGCATCACGACTTTGCTGCTGTCCTAAACGTGCATTATGTTCACGTTCATGACCAATGGTTGATGCGCGTTTGCCATGATAATCATGTGCAGGATATACCACCGTCTCATCTGGTAAGCTAAAAAGTTGCTGCTGAATACTGTCATATAAGCGCCCTGCATCCCCACCTTGGAAATCGGTACGTCCACAACCATTAATCAGCAAGGTATCTCCTGTAAAAACAGCATTGCCACATACATAGCTCATACAAGCATTGGTGTGCCCAGGGGTATAACGGGTTTCAATTTCAAGGCTGCCCATACGAATGATACAACCATCACTTAATAGTAAATCGCCGCATGCAACATTCGATGCCCGATGTAACACCGTTTTAGCCCCCAATTGATCGCGCAGCAAACTCGCACCTGTAATATGGTCTGCATGCACATGAGTTTCTAAACTATAGACTAGACTCAACCCCAATGCCGATAAACGCGCGACGTAATGTTCAACTTCTGACTGCACAGGGTCAATTAAAAGTGCCTGTTGGCTATGTTCACATGCCAATAAATAGGTATAACTACTGCTCTGTGACTCAAAATATTGTTCAAAAATCATTTTAATTGTTCCAACGGTAACGTTTAGTTTTGAGCAAAAGCCATGCCAATCATTTTATTTTTAAAATTTACTTAAAAATCATATAAATATAAAATTAAGAAAAAACACATATGATTGAGCCGTTTCATTGATGTTTCACAATAATCAAATTATGATTAATATTGAAACACCCATGAAACACAGTGAAACAGAGCTCCGAATGACGCATCTTTCTTTTGACCACCTTGAACACGCACAAGTTTTTTTTCAGCAATTACAGCAACTTTTTACTGATACCCAAATTCTTGTGTTGAATGAGCAGCATAAATGCCTGTGGTCATCAGATTCATGCGCTGTAACATTCAATTTTGAAACCGTCGTATCAGAACATTTTGGCTATATTTTAAATATCAATCAGCAACCCGGCAGGCTGTTGTTATTGCCATTACAAACGGTGCAAAAAAATACCACAACACAATCGCTTTCTGCTGAGATTCAGGCATTAGCACAACATTTCAATGGCTTTTCGCCTGCCATGCTCAGCATGTTCTCTATTATTCAACGTGTTGCCAAGACACAATTTCCTGTGCTTGTACGTGGTGAATCTGGCAGCGGTAAAGAATGGGTTGCCCGAGCAATTCATGAGCACAGTGACCGCAAGCAACATCCATTTATTGCCATCAACTGTGCAAGTTTAAATATTCATTTACTTGAAAGTGAATTATTTGGTCATGTCAAAGGGGCTTTTACAGGCGCAATTCGCGAACATAAAGGCGTATTTGAACGTGCCAATGGCGGCACTTTATTTTTAGATGAAATTGCCGAGATTCCTTTAGAACTACAAGCTAAATTACTGCGGGTTTTAGAAACAGGCGAATACAGCCAATTGGGCGGTGAAAAGACCTTAGTTAGTCAGGTTCGGATTATTGCTGCAACGCATCGGGCATTGCGCGAAGAAGCACGACTTGGCAGATTCCGCCAAGACCTGCTGTATCGTTTACGCGTCATCCCAATTTTTGTACCACCACTTCGTGACAGAAAAAGTGACCTGCCACATCTTATTCAAACCATTTTAACCGAAAACTGTTTATATCAACAAAAAACTGCGCCACAACTTAGCCTAACAGCGCTCAAAACCTTGGTTGATTATGATTGGCCGGGCAATATTCGTGAACTTAAAAATACTTTGCTATATGCGCTCACCATGGCACAAGGTAAAACAGCCATTGATGTTGCGGATCTACCTTACGAAATTTCCAACTTACAACCTGCTTTGGATTTTCAATCGCATACCCCCGTATTGTCACCAAACATGAGTAAAACTGAATTAGAAACTTTACTGAAACAGTTCCCTCACGACTTAAATCAAGTTGCGAACGTGCTACAAATCAGCCGTACTACTTTATGGCGTTATCGTAAAAAATGGGGAATCTAGAAATAAATAAGTGCCTTATATACATCTATTATTGATTTTTATGAAAAAATTAAAGCAGGTAAATAGGCAATAAGCTTAAGAATTAAATGTGGCTCGTGCCAAACACGCCGCCACATTCCTTATCCATAAAACGATCAAACCCGACTGAGCATATTATAACAGTTAAAAACGTCATATTTTTTGATTACAAAACTCGAATGTAACGCCACGACATTTTCAATTTTGGCAATGCGACGCAGCAAAATTTCACTATAGTCTTCCATATTTTTAGCGACCAATTCAACAATAAAGTCGGCACTTTGCCCTGTAACTAAATAGGCATTAATCACTTCTGGAATGGATTCAATTTGCTCAAGAAAACGATCAAATGTTTCGCTGTCGTGTTTATTCAGTGAAACTTGTAATAAAATATGCAGCGTAAACCCTAATTTAGCGTAATTAATCTCACGCTTTAAATGGGTCATAATATTAGCTTCAATTAAATGCTTAATACGGCGGTGTACTGAACTTACGGATAAGTTAATCCGCTCAGACAGTTCATTTAGATTTAAATCTTCATGGGTAAGAATTTCAAGAATTTGTTTGTCATAGCGGTCTAATTGCATGTTATTTCCCTGTTTATCATAGGAAAAACAAAAAGAACTAAAGATGTGTAGCAGTGATATTTTAAGAGTCAAGGGAAAACCAATGTTTACTTTTAATACAACTCAATGTAGGTAACATTTGAGTCTATTCAAACAACTTGTGGCTGTTTGCGTTTAAAAGCCGAACCTAACCTTTTGGGTATGGTCAATGCTGATCTCCCAATAGCATTGTACCTGTCGTCCGATCCCCATCACACCCTGATTCATACTATAGCGATCTTCATTTCGAATTATTTTTCTTTATCTAAGCGATTTCATAGTAATAAAGAATTTTTTCTCACTTTTCAACACAATTATGAAAAAAATAATAATTTAGATATTTTTTAATCAATTTTTTTTCTTAAATTTGAGTTTTTAATGAAATTTATGGCAATTTCAAACACCACGCCAATCCACCCGAGCATGACGATGATGGACATAAGTTTGTATGACGTACTGCCCCAAAGGTAAGTCTAAAATAAACTGTTGCAACAATTGTGTTTCAGGGTCAAGCGTAGTGCTTTCTTCTAACTCCCACGGCGTTGCGTCAATATTAAGGAGCGGCGCTAACATACTGCACACTGCAATATCGGCCAAACTCAAGCGTTGTCCCACCATAAAGGATGCAGCTGTCGGGTAGTGATCATTTAGCTGCAATACAGCATTTTGAATCTGCTCTTTTAGTTGTTGCTTACGTTCAATATTTAAATCAAATCCTTTACTTAAAATAGTTTTAAACAATGGTTTTGAATAACGTGAAAATTTGCGTAAATACCCTGTTTCACCCAAAGCAATATCCATTGCCTGATCTTGTTGCCATGCTTCACTTAATAACCACTGATGAATCAAAACACCTAAAGCATTGCACTGTGTATCTATAGCTAAAATTTGGCTACGTACGGATGTACTCGCCCCCAACAGCAAATATTCGGGATAATGCAAATCTAAATATTCGGCAATTGGTGTGGAATTGGCAATCCAATGCTGTTGATCTTTTAATATAGGTAAGTTGGGCTGCCCTGTTTTAAGCCGAGCAAATGCCTGATGCCAACCTGGAGTTAAGTTTTGAGCAACATAATCAAGTTCTTTATAATCCAGTAGCCATCTTGCTTTCTCACAAAAATGAGACAACGGAAACTGGTATAAAATACGCATAATGGCAATGCCTCCAATGGCATAAATCATGATTTTTACACCTTGCTGCTTGAGATATATGCAATCACATTCAGACAACAAGGTCTATTTATAAGGTCTACTTTAGACAGCCGTACATAAAAACTCAATTGCATTTTATTCAGTTTTGCTTAAATATCGTAGCTTTGGCAAATCAATTGCAAATGAATAGATTAAGCTTATGCAAAACAATCAACAGCGCCTGACTTTAAAATGACTTTGTAGTAGAATAAGCCCCAATTTTGATAACAACTTTTGTGAGTCTTGCATGGGTTTTAATTGTGGTATTGTAGGTTTACCAAATGTGGGCAAATCGACCCTATTTAATGCATTAACCAAAGCAGCAATTGCAGCGGAAAACTTTCCTTTTTGTACCATTGAACCAAACACAGGCATTGTTCCTGTACCTGATGCACGTCTAGACAAACTGGCAGCAATTGTAAAACCACAGCGTATTTTACCAACCACAATGGAATTTGTAGACATTGCAGGTTTAGTGGCTGGTGCATCTAAAGGTGAAGGTCTAGGCAACCAATTCCTAGCCAACATTCGTGAAACCGACGCAATTGCACACGTTGTACGTTGTTTTGAAGATGAAAACGTCATTCACGTTAATGGTAAAATTGACCCACTTGATGACATTGCCACCATTAACACAGAACTTGCTTTAGCAGATTTAGATACCGTAACCAAATCATTATTACGTCTTACTAAAACAGCAAAAGGTGGCGATAAAGAAGCGATTGCAACCAAAGCAATCTTAGAGAAAATTTTACCGTTATTGAATGAAGGTAAACCTGCCCGCGCCGCAGATTTATCTGATGATGACCGTAAACTTTTACGTGGTTATGGCTTATTAACTTTAAAACCAACCATGTATATTGCTAACGTTGCTGAAGATGGTTTTGAAAACAACCCTCATCTTGAAGCTGTACGCCAACTTGCAATCGAAGAAAATGCAATTGTTGTTCCGCTTTGCAACCAAATTGAAGCTGAAATTTCATTGCTTGAAGATGACGAACGCGCAGAATTTTTAGAAGCAATGGGCATGGAAGAACCAGGTCTAAATGTGGTGATTCGCGCAGGTTATAAACTTCTTGGCCTACAAACCTACTTCACTGCTGGCGTACAAGAAGTTCGCGCATGGACTGTAAAAATTGGTGCGACTGCACCACAAGCGGCAGGTGTCATTCATACCGACTTTGAAAAAGGCTTTATTCGTGCTGAAGTTATTGCTTATGACGACTTTGTTGGATTTAACGGCGAAGCAGGTGCTAAAGAAGCAGGCAAATGGCGTTTAGAAGGCAAAACTTATGTTGTTCAAGACGGTGATGTGATGCATTTCCGCTTTAATGTCTAAGATAATTGACATTATTTAAAAAGTCGCTGTTCATCAGCGGCTTTTTTACTTTTAGCGAGAACCAATACAAGAACATCTTTTCACAAACTTTTATAGACTAAAATCAAAAAATATAAACGCGGTATATTTAACAAAAACTTGAATTTTACAAAGATTAAGTCACAATAAAAATAAATCAAAGGTTTGGTGCGCAATATGAAAAACTACAAGTATCTGCCATCCTCAAATCAACCCAACGTTGAACTTAGCCCGTTACACTGGATTTCGCGTATTCATTTTAAATATACGCAAGAAATTGATGATATTTTAAAAAGATATCAGCTTGATGCCTCACGACATTGGTTAATGCATGCCATTTATAACGCCCCTAATGCGAGCATCTCACAACTGGCTGAAATTCTAGCCTATAGAATGTCTACGACGACTAAATTAGTGCAACGATTAAAAGAACAAAGTTTTGTTGAAACGCATCCTTGCAGTGAAGATGCCCGTATTACTCGAGTCAAATTGACTCAACAAGGTCAAGATAAAGTCATTAGAATGAATGAATTACTTGAAGTAAAGCTGTCGAATACTTTTGAAGGACTAACCGCATCACAAATTGAAAAATTAGCCCAACAGCTGAAAAGACTCTTTCAAAATTTAACACGCTAACTAAAGACGATATTTAATTTTGATGTCTTTTCTACAGCTTAATTGCTGCCGATGCGTTGCGATATGTGTTGTCATCATCGCCATAACCTGATGATGGTCAAATCCTAAACTATGTGCTCTCATAACCACATGACTTGGTAAACTAAAGAAAAAATACTCTAACTCATCTTCAGATACCTGAGAAAAAAGCTGTTGCTGTTCCAAAAAGACTTTAAGTGATTGTTTATTGTTCTGCACTGAAATAGAAGCTTCTTGCCAATAACGCAACCGCATCGCCATCAAGTTATTATGTTTATAACTCAACCCTCTTTCCTTTTTTTCTAAAGACAATGTCTAAATATAGACACATCATCAGTAAATGTCTTAAGACACCGCAGCACTTTTGTAAAGATACGTACAATGTCGTACTAAACATAGCCAATCACATGTAATTACGCCGTTTTGATGTCACTCAGAATCGATTTTCGATATAATAACACCTCTATTGTTGATTTTACGCTCAACCGAAGGTGATTGAATGTCTGACCGCAAAGATAAATTAAAAAACTTAAAGACATCTTCTGTTGACCGCCGACTATCTTTAGTCAAAGCCTCTTTACTTGCAGGAACACGTTGGGCAACTTCTAATGCAACCACAATGTTCTCAAATGAAGAAGAAAAAGAGCGCAAACGTAAAAAAGCCTTAAAAGACCAAGCCGAATACCTTGTCGGTGAAATTGGCAAACTCAAAGGTTCAATTGTTAAAATTGGACAAATGATGGCACTTTATGGTGAGCACTTTTTACCTGAAGAAGTCACGCAGGCCCTAAATAATTTAAACAACCAAACGGTTGCACTTGAATGGAGTGCTATAGCTCCACATTTAAAAGCACAATTGGGTCACAAACTCGACCAACTTGAAATTGACCCAGAGCCAATTGGCACTGCCTCACTTGCACAAGTACACCGGGCAAAACGTAAATCGGATGGTTTAGATATTGTCTTAAAAATTCAATACCCAGGCGTTGCTTCTGCCATCGATTCCGATATGAATCTATTTAAAAGCATGCTTAAACTTACGCATTTAGTACCACAAACGCGTGAGTTTGATCAGTGGTTCGAAGAAGTCCGCGAAATGATGCATCGTGAAGTCGATTACAAAATAGAAGCGGCAACCACACGCCGTTTTGCCAACTACTTAAAAGATGATCCACGCTATGTCGTGCCACAAATTATTGATGACTATTGCACCCCACAAATTTTATGTATGACCTTTGAGCAAGGTTTAGCTGTCAATAGTCCTGCGGTATTATCTCTACCACAACAAAGACGCAACCAAATTGCCGAAGCTGCTCTTGATATCGCCATTCGTGAACTATTTGAATGGGGCGAAATGCAAACCGATCCTAATTTTGGCAATTATTTAGTTCGCATCGGCAACGGCGAAGCACAGCTTGATCAAATTGTACTCCTCGATTTTGGTGCAATCCGACAATTTGATGATAAATTATTAAAAATTGCACATGGGTTGATTGCTGCTGGGTATAAACATAATTTAGAGATGATGGTCAATGCCATGACAGGTTATGACTTTTTCGACCTCATTCCACCCAGTATTAAACCGGATATGGCAAAAGTATTTTTACTTGCCACAGAACCGTTTAGCTGTTTAGAAAATAATGCTGATTTTCCTGCGGGCGTCATGGACAATATGAATCGCTACCACTGGAAACCAAGTCAGTTACACAGTCGCGTCATGCAACGTGCTAGCAAATCTATGGCGTCACGTTATTTTAGTGTTCCACCCAAAGAGTTTATGTTCATTAGCCGTAAATTTATTGGTGCTTATACCTTTATGACCGTGCTTGATGCACAAACGAATGTCAGAAAAATTGTCCAACGTTTTATATAAGCACTTGTCTCAACAAACTGCCTTTCTTTCATTTCCAACCGAGTGAGATTATGCGCTCGGTTTTCTTATTTTCCTCATTGTTATATAAAACAATCTAAAATCCGCTTGGCTGCGTAGGCTAAAATTTATCACCAACTGCACCAGTTTTGATAAAAATATGGACGTGTTTAAATAAACATTGGTTAATATCTATTTGGTATATTCTAAATCAATCAAGATATTGTAGTGTTACATTCATATAAAAAAATTCTGAGGAGAATAAATGGATCATCAAGATCGTTTAATGATGGGATTGTACTACTCACTAGGTGGAATTTTTTTAGGGTTGGGATTCGCAATATTCACATCATTTTATTTTAGCACTTCATTTAGTTCGGTTAAAATAGTGATAATCACTGTAATATCTTGCTTCATTACTGGTTACCTATTTCCAAATTTTGTGAGAAATATATTTAGATACTTTTGGAAATTTTTTGTCGATTAGCAGTCTAACCTCTATTTTTACAAAAACTGATTTATTGCCCAAATTAAAATTAGGATCAACGTATCCTTAAAACACCGCCAAAAACTTAAACTGCACCTATCATAAAAATAAAAAAACGTCCGATTACACATATCGGACGTTTTGAAGAAATAAGAATCAATTTAAAGTGAACAATAGTTCATCCATTTTATTTAAAAATGAACCACACTACGAATTGATTTACCTTCATGCATTAAATCAAAAGCGTCGTTAATTTGTTCTAATGGCATGGTATGCGTTACAAATGGCGCAAGTTGAATTTCACCTTTCATTGCATCTTCAACCATTGTTGGCAATTGTGAACGCCCTTTAACCCCACCAAATGCAGTACCTTTCCAACTACGCCCTGTTACCAATTGGAATGGTCGAGTCGAAATTTCTTGGCCTGAACCTGCAACACCAATAATAATCGACTGCCCCCAACCACGATGTGCACACTCTAAAGCTGAACGCATTACATTCACATTACCAATACATTCAAATGAATGATCAACACCCCAACCTGTCATTTCTACAATGACTTGCTGAATTGGCTTATCATATTCTTTTGGATTTAAAAAGTCAGTTGCACCAAACTCTTCTGCCAACTTGAACTTTTCAGGATTGGTATCGACTACAATAATACGACCAGCCTTGGCTTGACGTGCGCCTTGTACTACAGCCAAACCAATACCACCTAAACCAAATACGGCAACACTGTCGCCTTGTTGTACTTTGGCAGTGTTATGCACCGCACCAATTCCTGTCGTTACGCCACAGCCCAACAAGCAGACTTGCTCAGGATTCGATTCAGGGTTAATTTTTGCCAATGAGACTTCGGCAACCACCGTATATTCGCTAAAAGTTGAACACCCCATATAATGATAAATTGGCTCGCCATTATAAGAAAAACGTGTCGTACCATCTGGCATTACCCCTTTACCTTGGGTTGCGCGAACAGCGACACACAAATTGGTTTTACCTGAGGTACAAAATAAGCATTCCCCACATTCGGCAGTATAAAGCGGAATGACATGATCGCCAGGCTGAACACTGGTCACACCTTCACCTACTTCAACCACAACACCTGCACCTTCATGCCCTAAAATAGCAGGAAAGACCCCTTCAGGGTCATCACCTGAAAGCGTAAAGGCATCCGTATGGCAAACGCCAGTATGGGTAATTTTAATTAATACCTCACCCGCTTTAGGTAGTGCAACATCAACTTCAACAATTTTAAGAGGTTGGCCTGGACCAAAAGCAACAGCTGCACGTGATTTCATATATAACGCCTCAATATTTACTTTAGATAAGATTTTAGGATTTTTGAAATTTCATTAAGTTCGTTTTGACGCTGAGCTTCATTGGTCTCACCTGATACTAATGTATCTTTAATATGAGCTTCTAACATCTCATTCATTAGACCGTTAATTGCACCGCGAATTGAACAAATTTGTTGCAGAATTAAAGGGCAGTCAACACCTGCTTCTAATGCATTTTCAATGCCTTGAACTTGGCCTTTTATTCGATTCACTCTGATCAATATCTTTTTTTTGTCTTCAGGTTGATTCGGCATACACTTTTCTCGTTAAACTCAAATATACTATAGTACCCTATACAATAAAAGGCAAATCGTTTGACTCATATTGATTGGAAATAACGCTAAATAATTTTTTTTGCTCGTTTACACACTAAATATTGAAAAATGGAGAAAAAAGGCAAAATTAAAAATAGATACTATCGACCATCCAAACCACCAAAAATAACTTAAAAAATATAACACTTTAAAAATAAATAATATTTATTACATTTTATAATTTTATTGAACAAATCCGCACAAAAATAAAACACACACTTTTTAACCAAGACAGAGCCAATTTACTCAAATTAGCGCTCAAAAAACAAGCATAAGACTAAAGTATAACACCAAAAATGTATGTATTTTATACAAAAATAATATTCAAAAAAACTAACTAAAACAGCTTTAAAATTGATAAGCATCTGTTTTAAAAAAATTTTATTGTAAAATTCAATGTAATTTTTTATTTCTTTTCGTTATTTATTTTAATTTTACATTTCTTAATTTTATGGCTACATTTCAGCTTAAAACATTTTTTTACAGTAAAATCCCTTCTGCACATGATCGATACATTGGCAGCCACTATATTTGAAACATCAGGATTTTAATTCATGGACATCCATTCACACCAACACCCAGCTTCAGGGAAGAAGCAAAAGTTTTATCAAATACTGTACGTACAAGTTATTTTTGCTATTACATTAGGTATTTTATTGGGCCATTTTTATCCAAGTGTTGGTGAGAGTCTTAAACCTCTAGGCGATGCTTTCATTAATATTGTTAAAATGATTATTGCACCGGTTATTTTCCTCACGGTTGTAACGGGAATTGCTGGCATGAATAACGTTGGAAGCGTTGGACGTGTGACAGGTAAAGCAATGCTGTATTTTCTCACCTTCTCAACTCTAGCCTTATTTATTGGTATGGTGGTTGCTAATGTGATTCAACCTGGTCATGGTTTAAATATTGATCCTGCAACATTACATGCAGATAAAGTCAGTGACTATGTTGAAAAAGCCCACGATTCAACTATCGTTGGTTTCTTAATGGGTATTATTCCAAAAACATTAATCAGCCCATTGGTGGGTGGCGATATTCTTCAAGTGCTTTTCGTTGCCGTTTTATTTGGTATTGCACTTGCAACGACACATGAACATTCTAAACCAATTACTGAATTCTTAAACACATTAACCACGCCTGTATTTAAACTTGTAGGCATGTTAATGAAACTTGCACCGATTGGTGCGTTTGGTGCAATGGCATTTACGATCGGTAAATATGGCATTAGCTCAATTGGTAACCTTGCGCTGCTTATTTTAACGTTCTACATCACATCGGTTTTGTTTGTTGTAATTATTTTAGGTGCTGTTGCACGTTATAATGGCTTTTCAATCATTGATTTAGTTCGTTATATTAAAGATGAATTATGGTTAGTGTTAGGTACTAGTTCTTCTGAAGCTGCGTTACCTTCTTTAATGAGCAAAATGGAAAAAGCAGGTTGTGAAAAATCGGTCGTTGGTCTTGTAATCCCAACAGGTTATTCATTTAACTTAGATGGTACCAATATTTATATGACCATGGCTGCATTGTTCATTGCACAAGCATGTAATATTGAATTGACCATTACACAACAATTAACCTTATTATTGGTTGCCATGATTAGCTCTAAAGGCGCAGCAGGTGTTACTGGTGCGGGCTTTATTACCCTTGCTGCAACATTATCTGTTGTCCCTGACGTTCCTGTTGCAGGTATGGCTCTCATTCTAGGAATTGACCGCTTTATGTCTGAATGTCGTGCATTAACCAATTTAGTTGGTAATGCGTGTGCAACAATTGTTGTGGCACGTTGGGATAAAGCCCTAGACAAAGAACAATGTGATGCTGCATTAAAAGGTTATAAAAATAAAGCCTAAATTAGCAGTGTAAAAAAACCGTGGCATGCCACGGTTTTTTATTTTAATTTTTTAAATTATGCCAAAGTACCATTCAAAATAGCATCAGACACGTACCCTTTCCATTGCTCACGTAAAGTCGGCAAATAGAATTTCTCACCAATCTCAACCAAATCAGCATCAATTAAGGCATGTAAGTCTTGTAAAAATAAATAATCTAATTCAAGGTTATTCAATTTTGTATGCTTTTTACGGTTCGATTGGCGTGCCACATTGGCTTTTTTGACAAATTGATCCGCATAGTTTTTATCTTTATAACGGGTTAATGCACCCAGACGCAGCTCAACCAAACCCCAGCCATTTAAAAATAATTTAAAAATTTCGAAATCACGTGAAGTCGACTCCCATGTCATACCTTCTAAATTTTCATCCGCAGGTAATACAGGTAATAATAATTCCATCACACAAGGAAAGATTTTTTTGAACTGTAAAATGAACTTTACAGGATGATCACCCGGATAATCTTGAAACTGAACGTGTTGTTGCGTATCGGTTAAATATATATCGAGCATAAAGAGATCATCAATGATTAAATTAGAGCGCTATATTGTACGCAGATTTTTTTTAATTTTCACGCACACAGCGCACATTCTCACTTTAAGGTACTCAATTATTTAAGTAAACCCACCGTAGTAAGTTTACTTTTCACACACAATATCTAATTTTTTATTTTACATTCGGACTGATCATTTTTTCAGGTCGTACCACTTCATCAAATTGCTCAGCGGTAATCAAGTTCAGCTCAACCGCCACCTCTTTTAAAGTTTTACCTTGCTTATAAGCTGTTTTGGCTACTTTTGCTGCATTTTCATAACCAATGACAGGATTCAGAGCCGTCACCAACATAAGTGAATTATGCAAAAAGTGGTCAATCTTTTCTAAATTTGGCTCAATCCCCACAGCACAGTGGTCATTAAAACTGTTACATGCATCCCCAAGCAAACGAATCGATTGCAATAAATTAAAGGCAATCACAGGCATAAACACATTCAGTTCAAAATTTCCCGAAGCACCTGCAATATTAATCGTGGTGTCATTACCTAATACTTGTGCAACAACCATCGTCATAGCTTCACTTTGGGTCGGATTCACCTTACCCGGCATAATACTTGAACCCGGCTCATTTTCAGGAATAGTGATTTCTCCTAAACCACAACGTGGACCACTGGCAAGCCATCGCACATCATTGGCAATTTTATTTAAACTCACCGCTAAAGTTTTAAGCGCACCCGAGGCAAACACAGCCGCATCTCGCCCTGCCAATGCTTCAAATTTATTAGGTGCAGTAACAAAAGGTAAGTCTGTTAAACTGGCTAACTGTGCCGCCGCTTTTTCTGCATAAAGTGGATGTGCATTTAACCCCGTACCCACAGCCGTGCCACCTAAAGGCAACTCATACAACCCTTCTAAGGCCTGATGTAACCGTTTTAAACCATGTTCTAATTGTGAAACATAGCCACTAAATTCTTGTCCTAATGTTAAGGGCGTTGCATCTTGCAAATGGGTACGGCCAATTTTAACAATACCCTGAAACTGCTCAGATTTATGCTGTAAGGTTTCTTTTAAACGAGTCACAGCAGGAATCAATAATTGATGAATTTGTAAACTTGCTGCCACATGAATGGCGGTTGGAAAAGAATCATTGGTTGACTGTGCACGGTTAACATGATCATTCGGATGTACAGGATGCTGCGCACCCAAAGCCTGACCTAATTTTTGATTGGCAATGTTGGCAATCACTTCGTTACAGTTCATATTACTTTGCGTACCTGAACCCGTTTGCCATACTACTAAGGGAAATTGTGCATCCCACTGCCCATCAATCACTTCTTGCGCAGCATTAACAATATAACCAGCAAGGTCTTGTGGAATTTGTTCCAGTTCGGCATTGGTCATAGCAGCCGCTTTTTTGACGAGTCCCATCCCCTGAATCATGGCACGAGGTAAATGTTCAATCCCGATTTTAAAGTTCTCTAAGCTGCGCTGGGTTTGCGCACCCCACATGGCTTCACTCGGTACAACCACTTCGCCCATTGTGTCATGTTCAATCCGTGTTTTCATTTTATGTCCTCATCGCTGATTGTGCATCAATTTATCGTGGCAATATTTTAACGGGCAAGATTCTCAAAGTAAATGATTATCATTTATATTATCTGCTGTGATAAAACCGCCATTGATCCTCAATCATTTGTTCAAGACTACGCTCGGCTTGCCAACCCAATAATTGCTGCGCCTTTTGTGTGGTTAATCCAACTTGATCGAATGGTGCAAATAATAATGACGATTCTATTGTAGAAATTTGACGCTGCGTAATCTGTTTAACCTGTTGAATTAGACTTGCCATACTTAACGTATTTGAATGTGCAATATTAAAAACCTCAGCGCTTATATTTGGCTGTGATTTCCAAAAAATCGCCTTCTCTATTGCCTGACACACATCCAAGATATGCACAAAACTGCGTTCAACTGTCTGATCAGACGTGTTCGCCTGCTGATAAAGTTCAATATATTCACGTTCCTGATTGGCAACTTGCATCAATAAACCCATGATGTTTTTAGGTAATTTAGGAATATATTCTCCCCAGAACCCTTGCTCAAATGCACCTGCAACATTAGCAACACGCAATACACGTATTTCCCAATCAGGATCACTCGCAGCGACATCATTTAAAATACGCTCCATCATTTGTTGCGTTTGAATATAGGGATTAACTGCTTGATAATGAAGCGGTGTTTGCTCATCCAATGCCAAACTTGACTGCCCATACACCATTGCACTCGATAAATGAACCAGTCTGCGACAACCTACACGCTGCATAACACGCACCAAACTCATCAGTGCATTTAAATTATTATTATAGTATTCAATCGGTCTCACCGCCGACTCTTGTAATGACTTAAATCCTGCACAATGCACCACTGCATCAATCGGATATTGCTCAACAAACTTATTTAATGCTGGTGTATTGCGAATATCAAGCTGAGCAAAAGGCAAATATTGCCCTGCAATTTGCTGTAAACGGTCAAGCGTCATGGCATGGCTATTGACCAAATTATCGACCAAAACCACACCTTTCCCCTGCTGCAACATGTGCAAAGCCATATGGGAACCGACAAACCCAAGACCACCTGTAATTAGAATCATGTATAATTTACCTATTGTTGTAATTTATTACTGTATAAACCTTTATTTCATTTGGATGATGCCTTTATATGAGTACACTTCTTCTCGTCACATCATCTCCCAATTCGATGTTGGCATGGCATGCCTTGGGTGTTACACAAGCATTGATCGAAAAAAAACAGCCTGTACAGGTTTTTTTCTATCAAGACGGCGTTTACGTTGCCAATTTACTCAATTGGGTGCCTGATGATCAACTTAAACTGACACAAGCATGGCAAAAATTGGGTATTCGTTTACCTGTATGTGTCAGTGCAGCGTTAACACGTGGCATTAGCGATGAGACTAATGCAGCAAGGCATCAATTAACACAGTTTAATTTGGCCACAGGTTTTGAATTGGTCGGTTTAGGTGAATTTGCCGATGCAGTCCAACATGCAAGTCGCCTCGTACAATTTTAATCTGTTGTATCCCTCATTTTATTCTTGAAAAGGGTCATTCTGTGAAACGTGTTTTGGTCATTTTAACCCAAGCCAACGCCATGCAACTACAAAGTCACGAAAGTTTATCTGCTACAATGGTATTGGCAACTTTCGGCTGTGAAGTGCAGGTATTACTTAAAGATGCAGCACTCTCCTTATTAAAGCAAGCACTTATTTTTGACCCTGAGCAACATCCATTTAAATTGGGTTCAAATTTGGTTGATAGTTTTGAATTTTACGACCTAAGTCCAATTTTAATTGAACAAGCACAACAATCACATCCATTTGTCACCCAAAGTGAACATGAATTGAAATTCATTGATGTCACACCTGAATTTATTCAGCAATTTGATCATGTGCTTTATTGGTAATTTTCATGCAAACCAAGACCTTATTTTTATTACAAGCTGAATTTAAACACGCAGCCACAATTTTAGCGCAACTCCAGCAAATTGCGCGACCAACTGACCCTGTCGTACTCATGGCAGAAGCAGCGTTATGGATGGATCTACCCGAAATTTTGACACATCCACTATATCTCTTCAAAACAGAAGCTGAATTACTCGGCATCAAAATCCCCGAACAGATTACAGTCCTCGACTACGCACAATTTAGCGACCTGTTACTACAACATTCACGTTGTATCAGCTTAAAATAATTGAAGATAGGAACAATCATGACGTTCGAACTTGATCAAGATGGTCATTTAGTTGATTACACTATTTGGAATGACGCTGTAGCTCAAGAACTTGCTCAAAGCTTAGAGATTAGTCTAAGTCCTTGGCATTTTGAAGTATTACATGCAGTCCGTCAGTTTTATCAGCAATTTGGACATTCCCCTGCGACACGACCATTAATTAAGTATTTAATGAAAACTGTGAGTAGCGATATTGATAATGCCATGTTACAACAACAATTTAACACAGGCTTAGTAGCACGACATTTAAGTCGCCTTGCAGGCGTGCCAAAACCTGCCAATTGTTTGTAATTTTTTTAAAAAAGTAATAAAAAACCCGTCAGAGCATGAGCATCTGACGGGTTGGCATAACACCGAAATAACTGCTTATTTTACAGTGGCAATTAATTGATCTAGTACCATTTGGTAATGAATCGTAATGTCTTCCGATAAAATTTTATATGCATTATCAAATTGCACCATTGGAAAACCTTCTTTCCAAAATGGGAAAATATTGTGCAAATCATTGGTCACAATCGCATCATCATAATGAATCGCTTGGGCAATTTGTGCCAACACTTGCGCCGTGTCTGCACCATCAATCGCCATATAATCAATCCCATGCGCCTTAAAAATACGGACACGGTCTTTTTTGTAACGGATTTTTTTGACTTGTGCAGGAAATAAGTCAAATGCTGTAGTCACCGCTTCAAGGAAATGATCTTCAAAGCTTAAACACAACTCAGTCAGTGCCTGCTTATGGCTTTCTTGTCTACCTGCTTTACCACCTGCAAGAATGGCTTTTTGTGCTTGTTCAGTTAAGTCAACGCTTTTAAGCTGCGTTAAAAACTGAAGTTTATCTAGAGGTGCTACACCGTCAACCATATACAACCTAAATTGAATGCTATACAAAAGAAAGGCGACTATTGTGACACACTTTTGGACGGCTGAATATAAAAAGCCCCAAGACAATGCTTAGGGCTTTTTATATGTTATGTATAACTTAGATGATAACCAACTGACGAATTTGCTCTGCAACATCTTCAACTGTTTCCGCACTAATTTGCTGATCAACTGTTGTTGAGTGGGTAATCACAACCACGCCTGTTTCACGTAATAATGCTGTTTGCTCTGCATTTAAGTTCGCTTTCGCCACAGCAACAACACCATGTTGAATCAATAAGCGTTCAAGTGCTTGAGCTTGGGCAATCACTTCGGCAGTAACACCCAATACCGCAGGTTTTTGACCTAAACGTGCAGCACGCTCTTCAGCAGTAACCGCTTGAGTGGTATTGCTTACTTGAGCCACATCTTCAATCATTGCTGCGCCAACAGTGACGTTGCTTAAACGATCAATAAAGATAAAGCTCCCTGTGAAACGGCTGTCTTGATAATCATCAAATACCACTGCACGGTCAAACTCAACCACAACTTCGGCAATACCGTTTAGCTCAAGTTGTTCAACAGGTGCACGCTCCAATGTGTTGACATCTATTCGATAATTTATTTGCGTAACTTTAGCAGGAACACTTTGCGTACCGACTTTAACGTTATACAGTTTACCGAGCACCAATGGCTGTTCTGCCATCCACACTACAGTTGAGCGTACAGCACGTGCAACCGTTGGAAGTTTTTGTGGATGAACCAACATATCGCCACGGCTAATGTCAATTTCATCGTTTAAGGTTAACGTAACCGCTTGACCTGCAAAGGCTTGGGTTAAATTGCCATCATACGTGACAATTTCTTTTACTGTGCTACGTTTACCCGACGGCAATGCAATAACTTCATCACCTTGACGTACTGAACCCAGTGCAATTGTGCCTGCAAAACCACGGAAGTCGAGGTTTGGACGGTTAACGTACTGTACGGGGAAACGTAAGTCTTGGTTTGATATATCTTGCGAAATTTCAACGGTTTCTAAAATATCCATCAAGGTTTGGGCTTGATAGTTTGGGGTGAAATACCACGGCGTTTCGCTTGAACGATTCACCACATTGTCGCCATTTAATGCCGAAATCGGAACAAAACGGATATCAACAGGTTTACGTGAACCCAATTGCTCAACAAAGTTTAAATAGTCCGCTTGAATGTGGTCAAATTTGTCTTGTGCAAAGCCGACCAAATCCATTTTGTTAATGGCAACCACAATGTTTTTAATGCCAAGCAAGCTTGCAATATAGGTATGGCGGCGGGTTTGGGTTTGCACACCATAACGCGCATCAATTAAAATGATTGCTAAATTACACGTCGATGCACCGGTTGCCATGTTACGTGTGTATTGCTCATGCCCTGGGGTGTCGGCAATAATGAATTTGCGCTTTTCAGTTGAAAAATAACGATACGCAACGTCAATGGTAATCCCTTGCTCACGCTCTGCTTGCAAGCCATCCACAAGTAATGCTAAATCTGGTGCATCACCCGTTGTTCCGACTTTTTTACTGTCGCGGGTCACGGCTTGCAATTGATCTTCATAAATCAATTTTGAATCGTACAGTAAACGCCCAATCAAGGTGCTTTTACCGTCATCGACATTACCGCAAGTTAAAAAACGCAATAAGTCTTTATTTTCATGTTGTTTTAAATACGCCAAAATGTCTTGGCTAATTAAATCTGATTGATGCGACATCGCTCAAACTCCAAAAATTCATTCAAAATTAGGTTGTATTAGAAATAGCCTTCTTGCTTTTTCTTTTCCATAGAGCCAGCTTCGTCGTGGTCAATCATACGACCTTGACGCTCTGAACTGGTCGCTAACAACATCTCTTGAATAATTTCAGGCAAGGTATCTGCGGTTGACTCAACTGCACCCGTAAGTGGATAACAGCCTAAAGTACGGAAACGTACCGATTTCATCTCTGGCACTTCACCTTCACGCAATGGGAAACGCTCGTCATCAATCATAATTAACGTGCCATTACGCTCAACCACAGGACGTTCCGCCGCTAAATACAATGGAACCAATGGAATATTTTCTAAGTAGATATATTGCCAAATATCTAACTCAGTCCAGTTTGAAAGCGGGAAAACACGAATGCTCTCACCTTTATTGACTTTACCGTTATAAATATTCCAAAGCTCAGGACGCTGATTTTTCGGGTCCCAACGGTGTTTGGTATCACGGAATGAATAGACACGTTCTTTAGCACGTGATTTTTCTTCGTCACGGCGTGCGCCACCAAATGCAGCATCAAATTGGTATTTATCTAAAGCTTGCTTTAAGGCTTGCGTTTTCATGATGTCGGTATATTTTGAGCTACCATGATCGAATGGATTAATATTTTGTTCCATGCCTTCTAGGTTTTTATGCTCAATTAATTCAAGACCCAATTTTTTCACCATCGCATCGCGGAAGGTGATCATGTCTTTGAATTTCCAACCCGTATTTACATGCATGAGTGGAAATGGCAATTTTGCAGGATAAAAGGCCTTCATAGCCAAATGCAGCATGACGGCAGAGTCTTTACCAATCGAGTAAAGCATGACGGGATTTTCAAATTCCGCTGCAACTTCTCGAATAATATGAATACTTTCAGCCTCAAGTTGCTTAAGGTGAGTTAATCTTTCCTCAGTCATTATATACCCAGCGACACCCAAATTTTGCGGTCTATGTTAGCATGACTCTTTATAAATAGTATGTTTGATTGTCATTTTGTTTTCTGAATATCTAAATCATTTTTTCTACTTTAGAATGCGATTTTCTATCAATTTTCAATGTATTGGCGCCTATTAAATGAGAACCAATTTATTCAAAAACATTCTTTTTCAAATAGAATCAACCAAAAAAATTAAATAAACAGCAACAATAAATAAAAAGCGCCATGTGGTGCTTTTTATTTATTGACTGTATTTTTTCGAGGTCACTTAAATGGTCGCAGGTACACCACTGTGAAAACGGAAAGTATCATCTGGGCTAGAAATTAACTTGGCTTCAACAGCACGAATATGTTCAATACGTTGTTGAATATCTTCTTCAGCATTCTTGAGTTTTGCGGTTTGTGCAACTTCTAAAGCTAGAGCCAAATAATCTTCAAAATGACGCGACTCCGACTTGAGCAAATAGCGATAATATTTACCTAATTCTTCATCAACCAATGGTGCCAAGGCATAAAAACGTTCACACGAACGCGCCTCAACAAAAGCCCCAATAATCAGAACATCAATTAAGGCTTCAGGCTCATAGGTTCTCACTTCTTTACGCAATTCGCCTGCATAACGCCCTGCACTCACCGCCTTCCACGCTTGCCCACGTTTTTTCATTAACTCAAGCACTTGCTCATAATGGAGCATTTCTTCGCGTACTAACTGCGCCAGTTTGACTTGCAAATCGGTAAAAAAGCTATAGCGAAACATTAAGTTCATTGCTGTGCCCGCAGCTTTTTTTTCACAATTGGCGTGATCTTGCATCAATAATTCTAAGTGATTGATCGCTTCATTAAGCCATGCTTGTGGCGTACGACAGCCCAAAAAATCAATCACAGGTTGCATTAATGTATCATATTGAATATTCGACATTAGTGACTCGCAGCAGCAATTGCATCTTTCATACGTTTGACTGCTTGCGCTAAGCCAACAAAGACACTATCGGCAATAATTGCATGACCAATGTTTAATTCATGAATCTGTGGAATCGCTGCAATTGGGGCAACATTGTCTAAATTCAGACCATGCCCTGCATTTACAATTAAGCCTTTTTCCGCAGCATATGCGGTTGCTGCAATAATTCGCTGCAATTCAAATTGCTGTTGTTCTGACGTATGCGCATCTGCATAAGCGCCTGTATGCAATTCAATGGTTGGTGCACCACATGCAATAGCCGCATCAATTTGGTTAAAATCAGCATCGATAAACAAAGACACATCACAACCGATTGCAACTAAACTTTGTGTTGCAGCTTTGACTTTATCAAAATTCCCAACCACATCTAAACCACCTTCTGTGGTCAATTCTTGGCGACGTTCTGGTACAAAACAAACATGCTGTGGCTGAATTTCTTTTGCAAAAGCGACCATTTCATCGGTCACTGCCAACTCTAAATTCATTCTCGTGGCTAAAGCAGGACGCATACGACGCACATCATCATCTTGAATATGACGACGGTCTTCACGCAAATGCAAAGTAATTCCCTCTGCACCTGACTGCTCACACACCAATGCTGCTTGAACAGGGTCAGGGTAAACTGTACCGCGTGCTTGTCTTAAAGTGGCAACATGGTCGATATTCACACCAAGTAAAACAGCCATAACATTGTTCCTATTTAGTTCTGAATTTGACGATGCTGAATCCAAAGTTGGCGACTTTTCAATGGTCGTTCACCCAATAAAGCGGTCAGCATCTGCCGATAAAGTTTAGTTAAACATTGTAACTGCTGTGCATCAAATTCCCTATCTGGAATATAGTCATGCATGCTTAAAATAAGCTCACCTGTTAATGCAGAATTGGTCATTTTGGTTTCAACCAAAAAACCTTCATTCAGATGAAATTGATATTGGCGTGCCGCAGAAATCGGATTTTGATGTGCATCGAAGTTAAAATCGATGGGATAGCCCAAATCTTGTAGTAATGCATGTTCGAATTGTCTGAGAATTTGCTTTAAAAATTGTCCATCCTGATTACGCTCGGCCAAATGCTGTAACTCGGCTAAACACAACGCATATTGAGAAAAAGTCAGATCTAAGTTTTCTTCTAATGGACATAAACGCAAAATAATTTCATTTAAGTAAAAACCACAAAAAAAAGCATCACCATGAAAAAAAATCGGCTGTTGCTGAATTTCCAGTTTACTAAAATTTTTAAGTTCGGACTTGCCTGAGGCTTGAATCTGAATCGGTTGAAACTGTGGTGGTGGCGTTTGACGCAAAATACCATCCACCCGCCCATATTCTTGGGTAAACAAATGCACAATATGGCTTTTTTCACGATATTTACGATGATGTATCAAATATCCATGTAAAAGTTGATTGCGCATTTGGGCTATTGATCTTCTTTATCATCACCATCGGGGGTGACAGCACGCACCACTGCAGCCGTGCCTTTCACAACACCTTTGGTGGTCTTATATGCAATTCCTACAGGTACAGTTACAATTTTAGTAATACAACCTTGTAGCAATAAAATACATCCCATGATTGCAATACATCGCATCATAACTGTCACCGTAAAAATCAAATTAGATATCGCTATAGCCTAAACTTTTCAAAGCACGTTCATCATCAGACCAACCACCTTTGACTTTCACCCAAAGCGTCAGCATGATTTTTTCTTCGAACATTTTTTCCATGTCGACCCGTGCATCCATACCAATTTTTTTCAGCTTGGCACCTTTATCACCAATCACGATGGCTTTTTGCCCCGGACGATCGACAAAAATTGTAGCATCAATATAAGTACATGCGGGCTTTAAACGACCTGTTTTTTCATTTACCGCCGCTTCTTCTGTCTTAAATGACTCAATTTGTACGGTTAAATCATAAGGAAGTTCTTCACCCAATTGACGCATAATTTTTTCACGAATGATTTCACTCGCCAAGAAACGTTCTGAACGATCCGTCACTTGGTCAAATGAATACAATGGCTGTGAAAATGGTAAATACTTTTCAATCACATCACGCAAATGGTCTAAGTTTGCGCCACGAAGTGCTGATACTGGCACAATCTCAGCAAAATTCATCAATTTTGCACGTTCACGAATGAGTGGCAATGCTTGATTTTTATTTTCAAACGTATCCAGTTTATTGATCACCAAAATCACTGGCATATCGGCATTTTTTAACTTTTCCAGAACCAGTTCATCGTTCTGAGTCCATTTTTGTGCATCAACCACAAAAAGAACCAAGTTCACATCACGCAGTGCAGAATGTGCAGCACGGTTCATCATTTTATTGATGGCACGGACTTCTTTTTTATGCATTCCTGGGGTATCAACATAAACCGCTTGCGATTTCTCGCGCGAATCAATCCCGATAATTTTATGGCGTGTTGTTTGCGGCTTACGTGATGTAATCGAAAGCTTTTGACCCAATAAATGGTTCATTAAAGTCGATTTTCCGACATTTGGACGACCAACAATTGCGACAAAGCCACTTTTAAAGTCTGCCGGAATTGTTGTACCTTGTGATTTAAAAAAAGAATCTATTAAATTAGGCTCTTCTACATTCACATTTTGATCATCGTGTTGATCAGATGACATCGTCATGCTGTTTTTTGCTCCAATAACTTCAATATTTCAGCAGCCGCAGCTTGTTCTGCAAAACGGCGGCTACTTCCTTCGCCAAGGCTAACAGGCAAACCTTCCACTTTACACACCACTTTAAAGTGTTGATTTGGCGCATCACCCTGAATATCAGTCACCTCATAAATTGGCAAAGGTTTCTTGTGTGCTTGTAAAAATTCTTGCAAGCGTGATTTTGGATCTTTTAACTGATCCGTTGGTTCAATATGGCTTAAATATGGCGTATACCAATTTAAGACAATGGTTTTAAGTTGTTCTAAATCATTACAATCTAGATAAATCGCGCCAATAATGGCTTCAACTGTATCGGCAAGAATCGATTCGCGGTGATGCCCACCCGACTTTAATTCTCCCGCACTTAGAATCATATACTGACTGAGTTTCAAATCGGTTGCAATTTTACCTAAAGTTTCTTGGCGCACCAAGGTTGCACGCATGCGTGTCAGTCGACCTTCATTTTCATGCGGATAAGCATGATATAAATAATTCGCCACAATCATTCCAAGTAAGGAGTCTCCAAGAAACTCCAAACGTTCATAATTGTATTTATGACTGACTGAACGATGCGTTAAGGCAAGTTGCAATAATTCAGCTTGCTGAAACTGATAACCAATTTGTTGAGCTAAGCGCATATTACTTAGCTTGGACTGTCCTTTGATCAAAACTTTTCTCGAAGCTTAGAATTAAATCAATATTCAAAAACAAATGATTGCGCACTTCGTAGTGCTTTTTCACCTGAATTTGACCATCATTATTTGAAACTTTAGCAATATCATCAAATTTAAAATCATTGATATGATTCATATCAAGGCTTTGATTCATTTTTGATGAAAATTGACTAAGTGATAAATCACTATTGGTTTGTAAGGTCTTTACAATTTCCTTATTGATAATACGATCATCCCAATAAGCAGGCCAAATAATTACAATCACTTTTAACACCATGATTGTAACCATAATAGCAATTGCAAAACCTAAATAGGAAGCACCACGTTGACCTTGTTGCATTTTAATTTTTATCCAAGTGAAATTTTAGTCGATTTTACCATTTCGGCTAAAACTTGGAAGATGTAAACCTGGTTCTTTATGCATCCAGACATAAAAAGCTCGACCGGTTAAGTTTTCTTCAGGTACAAAACCCCAAAAACGGCTGTCAGCACTTTCATCACGGTTATCCCCCATGGCAAAGTAATGACCTTTTGGAACGGTCACTTCCCACGCCTTACCTTCACTTTGTACAAAAGTTTTATTTACACTTGCAACAAATGGTACTGCACTTGCTTGATTGGCAGACACAGCATAATTATATTGCTCAACCAAAGGGTCACGCCCTTCTAAATGACGAACAAGATGCTTATGCGTACCTAAAGTCTCATAGGTATATTGCGGTGCAAAAGAAGAAAGCTGGTCTTTTTCACGACTAAATTGTGTTGAAGTTGTTGGCACTGGTTGATTATTAATCGTCAATATACCATCACGGTAACGAATATGGTCACCAGGCAAACCAACTACACGTTTGATATAACTGATTTTCGGATTGAGTGGATAACGAAAAACAATCACATCACCGCGTGATGGCTCACCCACATCAAGCACTTTTTTATTTAACAATGGTAAGCGAATGCCATAGTCAAACTTATTCACCAAAATAAAATCACCCGTTTCTAAGGTTGGTACCATCGAATCTGAAGGAATGTTAAATGGTTCATATAAGAATGAGCGCAAGATAAGTACAACCGCAAGCACTGGCCAAAAGTCATACGCCCATGTAATGACAAAATGTTCATTACCTCGTCCCCTTGTTTGACGCTGTTTAAGTTTCAACTTATCCAACAGCCAAATAAAGAATAAAACAATCGTTACGGGAACGAGGATTAAATTAAAATCAAAATCCATGGGGGTATCCTAATGGTGGTTTATCGATCGACTTTCAATACCGCTAAGAAAGCCTCTTGTGGAATTTCAACACTTCCCACTTGCTTCATGCGTTTCTTACCTTCTTTTTGTTTCGAAAGCAATTTCTTCTTACGCGAAACATCACCACCGTAACATTTTGCCAATACATTTTTACGCATTGCTTTCACAGTTGAACGCGCAATAATTTGTGCGCCAATCGCTGCTTGAATTGCAACATCGTACATTTGACGTGGAATCAAATCTTTCATTTTTTCAACAAGTGCAATACCACGATGACGTGCGTCTTGGCGGTGACAAATCATCGCCAAGGCATCAACCTTTTCACTGTTAATTAATACATCGACTTTCACTAAAGATGAGCTTTCAAAGCGCACAAAGTTGTAGTCGAGTGATGCAAAACCACGTGAACACGATTTTAATTTATCAAAAAAGTCCATGACCACTTCAGCCATTGGAATTTCAAACGATACAGAAACTTGGTTACCCAAGAATTTCATGTCTTTTTGCACACCACGACGCTCGATACATAAGGTCATCACGTTACCCAAATATTCTTGAGGAACTAAAATATGACACTCTGCAATTGGCTCACGTAAATCTTCAATGGTGCTGCCATCAGGCATTTTTGATGGGCTATCGATATAAATCGTTTCGCCTTTTTTGGTCACAGCTTCATAAATAACCGTTGGCGCAGAGCTAATTAAGTCTAAATCGTACTCACGCTCTAAACGCTCTTGTACAATTTCCATGTGCAGCATACCCAAGAAGCCACAACGGAAGCCAAAACCTAAAGCATCCGAGCTTTCTGGTTCAAAGAACAGCGCCGAGTCATTAATTTGTAACTTCTGTAACGCTTCACGGAACGGCTCGAAGTCACTGGCATCAATTGGGAAAAGACCTGCATAAACCTGTGGTTTCACCTTTTTAAAACCAGGTAATGTCGCAACTTCAGGCGTTGCAGATAGCGTAATGGTATCGCCCACTGGCGCACCAAAAATATCTTTAATCCCTGCAATAACAAAACCTACTTCGCCCGCTTCAAGGATGTCGGTTTCGGTATGTTTTGGATTAAACACACCTACAGAAGTTACAGGATGAACTTGCCCTGTAGATTTCACTAGCATTTTGTCGCCCTTACGGATACGACCTTGCTTAATACGAACTAAAGACACAACGCCCAAATAGTTGTCGAACCATGAATCGACAATTAACGCTTGTAGCGGTGCTTCACGGTCACCTTCAGGCGCTGGGATCACATCGACCAAACGCTCAAGAACACCTTCAACACCTAAACCAGTTTTAGCTGAACACGTTGGTGAATCTGTTGCTTCAATGCCAATAATTTCTTCAATTTCATGAATCACACGTTCAGGTTCAGCCTGCGGCAAATCAATTTTATTTAGAATAGGTAAAACTTCTAAGCCTTGTTCAATTGCGGTATAACAGTTTGCAACCGATTGTGCTTCTACGCCTTGTGCTGCATCTACAACCAAAAGCGCGCCTTCACAGGCTGCCAATGAACGAGATACTTCATAAGAGAAGTCGACGTGCCCCGGAGTGTCAATAAAGTTAAGCTGATACTCTTGACCATTTGGATGAGTGTAATATAAGGTCACAGACGCAGCTTTAATGGTAATCCCACGTTCGCGCTCAAGCTCCATAGAGTCCAAGACCTGAGCTTGCATTTCACGATCTTGCAGACCACCACACATTTGAATAAAGCGGTCAGCCAATGTCGACTTACCGTGGTCAATGTGAGCAATGATCGAAAAGTTGCGAATATTGCTGATATTTACGGATTTTTTAGTTACTGCCATGAATCACTCAAAATATAAGTACACGATCATGTACTTATTTAATGAAGTACCCATGACGTGTAAAGAATTAAAATCTCAATAACGGCACAGTATAAACAGCTATGTTAAAAAAACATAGATTTTATAAAAATTTGTTTAGTTCACGCTTTACTTAACCTTAGGTTAAAATATGATCATGATTATAGTTAGCGAAGTGAACAGGTCTGTTTAAACAAACAAAACTTAGCAATGACAAACGACTAAAAACAAGATTGATTCAGCCAAGTCGAACCATGCCCATATATCGAGTGACGACGAACAAGTTTATCACTACAGCTAAGATAATATCAGCTTAGCTAATCCCCACCTCAATACAACTAAGTTCAGAAAACGTTGTAGAATAAAGTAAACATCCGTTCACTTAATTTCATCTAAGATCAAACACCACCTTAACTCGCTTAGTCTATTAAACCCATCATCTTATATTTTGATAGAGATTTTAAATATTTTCCGTAAAATCAAATGGATTTATCTCGCCTGACAAAGCCGCATAAGCCTGAATAAATGTGGGTGACATGCGTTTTGGTCTTGCTGTACTCAGTTCCACACACGCCCATTTGGTTGTTCCCACCAAAATAATCGCAGCATCACGAGCACGATACAACGCATAATCACGGTAACTGTGCATACTGTCAGTTTTAGATACCCATGTTCGAAGTATAAGTTGATCTGCTAAAAAGGCAGCTTTACGATATTGCACATGTTGCTCAACTACCACCATGGCATGCTTTAATTGCTGGAATATTTCTAAACTTAAGCCTAAATCTGTTGAATGCGCCTGTGCAATCTGCTGCATCCATGCTAAATAAGCCATCTGCTGGACTTGCCCTAATTCATCCAAATGTTCAGGCAATATTTGTACCTGTAAATCAAATACCTGACTCATAATTTTTCCATCAAAATCTAAACAATCATGTTACGCCAATTTAAATGATGCCTGCATCAAATAAAAATAAATCTGCACATATTCAAACCACTACACTATACTCAAATACAATAAATTGAGATTCATTTTATGATTTTAGTCAATGCCTGCCTTACAGGTGAGCCTGTTCGTTATGATGGAAAATCATGCCTAACACCGCTCTTAGCAACCCTGATTGCACAAGGTAAAGTCAAAACAGTATGCCCTGAATTACTAGGAGGATTTAGCACGCCAAGACTTGCAGCTGAAATACAATATGGTACAGGTGCAGACGTATTAAATGGTGATGCAAAAGTTATAGATGCTTCAGGCCAAGATGTCACCGCCATATACCTAGACGGTGCAAAAAAGACCTTACATTATGTACAAAAACTTCGTCCTCAATGTATTGTTTTAAAAGAAAATAGCCCTTCATGTGGTTCAGCATTTATTTATGATGGTCATTTTCAGCAAAAGAAACACCATGGATTCGGGGTCACAACTGCGCTATTGCAGCAGCATGGCTTTCAAGTTATTTCAGAGCATGAGCTTCCAACATGGCTTCACCAACATCCACTCGATTAAACGGATGAATAGATTTTGAAAAATAAAGAAAATAGCCACATTATTTCCGAGCAACAAATTGAAACACACCCTCTGCCGCCATTCTTACCCACAAATGCACAACTTTTAATGGTTGGTAGTTTTCCACCGCCACAAAGTAAATGGAAAATGGATTTTTATTATCCAAATTTTCAAAACGATATGTGGCGAATTATGGGCTTACTGTTTTTTCAGGATAAAAACCATTTCTTAGATTTAACCAATAAACAATTTAAATTAACCGAGATTAAAGCTTTTTTAGAATATTACGGCATTGCCATTTACGATACCGCCTATCAAGTGATTCGGCAAAAAGGCAATGCGTCTGATCAGTTTTTAGAGGTGATGACACCAAGTCCACTCTTAGAAATATTAGAAAAAATTCCGAATTGTTATACGATTATGACCACAGGCGAAAAAGCAACAGATACGCTGATGCTTAATTTTAGTCCGGACACACAAAAACCGACACTTAACCAACCATCACTAGTGCAGCTTACACAAAAAACACTCCATCTATATCGCCTACCTTCTAGTTCTCGCGCCTATCCGCTGGCTTTAGAAAAAAAGGCCGAATGTTATGCCAATTTTTTTAGAAGCATTGGCATGCTCAATTAAAAACCCCTCTTAGGTTATAAAAGGGGTTTATTTAGACATTAAAGCGAATTAATGCACAGCTTGGATTTTCTCAAGGAAGGACTTAGCACGTTCATGCCTTGCATCTAAGTTTCCAAAAAATTCAGAGGTTGCACAATCTTCTAAAATTTCGCCTTGATCCATGAAAATCAGACGATTAGAGACTTTTCTAGCAAAGCCCATTTCATGGGTCACACACATCATGGTCATGCCTTCATTCGCAAGCTGCATCATGACATCTAGCACTTCACCCACCATTTCAGGGTCAAGCGCAGAGGTTGGTTCATCAAACAACATACAAATTGGGTCCATACATAAACCACGGGCAATCGCAACACGTTGCTGTTGCCCACCCGAAAGTTGCCCCGGAAATTTATCTTTATGCGCTAACAAACCAACACGCTCTAAATACTGTGTCGCTTTGGCACGCGCATCGGTTAAATTACGTTTAAGAACTTTGATTTGTGCAATGGTTAAATTTTCAAGTACAGTCATGTGTGGGAATAACTCAAAGTGTTGAAACACCATACCTACACGCGAACGAAACTTAGCTAAATCAGTTGCTGAATTTGTCAATGACACATTATCGACAATAATTTCGCCTTTTTGGAAAGGCTCAAGCGCATTCACTGTTTTAATTAAGGTTGATTTTCCTGAACCTGAAGGGCCACACACCACGACTACATCACCTTTTTCAATTGATGTAGAACAGTCAGTTAGAACACGGAAATCACCATACCATTTTGAAATATGCTGTATGTCGATCATCGGCATTTTGATATCCTCAATTTAGCGAATAATGGCTACTTTTTGCTGTAAACGTTTAACTAATCTAGATAAGAAGAAAGAAATACAGAAATACACCACAGCCACGATTAAATAAAAAGTTGCTTTTGTTTCTGGTCCGTATGTATTGGCGAGACTATCTGCATTACCTAAAAAGTCTGGTGCACCAATCACGTAAACCAATGAAACGTCTTGAAATAAAATAATAGTTTGGGTCAGTAAAACTGGAATCATGTTACGAAACGCTTGTGGCAACACCACATAACGCATTGACTGCCCATAGGTAAAACCTAATGCAGAGCCTGCAAATACCTGCCCTTTAGAAACCGATTGAATCCCTGAACGGACAATTTCAGAAAAAAAGGCAGCTTCAAATACTGCAAAAGTTATCACACTTGAAAATAACGGGCCGTAATAAGTATCTGACTGAAACTGAAAAACTTTAGGTAATAAAAAGTAAAAAATGAAAATGACTTGAATCAGTGGAATACCACGAAAGCAGTCAACATAAAGTTTGGCAAAGTTACGCGCAATGACATTGTTAGATAAACGCATCATTGCCAGTGGCGTACCAATTAGAATCCCGCCAATCATGGCAAGTACGCTCACAATCAGGGTAAATTGCAAACCTTTGAGTAAAGTTTGTATGACATCAGGATGTAAAATACTAAAATCCATCTTATTTATCCCCTGAACCTAAGCCTGGCACACGCATACGTTTTTCAACCCACGCCATCATCGCTTTAATGCTATAGGTAATGATTAAATAAACAGGTGTCGATAAAATCAAAATCACAATATCTTGCGAGGTTTCTTCACGCATAGTTTTGGTATATGCAAAGAAGTTAAGCACACTTAATGCATATAACACGGCTGAGTTTTTGAAGATATTCATTGATTCTGAGGTCAATGTCGGCCATACAATTCGATATGCAACAGGCAAAATCACGTAACGATAGCTTTGTGCTGTGGTAAAACCCATTGCAGATGCGGCAAATTTTTGCCCACGTGGGACGGTTAAAATACCTGCACGAATATGCTCAGAAATACGGGCTGCGGTATATAAACCCAATGCCATCACCCCAATTACCGCAGGATGTTGATTCAAAATACCTTTCCACCAACCGCCTGCAACAATTTCACCACTACCAGGACTTAAACTTTTTGGTAAAAACTCTGGGAATACAAATGCCCAGAAAAACAACTGAACAATTAAAGGAATATTTCGGAAGATTTCAACATAGGTATTGCCAATCGCTGCAAGCGGTTTATTTGGCAAAGTACGAATAACACCTAAAACTGACCCAAGCAAAAATGCAATAATAAAAGACAAGAGTGCTGTCCACACCATCGTCACAACACCGTTACCTAGCATTTGTAACCATGTTGGTGCTTCAGCAAAAGCTGAGTAATTACTACCGCCGATATGCTGACAAATATTTTCTGCCCAAGCTGCCTTATCGACACTGTATTCATTTGAAGCTGAACAAAAAGACGTCCAATTTAATGAGCCAAGAGACATACATGCTCCTTAAAAAATAAAAACCTGATCACTCATTCACTGAGTGATCAGTCTCATTACAACCGAATTAGATACCAGCGTCGGTTGGACGTGCTTTTAACTTTTTAAATGATGCACTTGGTGCCATATTCAAATTGGTGTTTTTTGGTGGAATTGGTGACTCAAACCATTTTTTGTACAACTTATCCATTTGACCAGTTTTCCACATATTGGTCACAACACGGTCAGCAACCGCTTTGATGGGTGCATCACCCTTAGCCAACATAATGCCATATGGCTCTGAAGACAATACTGGCCCTACAATCGCAAAGCTTTTTGGATTTGAAGATTTTGCAATTAAACCTGCTAAAATATTATCATCCATCACAAATGCAGCCGCACGGCCAGAAGCGAGCATTGCAAAAGAATCGGCATGGTCTTTACCATAGACGTTTTGCACATTTACAGCCTGACCTTTTTCATTCATTTTAATGTATTTATCAGACGTTGTGCCTTGTGTGGTCACAACCGCTTTACCATTTAGGTCGCCAATACTTTTTATGCTTGTTCCCGCTTTAACAGCCATACGCACTTCTGTTGCATAATAGTTGGTTGAAAAAGAAACTTGTTGCTGACGTTGAATTGAGTTGGTTGTAGTACCACATTCCATATCAATATTCCCTGAAAGCAATTCAGGAATACGGGTAGAAGATGTGACCGCCTTATATTCAACTTTTAAATTCGGCATATTCAATTCTTTCTTAATTTCATTTGCAACATTATTACAAATATCAATTGCATAGCCGACTGGCTTACCAGCAACCACATAAGAAATTGGATCAGACGACTCACGATGTCCAATCACAATTTTACCTGTGCTTTTGATTTTTGCTAATGTATCTGCTGCTTGAACCTGACTTGCACCAGTCATTGCACAACACATCAATGCAGAAGCCAGTACTGATTTTGAAGAAAGTTTCATGATTCACTCCGTGATTAATTGTTGTTTCCGCCGATCATTTACCCCAGATGGCGTTGATTGGCAAAAATGATTTTGCTTCTAATAAAGCAAACCTCATGCCAACTACTATTTAGTAATCTTTATTGTTTTCATTACTAAGCCTAGATTTATAATCAATTTAATCAAAAGAGTGAACAAAAAACCGACCTTATTCGACTTTTGTCTAATTTAAAGCCACTTTATTAATATATTTTTTATCTTAATTGGCATTTTACGCACTATTTTCTTATCTCATACAAAAAAACGCCCAACAATAAGGCGTTTTTCTCAAACATTGTTTGTTTTTGTTTCAATCTGTTTTATTGAGTACAGCTAACGCTTGCTGGAATACAGCCTCTTCATTTTGCGTTGCATCTAAACGAACAATCCGCTCAGGATAACGTGCATATAAATACTGATAACCCTCACGAACACGACCAAAAAATTCCAGTTTTTCTTGTTCAAAACGATCTAACTCGCCACGCTCACGTGCACGTGCCATGCCTGTTTCAATTGGTGCATCCAACCAAAAGGTAATGTTAGGTAAACGGGTTACAAAATTTTGATTCAGCATTTCAAGTTTAACTTGATCTAAACCACGACCTTTGACTTGATAAGCAAAACTTGCATCGCAAAAACGATCACTTAGCACGACTTTATCGGCTGCCAAAGCGGGTAAAATCACTTGGTTCAAATGCTGACTACGCGCAGCATACATCAATAAAAGCTCAGTATCTGCGGCCATTTGTTCTTCGTGGTTTACAGCAAGTAGCATGTTACGAATTTTTTCAGCCAGCGGTGTCCCACCAGGTTCACGAGTCAATACAACATCTTGCCCTAAACTTAAAAAGTGAGCATGTAGCTTGCGAATTAATGTGCTTTTTCCAACACCTTCTGTACCCTCAAAACTTACAAACATTAAGGCGTTGCTCCCGCTTTTTTCTCTCTTAAAACTGTTAAATATTGCTGAACAGCCTGATTATGTGCATCTAAGGTGGCGCTAAAGGTATGCCCACCACGACCTGTTGCTACAAAATAAATATTATTTGACTGATCAGGATGCAATGCCGCTTCAATTGCCCGTTTGCTTGGTAACGCAATCGGTGTTGGAGGTAAACCTGACATGGTATAGGTATTATAAGCCGTTGGTGTACGTAAATCGTCTTTGGTCAATTTACCCTGATAATGACTACCCATGCCATAAATCACGGTTGGATCGGTTTGTAAACGCATCCCTTGTTGTAAACGGCGTACAAAAACACCCGAAACTTGACTCAGTTCATCTTTTAAACTGGTTTCTTTTTCAAGAATAGATGCCATAGTTAAAGCTTCATATTTATTTTTATACGGCAAATTTGGCGCACGCTGTGCCCATGCGGTATCTAAGTTATTCATTTGATGTTGATATAAGTCGAGTAAGATTTTTTTATCTGACTCACCTTTATTATAAAAATAAGTATTCGGGGCAAATAAACCTTCTAAATGCGCATAGGGTAAACCTAAAGCTTTGAGCATTTCTGCTTCGGGTAAATTCACCACAGTTTTATTCACCAATGGATCTTGTTGTAAACGCTCAACCAATTGCTTAAATGTGGTGCCTTCAATCACCAAAATACGATTCATATGTGCATTGTCTGCATTTGAAATCATTTCAAGAACTTGGCGCACACTCATACCACGGCGTACTTCATAAACCCCTGCTTTTAAAGTGTCATGAATGAATAATTTTTGATAAATTTTCAGCACGATCGGAAACTTAACCTTATTTTCTTTGGCTAAATTGTCAATAAAACGAGTATAGGTTTCCCCTGTATTCACCGACATAAATTGGCGGTCAGCTTGTATAGGATAGCCTTTCCATAAACTGAGCGATGCCATCCACAACAATATGGCAGCAAGGACAAATAAACTGGTGATAATCCATTTGCCAACTGAAAACGTTGACTTATTCGGTGCTGACTTTCGCTTTACTGACTGTGCCATAGTGCATCTATCTGATTCAATTTAAGTTGCTGAAATAATGCTTGTGCAGGTTCAAGCTGTAATGCCCGTCCATTTAAATGGGTTGCAATTTGCATCGGATGTAAAGCATTACAAAAAAACAGCGCATCGATTTGAGTAAGCTGCATTATTGTGAGATTTTCTTCAAAACATGCAATCTCTAACTGCTGCATACGCGCTAAAATTTCCGCACGCATAATGCCATGTACGCCATTATACCCAAGATTCGGGGTAATCCAGCGATTATTCACCCACAGAAAACAATTACTGCTGATTCCTTCAACAATTGTACCATTCACATCGGCAACCAATGCTTCTGCCAAGCCTTTTTGTTCTGCTTCTTGCTTTAACATCACTTGTTCAAGTCGATTTAAGCTTTTTATTCCAACCAAAGTTGGCATACAAAGACCCAAACGCAATGCTAAAAGCTCAACTTGCCCAACTAAACTCCACATTGAATTGGCGTTCATCTCAGCACTTGGATAAAAAAACACCCAAACATCTGCATCATGTTGAGGAAAAGCATAGCCCCGTTGCCCTTCGCCCCGACTAATTACAATTTTAAGCGTGCCATTCAAAAAATTGGCGTGTGCTAAACTTTCTGCAATTAAAGATAAATTACATTGTAATTGCATTTTCTGACATGCTTGTTCAAGCCGTTGCATATGCCGCAACCACAGCTGCACCTGACCATTCACTACTTTGGCTGTACTAAAACAACCATCACCATAATGAAACGCACGATCGAGTACTGCAACTGAATCTTGCAATACTGCATTTTTATAACAGAGCATAACCTGCGCCAAACCATTGATTTTCAGATCTAGTTTAAGGTGAATCCACTTTTATTATTTCTTTTTTATTCATATAAATTGCATTTTTTATTATTTTTTTAGATTTAAAACTCATCGTATGCTGCACCACATGACTATTTCAGCACTATGCCGAGAACGAAAATGCAATTAAATCAAATAAAAGTTGGGCTTTTAGTATCACTCTTATCTTTTTCATCATTCAGCTTTGCTGCCAAAGATTTCTTGAATGTGTCTTATGATCCAACTCGCGAATTATATACAGACATCAACAAATCATTTGGTGCTTATTGGAAGCAAAAAACAGGTGAAACACTAAACTTTAAGCAATCACATGGCGGTTCGGGTAAACAAGCTCGTGCTGTTATTGATGGTTTAGATGCCGCTGTGGTGACCCTTGCACTTGCGGCCGATATTGATGTGATTGCAGAAAAAGCCAAATTATTACCCCAAAATTGGCAACAACTTTTACCACAGAACTCAACGCCTTATACTTCAACCATTGTCTTTTTAGTGCGCAAAGGTAATCCAAAACACATTAAAGACTGGAATGATTTGGTTAAACCTGAGGTTGAAATTATCACACCAAACCCGAAAACTTCGGGTGGTGCGCGTTGGAACTATTTGGCTGCATGGGCTTGGGCAAAACATCAACCGAATGGCAATGACAAAACTGCTCGGGATTTTGTTGCTAAAATTTATAAGCAAACCAAAGTATTAGATTCAGGTGCACGTGGCGCAACCACCACCTTTGCAGAGCGTGGCATTGGCGATGTGCTTTTGGCATGGGAAAATGAGGCTTATTTAGCGGTACGTGAACAACCGGGTAAATTTGAAATTATCACCCCGTCTTTATCTATTTTAACCGAACCGCCTGTTGCCATTGTTGAGAAAAATGCCAAACGAGATGGCAATTATTATCAAGCCAAAGGCTATTTAAATTATTTATATTCACCTGCTGGCCAAGAAATTATCGCCAAAAACTTTTATCGCCCTCGTAATCCTGCGGTATTAAAAAAGTATAGCACTGTATTTAAGCCACTCAAGTTAGTGACGATTGACCAAGAATTTGGTGGTTGGAAAAAAGTACAAAAAGAACATTTCGAAAATGGTGGTGTATTCGACCAAATTGTGCAAAGCAACAATGCAAAAAGATAACCATTTCAAAGTGTAATAGGAGTTCAAGGTATGACACATCATCTGATTGTTCCGGGTGTTGGCGGCAGTGATTCGAATCATTGGCAATCTTGGTTACAACGCCACCTAAAGAACAGTTCACGTGTAGAACAACAGTGGGATCGACCTATTTTAACTGAATGGATCAAACGCTGGGTTCAGATGGTAAATCATATCCAAACGCCTATTGAAGTGGTCGCACATAGTTTTGGCTGTTTAACCAGTATTGCTGCATTAGCACAGCATCCTGAGCTTGCGGATAAAATCTCTAAATTGATTTTAGTTGCTCCCGCCAATCCTGCACGCTTTGGCGAAGCGGGGTTTGCTCAAAACAGTTCTAAAACCTATCAAGATTTTTTTGCCAAGATACGTATTCAAGTCCCCGCACTGATGTTAATGAGTGAAAATGATGCGTGGTTTGCCATAGATGATGCACGCCAAGCAGCAGCCCAATGGCAAATTCCAAGTATTAATTTAGGCCAAGTTGGTCACATTAATGTCGCCTCAGGGTTTGGACCTTTTCCTGAAATTTTTGACTATTTAGAGGCAGATTTACCAACAGCAGAGGCACGAATGCGCAAATTGACTCAGCCTTTATCCTCCTAGTATTCTTTTATTTGCCTATGACCAAGGTTGGTCATCACTGAGGTTTTCATGTCACAGCCAAAACGTGTCCTTCCGGGCTTTGGATTATCCTTAGGTTTTAGCCTATTGTATTTATCCATTATTGTATTCATTCCCTTATCTGCGGTTTTTATTAAATCGCTTGGCATTGGTTGGAATGGTTTTATCGACATTGTCAGTTCGGCACGGATTTTAAAAGCCTTGCAACTGAGCTTTAGCACAGCACTATTTGCCGCATTGATTAATGTTTTTTTAGGGTTATTGATTGCGTGGTGCTTAGTACGTTATCAATTTCCAGGGAAGCGGATTGTCGATGCGTTGATTGACTTACCGTTTGCGCTCCCTACAGCTGTCGCCGGAATTGCACTCACCTCGCTCTATGCATCTACAGGCTGGATTGGACAATACCTCGAACCTCTCGGCATTCATGTTGCATATACCCCCATTGGCATTACGCTTGCCTTGATTTTTATTGGCTTGCCATTTGTGGTACGTACTGTACAACCTGTGTTGGCTGACCTTGAAACTGAACTTGAAGAAGCGGCTTCTGCTTTAGGTGCAAGTCGTTGGCAAACTATTCGTCATGTAATTTTCCCGATTACCCTCCCTGCCATTTTTACAGGCTTTGCTTTAGCCTTTGCACGTGGTGTCGGCGAGTACGGCTCGGTGATTTTTATTGCAGGTAATCAGCCTTTTAAAACAGAAATTGCCCCGCTCATGATCATCTCACGCTTAGAAGAATACGATTATGCCGCAGCAACCACCATTGCGGTGATTATGTTGATCATCTCATTTGTGATCTTATTTGCAATTAACTTGCTTCAAGCATGGGCAACACGTCGTAGAGGGAGAGTAATAGCATGAATATTTCATCATCAAGCGATTATGCTCAACAATTACAATCCCGCGATGCAACACGAGAACCACTTTGGGTACGTTATCTATTACTCAGCTTGGCGTTAATTGTATTTTTATCGGTGTTAATTTTACCACTCATTTTGGTGTTTGTTGAAGCATTTCGCCAAGGCGTACAGGTGTATTTTGATGCACTGATCGACCCCGATACCCTATCGGCAGTAAAACTCACTTTAGTGAGCGCACTGATTGCAGTCCCGCTCAATGTGATTTTTGGTGTTGCGGCCGCTTGGGCAATTGCCAAATTTAGCTTCAAAGGTAAATCGTTTTTAACCACTTTGATTGATCTGCCATTTTCAGTTTCACCCGTCATTGCAGGCTTAATGCTGGTACTGGTTTTCGGAACACAAGGTTGGTTTGGCAGTTGGCTATTAGATCACGACATTAAAATTTTATATGCACCGCCTGCGATTATACTCGCCATCGTCTTTATCACCGTACCCTTTGTGGCACGAGAACTGATTCCTTTAATGCAAGCCCAAGGCTCGGAGGAGGAAGAAGCCGCTATTTTGCTTGGTGCTTCGGGTTGGCAAACTTTTTGGCACATTACGCTTCCCAATATTAAATGGGGCTTATTGTACGGCGTGATTTTGTGTAATGCCCGTGCAATGGGTGAATTTGGTGCAGTTTCGGTCGTTTCAGGACATATTCGCGGTGAAACCAACACCCTGCCGCTACATGTTGAAATTTTATACAACGAATACAGTTATAGCGCAGCGTTTGCTGTGGCATCGTTATTGGCATTTCTCGCAATTATTACATTAATGATCAAAACATGGGTTGAACTGCGCCAAGAAAAAGCCACTCAACTGCAACAGTCTGAATAATGGAGTCCACATGAGTATTCAAGTTAAAAATATCGAAAAAAATTTCGGATCATTCCATGCACTAAACAATATTAGCCTTGATTTCCCCGAAGGTGAACTCGTGGCCTTACTTGGCCCATCCGGCTGCGGAAAAACCACATTGTTAAGGATTATTGCAGGCTTAGAGTCGGCTGATGCAGGACAAATTTTATTGGAAGGTTCAAATGCCACCAACACTCATGTGCGTGAACGCCAAGTCGGCTTTGTATTTCAGCATTATGCACTGTTTAGACATATGTCTGTTTTTGAGAACGTGGCTTTTGGCTTACGGGTTCGCCCCAAAGCCACACGCCCGTCCGAATCTGAAATTAAAAAGCGCGTGCACGAATTGTTAGAATTGGTACAGCTTGACTTTTTAGCCAGCCGTTACCCCGCACAACTTTCGGGTGGGCAACGCCAACGTATTGCGTTGGCACGGGCATTAGCGGTTGAACCTCGAGTGCTGTTACTCGATGAACCTTTTGGCGCTTTAGATGCCAAAGTGCGTAAGGAATTACGACGATGGTTACGCCGTTTACACGACGAACTGCATATTACCTCTATTTTTGTGACCCACGACCAAGAGGAAGCCTTAGAAGTTGCCGACAAAATTGTAGTCATGAATAAAGGGAATATCGAACAAATTGGTTCACCTCGTGAGGTCTACGAACATCCTGCCACACCGTTTGTATTTGACTTTTTAGGTCAAGCCAATCGTTTTGAAGGACACAATCAACACGGCAAACTCATTTTAGGGGAAGATCAACTTTGGCTTAAAAACAACCAACCCCAAGGTCATTTGATTGCATTTGCACGACCACATGAGTTACAAGTACATGAACATGCTATTGAAAATGCCATTCAAGCCACTTTTATTCGGGAGCTTTGGGTTGCAGGCAAAATCTATTTAGAATTGAAAGATCGTCAAGGAAAAATGATTGAAGTGGTATTAACCGCCGAACAAGCCCAGAATAAATCCCTACAACCCAATCAAACCGTTTGGGTGAGTGCAAAGCAGTTACATTTATTTGAACATCCTGCGGCTTAACAAACGTTAAGTCTATATAAAACAGTATTAGGTTGGTTAAATGCGATGAATTTTCAGCAATTAAGAATTATCCGAGAAACGGTTAGACAAAATTTTAATTTAACCGAAGCTTCTGCGGCACTATACACCTCGCAGTCGGGTGTCAGCAAACATATTAAAGACCTAGAAGATGAGCTTGGTGTACAACTGTTTGTACGTAAAGGCAAACGCTTGTTAGGCTTAACCGAACCGGGACAATCTTTGCTTGGCATTGTCGAGAGAATGCTGGTCGATGCCGACAACATCAAACGCCTTGCCGATGACTTTAATAAAGTAGATGAAGGTACACTCACCATTGCCACAACGCATACTCAAGCACGTTATGTGTTACCCCCGATTGTGAATCTATTTAAAAAAGAATTTCCTAAAGTTCATTTGGTGTTACAACAAGGCAGCCCAAACGAAATTACCGAAATGCTGTTACGTGGCGAGGTCGACATTGGCATTGCAACAGAATCTCTGACCACCGAAGATAATTTAGCGAGCGTACCGTATTACACGTGGCAACATAGCATTATTACGCCACACGATCATCCTTTGGGTCAATTAGACCACATCGATTTAGACGACTTAGCACAATATCCAATTATTACCTATCACGATGGTTTTACAGGACGCTCTAAAATTGACCGTGCCTTTGAAGCACAAAATTTAGATGTTGATATTGTGATGTCTGCACTCGATGCCGACGTCATTAAAACCTATGTTGAACTGAACATGGGAGTTGGGATTATCAATGACGTTGCTTATGACAAAACCCGAGATTATCGCTTACAACAAATTAAAACCGATTTATTTGGGCTAAATACGACGTGGATTGCGGTACGTAAAGGTCATTTATTACGAGGTTATGGTTATGCCTTTATTTCACTATGCTCACCCGACACTAATATTAGCGAATTAAAAAAACTCGCTTATCCTGAAAATTAAACTCTCAGCTTCATCATCACCTTACCTAAGCTTTACAAATCCACCATATTTGTAAAGCTTTTCTATATGCGCAGCTAAAACTGTTTTCACCTTCGAGAAATAGATCTTAATCCTCTAATCAATTTTTTAAAATTCAAACATAGTTCAAGCAAAAATTTAGCTTTATAATTAAATCGACATAGCGTAGGAACTGACAAACGATGTCTCACTATAAAATTCATGTTATCGATGTCAAAAATAATCTACAAAACTATATTTGGCTACTTGAACACACACCAACGCACGAGGTTGCCATTATTGACCCCACCGAAGCCGATTTAGTGTTTGACTACTGCAACCAGCATCAGCTCAAAATCCAGCAAATTTGGCTCACCCATTGGCACAAAGACCATGTTGGCGCGGTACCCACATTACTTAAACAGCAGCCTCATTTGCCTGTGTATGGACCACGGGAAGAACTGAGTAAACTTCCGTTTGTGTCACATCCCTTACATGACCAACAGCAGTTTAACTTTCACGACTTAGAGGTTGAAATTATTGCAGTTCCTGGGCATACGCTTGGGCATTTGGTCTACTACTGCGATGCTATTGCAAGTGCTTTTGTTGGTGATTGCCTCTTTGCAATGGGCTGTGGACGTGTATTTGAAGGCACATTTGAGCAAATGTTTCATTCTTTAAACCGCATTGCAGCCTTACCCGTAGAAACTAAACTATATTGTGCACATGAATATACGCTAAGCAATGCTCAATTTGCACGTAGTATTGAACCACACAACCTTGCATTGCAACAACGTGCCAATGAGGTTGAAACAATGCGTGTTTTAAATCAAATCACCTTGCCCACCACTGTTGGCATAGAACTAAAAACCAATCCTTTTTTAAGAGCAGAGTCTCTGGCTGAATTTATTCGTATTCGTAAACTGAAAGATGCGGCTTAACCAAATGCGCTATTGTGGAATTTAAGACTCAAAACAAACAATAGCGCCTGTTAAAATAAAAGCCAAAGAAATATTTACTTACACTAAGATCAACTTATCCACGCTTTCCCTAGACCTTATTATTTAAAAATAAATCATTGTTTATACAAATATTTTTAAACTTTAACATCACAATCTGTACCCTTTTTGAACACCTGTTACAGATGAGATACTTTTCTTCGTAAATATTAAAAATTATTCACTGAGTTACCCTTTAAAAAAGTAACCTGCATCCTTATAAATATATGTAACGATGACTCAAAGGAATTAGCCATGAAAAAAGTTGTAAAAGCAAAAAACCTAACTGCTTTTCGTATTTGGTTAGAAAAACTCGGCTATTCAGTAAAAAACTTAGCCGACAATAAGGGATTTACATTTTCATTTAAAAAAGAATATGGACTAGTCACCTGTGATTTATCGGGCAATACTTTAGCCGTGCAACTAGGTGAAGAATTTGAAGATCATTTAAAGGCTTAAACTAGATACCTCCAGAATGAAAACCCTACCCTGTTTTAGCATTATTTTTTTGGCTTTTTATCCAAACAAGATATTCCCATTCGACTTTTCATTTCCTGAAAAGTCGTTTTTTTAACGAAATTTTAAAAATTCACACTTTATATAATGAAAAGACTTGTAAATTAATAAAACAAATATATACTACGCGCAAATTCAATACGAGGAGACCCTAAGTGGGAAGTTGTTCGAGGTTATACTGTAAAGCGATTACACAACCTATTATCTGAGCAAGTACGTCAACTTAGGGCGGCTATCTTGCAACGAGATAGCTTGTCAACACCTTTATATTTAAATCTATTTTTTATTGTATCAACACTTATATAGTGTCTGTGCAATGCGCCCGCTTAGGCCTCCTCAAATCGGGGAGAAGCCAATGTTATTACATGCTTCCATATTAAAGCTTTTTAGTTTGCCATATTTTTGTGTATGGATCTTTCTTTTGCTGACTCAATATGCAAAAGCAAGCCCCTTACTCAATACGGATGACACCGCAATTGTCGCGGCACATCATTGCCAACTTGAATCAGCTATTGTCTCTGCTAAACAAGCAGATACAGCCTATCAAGTGAATACCGCCTGTCAGTTACTTAAAGGGGTCGAGTCCTCTATTGCTTATAGCGCAACCGACTCACATTCAACTGAAACCACTTGGTCAGCACAATTAAAAACTGTACTCAAGCCAATGGATCGTTGGGGCGTTGCGACAAGCTTACTATTTTCTCAAACTCAAACAGTCGATGGCAAACAAAATGATTGGTTCTTGAATGTACCAGTTGAATGGGCTGCATTGAATGAGCGAGTGCATGTTTATAGCAATATCGGCTATCAACATTCAGCAGATCAACCGAACTTGCTGCGCTGGAGTTTGGCGACTAACTTCGCTCTTACACCAAAAACCAGCATGAGCCTTGAAGCTTTTAATCAAGATCGACAAGCACCTCTAGCTCAAACAGTATTGCACTACACTGTTATTCCAGATTTATTCACCCTCGAGGCCTCATTTGGCCAACGTTTAGACGATTTTCGACAGCGATTTTTTGGCTTCGGACTGAGTTTTACGCCTTAAGTTTTCTCCCAAACTAACTTCACACTTTTAGTTTCTTAGCTGGCTTTATTTTTACTCAAATAGAGTCTGGACTTCGTATGCCTGAAAAAGGAGATCTTGAATGAAATATGATCTATGGCAACGTCTTTTTACTCGTTTTTTAAACACTTTTCACTTTAAGCGCTTTTTTGAACGTCATCGTTCATTTAAAGAATTACGCCAATCTAGCCATGCACAGCAAATTGGTCAAGCATTGACACAGCATTTAAAAGACTATGCACAAGCCGATGTAGACACAGTCTTAACACGCTTAAACACGCAAGCAGATGGCCTGACTGAAAAACAAGCCTATGATAAACAACGGACGATTGGGCTAAATGAAGTTGCTCAAGAAAAACCGTTACAGTGGTGGCAACATTTATGGTACTGCTATCGCAATCCATTTAATATTTTATTAAGCCTATTAGCATTGGTGGCTTATTTAACCGATGATGCAACGGGTGCAAGTATTATCAGCCTGATGGTTTTACTTTCAACGTTATTGCGTTATTGGCAAGAGGCAAAATCAAATAAAGCTGCCGATGCGCTAAAAGCAATGGTCACCAATACTGCAATGGTGTTACGTAGCGCAGTTAACAGCCAAGATCAGCTCTTGTTTAAGCAGCGTTATCATGTTGAAACGTCAAAATTAAAAGACATTCAATTTGAAATTCCGATTCAATATTTAGTTCCTGGTGACATTATTTTGCTTTCTGCGGGCGATATGATTCCGGCCGATTGCCGAATTTTAACCGCAAAAGATTTATTTGTTTCGCAAGCGGCAATGACTGGCGAATCAATGCCTGTTGAAAAATATGCAACACAAAAAAATGCCAATATTGATTCACCATTAGAGCTAGACAACTTACTCTTTATGGGCACAAATATTGTATCTGGTACTGCGCGTGCAGTCGTGGTCAGCACTGGAATTCAAAGCTATTTTGGTGCATTGGCGCATCGTGTCACCGCAACAGATCATACTGTTACCGCCTTTCAGCTTGGTGTGAATAAAGTCAGTTGGTTACTTATTCGCTTTATGCTGGTCATGGCACCCGTGGTTCTGTTTATTAATGGATTTACCAAAGGCGATTGGGGCGAGGCTGTACTATTTGCACTATCTGTGGCGGTGGGGTTAACTCCAGAAATGCTACCGATGATTGTCACCTCAACTTTAGCGAAAGGTGCGGTATTTTTATCTCGTAAAAAAGTCATTGTAAAACGCCTAGATGCCATTCAAAACTTTGGTGCGATGGATGTGTTATGTACTGATAAAACCGGCACATTAACCCAAGATAAAATATTTTTATCACACCATGTCGATATTTATGGTCGAAAATCACATGACGTATTAATGCAAGCCTTTTTAAACAGTTACTATCAAACTGGGCTTAAAAACTTACTTGACGTTGCCGTACTTGAAGCGGTTGATCAGGATATGAAGTTTGAGAAACTGCGCTATAAAAAGCTAGATGAAGTACCATTTGATTTCGAGCGTCGTCGCATGTCGGTGATTGTACGCACCCCGCAAAAAGAAGTGCGCATGGTCACCAAAGGTGCAGTAGAAGAAATTTTAAAAGCTTGTTCACATGTTGAAATTCAAGGCAAAGTACAGCCGTTAACCACACAAATTCAAAGTGAAATTGAAACAATCACACAGAACTACAACCGCGAAGGCTTACGTGTGGTTGCGGTGGCTTATCGCCAGTTTGATGCTGACCAAGATACTTTTTCGGTTCAAGACGAATGCAATTTAACCTTAATTGGCTATTTAACTTTTCTTGATCCACCGAAAGAGTCCGCTCGACCTGCGGTAGAAAAATTACATGCCTATGGTGTCGCAGTTAAAGTACTGACTGGTGATAATGAGTTTGTGACACAAAAAATTTGCCGTGAAATTGGTATTGCCCATGACAAAGTATTATTGGGAGGTACTATTGAACAACTTACAGATACAGAGTTGAAACAAGCGGTTGAAGAACATACCATCTTTGCTAAACTGAGTCCGATTCATAAAGAACGTATTGTAGATCAACTCAAAGCCAATGGCCATGTTGTCGGATTCTTAGGTGATGGTATTAACGATGCAGCGGCCATTCGCGCAGCTGATATTGGTATTTCGGTCGACACTGCGGTGGATATCGCCAAAGAATCTGCCGATTTAATTCTACTCGAAAAGAGTTTAATGGTCCTTGAAAATGGCGTTATTGAAGGTCGTCGCACCTTTGCCAATATGCTCAAATATATCAAAATGACCGCAAGTTCAAACTTCGGAAACGTCTTTTCAGTCTTGGTTGCTAGTGCATTTATTCCATTTTTACCAATGTTACCAATTCACTTACTGATTCAGAACTTACTGTATGATGTTTCTCAAATTGCCATTCCATTTGACCATGTGGATGAAGAACAACTTGAAAAGCCTCAACGCTGGCAACCTTCGGATGTTGGGCGTTTTATGGTGGTTTTTGGCCCAATCAGTTCAGTATTTGATATTTTAACCTTTTGTTTAATGTGGTTCGTATTCCATGCCAATACGCCTGAACAACAAACCTTGTTCCAATCAGGTTGGTTTGTGGTGGGATTACTTACGCAAACGCTGATTGTACATATGATTCGTACGCAAAAAATTCCATTTATTCAAAGCTGTGCAGCATTGCCACTACTGATGATGACGGTGATCATTTGCGCACTTGGTATTTTTCTACCGATGGGGCCATTTGCGCATTATTTTAAATTACAAGCATTGCCTGTCACGTATTTCTTATATTTACCGTTTATATTAATGGCCTATATGTGCGTGACTCAATTAATTAAACGCATGTATATTCGCCGTTATGGATGGCAATAATAGGTGTGATATGACATTGCAATTTTTAAACACAACCAATTTACCCAATATGCTGAATACCATTATCAGCTTAGCAACTGCCTTTATTTTAGGTGGATTAATTGGTCTTGAACGGCAATATCGACAACGTACAGCAGGCTTAAGAACCAATGTTCTTGTGGCTTTAGGTGCGGCAATATTTGTTGATATTGCAAATAATCTTTCAGGTGCTGATGGTGCAGTACGTGTAATTGCTTATGTTGTTTCTGGTATTGGCTTTCTTGGCGCAGGTGTAATTATGCGCCAAGAAGGCAATATTCATGGCTTAAATACAGCAGCAACACTTTGGTGTTCTGCTGCCATTGGTGCTGCGGCAGGTTCTGATTTAATTGTTGAGGCAATTGTTGCAACGGCATTTATTTTGGCTGCGAATACGCTCCTGCGCCCATTAGTGAATATGATTGACCGACAGCCTTTAGATGCCGACTCGGAAGTCACACATGTTATTTATTTGATTGCAGCAAAAGACCATCGCAAATTGGTCATGTATAAGCTAACAGAGATCTTGCATCACTTTAATTATCCACTCAAAGATTTAGATGTCGAACCTTTCGGTGATAATGATATTGAAATTGAAGCGACCTTAATTGCAAGTTCAATTGAACCAACGGAAATGAATGAAATTATTCAGCAGCTAAATCTAATGCCGCAAGTGCAACAAGCATACTGGGATAAAAATACCATGGCATAAATAGCTATATTTCAGACAATAAAAAACCCTAATCAAATGATTAGGGTTTTTAAAATTTTGGAGCGGGAAACGAGACTCGAACTCGCGACCCCAACCTTGGCAAGGTTGTGCTCTACCAACTGAGCTATTCCCGCAATAGGACGCATTATAAAGAGATTTAAATTCGAGTCAAGCCCAACTTCAATCAACTGCTGAATTAATCAGCACGTCGCCACAATGTGCCTTGACGGGTATCTTCTAACACAATGCCCTTTTCTAACAAATCCTGACGAATCGCATCAGCACCGGCAAAATCTTTGGCTTTTTTGGCATCACTACGTTGTTGAATCAATGCCTCAATTTCGGTATCTGACAAACTTAACGCGCTTTGTCCAATATCCGACTTCAAAAACTCGTCCACATCATGCTGAACCAAACCTAAAATATCGGTTAAATAACGCAATGTTGCAAAACTGATATGGGCAGCTTCTTCTTGCTCTTCTTTTAAGGCGCGGTTTAATTCTTTATTCAGTTCAAATAAAACAGCAAGCGCTTCTGCGGTATTGAAATCATCTGACATTGCCGCATTAAAACGCGCAATATAATCTTCATAGACTGGATGCGTTGGGTGTTGCTCCACACCAAAACGTTGTTGATAAGCTTTAAATGAATGATAAAAACGACTCAATGAGGTTTTTGCTTCTTTTAAAGCAAAGTCAGAGAAATTAATTGGGCTGCGATAATGTGATGACACAATAAAGTAACGAATCACTTCAGGATGAAATTTTTCCATTACATCACGAATGGTAAAGAAGTTGCCTAACGATTTAGACATTTTTTCGCCATCGACATTAATAAAGCCCACATGCATCCAATAATTCACATATTGTTCACCTGTTGCCGCTTCACTTTGTGCAATCTCATTTTCATGATGTGGAAATAACAAATCTGAGCCGCCACCATGAATATCAAAATGGTTACCTAAGCAGCAAGTCGACATTGCCGAACATTCAATATGCCACCCCGGGCGACCATTGCCCCACGGTGAATTCCATGCTGGCTCATTGTCTTTGGCACGTTTCCAAAGTACAAAGTCGAACGGATGCTTTTTCTCAACTTCAACATCAACACGTTCACTTGCACCGGCTTGCATGTCGTCTAATTTACGCCCAGACAAACGACCATACGGTTTAAATTGGTCAACTTTGAAATACACATCGCCATTTTTCGCCGCATAAGCACTGCCGTTATCGACCAAAGTACCAATCATACTTTGCATTTGGTTAATATAGTCGGTCGCTTTGGGTGCTTCATCGGGGTCAGCACAACCTAAACGGTGCGCATCCTCATTCATTGCGTCAATAAAACGTGTAGTCAATGCTTGAATCGTTTCGCCATTTTCATTGGCACGTTTAATAATCTTATCGTCAATGTCGGTAATGTTACGCACATATTTGACCTGCCAACCTTGGCTGCGCAAAAAGCGAATGATGTAGTCAAATGCAACCATTACTCGCGCATGTCCAATATGACAATAGTCATAAACCGTCATGCCACACACATACATGTCAATTTGACCTGCTTTTTTCGGTACAAATTCAACTTTTTTGCGTTGCTCAGAGTTATATAAAACAAAAGGTTGCATACGTCTTTTAAACACCCAACAAAGATAGAGCAATATCATAACTGATGCGCCTAACCTTCACCAAGTTTTATGCTAAAAAAATATATGCTTGTGAAAATAACATTTGAAAACGTGACTTTTGCCTAACTGTGCTAACATAGCTGAAATGATTAAACTTCTTGCCTAGTGAGATACACTTTTTTTATTTTTTCACATCGCACAATTGAAATTTTTCAAGGCAGCATAAAAAATAAAAAGATTATGGTATCTGCTACGCAGCTCTCTGTTTAAAGGTAATCTGCTGTGAATTTTCCACATACCCCTTCTCCTCTCGATTTTCAAAAAGTGGCAAAAGAAACCATTGAAATTGAAAAGAATGCGCTTGATATTTTAACAAGCCAAATTGATGACCGCTTTAGTCGTGCATGTGAAATCATTTTGCAATGTAAAGGACGACTGGTCATTACAGGAATGGGGAAATCTGGTCACATTGGCCGTAAAATGGCAGCAACCTTTGCCTCGACAGGTACACCTTCTTTTTTCATGCATCCGGGCGAAGCTGGTCATGGCGATTTAGGCATGTTGGTAAAAGGCGATGTCCTAATTGCCATTTCTAATTCTGGCAAAAGCGATGAAATTATGATGCTCATGCCACTGATTAAACATGTGGGCATTCCTTTAATTACCATAAGCGCCAATGACACAGGGCCAATGCCACAAAATGCAGATGTTGCGCTGACTTTAGGTGCCGCACAAGAAGCCTGCCCTTTGGGTTTAGCACCTACATCAAGCACCACGGCAACCTTAGTATTAGGTGATGCTTTGGCGGTAGCTTTGCTTGAAGCACGCGGTTTTACTTCCGATGATTTTGCACGTTCTCATCCTGCGGGGGCTTTAGGCAAACGCTTGTTATTACACGTAAAACACTTAATGCACACCGCTGATGAATTACCGAAAGTACGCCCTGAAACACCAATGAATCAAGTGCTATACGAAATAAGCAATAAGCGTTTGGGCTTAACCACCGTTGTTGATGAGCATGACACATTATTAGGCATCTTCACCGATGGTGATTTACGCCGTTTAATTGATCGCCAACAAGGTTTTGACGTCACACGCCCAGTGGCCGAAGTTATGACCAAACAGCCTGCAACGATTGATGCAGATATTCGCGCAGTCGATGCGCTTGAACAATTACGCGATAAAAAAATCAACCAATTTGTCGTGACGGATTCTGACAACAAAGTCATTGGCGTGATTGGTATGCACGACTTAATTGCAGCAGGAGTTGCTTAATGGCTTCGTATATTTTGCTTGAAAAAGCCCGCGATTTAAAAGCTTTGGTTTTAGATGTCGATGGCATTTTAAGTGATGGATTTGTCACGCTTACCAATACTGGCGATGAAATTAAATCATTTGATATTCGTGATGGTTTGGGCATGAAATTGGTGCAGCAAGCAGGCTTAAAAGTCATTATCATCACAGGACGTAAAAGTAATATTGTTGAAAAACGCATGTCCGATTTAGGCGTGGACTTAGTTTTTCAAGGCCGTGAAGACAAAGGTACCGCCTTACGCGAGGCTTGTGCAAGCCTTAACCTAAAGCCTGATGATTGCTTGTATATGGGCGATGATTGGCCGGATCTTTCAGCTTTTGCAATTGCAGGAATGAAAGTTACAGTTCCAAACGGTCACGGAGAAGTACGTAAACGTGCTGACTTAGTCACCCAAGCCATGGGCGGTCGTGGTGCAGTAAGAGAGGTCTGTGATATGTTATTACAAGCTAAAGATGTCTACCAAGACTTGCTTGAAAAATATTTAGCAACACCTTATTAATTTTTAAATGAACTTTGTTTGATACACTACGCTTATGGATACGAGAAGTTTATATATAGTTGCCCTTGTGGTTGCGACCGTAAGCGGTGGTTACTATTATTACAGTGGTAAGAGTAAAAAATTGGATAATAATCCAACACAGAATCTTACCTATGCAGCAAAAGAAATTAAAGTCACGCAAACCGATGTTAGTGGCCTCGTTTCTGCACGCGCAACTGCCGATGAATTATCACAAAACCGACAAGACAATACATCTGAATTATTGAACTTTAAAGCAACAACCTATAATCAAGGTAAAGAAGATGCAAATTATTACGCATCTAAAGCACAAGGGTTTAATAATAATGAGAAAATTTTATTAACTGGTCAGGTGGTTGCACATCGCAATACCACGCAAGGTATTATGACATTAACCACGGATAAACTCATTGGCTATCCACAAACCAAACACATCGAAACAGACCATATAGTCAATGTAGATTCTGCACAAGGTCAATTTATTAGCCAAGGGCTAAAAGCAGATTTCACAACAGGACAATATGATTTTTTCAATATTCGAGGCAAGTATGCTCCAAAATCTTAATCATCCGCATAAAACTTTCCTAAAAGTCACCCTTATCGGGGCTTTGTCTTGTACTGCAATGGCAGCTTTTGCCTTACCTAATGATCGCAATCAGCCCGTTTCTTTAGTTGCTGACCGTGCGACTTATAACGATAAAACAGGTTATACCACTTATTCTGGCAATGTGGTGGTTGAACAAGGTTCAATGAAACTACAAGCAGATACGGTTACGGCTCAACTCAACTCAAACCGTCAGATGAGTGTTGTTACAGCAAATGGTCGTCCTGCACGTTTCCAACAAAAAACTGACCCAAACAAAGGTTTTGCCAAAGGTGAAGCACAAAAAATTGTCTACAACGCAGATACTGGTATTATCACTTTGACGGGTAATGCTTTTGTCAATCAAGATGGTGCGAGCGTCCGTGGTGCAACCTTGCGTTATAGTATGAATAAAGGTGATATTGAAGCTGTTGGCGGTGGCTCAACAGGTGGTGCAACATCAACCAATTCATCACAAAATAGTGGACGTGTGCAAATCGTCATTCCACCAAATAGCTCAACGGCGATGCCAGGAGCAAAAAGTAAATGAGTGAATTAATGCAGCCACAAACGCTGTGTATTCGTCACCTTGCTAAAAACTATAGTAAACGCTGGGTCGTTAAAGACGTTTCATTTGAAATTCAAAGCGGTCAAATTGTGGGTTTATTGGGCCCAAATGGCGCAGGAAAAACCACTAGTTTTTATATGGTTGTGGGATTGGTACGCATGGACAAAGGCGAGATTCATTTAGATGATCAAGACTTGTCACATTTTGCCATGCACGAACGCGCGCAAAAAGGTATTGGTTATTTACCTCAAGAAGCCTCTATTTTCCGTAAATTGACCATTGGTGAAAACATCATGGCAATTTTAGAAACACGAAAAGAGCTGAATAAATCCCAACGTGAGCAACGCCTAAAAGAATTATTGGAAGATTTTAAAATCAGCCATATTAAAGATTCTTTAGGCATGAGTGTTTCGGGTGGTGAACGTCGTCGTGCTGAAATTGCACGCGCACTCGCAGCCGATCCAAAATTTATGCTGCTTGATGAACCTTTTGCAGGGGTCGACCCAATTTCTGTAGGTGATATTAAAGATATTATCCAAAACCTAAAATCTCGTGGCATTGGGGTATTAATTACCGACCATAACGTCCGTGAAACTTTAGCCATTTGTGAAAAAGCCTATATTGTCAGTGAAGGTGCTGTAATTGCAGAAGGTTCTCCGCAAGAAGTGCTAGAAAATGCAACCGTACGCGAAGTCTATTTGGGCGATGACTTTAAAGTTTAATCGCCTTGAAGGTTAAAATCCCACAGATTTAAATCACTGTTTTAAAAGATGATTGGTATAAAAAGCTGATGTTAAACATCAGCTTTTTTTAATTGTTGATGCAACTACGGCTGCACAATAATTTTAACTGCCGACTCGTTATTATGAATTAACGTTTCAAATCCCTGAGAAATTAAATCGTCTAATTGAATGCGCTGAGTAATAAACGGTGCCAGATTAATTTTACCTTCTTCAACCAGTTTAATCGTTTCTTGATGATCATTCACATAAGCAATGGTTCCGCGAACATCTAACTCCTTCATCACCACACTATGCACATTCACAGTTGCAGGATGACTCCAGATTGAAACAATCACAATCACTCCCGTTGCTTTGGTGGCCGAAACCAATGTGTCCAATACTTTATTCACACTGCTGCATTCAAAGGCAACGTCTGCGCCTTTATTCTGCGTAATTTTCATCACTTCTGCAATCACATCGACTTGCGTTGGGTCGAGAATATAGTCCGCAACACCCGATTCTTTGGCTTTTTCTTTTCGCTTGCTGCTTAATTCGGTAATGATAACCGTTAAACCTTTGGCTTTTAAAATAGCAGAGAGCAATAAACCAATAGGGCCTGCGCCGCCCACCAATGCCACATCACCCGTTTTGGCGCCACTTCTTATATAAGCATGATGCCCTACCGAAAGTGGCTCAATCAAAGCAGCCTGATCCAGTGGAATTGCATTCGATATTGGATGCACCCAACGGCGCTGAACTGCAATTTTTTCTGATAGTCCGCCGCCACGACCACCCAAACCAATAAAGTTCATATTTTTAGAAAGATGATAATTTTCACCAGGGCCAGTTGGAACGTCATCGGCCACGATATAAGGCTCGACCACCACATGCTGTCCAACTTTAATATCATCTACACCTTCACCCACAGCATAGACCACGCCCGAAAATTCATGCCCCATGGTAATCGGTGCAGATTCCCCCGAAATGGGATGTGGATGCCCACATGGCGGAATAAAAATTGGACCTTCCATAAACTCATGTAAGTCTGTGCCACAAATCCCACACCAAGCCACCTGTATGCCTACAGTTCCTGCTGTTACTTCAGGCTCTGGAATATCTTCAATACGGATATCCCCACGATCATAAAAACGTGCTGCTTTCATTGTTATATTCCTATTAAATTATGTTGAAATACATGAAGTGGTACAACATCTCACAACGGTAACGGTCATTGTTTTAGATATGAATTGCCCGTTGCATAGATGCTAGAATAGACTCATGCATGGCTTCAGACAAGCTTGGATGCGGAAAAATCACCTGCGCCAAATGCTCATCGGTTGCTTCAAGGGCTTGAGCGATGGCATAACCTTGAATCTGCTCTGTGACTTCATGTCCCACCATATGCGCACCGAGTAACTCGCCAGATTCCACATCAACAATTGTTTTAACAAAACCAGCGGTTTGTCCCAGTGCAATTGCTTTACCATTGGCAGATAACGGAAATTTTCCGATATGCATTTGTTTGCCTTGTGTTTTGGCTTGCTGCTCAGTTAATCCAATACTGGCAACTTGAGGATGGGTGAAAATGCAGGCTGGAATTTGCTGGCGATTGAGTGGATGAACACCTGCGATACCCGCAATTTTCTCTACACAGACTATGGCTTCATGACTGGCTTTGTGTGCCAAACACGGTGCACCAGCAACATCGCCAATCGCATAAATGCCGACGACATTGGTTCGACACCATTCATCTGTCTGGATGAATCCATTTTTCAATGCCACACCCAATTGCTCCAGACCCAAATTCTGTGTATTGGGTTTAACCCCCACGGCTGAGAGCACATGATCAAAGCTTAGGGATTGAACGCCAGAAGGCCCTTTTATTTCACAATGTACCTTTCCCTCACAAACTTCTAAATGCTGTACGGTACTTTCTGTCAGAATACGCATGCCCTTTTGTTCAAACTGCTTTCGTACATACTGGGCAACTTCATGATCTTCGGTTGGTAAAATCTGCTTAGTAAGATCGACCAATGTCACCTGACTTCCCAAATCCTGATACAGGCTCGCAAATTCACTGCCTATGGCACCAGAACCAATGACCAGTAAAGACTTGGGGAGTTGCTTGGGTTGTAATGCTTCCTTATAAGACCAAACATAATCACCATCTACTGGAATCTGAGGAAGTGAAGCCGCATGTGCACCTGTTGCCACAATAATATGCGGGGCACGAATCATCTGTTTCTGCTGTTGCGCATCGACCAGCTCTAAGCGCTCTTTGGCAATAAATCTGGCTTTTGCATAAAATACGCTGACCTGATTTTTACGAAGTAAGTGCTCAATCCCCTGCACCAATTGCGCTGAAACCTGACGACTATGTTGAACCAGTTTAGATAAATCAAAATTGATATCTCCTAGCTCAAATCCAAACTGCGACGCATGTTTAAATTGATGCGTAAGTTCAGCACCCGCCAATAATGCCTTGGTCGGTATACATCCCCAATTCAAACAAATCCCTCCCAGATGAGTCGCCTCGACAATCGCGGTTTTTAGACCCAGTTGGGCTGCTCGAATCGCAGCCACATAGCCTCCAGGACCAGCACCAATCACCACAAGATCAAATTGTGTGTCTGACATGCCTATCCTCCTACACCAAAATCAAAGCAGGGTTTTCGACAAACTGCTTGAAGCTTGCCAAAAATTTGGCTCCCAAAGCACCATCAATGACGCGATGATCACAAGAAAGTGTGACAGTCATCACCTGCCGAATCACAATGAGATCATGCTCAACCACAGCACGCGCCTCAGAACTACCTAGGGCCATGATGGCGCCTTGTGGAGGATTAATAATCGCATCAAAGTTTTTGATACCGAGCATTCCCAAATTAGAGATGCTAAAGCTACCACCTTGGAACTCATCAGGCTGAAGCTTACCTGTTTTGGCTCGGGTTGCCAGATCTCGCATCGTGCTCGAAATGATAGCCAGCGATTTCTGATTGGCTGCTTTAACAATCGGTGTGATTAGTCCATTTTCAATAGCAACTGCAACCGAGATATCAGCATCTTTAAACTGTAAAATCTGCTGTTTTTGTTCGTCATATTGCACATTGACTTCTGGCACTTTAATCAGCGCAGCCGCAGCCGCTTTAATCAGCATATCGTTGATCGATAGCTTGAGTTGTGGCACGGTATCGTTGATCTGCTGACGTAAAGCTTGCAAGGCTTCAACATTGACATCAATGCTTAAACGAAAATGGGGTGCATTACGTTTTGCCAATTGTAATCTTGAAGCAATGGCCTTACGCATCGCATTCATGGCAATAGGCTTGACAGAATTTGGCTCAACTGGCGTATCAGCACAACTCGCGGTTGAAGCAGTTTCTGATACAGAATGTTCACGATAATAGACCGTTTCAACATCCTCTTTACAGACACGCCCCCGAGTACCCGAAACTCGGCAATCATTTAAGTTAATACCCCATGTTTGGGCTAAACGTCGAGCGACAGGTGTTGCAGCTATATGCTGATCATCGGCAGTCGACTTGATTGCTTTGTGACTGCCCTGACGTTTGATTCCTGCCCATTGACCACCTGCTGCTTGTACCGCAGACTGCAAATCTTGCACGCTAATGCGATCTAACCGACCTGTACCCATCACTTGAGAAAGATCAATATTGTGTTTCTCTGCAAGTTTTAATGCATGCGGCGTAGTAAATAAATCCGATACCTTAAAGCCCTGTAACGCTGCTGGAACCACAATACCATCTTTTGACACAATCTGTGCTTTGGTTTCGATAATCGCTTGAGACTGAGCTTGACTGTTCGCTACTGCTAATTGATCAACTTCAGACGTTTGAGCTGTTATGACTTTAGCCTCTGTTGCAGTATTGGACGACTGAATACCGTTTAAATTTCGGGCGAAATTTTGAATTTCGGTATCAGAAACATCAGTTTCGGCACAAATGGCAATCAAGCCACCTACAGGCAGCGTATCTCCTGCGTGTGCTAGAATCTGACGCAACGTACCATCAAAAGGTGCTTCGAGGACATTTACAATTTTAGTGGTTTCAATTTCACAAATTTCATCGCCTTTTTTGAAGCTCGTACCGATTTCGATCAGCCACTGTGCGACAGTTCCTTCTTCCATGGACAATCCCCATTTCGGGATTTCCAGTGTTTTAATTTCGCTCATCCTAAGCCTCCAGTATTTTTCTGACCGCTTGTTCGATCCGCTCGACACTTGGGATCCATTCTTTTTCAAGTACTGGTGAAAAAGGAATTGGCGTATGTGGCGGTGTGACCAGTTCAATCGGTGCTTTTAAATAGTGAAAACCTTTTTGTGCAATAAGTGCTGCAACATCATGTCCAAAACCGCAGCGTGCTGCTGATTCATCCACAATCACCACACGACCCGTGCTTGCAACGGATTCTAAAATCCCATCTTCATCCAGTGGTGAAACAGTACGTGGATCGACCACCTCGACAGATATACCTTCTTTGGCGAGTTTGTCTGCAACTTCATTGGCTCGATGAACCATGAGGCTCAATGCAATGATGGTGACGTCCGTTCCTTCACGGGTATAATTGGCAACCCCAAACGGAATAGTATAGGCTTCATCGGGTGCTTCACCTTTAATGTCATACAACATTTTATGTTCACAAAACACAATAGGATCATCATCACGAATGGCTTGAATAAGCAACCCCTTGACATCATAAGGACTCGATGGCACCACGACCTTTAAGCCAGGTACCGATGCAAAGACATTATAAGGTGACTGAGAATGTTGTGCTGCTGCTGAGAAACCAGCACCAATCATGCCTCTCACCACCATCGGTGCTTTGGCTTTACCACCAAACATATAACGGAATTTGGCGGCTTGGTTATAGAGCATGTCGTGACAGACACCATAAAAATCCATGAACATCAAATCTGCAACTGGACGTAAGCCTGTTGCTGCCGCGCCTGCGGTCATTCCAATAATGGCAGATTCGGTAATCGGGGTATCAATCACACGTTCAGAACCAAACTCAGTCCACAACCCTTTGGTTACCCCCAATACACCACCAAAACCTTCCAGCTTATTTTCATCTGTATTTTTGCCGCCATGCCCGCCACGGACATCCTCACCCACCACAATCACGGTAGGATCACGTCGCATTTCTAGCTCAATGGCTTCTTTAATGGCATTTCGATAACTTTTATTTGGCATTTCGTTACTATTCCTTTAGTAAGAGACATAGACATCTGTTAAAAGTTGAGAGATTTCTGGATATTTTGCTGCACGCGCTTTGGCTACAGCATCATCGACATTGGCTTTTGAAGCAGCGTCAATGGCATCCAGTTTGGCTTCATCAATCTGGCCCTTCACTTTTTCACGGAAAATCTTGATCGGGTCTTTATGTTCCTTCACATAATCAATTTCATCTTTAGAACGGATGAGCCCTGGGTCGCCTTCAAAATGTCCATAAAACCGATTGGTGACCGTTTCAATCACACTTGGTCCTTCACCACGGCGTGCGCGTTCAATCGCCTTTTGCGCAGCAGCGTAAACTGCAAAAAAATCTGTGCCATCCACTTTTTCGGCGGGTAAGCCAAAACCTGCGGCACGTCCTGCAATATCCTTACTTCCTACGGCGTAATCGTGTGAAGTACCTTCACCAAACCCGTTGTTTTCGAAAATAAAAATAACGGGTAATTTTAAGACAACGGCCATATTGATCGCTTCAAAAGTCAGGCCCTGATTCGATCCACCATCTCCTGTAAAAGACAAACCGATACCACCTGTTTTTAATGTTTTTGCCGTCAAGGCTGCCCCAATCGCAAGCGGTGGCCCACCACCTACAATGCCATTGGCACCAAGCATACCTTTATCCAAATCGGCAATATGCATTGATCCGCCTTTTCCTCGGCATAATCCTGCATCTTTGCCAAAAATTTCCAGCATCATGTCGTGAATATCGCAGCCTTTGGCAATACAATGCCCATGCCCACGATGGGTTGAGGTGATGTAATCCTGATCGGTGAGATTTTCACAGATTCCAACGGCTACCGCTTCTTCACCACTGTACAGATGAATAAACCCGGGAATATCCCCTGTATTATTTTCTTCATGAAGACGGTCTTCAAATTCACGAATATCTCGCATGCGTTTATATGCGGCAAGCAATTGTTCTTCAGTAAGCTGCATACTCATTTCCTTATTTTTTGATCTAAGTGATGTCGTCCAAGCATCCACTTAATCTAAAAATATTTTTTATTTCTTGGATATTAGACTAATAAAATAAATCGCTTTCACAAGGTTTAAAACTTTGAATAGAATATTGATTTTTTAAGATTTTTATTTAAATGTAATTTTTTATTAAAGGTAAATTCCAGTGCAAAACAAACTTTTAACCAACCTTTATTCTTTAAACTTGCGCACCATTTTTATCAAAGTTAAAAAACATAAAAATTTAGCTACAATCTCACCACTTTTTGAAACATTTTTTGATTCAATTTGCCAATGTCTTTCAACTAGACTATTGCTTAAATAAAATCATCTGAAGAGTTGTTTAAAATATGCAAAAATAAAAATCGCCATCATTTCGGCTCACTTAAAGGATTTAAGTGAACGGTTGTAGCATAAAAAAGGAAGCCATCATGGATTTAAAGCCAAGCTCTTTTACACAAATAACACCTATCACCCCACCTAAAGTACATGAGGTCTTGCCCACGGCTGCACCTCTTTTATCACTCGAGCAAGACTGGCAATGTTCGCTGTTCGGACGCACAATTTATCAAAGTCAAACCATGATGTCGCAAATTGCGCAGGAAGCCGATATGGCAATGGGCATTACAGATACTTTTGGCACCTTACTTTGGACATGGAGTAGCCAGAGCATGCGCTCATCGGCAGAACAAGTCCATTTTGTTGAAGGCGGGCAATGGTCTACTCAGTCTGTTGGGACCAATGCCATTGGTGTTGCACTAAATACGCAGCAAACCAGTTGTGTTTATTCCAATGAAAATAAGATGAATAGTGTGCAAGATTGGGTCTGTTATGCCACGCCAATTATTGACCCCAATACACAGCAATATTACGGTATTCTAAATCTTTCAACCCAATACACCAAACATAGCAATTTAGGTAAACTGGCGGTTGAACGTTGTGTGCAACTATTAAGCCAAGTGTTACAACATCAACAACAAGATACTTTAGCCATGCAAGTTTTTGGCACGCCGATCATTACCTTTAATCAAAACCGCCTCGCACTGACCCATCGACAAATTGAAATTTTATGTATTTTGGCTTTATGCCCACTGGGCATGCAATTAGATGAATTACATTATGCTTTATATGGCGACAGAGACGTCAGCCTAACCACGCTTAAAGCTGAAATTTCACAGTTACGCACTCTGCTTAATGGCAAAATTCAGCCGCGCTGCTACAGACTCAACTGCGAATTAGAATGCGATTTTTTACGTGCAGAACGCGCACTCAATGCCGGTTACTTACAAACAGCTGTTCATCTATACCAAGGAAACTTCTTAGCAAAAACAGAAAGCCCTTTTTTACGGGCTTGGCGTGACGCGTTCGATGCACGCTTAAGTCATCACATTTATCATTGTACCAACCCAGAACTATTATTTAAGCTGATACAACATAACCCTGAAAGGATAGACGCCATCGAACGTTTACTCGACATCTTACCTGAAGATAGTCCTTATCGAACGTCGATATTGCAACAAAAATTGGAAGGTGTTTAATCTAAAAAAGTGAAGTTTGTAAAATGCTATGTGATGCTTAGCAAAGTTCATCCTCCATAAATCACAACCCAATTAACTTATCTAATTTCTAGTTAGTTTTGTCCCACCCCAACATAACAGTTGCAGCAACACCAAACTGATGACCCAAACAGGCACTATAAAATATAGCGCCATTAAAACAACCATTGCGACACAACATTGCAAGGCTGTCGCCTTCTGCCAAAGCGACATCCACAACCGCGGCGCATTTTGCAAAGTTTTCCTTACCTCGACACGACTTAGCCAACTGTAATATCCCAAAGCAATTAAAAGCAAAATTGCACTCGCGCTAAATATTAAAACCAACTGATTGACCCAACCAAACAGCACCCCAATATGCGTATCAACTCCCCAACGGGTCAGCTTTGCCGAAAGTGGAAAATCTTTAAAATGCAGGCGATCGACTACTTTTAGTTGCTGCATATCAACGGCCAAAGCATCAATTTTAATTGGCCATTTGTGCTGAATTTCTTCAACTGTCCATGCTTGGTTCGCTTCAAGACTTGGTTTAATTTGCAAGGCTGCTGCGTTTAGTCCTTGCTGACGTGCCAGCTGTTGAATGAGATCGAACTGGGCTGGATCTATCAGATTTTGCTGTGACATCTGCATGTGCATATGATGTTCGGCATGTGCATCTACAGGTGTGGTGCTTTGTCCAACCAATGTATGCAATTGAGTATTTAAACTGGGGGTATCACCATTAGCCCAATGACGAAATTTGGCAATATTCGCCCCCGCCCAATTTGACCATGTTAAACCCGTAGCAGAGAAAAAAATCAGCATCGGAAAAAAAGCCAAACCCATCCAGCTGTGCCACTGTTTTGATGTGACATTGCTTTGATATTGAATCTTTTTTTTACATTTACGGTGCCATTGTAAAAATCCTGTAAGCGCTAAAATACCTAACCAACTGGCCGCCAGTTCACTATAAGCACGGCCATACGTCCCCATCAGTAAATTACGATGTAAATTATCTAAAAAGGTACGCATAGGCAATACACCACTGGTGCCATAAACAGGCAAACGTCCTTGCACCGCCAAATTATATGGATTGACAAACAGCGCCATCGTTTGCTCGGGCTTATGAGCATCCATATATAAAATTCGGGTGGTCATATCTACAGATGGCGCTGGTCGAACTGCCATAATATGTGCCTGCTCAGGCAAAAAATGCTGTGCGGCTCGAATTTGCTCACTTAAAAGCTTCGGTTGTGCATGACTGGGCTGATCAACAAATAATTGCTGCTGATAAATACTATTTTCAATTTGTGGCGTTAAGGCATACAGCAGCCCTGTTAACGCAGCAATAAAAATAAATGGCGCAACCAATACACCGACTTGCACATGCAACATTTGTAATAATTGACGAAAAATGGGCATTCTTGCCGATTTTTTATCCATAGACCCTACAATGCCTAAACCCAAAGATGGCATATCTTAACAAGTTCATGTACCCTACACACCGTTTTAAGTTTAAATTAAGTTTTCTTCCCTCAATGCGGCAATTTGGATTCACGTTTGGCCTACTGGCACTTTTGTTACAAAACCTTGTGTTTTGGCAAATTGCGATGCCTAAAACCATGCAATCCAATATCGTCTGTGCAGAGATTAGTGTTGCCTTAGACCAACACAGCATGTCAATGTCAGAACATCACATGATGATGCAAGACATGCAGCATGACATGAGCAAAATGAAAACATCGTCAACACATGACGATATGCTTAAACACTGTCATTTTTGTCAACTTTACCATCAATTATCACCTCTAACTGAAATCAACCTCGATTTAATTGAAATCGCCCTACTTGTTCGCCTTATTTTATTGGCGGCATTGGCCTATGTTTTCTTTGATTTACGTCGTTTATTTCTGTGCCCTCAAGGTCGAGCACCGCCGCTTTACGCCTAAATATTGCTTTCAAGGTCAGCTTCTGACCTAACACGTTGTCAATTTTTATTTGGCAATGTGCTGTATTTCTACGCGTTTTTTCTGCGTAGCGCATATTTATGTTTTGAGATAAATCGTCATGACTCGACCACAATTTTTATTACAACCTTTAGCCGCAGCATTACTACTTAGCATCAATCCCGCATTCTCCCATGCAGAAGATACCCCAACGCACAATTTAACTCCAATTGTGGTGACCTCGCAAAATGATCACCTCTCGAATGGGCTAATGATTCAGGCCGATCCGAAGCAACCGATTCAACCCGTGCCTGCAACGGATGGCGCAGATTATTTACAAAGCATCATGGGTTTTAATGCCATTCGTAATGGCGGAAGCAATGGTGACGTGACTTTCCGCGGCATGTTCGGTTCAAGAATTAAAATTTTAACCGATGGTACCGAAAATTTAGGTGCATGCCCCGGGCGGATGGATGCGCCAACTTCTTATATTAACCCAGAAAGTTACGACCAAATCACCGTGATTAAAGGCCCTGAAACCGTGCAATATGCCACCACAGGTTCGGCGGCAACAGTGCTGTTTAAGCACAAACCTGTACATTTTCAGCCGAATCAAAACGTTCAGGGTCAAGCCAGTGTTTTAGTCGGTCGTTATGGACGGGTGGATCATAATCTTGAAACAGCAGTTGGTCGCGATGATTTATATGCACGCCTGAATGCCAATCGCTCTGTGTCGAATGACTATCAAGATGGTCATGGCAACAGCGTGCATTCCTCTTGGGAAAAATGGAATGCAGATTTAGCTTTGGGCTGGAAACCCACTCAAGATACGTGGCTTGAATTACGTGGTGGCACCAGTGATGGCAATGCAGCCTATGCAGGACGTGGTATGGACGGCGCACAATTTAAACGACAAAGCCTAGGTTTACATGCCGAACAACAAAACATTAGCGATGTCATTAGAAAAGTTGAAGCGCAAATTGACTACAATTACAACGACCATATTATGGACAATTTTAGCTTACGCACCCCTGTCATGCGTAGTATGGCATCTGAAGTGTCACGCCGTACCTTAAATGCACGCACCGCAATAACCACTACATGGGACAAACTCAGCATTGTGTCTGGGCTTGACAGTCAACACAATCAACACGTCAACAATGGTCGCAAAAGTTTGGCTTTTCAGTCTTATGGCGCTTTTAGCGAATGGAATTATGCCCTCAGCGATAGCACAAATGTAGTGACTGGCGCACGGTTGGGTCATGTGGAATTTAACAACAATAAAAACAACCAAAACAGAACTGAAACCAACCCAAGTGGATTTATTCGTCTTGAAAATAGCTTCCCTCAATACGATTTAACAACCTACGCAGGGATTGGTTATGTTGAACGCACGCCCGATTATTGGGAACTCGTTCGCGCCTCAAGACTTGGCAAAACACTGGCTGATTTAAAAACCGAAAAAACCACCCAATTGGATATCGGTTTTAACATGCAACATCAAGCATGGAACGTTTGGGCTTCAGCTTATGCAGGTTTAATTAACAATTTTATTTTGGTGGGATATCAAGATACTCCGTCTATACGCAATGTCGATGCCGTGATTGCAGGCGCAGAAGCAGGCGTTGGCTATCAATTTACCAATCAACTCCAAGCCGATGTTTCAACCATGTATGCATGGGGGCAAAACAGTACCGACCATCGTCCACTGCCACAAATTGCGCCGCTTGAAGCACGTTTTAACTTACGCTACACCCAAGATCAATATAGCTTAGGTTTATTATGGCGTGTGGTTGCCGCACAGAATCGAGTTAGCTTAAATGAAGGTAATATTGTTGGATATGACATGAGCCAAAGCAAAGCATTTAATACCTTTGCCATCAATGCGGCCTACAAAATCACATCAAATTTAGATGTTGCCATCGGTATTGATAATCTATTTAACCGCAACTATGCCGAACATTTAAATAAATCAGGTGCAGCAGTATTCGGTTACGCAGCAAATGAGCAATTTAACAACATGGGTCGTAATTATTGGCTACGCATGAGCATGAAATTCTAATTTTTGCTTAAACAAGTCACGCATTCACGTTTTGAATGCGTGACCAACCATGTGTTTTAAGTCATATTTTGCGAGATTCATTTATGTTAAGTTGTAAATTTCATCCAACTTGGGCAAGTCTGCTCCTACTACAAATTATAAGTAGTACGGCTTTAGCAGTAGAAAATACAGATTTATCCAAAAATACCATTGCTTTACCTCTGATTCACATTAAAACCGAGCAATCCAGCAGCAATGCAGATGTTTCACAAGCACTGACCCAGTTTCAACATGCATTATTAGATGTGCCTTTTGCTCAATCGCACATTTCTACGGCAGAAATTCAGCAACACAACATCCAACGGGTCAGCGATGCTTTGGCACTGGTCAATGGCGTGGTTTATCAAGACAGTTATGGCGGTGGCTTTTGGGACAATTACTCATTTCGTGGTTTTAGTACCGACCCGAATATGGGAACAATGTATTTGCGCAACGGTTTAAGTGCGTTAAATGGCATTCATCCACCACAAGACATGGTTAATGTTCAGGCGATCGATTTTTTAAAAGGCCCTATGGCAGCAATGTATGGTCAGGGTGCAATTGGTGGAATGCTCAACATCACCACCAAACAGCCCGAATGGCAACCACAGCATGAACTTAATGTAAGTGCTTCTACGCTACAACAATATCGAATTGCACTTGATTCAACGGCTGCAATCAATGATGTATTGGCGTATCGGATGGGCATCGCCTATGAAAATAATCAAAGTTTTCGAGATGATGTCAATCATCAACATTATACCCTTGCACCACAATTGGCATGGAAAATTTCAGATCATACACAGCTGAATTTAGACACTGAATTTTCTCAATACCAAGGCGTGTTTGACCGCGGGATTCCTATGTTAAATGGGAAAATGATGTCGAATATCCATACGTTTTATGGTGAACCAAGCGATGGTAAGCTCGACATTCAAAGCCAAATGTTGCAACTTCGGCTCAATCATCAATTCAATGACAATTGGAATAGCACCACTGCATTAAGCTACAGTCATGGCACACGCGAAGGCACATCGACTGAAATATCAAGTGTCAATGCAGCCGATTTAACCGCCAATCGCTTCCGCCGTTATCGTTATTTTGAAACTAAAAATACTCAATTTCAGTCGATTTTACGTGGCAAAATTCAGACAGGAAATATTCACCATGAACTGCTTGCCAATATTGAAGCAGGTCACTATAGCATCGACCAATTACAACAGCGTAATGCTGTAGGAACGTCCAGTGTCATCAGCCTCATTCAGCCTATATATGACGTGAATATTTTGCCTTTAACGCGCACCACTAAATCGAGTCAAGAAGCCCAAAATATGTTGGGTTTTAGCTTGCAAGATCAAGTTTTTTTAAATGATCGGTGGAGTGTGTTAATGGCTGGGCGCTATAACCATCTTGAGCAAAACATTCACAATCATTTAAATAACGTCACAGTAAAACAAGCGTTTACACCATTTAGCCCACGTTTAGGGGTTAATTTTAAAGCAACACCACAACTGTCTTTTTACAGCAATTGGGGCAAAAGTTTCGAGTTAAATACAGGCTTAAATAAGGACAATATGCTGTATCAACCCGAACAAACCCAAAGTTGGGAAGTCGGCGGGAAATATCAATATCAAACCCAAAGTTGGTTGGGCCTGACTTATTTTAATTTGCACAAGCAGCATTTACTCACCGAAGGCATCCACGACAGTTATGTCGATAGCGGAAAAGTACAAAGTCATGGCATTGAAGTGGAAGTGCAGCAGCAAATAACCGATCAATTAAAACTTCGGGCCAATTACAGCTTCACCGATGCCTCGGTACTTGAAAGTGAAGTCGATGTAAAAGGCGCACAGCTCAAAAATATTCCCAAACATACTGCTAACCTGTCTGCCGATTATCAATTTAACTGGCAAGGCTATGACATGGGGATGATTGGCAATTTAAATTACTACGGCAAACGAAGCGCAAATTATATTGATAATGGCACGACCCTATCCGCTTTTACTGTCGTGAATATGGGTGGTTATTGGCAGATTCATCCTGATCTGCGCATGCAGCTTAATATCAGTAATCTATTCAACCGAAAATATGCGGTGGCAAGCTATACAGACGCATGGATTCAACCGGGTGAACCACGTAAAGCGACGTTAAGTATGAATTTTAAGTTTTAATTGTTTATCGCAACGCACGAGCCAGCAATAGGCTAAATGGCTCGTGCTATTCACCCCAAATCCGCTCTAACACATTCAACCAATTGTCTTTACAGATTTGCTCAATCAGCGGCATTGAATAACCCCGTTGCTGCATTTTAGCGACAATTCTTTGTAAACCTGTCACATCACCAATTTCATCACTTAAACACCCACCATCAAAATCCGAACCAAAACCAACATGTGCTTCACCTAGTTTTTGCATTAAATATTCAACGTGATCGAGTAAGACATCAATCGAGGTTTGTTTATTGCGCTGACCATCGGCACGTAAAAAGGCGGTATCAAAATTGACGCCAACCATGCCCTGACTTGTCGCTATCGCAGCCAATTGACTGTCGGTTAAATTTCTTGCTTGAGCACACAATGCATGTGCATTGGAATGGGTGGCTACAATTGGTTGATCAAACTGCGCTAAAATTTCGGCGGTATCCCAAAATGCCAATTCGTTCATGTGAGATACATCCACAACCATATTCAACTGTGCAACTTTTGTGATGAGCTGTTTGCCTAATCTAGTCAATCCCTCGCCTGTATTGGGCGAGTGTGGAAAACTGGCATTTAAACCATGTCCAAACAAACTTGGGCGATTCCACAAAACACCAAGACTACGCAAGCCTGCTGCATACCAATCATCTAACAAATGCAAATTGGCATCGAGTGCTTCTGCACCTTCCATATGCATCACAATCGCGATTTGCTTATTTTTCTGACAATTACGAATCTGCGTAACTGTCGTACACAATTGCAATTGCTGCGCTGAACGCGCCACTAAATCGTGTAAAAGTTCAACTTGCGCTTGCACAATTTGCTGCATTTCGCACAAAGTAAACTCAGTTGCATTTAAGTCGGTTATTTTATCAGGATGATGCTGTTTCACATAAGCAAAAGGTGGAATAAATACCGCAAACATCCCCCCTAAAAAGTGAGCTTTTTGGCAACGTGGTAAATCCATTTCAGTTGCTAAACCACCATTTAAAAAAGCAGCAACCGGATCAGCAGCATCACTTAACCAAAGCCGTGTTAAAGCGTCATTATGACCATCAAAAATTAACGGCTGCATGGCGAATATCCTTGTTTAAGGTGTATCTGTAGATCAATCGGTTTGTGTAATTTCAATCCGCTGTTGCAGATATTTTTTTGAGTTTTTGCTATTTCTAAACTGAAGCTGATCTAAAGCAACTGCCTGATGGCTTTGTTCCCGTGCCTGCTCAATTAAATGATGATACGGCGATTTTCCACATACAGGATCGGCATTTTTGGCATCGCCCGTGAGCATAAATGCCTGACAACGACAGCCACCAAAATCACGGTCTTTTTTGTCGCAACTACGGCATTGTTCAGGCATCCACGCATCGCCCCGAAAGGCATTAAAGCCTTCCGACTCATACCAAATTTCAGCAAGTGGCGTCTGTTTTACATTGGGGAAACTTAAAGGTAATTGGCGTGCAGCATGACATGGCAACGCTGTGCCGTCGGGCGCAACCGTTAAAAAGATTTTACCCCAACCATTCATACAGGCTTTGGGCTGTTCTTCATAATAATCAGGCACCACAAAAATAAGTTTACACGGATGCTTTTGCTGCTTTAACTTTTCACGATATTGATTGGTAATGCGTTCGGCGCGGACGAGCTGTGCTTTGGTTGGCAGTAATCCCTGCATATTCTCAAATGCCCAACCATAAAACTGGCAAATCGCCAATTCAACGGTGTCGGCATTGAGTTCAATACACAGCTCAATAATTTTATCAATTTGGTCAATATTGTGCCGATGAATCACAAAATTGAGCACCATCGGATATTCATATTTTTTGACTAATCGGCTTATTTCATACTTTTGTTCAAAAGCATGCTTTGAACCTGCTAAAGCATTATTTACCACAGGGTCACTGGCTTGAAAACTGACCTGAATATGGTCAAGCCCAGCTTGTTTTAAAGCAGCAATTCGGTTCTCAGTTAATCCCATCCCTGAGGTAATTAAATTGGTATAAAAACCTAAACCGTGGGCATGTGCCACCATTTGCTCTAAGTCTTGACGAACTAAGGGTTCTCCACCCGAAAACCCCAATTGCACCGCGCCCATATTTCGTGCCTGATCAAACACATCACACCATTGTTGGGTGCTGAGTTCGTCTTTGTATTTGGCATAATCAAGCGGATTAGAACAATACGGGCATTGTAACGGACAGCGATAAGTTAATTCTGCTAACAACCAAAGTGGCAAGCCCACTGCCTGACTCATTTAAACTCAATCCAATGTTCTTGTTCAGCCACCAACATATATTCAATCACATCGTTGCCAATCGCTTCGATATCACCAAATTTTTGCTTTAATTGCGCAATAATCTCGGCAACCGATTTTTCACCATCAATATATTGTCCAATGGCGGAAGCGCTTTCATTAAGCTGAATCATGCCTTCAGGATACAAAATCACATGGCGATTTTGCGCGGCTTCAAATTGAAAGCGGTAACCGTGTCGCCATGTTGGCACTTGAGTCACATCAAAATTTGCAATACTCATACTTTAAATAATCCTTTGTGCCAAACGCGGTCACTGGTTACACTTTGATACGGTGCTTGATTGTGAACATAGGCAAGCGACAACGCATCTAAGATCGTCCACAAAATATCGAGTTTAAATTGTAAAATTTCGAGCATGCGCTGTTGTTCGTCATATTCAGTGAATGATTCAAGGGTAATGCTCATACCATGTTCGACATCACGGCGGGCTTGGCTTAAGCGTGAACGGAAATAGTCATAACCGGCTTCACTAATCCACGGATAATGCGCAGGCCATGAATCTAAACGCGACTGATGAATTTGCGGTGCAAATAATTCAGTTAAAGAACTACTTGCCGCCTCACGCCAAGTGGCACGGCGGGCAAAACTGACATAGGCATCTACCGCAAAACGCACCGCAGGCAACACCAACTCTTCCGACATCACTTGCTCACGGGTTAAACCCACCGCTTCAGCCAAACGTAACCACGCTTCACGCCCACCACCGTCTGGATAAACACCATCTTGGTCAATCATGCGCTGAATCCACTCTTGACGCACACGATGATCTGGACAATTTGCCATAATCGCCGCATCTTTCAGCGGAATATTAATTTGGTAGTAGTAACGGTTAGCAACCCAAGCTTGAATTTGCTGTTGCGTGGCTTTGCCTTCATACATCATCACATGAAACGGATGATAAATATGATAATACTGCCCTTTGGCCAAAATGGCTTGCTCAAATTCAGCTGTCGAAAGTGCTTGTGGTTTTGCAGTCATGGCATTGCCCTTTTACAATTCAATCTGCATGCCATCAAAAGCCACTTCGACTTGATGCGCTTGCAATTCGGCAAATTGTGCCGACTGTTCATTTAAAATTGGATTGGTGTTATTGATGTGGATATACACCTTACGTGGTTTAGTCAGTTGATCTAAATACGACAACGAACCACCTTCACCACCAATATATAAATGCCCCATTTCACGACCTGTTTTTGTGCCCACGCCACATTGTTGCATTTCATCATCTTGCCACAAGGTACCATCAATCATTACGCAGTCTGATTCGGCCATAATTTGCATGATGTCTGCGCTAATTTTGCCAAGGCCTGGTGCATAAAAAAGTTGTTTTTGGGTTTTATGGTCTTTAATCACTAAGGCAATATTATCGCCATCGTGCGGATCATTACGATGCGGTGAATATGGCGGTGCAGCACTACGAATAATAAATGGAATAAATTCTAAGTTTTCAAAACCATCTATTTTAAACGCTTGTTTAGGATTGATGAGTTTATGCTGCAAACCACCATTCCAATGCTTGAGCATATTAAATAACGGAAAGCCTGTGCTTAAATCCTGATGTACCATTTCAGTACACCACACCTCCATCGGGCAGCCTTCGCGTAGGGTTAAAAGTCCTGTGGTGTGGTCAATTTGGCTGTCCATCAGCACCACAGATTTTATTCCTGTATCACGCAATTGTCGTGCAGGCTGTGCAGCTTTAAAGTCAAATAGTTGCTGACGAATGTCGGGGGAAGCATTACATAGTACCCAGTCGATGCCATTTTCTGACACTGCAATTGAAGATTGTGTACGCGGCTTCGCTTGGATTGTGCCTTGACGCACACCATTACAATTTGAACAATTACAATTCCACTGTGGAAAACCACCACCTGCGGCTGAACCTAAAATATGAATATACATAAAAGAGTACTTTTAAAAAGATATAAGCCCTAGATTTCTAGGGCTTATGGATTTAACAAGATGTTAGCAATTAACGTGCTTCAAAGTACATTGTCACTTCAAAACCAATGCGTAAATCTGTAAACGCGGGCTTAGTCCATTGCATGTTATTTCTCCAACAATGAATAAATATGTCTGCCTCTCTTTTTAAACAGAAAAGCAATTAAACAATTTACTTAAGTTTAATTTCAAAGGGACATTTTAACGTAAAAGCTCAACCAAGCAAACATTGATTGTATGGTTCAAGTAACAAATAGAAACCAAAACCAATATAAAGCTCAATATTACAGTTAGTTATCAGATTCCAATGCAACATTTAACTGTTTAAAAATTAGCAGCCCCAAAGAGTGGACATTAAAAAACCATATAACATAAAAAATTACGAGGTTTAGAATTTAGTGAATCTACACAGGAACGTCTTCTATTAAAGCTAAAGAAAAATTTTGAATTTGTATTTAGTAGAATTCAGTACACTTACTGAATTAACCCGCTAAAGTGCAACTAAAATTTGGTAAACTTAAGAAAGATCTGGTCTTTTGACGTTTGTGCAACCAAGCCATGATTGACTGTAATTTTACAGAGATGCTCTCTTTACTTCTAAATTATCAAAAAACAATGACATCTAAATAAAAACCTAGTAAACATTCATTTACTAGGCATTTAAACCAATCCAGATTTCAACTTTCAAAAGTCAAAGTTGAATCAAGCTTTAATTTCCTGCATCGGTTGGACGAGCACGTAAAATTTTATTGGCTTTATTTAGCTCCATATTTACAGCAACGTTATGCGGTGGAATTGGAGATAAGAACCATTTTTTATAAAACTGATCCATTTTACCAGAACGCCATAAATTAGTGACGACTTTGTCCGCTAATGCTTTCATTTTTGGATCATCATTTGGCAACATAATGGCATATGGATCTGTCGACAAGACCTCACCTACAATTCTATAATCTTGAGGATGTGCAGATGTTGCAATCAAACCGGCTAGTGTTGAATCTGCAGCAACAAATGCATCGGCCTTACCTGTTGCAAGCAAATTAAACGAATCTGCATGGTCACGCCCATATAATTTTTGTACTTTCAAATCATGGCCACGTACCGTACGTTTCAAATATTTATCTGCAATCACACCGGCAGTTGTGACCACTTTACGATTGTCTAAATCATCAATTTCTTTGATATCTGATGATTTCTTGACTGCCATACGAATTTCAGCCATATAATAATTTGTTGAAAAATCAACATCACTATTACGTAAAACAGAATGTGTTGATGTCCCACATTCCATATCAATTGCGCCTGACTTTAATGATGCAATACGATCAGTCGGTGTAACTGGCTTATAAACCACACGTAGATTTGGCATGCGTAATTCTTTTTTTATTTCAGCAGCCACATCATTACAAATATCAATTGCGTAACCGACCGGATGTCCATTTACCACATAAGAAATGGGTTGAGATGATGTGCGATGCCCAATCACCAATGTTCCTGTTTTTTGAATTTTTGCTAAGGTATCTGCTGCAAACACCGAACTTACTGACATCGACAAAAAACAGATTGTCCCCGATACGCAAATCTTAATAAGACGCATTTCCTACTTTCCTTTTAACTCAATGATCTCTCAGTTAAAATCATGAGAGCTCTATTTTGTGTATTTTATGAGTGCATAAATATAGCCTATTTAAGCAAAATACGCAGTCTTTTTTTAAAAATACGCACAAATACAATGCATTTTTTGATTTAGCGCACCCAAATAAGCCTAATACTTTTTTTGTGCACGCCTTGCTTTAAAGAACTGGCTTAACAATGCTGATGCTTCAGCTTCTAAGCAACCTGATTGATATTCAAACAGGTGATTATAATAACCTTGATTGTTCAGTAGTTGACGTGCACTAACCAAAGAACCAGATTTAGGCTCATGTGCAGCAAAAATAACTTTTTGAATACGTGCATGAATTAATGCACCAACACACATTGTACAAGGCTCTAAAGTCACATAAAGCACAGCATCCGCAGGCAAGCGATAATTATTCAGCCCTTTACACGCATCTCGAAGCGCAGAAATTTCTGCATGTGCGGTTGGGTCTTGTAAGCCAATCGGAGCGTTATAGCCAACACCAATCACTTTATCTTGACTTACAATGACTGCACCCACAGGAATTTCTCCCTGCATTTGGGCAAAATGCGCTTGCTCTAAAGCCAAACGCATCCATTTTTCATCTTGCTCAGAGAAAACAACCGATTCAGATTGCAAATTAAATAACATGATATTGTTTTAAGATTGCATTCCAACTTTCAACTGTTGTAATGGGTGGACAAGCACCTAAAATACCTTTCAAACTCAATTCGCTATATTGCTGCCATTCAGGAGATAAATCCTTATCCACTAAACGTGCACGCACACCCTCTACAAAATCTGGGTGCCGGATTTTCCATGCAGAAATTTGCATTTCTAAATCAAAAACGTCATTCCATGAACGCACGGTACGCCCCCATTGCCATAACAACCAGGTCAATGCAGCCGTTACAGGTGAGCCTTTTTGTAAATTTTCACTGGCTTGGCGTAACCAATCACTACGTGCATCACTTAGACCAACAATCGCCTCATAATCATATTCAAAATGCACACCACGACAAACACTATGTAAAACATCAAGTGAGTTTTGTAACGGGCCTGCCCCCACAGGGCGATGCATACTATTTAAAGTATCATCAATTGCTCTAAATGCACCTGCTGGATAATCCGTCCAACGAATTGCAATCACTTTTTCTAACACTGTATCACGCTGAGTATCACAAATATGCGTTGCCCAACCAATGGCATAAGCACCTGCCGCCGTCATAATTGAGCCTGTTAACCCTGTAAATAAGCCCACTGCCCCACGGTCTGCCAAAAAGCGAGTCGCACCAACATCAGGATATAAGCCAATATTAATTTCAGGCATTGCCAAACGTGAATGTGGTGTCACCAATCTAAAAGGTGCAGCCATAAACAAGCCAAGACCACCACCCATGACATAACCTTCGCCCCAAACAACAATTGGCTTGGCATAATCATGTAACAGTAAGTCTAATAAATATTCTTGTTTAAAAAATTCATCGGCAACGGCAGCTTCATTCTCAATGACCAACTGGCGTAGTTTACGAACATCTCCACCGGCACAAAAAGCTTTTGAAGTAGTTGAATCAAACCAGATGGCTTTAACCGTATCATCATGATGAAAATCTTGAAAAACTTCACGCAATGCAGTCACAATTGACAAATCTAATGCGTGTAAAGATTTCGGTCGATTTAAACGAATAATGCGCCATCCATTTTGTGCATATTCAACCATCAAGTCAGAATGGTAATGTTTCATTGTCTGTGTCATGCGTCCAGCTGCCAGTTAATTGGTGCGATACCCTGTTGTGTTAAGTAGTCATTGGTTTTTGAAAATGCCTTACATCCAAAAAAACCACCGCGATTCGCAGCTAATGGTGATGGATGTACAGCCGTTAAAACTAAGTGTCGATCACGATCAATACGTCGCCCTTTACGTTGTGCATACGCACCCCATAAAATAAAGACGATATGTTCACGCTGCTCATTTAATACATCAATAATATGATCTGTAAATGCTTCCCACCCCTGATTTTGATGCGAGGTAGGCTGAGCTTCTTCCACAGTTAATACACTGTTTAACAACAATACACCTTGCTGTGCCCATTGGGTTAAGTCGCCATGTTTAGGTGAAACAACCCCTAAATCGCTATGAAGCTCATGAAAAATATTACGCAATGAAGGTGGGATTGCAAGCCCTTTTTGTACCGAAAAACTTAACCCATGCGCTTGATTTGCACCGTGATAAGGGTCTTGACCTAAAATCACGACTTTAACTTGGTCAATTGGCGTGATATTTAGTGCATTAAAAATCAAATGACTTGGCGGGTAAATCGTTTTATTGTCTTGCTTTTGTGCAACTAAAAAATGACGTAACTGCTCCATTTGAGCACCCACTAAAAATTCTTGTAGTGCATGTTTCCAACTGTCGTCAAGTTGAACTTTATTTAATCGCTGTTGCTGCTGTTCGTTAAGTAACATCTATGTCTCAAAACCGCTTAATTATGAAGATACTTTAACTTGAAGTTCTACATTTGGATTATGAAAGAACTCACCTTGTTTTAATTTCTCAAACAAACGCACATCCGACCATTCGGCTTGCACCTGCTCGGAGAATTCAATTTGATCCAAACTCAAAATACCCATTTGTTGGTTTTGAATATCTTCAATAAAACTTTGTGCATAACCGGTATCTGTTTCATGCACAATTACGGAATAAACCTCGACATCACCTTCGCCATTTTGAGTTTTTGTCGACTGTAAAACCTGCTGTGCAAGGAAAAAGAAAATGCGAGAAAATTGCTCTGCAGATGGTGAAACCGGCAAGCTGATCCAACGCGCACTGAAATTCTTACATGCCTGTATATAATCAGGCGCATCTGCATTCCAAAAGCAAATTGCATGATCAAAACTATCAAATAATTCTTTAATCACACCTTTTAATAGGCCAAAATCATAAACCATTTGCCCATGGTCTAATTTTGAAGCTTTTAAAATCAGCTCAACTTTATAACTGTGACCGTGAATAGAGCGTTTACAACGGTCAGAGGTACAGTTTCTAACCACATGAGCATTTTCAAATTTAAATAACTTGCGAATTAGCATAGCGCAAAACAATCATAATCTTTAGGGAATCGAAAAGTATAAATCAAAATGCACTTTTTGCCGAATTTTTTTGTATCAAGATACAAGATGATTACGGTGTTTTTACGCGTAAAGGTAATGATAAAGCTTGTTCAATATAAGCAATCCGCAAACCATCACGTGAACCTAAATAACGCTGATAAAAACTTGAATTGAGCATCATTGCAGCGCCTTGAGTTAAAGACCAAATCCCCGCCAAATAATCACGAACACTCATTGAACTTTGGATGTGCGTCAAATACTCCTCTGCCATTTGAATAATCATACGCAAACGTTGACGACGGATTTGATAAAGCTCGGTGAATAGCCGCTGTATTCCAACCCCTGTCATCGATAATTTTTCTTCAAGCGAATGAAATAGCACTGTTCTTTCAGGATGATGCAAATGATGAAGCATAAAAAATGCGACCACTTCATTAAATTTTTTGTGTTGGTCTTTCGCCATTGCCAATAACATTCTTTCATTGCGAATAATCAGTAACATGTACAACTCATCTTTGCTTTGAAAATGTTTATACAGTGTTCCTTTGGCCAAATCGAGTTCCGCAGCTAAAGCATCTAGCGTCATGCCTGCATCGCCATTTTCAAGTAACAGTTGCTCTGCCACTTGAAAAATAAGTTGTTCGCGTTCTTTAAACTGGGTTTGTCGATCCATCTTATTGTTCTCGATTTAAGATTTAAATAATCGCAATACTTGACTATACCTTTGGCTGACAAAGTAAGGTTTCAAAATTACGGGTTGTGATCTCACCAATTTCAGCTGTAGTTTTACCATACACTTCGGCTAATGCTTGTGCTACAAAAGGCACATAACACGGCTCATTGCTTTTACCACGATACGGTACAGGTGCTAAATATGGACTATCTGTTTCAATTAGCAATCGATCAAGCGGAACAATTTTTGCAACATCACGTAGACTTTGTGCATTTTTAAATGACACAATTCCCGAAAATGAGATGTAGTAACCACAATCTAAAACTGCTTTAGCCGTTTCAACATCCTCAGTAAAACAATGCAAAATACCATGCTGTGATTGTTCTGCACGAATTAAATCAATTGTGTCATGTTTTGCCGAACGGGTATGCACCACCACAGGCTTTTTCACAATTTTAGCGGCGTGGATATGACGTGCAAAACACGCTTTCTGTTCAGCAATAAAGTCAGTACTGTGATAATAGTCCAAGCCTGTTTCACCCAATGCCCAAACTTTTTCAGATTGTGCCAATTCCACTAAATACTCAACACTTGCACGTTGCATAACTTGCGGATCTTCACATGGATGAACCCCAACGCTATAACCAACATCGGCATGTTTCGCAGCAATTTGGGCAAGCGGTATATGATCATCTAAATCGACCGAAATTCCCATCATCTTAGTAACACCCGCATCACGGGCACGTTGTAATGCTACATCTAAACATCCATCATAAGGCGTTAAATCAAGCATTGTTAAATGGCAATGGGTATCGGTAAACACGTTTTTTCCTTCAATTTAAAACATTACATCGTATAACTTGGACGATGTGATGACATCGTTCCCGCCAATAACTTTTCAGCTTCCGCGCGGTAATATAAACCTTTTTCACCACTAAGCTGAATAGCGAAGCCTTGAGGTTTTAAACCGGCTTTTTTAAAGTTAATCCAAACAACTTTACCCGTAAGTGGTATTTTCTGACTTTGTTCAGGCAAGGTTGCAAGCACAAACATTTGCTGCCCAAGTTTCACCGTTTGCTGTGAGGGAATAAATAAAGCCCCACCACTTACAAATGCCATATAACTTGATTGTAATGCTGCACGATCTGCAATATTAACTTGCAGAATTCCACCCATTTGCGGTTGCATTATATTTCCCCTTATATTTACGCATCCATCAATTGCACAAATAACTGATCTAACATCAATTGTGTTTGTACATTTTGCCGTTGCATGACTTTACTTTGCTGCACATGTTCAGCAATTTGAAATAAGGTTTCAAGCGCATACACGTCAGCCAAAACGGTAAAATCAAGATCTATATTTTTTATGACTTGTTTGAGTTTGACACAAATTAAATCTGATAACAAATACTCGAACATCATCATCAAATCATCAAAATTTAAGGCTTTATGCCATTTCGTTGCATAACTCATTGGCAAGCGTTTTTGCATGACTAAATCTTGCCAATCTGCCAAAAACTCCGCACGTTTGTTTAACCATTCCTGCTCATTTAAAACAATGGCTTGAAGTGGCATTTGATTAGATAAATTCAATAAAAGTTGGATTTTTTCTGGATGACTTTCCGGTAAATGCTGTTGTACATATTCGATTGCATCTTGATGTGTTAAACGATCTAAAGCATAACGCTGCACTCGACTACGAATCGTGGCAGGCAATTTTAAAAAGTGACTGGTCACTAAAATAATCATCACCCGTTCGCCAGGCTCTTCTAAAGTTTTAAGCAAAGCGTTGGCTGATGCTACGTTCAAGGCATCGGCAGGTTCAATCACAATCACCCGCCAACCTTCTACCGTTTGCTGCACAAAAGGTAGAAGTTCTCGAATTTGTTCAATTTTAATTTTAGATTGACTTTTTTTAGCATCGTCATCAGTGCTAATACGCACATAGTTTGGATGAGTATCAGACTTTAACCATAAACAACTGCCACACTGCCCACAGGCACTTTTCGGCATTTTATTTTGACACAATACCCATGCCAAGAATTGCTGAACAAATCTATCTTTGCCACAACCTTGCTTACCATAAAAAAGTAAACCATGCCCAACGTCAGGAAAACGCTGAGTTAGCATCTCCCAAACGGGTTGTTGCCAACTTAAAATTGGCGAAGAATTAGCAAATTCACTCATTGAAAATTGCAAATATCCATTGCATTAAGACGATCTAAATCGGCCTGTGTGTCTACCCCAGGTGGTAAGTTCGCTTCTGCCACAGCAATAGCAATACGATGTCCATTTTCAAGCACGCGAAGTTGTTCCAAACTTTCCAAACGCTCAAGTTGCCCCATGTCCCATGTGACATATTCTTGCAATAATTTGACACGATAAGCATATAAACCTAAATGGCGATAAGCAACATTGTGCAATTGTTCAGACTGCGTCTGTGCCGCATCACGGTCATAAGGAATCGTTGCACGGCTAAAATATAATGCTTGATTGTGCTTTGACATCACAACTTTAACAATGCTATCACGTCTAAATTCAGCCAAATCATGAATTGGCTCGCATAAAGTCGACATTGATGACTCAGGCTGATCAACTAATAATTGACTCACTTGCTGCACCAATTTTGCAGGCAATAATGGCTCATCCCCTTGTACATTGACAATAATATCATCTGCATGCCAACCTTTAATTCGTGCAACTTCGCTTAAACGATCTGTTCCCGAGGGATGGTCAGCACGCGTCATCACCACATCAATGCTTTCGGCACGACAAATTTCAGCAATTCGCACATCATCCGTTGCAACACATAAATCGTCAAAACCATGTACTTTTTTCGCTTGATCGACCACACGTAAAATCATCGCGCGCCCATGAATTTCAAGTAAGGGCTTACCGGGTAACCGAGAGCTTGAAAAACGTGCAGGAATAACAATATGTTTCATATCAAGACCTAATTGGAATATTGAGTTGCTGAAGTTGTTGCTGTAATAGCTGATAACAGGGTTCTGAAAGTTCTGCTTCTACAGGCAGCACCCAAATTGGGTTGACAAAAGAATGTAATTTTTGGGCAAGCAGCGCTTGTATTTTTACCGCATCTTTTTCAGTCGTGATTATCGGCAGCGTATCATTAAAACTAAAATCATTTAAATTGTAATCGTGATGATCGGCAAATTCATGTTTTTGGATATGAATCACACCAATGTTTGCCAAACTATTATAAAACCGTTCAGGATAACCAATTCCAACCACCACATGAAACTTTTGCTTTGCATCAAACACAGGCATTGCGTGGGTTTCCAATAAATAAGGTTTACCCACCTTTAGCCACATTGCATAATCAGTTGCCGCAGGTGTTGGATGATGTTCAATTACGGTAACTTCTTTTAACCGAGATTTAGGCTCTCGCAAATAACCTTCTGGCAATAATTTTTCATTGCCCAAACCACGACCTTGATCCAACACCACCCATTCAATTTGCCGTGCCAGTGCCCAATGTTGCAAGCCATCATCACTTAAAATTAAATCCAGATTATACTGTTGCAATAACAATTCAATCGCCGCTTGACGATTGGCACCAACTGCCATCGGTACGCCTGTACGCTGTACAATTAAGCAAGGCTCATCACCCACTTCTTTGGCAGTCGCTGCTGTATCAACCAATTTGGGAAATGGTCCTGTACCGCCATAACCACGACTAATCACACCGACTCTAACGCTATGTTGCTGCAAATACTTCACCAATTGAATCAACAGCGGAGTTTTACCACTGCCCCCAACGGTGATATTTCCAATCACCACAACAGGAACAGGCGCATGGTAAATTTTTTTAACGCCTGAATGATATAAAGCTTTATTAAATGCAAAAGCACAACCATACAAACACGACAATGGACGCAGCAAAATCAACCATTTCGCTTGTTTGTTCCATGCAGTTTGGATTTTTTGTGCCAACGCCATGCTTATTCCTCAAAATTACGTTGATGTAATTGGAAATAAGCACCACGTTTAGCTAACAATTCACGATGTGTACCATGTTCAACAATTTGACCTTTATCCATCACCACAATTTGGTCGGCATTTTCAATGGTCGATAAACGGTGAGCAATCACAATGGTCGTACGTTCTTGCATTGCATGCTCAAAAGCTTGCTGAATAAAATACTCCGACTCATTATCTAACGCACTAGTAGCTTCATCTAAAATTAAAATGGGTGCATCTTTTAAGATTGCACGTGCAATCGCAACACGTTGACGCTGACCACCCGACAAGTTAAGCCCTTGTGCACCAAGTACCGTGTTATAGCCTTGTGGCAATTGCATAATAAAGTCATGTGCATAAGCCGCTTTTGCTGCTGCCATCACAGCTTCATCGCTTGCACCACTAAGTTGTCCATAGGCAATATTGTCACGCACACTACGATCGAATAAAAATACCTGTTGATTGACCATGGCAACTTGCTGACGTAAGCAATCGAGTTCAATCTCTTTTAAATCAATATGATCAAGCAGAATCTGACCTGAACTCATTTCTTGGAAACGCACCAACAAGTTCACTAAAGAGGTTTTACCCGCACCTGAACGCCCAACCAGAGCCACAGTTTGGCCTGACTTTACATTCAAATTAAAATCTTTAATTGCATGAGAACCATCCTCATACACCAAATTTACTTGATTAAATGCAATTTCACCTTTAAGTTTTGGTTTTTGTGTTCCATGATTTGGCTCATCCTCCAAATCCAATAAGTCAAATACGGAATAGGCAGCCGCTAAACCACGCTGTAATTTCTCATTCACACTGGTTAAGTTTTTCAGCGGCTTACTGAGCATACCTGCTGCGGTAATAAACGCAACAAACTGTGCAGGTGAGGTATCTCCTAAAATTTCTGGACGCAATGCAATCCACATGATAATTGCCATTGCAATTGACATGATAAACTGCACCATTGGCGTATTTAACACATTAATAATGTGCAATTTTAAACCGCGCTTTAAATTTTCACTTGAACGGTCATGTAAACGCTGATATTCAGCGTCCTGTCCACCAAAGCCTTTGACGACGCTTTGCCCCAAAATAGACTCTTGCACCACATGGTTAACATTCCCCATGGTATCTTGCATTTGCGTCGATAACTTACGCATTCGCTTAGCCGCCTTACGCACGGCATAACCAATAATGGGGGCAAAAACCAAAATAATCAGCGATAAACGCCAGTTTTGATAAAATAAATAGCCAAGTAAACCAACAACGGTCAACCCTTCTTTCAATAAAATCTGTACCGATTCAGACGATGCTGCTGTGACCTGCTCAATGTTATACAAAATTTTAGAGGTAATTTGCCCACTAGAATTTTTTAAATAATAATTAGAAGGCAGGCGTAATAATTTCCCAAATACTTGCTGACGCATACTAAACACAAGATGCCGAGAAATGACCGCAGAATAATAATCGCCAAGAAATGAACCAACACCACGCACAAAAATAAGCAGCACCACTAAAAATGGAAACAGTGATGTTTCATGCACATTTTGCGTTTGAATCGCGTTAATAATAAACTCAAGTAGTTTAGCAATCGAAACTTCTGTTGCAGCACTTAAGGCAAAGCCAATAATCACCAAAATGGCATAACCCACATAAGGCTTTAAATAGGCAAGTAATCGAAAATAAACTTTTATATCTTGTTTCACTCATAACCTCGAGTTGGTGCTTTGGTACTAATATTGATATTGACAAAACCGAGTTGTCCTGCAACATCCATCACCCGAATCACATCTTGATGGGTGGCTTTTGCATCGGCTGCAATTACAAACATGAGGTCACGATGACCTTCTGATGCTTGTTTAATCGCAGTCGCTAAATCCGCAGCTTCTTGCGTAGATAACGCCTGTCCATTTACAGCGTAATGCCCTGTAGAGTCTACCATAACTTCAATTTTGCGATCGTATTGTTTTGGTGGCACACCTTGCGCATCTGGCAAAGTAATATTCATACGGCTCGGCTGATAAAATGAAGTCGAAAGCAACAAGAAAACAAGAATAAATAATAAGCAATCAATCATCGGAGTTAAGTTGATATGAATATCCTCAACTTGACGTTTTTGACGAAACTTCATGGAAGGTCTCCGCCAATTAAGATGAATGATGTGTGGATTTTTGGTAAAACAATTTAGCATGAAACAAGGTTGCTTGTTGTTCAAGCTGTGCAATATGTTCATGCACGACGCGTTGCAAATAGCGATATGCGATTAAAGCAGGAATCGCAACCACCATACCCATTGCTGTGGTGATCAATGCTTTGGAAATACCAGGAATCATCAATGTTGGGCTGATATTTGACCCCACATCAATTGTTAAAAAAGATTCAATAATCCCGATCACCGTTCCAAGTAAACCTAGTAACGGTGCAACTGCGCTAATTGTACCTAGAAAGTTAATATTTTTCTCAAGATGATGAATTTCTTGTGATGCAACAACTTCCATTTGCGCACGCGTAAACTTTTCACCTTGCATCCGACCATTCCACCCAGCAGATAGAATTTGCCCTAAAGGACTTTGCTCAGTCTCAGGATTTTGTTGTAAACGCTGCATCACCTCTGTTGCAGAATCTGATGCAGTGACAAAAATTTGTGCTGGCAAAACATCTTTTACACGCAAACGAATCATTCGTTCTATGGTAATTGCAACTGTAAATACCGAACATAACAAAAGCGGCAGCATTAACCAACCGCCCGCTTTAAACAACTCCCACATGACTTACCCCAATCCCCAATATACTAAAAAATGAATCTTACTCAGATTCTGGTAGGCAAATATTCAAAATACCATCCAACTCATCGAGGGAATGATAATGAATGACCAATTTTCCTTTGCCTTGTTTATTATGGTCAATTTTTACATTGGCACTAAAGCGTTCTGATAAACGCTGTGTCAATTGTTCTAAATCAGGTGAAGCAATCGCTTTGGCTTTTTCAGTTTTAGGTTCATTGAATTCACGCACGAGCTGCTCGGTTTGACGAACAGAAAGGGCTTTTTCAATTACAATCTGAGCAATTTTTTCTTGATCTTTTGGCTTTAGAGTCAAAATTGCACGCGCATGCCCCATATCAAGCAAGCCTTGTTGCATTAAATCCTTCACCGAATCAACTAGGCTGAGTAAGCGCAGTAAATTACTAATTGTTGCGCGCGCCTTACCGACTGTATCGGCAATTTCTTGGTGACTTAAACCAAACTCTTCATGAAAGCGTTGCAAGGCCAAAGCTTGATCAATTGGATTTAAATCTTGACGTTGAATGTTTTCAATTAATGCCAAGGCAATTGCAACTTGGTCATTTAATTGGCGCACAATCGCGGGGATTTCCGTAAGTCCCGCCAACTGGGCCGCTCGCCAACGACGCTCACCCGCGATAATTTCATATGGATGCTGCTCGTCATCAATTGGGCGTACAACAATCGGTTGCATCACGCCATGCTTTTTAATTGATGAAGCAAGCTCTTGTAAGTCTTCTTCATGAATAAAGCGTCGTGGCTGATAAACACCACGTTGCAACAAGTTCACATCAAGGTTTTTAAGCTGACCTTGGTCATGAGCTTGTTCTTCAATTTTTAATTTTTCTTTTTGAATTGAACCAAGTAAAGCATCTAAACCGCGTCCTTTGGCTAAACCACGCTTTTTAACAGTCATGCAACTTGTCCTTTCTTCACTTTATTTTTTTTAATTACCTCGGCAGCCAAATTCAAATAAGCGACTGCACCTTTTGAGCTTTTCTCAAAATAGATAACAGGCAACCCATGTGCAGGTGCTTCAGCTAAACGAATATTACGTGGAATAACAGTTTCATATAATTTAGAACCAAAATATTGCTCTAATTCGGCCGAAACATCACGTGTTAACGCATTCCGTGCATCGTACATGGTGCGCAATACACCCATAATATGTAAGTTTGGATTCAATGCTTGTTGAATGCGATCAATGGTTTGGGTTAAATCAGCCAAACCTTCTAGCGCATAATATTCACACTGCATTGGAATAATCACTGCATCTACCGCGGTCAAAGCATTTACAGTAATTAAGCTTAAACTTGGCGCACAATCTACAATAATAAAATCAAAATTTTCTTTAACCTGCTGCAAAGCATCACGCAAAATAAATTCGCGCCCATCTTGTTCGGCAATTGCCAGTTCAACTCCGGCTAAGTCTCGATTCGCACCTAAAACTTTATAACCTACTTCTGCTTTAGCAATCGCCGTTTCAATTGGCATTTCACCTAACAGTACATCTGTTACTGAGTGTAAAAGATCATTCTTTTGCACTCCTGAACCCATGGTTGCATTGCCTTGTGAATCCATATCCACCAACAATACACGTTTTTTTAATACCGCTAAAGAAGCAGCCAAGTTTACTGCGGTTGTGGTTTTACCGACCCCACCTTTTTGATTCGCAATTGCAATAACTTGAGCCATGAAAACCCCAATCCTGTTAAATCTTGTTCAATATGACTAAATGGCGCTGTTCATTTAAATGCGGAACACGCAGCTCAATAATTTGGTTTAAATATGTTGATTTTAATGTTTCAAGCTCATCGGTTGGAATAACCCCTTTCATGGCACAAATTTGCGTTTTTTCATGCATATAAGGCTCTGAAGCAGTGACAAAATCAATTAACGATGCAAAAGCGCGACTGGTAATCACATCAAATTGCCCCAACTCACGAATTGTGTCTTCATTCTCAACACGTGTTTGCACGGCAATTACATTTTTAAGTTTTAAATCGGCAATAAATTGCTTTAAAAAACGAATTTTCTTACCATTTGAATCAAGCAGTACACACTGACGTTCAGGTTGGCACAAGGCAATAATCATGCCGGGCATCCCGCCGCCTGTCCCAATATCTAAAATCCGTCCTTCTGGCAAATGTGCCAAAATACTTAAACTGTCGAGCAAGTGCTTCACAAGCATCTCTTTCGGTTCACGAATTGCAGTCAGATTATAGGCTTTGTTCCACAGTACCAAAGCATCTTGATATTTCAACAATAGCTGCAAAGCATCATCACTGAGCGCTAGGCCTAATTTTTGGCTGCCTTGTTTTAACTCTTGAAAAAAAAGATGCATGCTCACACTCGTTCAATAAAATCAGGTTGAAGTATACTGAATTATCCAATTAATCATAGCATTCAATGATTAGCGAATATTCATTTAAGCAAATTCACCTTGGCGAATTTGCTGATCTAACGCGAATAAGCGCTCAGGCGTTCCAACATCGACCCATGTCGCTGTCATTTTTTGCGCCGAAACCATCCCATTCAACATCGTTTGCTTTAATAGCGGCGCAAGTGGCTGTTTGCCTTGTGCTAAACTCGCAAACAATTGCGGTGAATATAAGCCAATTCCACTATAGGTTAAAGCCTCACCTGCTTGTTGCTGTTCAAAACAATAAGCCTGTTGATTCGCCAAAACAAAATCGCCTTGTGGATGTTGAGGTGGATTTTCAACTAAAACCAAATGGGCAAGATTATGTGCTAAATCTAGGTCAAATAAAGATGAAAAATCGTATTGTGTCCAAACATCACCATTCACCAAAATAAAAGGTTCATCACCCAAAAGTGGCAACGCATTAATAATACCACCTGCGGTTTCTAAGCCCTCACCTTCATTTGACCAAAGAATATTCACACCAAACTGCGAACCATCACCTAAGTATGCCAACAGTTTTTCTGCCAACCATGCGGTGTTGATGACAATATCAACCACTCCAATCGCACGCAATTTTTCGATATGCCAGACAATTAAAGGCTTACCCCCCACTTCAAGAAGTGGTTTTGGTCGCTCCAACGTCAGTGGTCGCATACGATTACCAAGCCCTGCGGCTAAAATCATTGCTTTCATGAAATTGCCTCATAAACACCATATTTCTCAGTAAATGCAGGCAATACACGCTGTTGCATGAATTCAACAAAAGAGGTTAATTCGGCATAATCTTGTGCCTCATTAAGGACATACCACATAACACGAGGCAAGTCTTTTAAATAACCAGATTTTCCATCTCGCTCAAATAAACGCACAAAAATACCCAAAATTTTAATATGACGTTGTAATGACATATAATCAGCATCTTGTTTAAACTGTGCTAAATCACGATTTTGCTTTGAAGATTCAGGTAACAACTGATAAAACTGTTCGAACCAAGCTTCAATTTTATGTGGTGGCCATTGCACATAAGCATCACGGGTAATCGAAATTAAATCGTAAGTATCTGCACCAATCACAGCATCTTGAAAGTCAATTACTCCCAAATCTGTTTCATCGGCTAAATACATCAGGTTTCGGCTATGGAAGTCTCGATGCACAATCACCTGTGGCTGTGCCAAAGCATTGTCTGCCAACAGCGAAAAAGTGGATTGAATCATCATCTGCTCTGACTCAGTCAGTTCAACCTTTAATGCAGGTAACAACCAATCAGTTAAAAGTTGCATTTCTAAAATGAGCTTTTCACGACTATAAATTGGAAAATCAGATGTGCCATCAATCGTTTGTAAAGCTAACAACTGTTTAAAACTTTGCAAATAATGTTGATCTACAGTGGCATCATTTAACAGATTAGCCAGCAAAATATCGCCAAAATCTTCTAACAATAAAAAACCTAAGGTTAAATCTTGTGCCAAAATTTTGGGTACACGTACACCATGTAAATTCAAAAAATTATCAATCCGCACAAAAGGCGCACAATCTTCTTTATCAGGTGGTGCATCCATAAGCATAAATGTTTTATTATTTTGCTGAACTCGCGCATAGCGACGGAAACTTGCATCGCCTGCTAAATATTTGATTTCAAATTGATCAGAATGAAAAACATCTGTTAACCATGTTTGTATCAATTGTTCACGTTGTGTATTCATTTGCAAATTTATCTAATACAGGCTGAGTTTTTGAAGTTCTAAGTGTAGCTACTTATAGACTTTTTCTCTATGATGCAATAATAATTAATTGCAAAAAGCATACTTGGTTAATGAGACACATGAAGCAACAGTTTAAATTTAATCCGCTAGCAACTGCAATTCTGACTCTGCTTTGTGGTGGCTCACTACAATCAAGCTATGCGGCATCTTCTGAGGTTGTATCGACTGTCAGTAACGATCAACTGCAAAAAAAAATTGCCGAACAATATGACGGCCAAGCTTTTTTTGAACAATTTTATGTCGATAAAAATGATTCAGTGGCTAAGCAACGCCAACAGGACCAAAAATATAATCCATATTGCCAAGGTGTATGGGTCACACCAGTTGAACCAAACACCCAAGTATCTGATCCTAACAACACGACCACCTATGCCGATGCCGATTACGCCGTATATAATCCAAATGGAACCTCTGAATTAAACGGTAATGTAGTTATTAATCAACAAGGCCGTCAAATCAAAGCCAATCAGGTTAATATTGATAAAACCCAAACCTATGCACATGCTCAAGGGAATGTACAAATTGCACAAAATGGCATGGTGTCACAAAGCCAAGATGTCAATTACAACTTAAAAAACCAAAGTGGCGATTTAACTGATAGCTACTATATTACCGAAACCACACATGGTCACGGTCATGCATCAAGTATTGTCCGTACATCACCTGAAAAAACCGTACTCAAAAATGCAACATACACCACATGTGAGCCAGGTAAATCACCTGGATGGAAAATCACAGCAAAAGAACTAACCTTAAATCAAGATACTGGACGAGGTGTAACAAAAAATACGCACTTATATATTAAAAATGTGCCTGTTTTTGCATTACCCTACTACAACTTCCCGATTGATGACCGTAGAACCACAGGTTTACTCACACCAAGTTTTGGTTGGAGTAGCAATAGTGGATTTGAGTTATCATTACCGGTTTATCTAAATTTAGCGCCGAACTATGACATGACCGTAATTCCACGCTATTTAGGTAGTCGTGGTGGCATGTTAGATGGTGAGTTTAGATACAAAACCAAAAATTTTGGTGAAGGAACAATCGCGGGGGGATATCTTCCAAACGATAAAGACTATAACAACCAAGATCGAAAATCATTAAAAGCTGTTCATAATTGGACGATAAATCAATATTTTTCTAGCAACTTTGAATACAACTACTTGTCAGATATTGATTATATTACCGACATTAAAAATGATCCAAATATATCAACCGACTTAAACCAAAAACGCTTAGCACAGCTTAATTTTGCCAATGCAATTCCTGGTTTAAATGCATCATTAAAAGTTGAAAGTTACCAAACGCTTGATAAGACGCTTGCCGATTCAGATAAACCTTATGCACGATTGCCACAGTTCTTGCTCAACTACACCACAACTAACCCTCAGGGTTGGCAGTTCGAATACCATAACGATACGGCTTATTTTAAAAAAGATACTAACGAAAGCTCGGTTATTCAAAACGGCACCCGCGTTTATAACTCTTTCGCGACACGCTACAACTTTAGAACACCATGGGCTTTTGCTATTCCAGAGGCCTCTGTTCGTTCCCTGAATTATATTTACGACAAAGATGCAGACAATGGTGGAAATCAATCCAACCCATCAATTATCGTACCTCAATTCACACTCGATACAGGCTTAAATTTTGAGAAAGAAGGTAAATATCTTCAAACATTAACGCCACGTTTGTTTTATGCCTATTCGCCATATAAAAACCAAAGTAACCTTCCAAATTACGACACAACAACAGCGTCAGTTAGCTACGATCAGCTATTTAGTCCATATCGTTTTTATGGGCATGACCGCTTAGATGATAATAATTTTGTATCATTAGGTCTAAGCTACAGCCTATTTGACCAACAAGGTTTAGAGCGACTCAAAGCTGCTGTTGGTCAAAGCTACTATTTATCAGATCGTAAAGTCGTGTTAGACAGTTCCGATACAATCGAGACAAAGAAAACTTCTGGGCCCGTTTTTTCAGTATCAAGCCAACTCAGCAATAACTTTACAATTGCATCAAACCTTGCATGGAATAATAGCGCTGTCTCTCAGGCAAATTTCCAGACCTATTACACTTCAAACACAGGCAGTGTATACAATTTGGGGTACTACAAACGTAAAGAAACGACAAGTGGACAGCTTAGCTATGACCAAGTTGTTGCATCATTCATACAACCTGTAACCGATAACTGGCGTATCATGGGCACTGTTCAATATGATCTTGATCATAGTTTGGCTCGTGAATATCTGTTAGGAGTAAATTATGAGTCATGCTGTTGGACTGTCTCAGTCTATGGTCGATCTTATTTCAATGATTTAGATGATGTCACTCAAGCAGGTGTGAAGCGTAAAAATGCAATTATGGCAGAATTTACTTTAAAAGGACTTGGCTCTTTTAGTAATCGACTCGCATCTTTACTTGAACAACGCATCATCGGTTTTAACAAATCTAATCAATCTTGGACTCAGCCTTAATGAAAAATCTACAACTTAAACAATATGTGAAAGCAGCCACGCTTGCACTTTTAATTTCAAGTTCTATGCCGGTCTTTGCTGCTTCTAGTGATGAAGTTGTAGCCGTTGTTGGGGATAGTGCTATTTTACGTAGCGACTTAGATCAAATGACAGCAGAACTTGCTCATCAGCTTCAAGCACAAAAACAACAACTTCCATCTGCACAAGTTTTACAGCAACAAGCTTTAGAACAAATGATTACGCGTCAAGCGCAATTAGAACTGGTAAAGCGCTATGGTGTTAAACCTGATGAAGCAACCCTGAATGAAGAAGTCGCTAAATATGCCAAACAGAATGGCTTTAGTAGCCTAGAAAGCTTTCAAAAACAACTCGATGCGCAAGCACCTGGTACTTACGAAGCAGTTCGCACACGGATTGGTCAAGAAATTTCAATTTCACGCTTACGCCAACAACAAATTATGTCGCGTGTTAAAATTACCGACCAAGATGTAGACAATTTTCTAAAAACACCGCAAGGTCAAGCAGCGATTGGCAGCCAAGCACATATTTTACATGTACGCGTTTCATCAACTGGCAAAGATACTTCACAACTATTAAGTACAGCACAATTGGTCAAACAAGACTTAAACCAATCAAATGATTTACAAGCGATTAGCAAAAAGTACTCAACCGCTGACATTAAAGTGGTTGGTGCAGACATGGGCTACAAAAGTTTAGCTGATATTCCTGCAGAACTGGCAGCACGTGTAACTGCTTTACAGCCCGGCCAAACGTCAGAAACCATCCCTGCACAAGATGGCCTTCATATTCTAAAATTACTTGAACGCAAAGCAAGCGATCAAAAAATGATTGTAACACAATATCATGTGCGCCATATTCTTATTCAAACCAATGAGGTTATGAATAATGAGCAAGCAAAACAACGTATTGATAATATTTACAATCGCTTAAAAGCAGGTAATGACTTTGCAACACTTGCGACCACATTCTCGAATGATCCAGGTTCTGCTGCCAATGGTGGTGACTTAGGTTGGGTCAGTTTAGGCAGCATGGTGCCTGAATTTGAAGATACCATGAAAAGCATTCCAGTTGGACAAATTAGCACACCATTTAAAACACAATTTGGTTGGCATATCTTACAAGTTGAACAGACACGCCAACAAGATATGACCAAAGAATATCAAGAACGCTTAGCTCGTCAATTTTTAGGTGAACAACAATTTAATACTGAGGTTGATGGTTGGTTACGTGAACTACGCGCCAACACCTATGTTGATATTAAAGATCCAACCCTCAAAAAAGTGAAAAATACAGAAGCGCAACCATAAGGTATGCGTCAAATGCCTCATCCAAGGCATTGGCACTGAAAAAATCCAATAAAAAAGCCAGCAAATGCTGGCTTTTTTATTGGGCTTCAATTAACGATTATTTGAATCATCTTCTTGAGAGTCATCAAATTTCGTATCATTTTCAAAGTTTGATGATTGACCACCGAAGCCACCTTGACCACCGAAGCCACCTTGACCACCGAAGCCACCTTGACCACCGAAGCCGCCTTGACCACCGAAGCCACCTTGACCGCCGAAGCCGCCTTGACCGCCAAAGCCACCTTGACTACCAAAGCCACTTTGTTGACCACCGAAGCCGCCTTGCTGACCGCCAAAACCGCCTTGCTGACCACCGAAGCCATTGGCTTGTGGCGCAGCACCAGCAGGTGCACCAGCAGGACGTGGATTACGTGCAGGTACAACCGTAGAAATCGCGTGTTTATAAACCATTTGGCTTACAGTGTTTTTTAATAAAACAACGTATTGATCAAAAGATTCGATATGACCTTGTAATTTAATTCCGTTTACGAGGAAAATAGATACAGGAATACGTTCTTTACGTAGAGAGTTTAAAAAAGGGTCTTGTAAAGTTTGACCTTTAGACATGTGATTACTCCAAAAATAAAAAAATCAATCAGCGCAAAAACTGCCTTTAATGTTTTAAAAAATTTATAAAAAAGACAGTGTGTAAATTTTGCTTTATCTATAACAGTTTCGCAAGTAGCCTTGTGCTTGTTCTATTGTTTCAAATGTTGTGAATTGATGGTTTTCTCGTAATGATCTTAACCAAGTATATTGACGCTTGGCTAATTGTCTTGTAGCAAATAAGGCTTTATCTTCCATATTTTGCTTATTATCGTTAGTTTTATCACAATTTAATAGAAATTCATATGCCTGACGATACCCAACTGCGCGCATTGAAGGTAAATCAGGATTTAAATCGTATTTTTCAATTAAATCTTCAACTTCACGCAAAAAACCTATCTCCCACATTTGTTGGAGACGTTTTTCAATTCGTTGATGCAATTCTAACCGATTTGGTATTAAAGCGTAGTTATGAAAAGTGTAACGATATGCAACTTGCTTCGGTTGCTCTGCTTGTAATGCGGTAATTGGTCTTCCTGTAATACGAAAAACCTCTAAAGCGCGCACAATACGCTGTTTGTCACTGACTTTGAATTTTTCACCTGCAATTGGGTCTACCCGTTGTAACTCTGCATGAATATTATCCCAACCGTATTGTTCCGCTTGCTGCATAATTTCATCACGAATTCTTTGGTCTGCACTAGGTAAATGCCCTGACAAACCCTCAAGTAATGCTTTGAAATACAGCATCGTACCTCCCACCAAAATCGGTGTTTTACCTTTTCGGTGAATATTATCAATGAGCTCACAGGCATCTTCGACAAATTCTGCCGCAGAATACACTTGTTCAGGGTGAATAATATCAATTAAATGATGTGGATATTTTTCTTGCTCAACTTTACTTGGTTTGGCAGTACCAATGTCCATATCTTTAAAAACTAAAGCAGAATCCACCGAAATGAGTTCAAAATTTCCTTGCTCATACAGCTCACACGCCAAAGCAGTTTTACCGCTTGCAGTCGGCCCCATTAAGTTGATGACAGGCAATGAAGTTGGCATGTAAGGCTATTCTCCTCGGGCAAATAATTTATCAAGTTGATTTAATGGAAATGCACGCCATGTTGGACGACCATGATTACATTGGCTAGCAAACTCGGTTTGTTCCATCTGGCGTAACAAGGCATTCATTTCAGACAAACTGAGTTGACGATGTGCACGCACCGCGCCATGACAGGCCATACCTGCCAAAAGTTGATCACGTTTTTGCAATAACGCATGCGCTTCATCGTTTGGGTCTAAGTCATTCAGTAAATTTGGAATAAGCTTCGAAAAATCGGCTTTTTGCAAAATGGCAGGTACTGCACGTACAATGACTTGATCATCGCCGTACTGGTCAATTTCCAAACCTAATTGTGCCAGTTGTGGCGTTAAGTCTTCAATACGATTGGCTTGCATACGGCTAATCGACACCACTTTAGCAATTAACAATTGTTGTGATTGCCAAAACTCAGGCTTATCCCATGCGGCTTTCATTTGTTGCAATAAAATGCGTTCATGTGCAGCATGCATGTCCACAATAATTAACCCTTGGGTATTTTGTGCCAGAATATAAATACCATGTAATTGTGCAATCGCAATTCCAAGCGGATATTCATTGGGCTGCGGTGTTGTATCTGCGCCTAAATCAGCATTTTTAAGCGGTGCTAAGTAGCTTTTAAGTGCATTATTTACCTGTGGCATATTTTGCTGCGCTACATCCGAATAACGTCGATAATCCACCGATTTCACTTCCGCAGACTGAAAATCGGTGAGTAAATCCGATGAGTTAGACACAGGTTGAAAATTTTCAACAACATTCAAAGACGGATCTTGATATTCTCGGTATTGATGTAATGCCAAATGTTCTTGTACCGTCGGCTGTGGCAATTGCTGCTCAGGGCTTAAGGCATCGGACAATTCGGCGCTTGCCGTTTGAAATTGACTTAACGTAGTTTTGGCATAATGGCGGACAAATTCGTGCACTTCACGCTGATTTAAAAAGCGAATTTCATGTTTAGTCGGATGCACATTCACATCGACATTTTCAGGTTCAACTTCTAAAAATAGTAAATAAGCCGAATATTGATGTCCGTGTAAAATTCCATCATAAGCCATACGCAGCGCATGGGTAATGGTTTTGTCTTTAACAATGCGACCATTGACATAAATATATTGTAAGTCGGACTGCGCCCGAGCATCGGATGGATGCCCAAGCCAACCCGTTAAGCGCATATTTACGCTTTCGGCATCCACCCAATAGGCATTCTGGGTAAATGCTTTACCAAGCAGTTGTTGTACCCGTTGAAAACGTAGTTCACCACTTTCAGCAATAGGTAAATTGAGCCGAATTTGATCATTATGCTCTAATATAAAACGAATTTCGAAATGGGTTAGCGCCAAACGTCGTACAATTTCTTCAATATGCCCAAATTCTGTACTTGGTTTTTTTAAAAATTTACGCCGCGCAGGCACATTAAAAAATAAATCCTGTACCCGAATTTGAGTCCCTTTATTGCTGGCTACCGCGGCAATTTGTTGATGATCAAAAGCTGTGCCATTCACTTCAACCTGATATCCTACACCAGAACCATCTTGACTACTGGTTAATGTTAAACGTGAAACAGCCGCAATAGAAGCTAAAGCTTCACCACGAAATCCTAAACTTACAATCGCCTGTAAGTCTTCTGCGGTTTGAATTTTACTGGTTGCATGGCGTAGCACAGCAAGCGACAAGTCATCGGCATGAATGCCATGCCCGTTGTCACTAATCTCAATTAAAGTGCTGCCGCCTTGGGCAATCCGAATAATCAATTCGGTTGCACCTGCATCAATCGCATTTTCAAGCAATTCTTTAACAACAGATGCAGGACGTTCAATCACTTCACCTGCGGCAATTTGATTGGCAACGGCAGCCGTTAAATGCTGAATACGACGTGATTGCTGTGTCATTCGCTTAAGTCGCCTTTAAGCTGCTCAAGTAAGGATTGATTGGCTAAAATAACCGCTTGGCGTTGCATTTCGTCTTCAGTTTTTAATATCTCAATGGTTAAATCAGGCTGTGGAATTTCACTCCCGCCTTGGCTTGGCCATTCAAATAAAAATAAAGCATCAGGCGTTTCTAAATAGTCCCGAATACCCATTAACTCAAGCTCATAAGGGTCATTTAAACGGTATAAATCGAAATGATAAATGGTTTTGCCTACTATGTTATACGGCTCAACCAAGGTATAAGTTGGACTTTTGACAGCACCTTTATGCCCCAAAGCTTGTAATAAATAACGACTAAATGTGGTTTTTCCCGCACCCAAATCGCCAATCAGGTAAATTACACCTTGAGAAAAATGTCGTGCCACAGCCTTGGCAAAATGCTGCGTTGCAATTTCAGAATCAAGTGAAAGGGTGAGCGTGTTACACATAGCGTCAAAAGTTAGAAGAAAACACAGCCTTTATGATAGCATTGCCCCTACCGAAAACCTACCACCTGTCTTTTCGTTTGTTTATTTTAGCATAAGTCCAATTTCTATGTCTGACGCTCACACCACACCACCTATGCGTAATGGCGTCACCGCCAGCAAAGTACATTTACCTAAACAAGCCCACGCAACCTCTATTTATTCATTTTTATGTCAAAAATTTGAGCATATTTCAGCAATTGAATGGCAACAGCGTTTTGCCGATGGACTTATTTTAGATGCAAACGGACAGGTCTTATCGATTGAACAAAACTATCAAACACAGCAACATATTTTTTATTATCGCCACCTCGCTAAAGAAGTAGTTGTGCCTTTTAAGCATGAAATTTTGTTTGAAAATGATCATTTAATGGTTGTAGATAAACCGCATTTTCTAACTATGTCTCCAACAGGGCAATACGTCCAAGAAACGTTGTTGGTGCGACTCAAACAACAAACCCATAATCCCAAGCTAACCCCTATTCACCGTTTAGACCGTGAAACAGCAGGTGTTGTCCTATTCTCTAAACAACCTGAAACACGTGGATTATACCAAAATTTATTTGCCCAACATTTAGTACAAAAGACTTATCATGCAATTGCAGCATTTAGCCCTACACTAAAACTTCCCTGCACCACGAGCTTTAAAATGGAAAAAGGACAACCTTTTTACACCATGCAAATTGTGCAAGGCGAGCCGAATAGTGAAACTCAAATTGAGCTCTTAGAACACAACACCATATGGGCAAAATACCAACTGCAACCTAAAACAGGTAAACAACATCAACTACGGGTACATTTAAGTGCACTTGGAGTTCCAATTCTAAATGATCCATTGTACCCACTAGTTTGCCACAAAGCAGAAAATGACTTTAGCCAACCATTACAATTACTCGCAGCATCCATTCATTTTGTTGACCCGATTACACAGCAATTGATGGAATTTTTTTCTCAACAAAGTTTACATTTACCATTACAATGTAATGACAATGAATTGACAAAATAGGATCAATCCCATTGAAATTACATTTCCTTTCGCTACAATAGAGCAAATGACTTTAACTTGGTCGACCCAACAATGAGAAAATCTGAAGTTTATCAAGTTCGTCTTGATTCCCAAGAAAAAAAACAAGCCTTTGCAGTATTTAAACAATTGGGGATCACACCCGCCCAAGCTGTACGTTTATTTTTCAAACAAGTCGTCTTAACCAAATCCATTCCATTTGCAATTGAAAACCAGAATATTGATATGGAGCAACTCCTCAAATTACGTCATCGAGCCAAAGCTACTCAAACGAGTAACGAGCAAATACAGACTATAGCTTCACCAACTTTAAGCTTTGAGCCTGAAGATGATGACTTATTTGATGAGCTGAGTGCTTTACTGAATGACAGTGAACGGCACTAAACTTACATTTCTTAAAGAATCGTCACGTTATGGGCAGTTATTTTTTGTTAGGCTAAACAAAATACAACGAATAGGCCCAAAAGCAATGATTGTCCGTAAAGCCGCCTTCGAAGACCTACCACAACTTGCTATTTTATTCGATGAATATCGCCAATTTTACGGTGCATCATCTAACTTAAGTTTATCTTTAGATTTTTTAACGCAACGATTTCAAAACCAAGAAAGTGTGATTTTCATTCATATTAAAGATGATATTTTCACAGGTTTTATTTTGTTATATCGAGGATTTTCATCCGTCACCTGCTCTACCTATTTTATTTTAGATGATGTTTATGTCAGCCCTATCTACCGCAGACAAGGCTCAGCACAACAACTTATCGACACCGCAATTTTATTTGCGGGCTATGAAAATGCGCTGCGAATTACCTTAGAAACCCAAAAAACCAATCATATTTCGCAGCGCTTATATGAAAAAATGGGCTTTGTTGCCGATACAGAATTTCAGACGTTTCACTGTTTTTTAAAGTAGATCTTGCATTTTGGCGAGTTGAATGTCTTGTTCCGACAAATAATACCAGTCCGATTCTGCTAAATCGCTTGGCAACGCCAATTGTCCAATTTGTTGGCGGTGCAATTGCTCAACTTTGTTGCCAACCGCTGCAATCATACGTTTCACTTGATGATACAACCCTTGATGAATAGTCATTTCTAACTGATGTTCTGCCAATTGTTGCACATTCGTGGCTTGATAAATGCCTTGCTCATTACGCAATTCAACCCCAGATGCAAGCGATTCCAGTTGTGCAGCTGTAATTGGGTCGGCAGTGGTAACTCGATACACCTTGGCAACATGCTTACGTGGATGCGTTAAGGCTTGCAAAAATTGCCCATCATCAGTTAAAAGTAATAGACCGGTTGTGTCTTGGTCTAAACGCCCTACACATTGCAAATTACGTTGAATCAACATATCAGGGAATAACGCAAAAACACTTTGATGATATTGTGGCTGATGTGAGCATTCAAAACCCTCTGGCTTGTTCAAAGCGATATAAACTTTTTCCCGATACTGATAACTTTCATTAAAAACATCAAAGTGTAAATTTTGTACTTGGAGTTGTTGCTTAGGATTATCACAAACTTGCCCATCTATACGGACATAACCTTGTTTAATCACATGTTGGCACTCTTTTCTTGAACCAAAACCTTGTGACTGCAACATTTTTTCCAGCAGCATTTTAATCTCACTTTCATCAACGACATGCAAGTTTAACTGAAATTGATAAATTTGGTGCAAAGATTATGGCTACACCCTAATCAATGACGATGACCACCCTATTTCGCTTAAAATCGACTACAATCATGCTCCCGAAATATGGTTGATCACTGCCTATGCTTGCCCAGTTTGATGTAAATTTGATCGTTCTTTTGGTTTTACTTGCTTGTGGTATCTTAAGTCAAAATGCCGCAGTGAGTATTGCAGCAGGCATATTAATTATTTTTAAAATTACACCACTCAATCAGTTTTTACCTTATTTACAACAACATGGCTTACAGCTTGGGGTACTTATTTTAACCATTGGCGTGCTGACACCCATTGCAAGCGGCAGCTTAAGTGGCGACAGTATTTTAAAATCTTTTGTTAGTTTTAAGTCGATTGTTGCTATCGCTATTGGGCTTACAGTGGCATGGTTGGGTGGTCGTGGTGTCAAGCTGATGAGTAATCAACCCGATGTGGTTGCAGGCTTGCTGATTGGTACTGTGGCCGGTGTGGCTTTTTTACGCGGTGTTCCTGTTGGGCCGTTAATTGCCGCAGGAATTTTATCCATCTTTATTGGGACATCTTGAACTGCACAAATAAAAAGGCTGCATGAGTGATGCAGCCTTTTAAGTCGTTAGGAATAATATACCGTGCGTTGTTTGGAAAATCTTTCGAGTTGCTTTAAAAAGCCCTCAAAATAGTTTTTTTCTTTATCTTCTGTTCTAAACCCTGCATATAAAGTACGGCGTAATCCTTTTACTCCAACGCAGTCTAAACGCCGACTAGTAACCCAACCCTTTTGTTCATATTCATTCACCACCCAATCGGGTAATGCAGCAATACCTCGACCACTTGCGACCAATTGAATCAGCATTTGAGTTAAGTCTGTGGTTCGGATCGATTTTGGCAAAATATTAGCTGGAATAAATACGTGCGCCATAATATCTAAGCGGTGTTTATCTACAGGATAGGTGATTAAAGTTTGCTCTGCCAACTCTTGAACGCTAATGTGACTGGCACGCACCAAAGGATGCGTATTGGATAAAACTAACCGTGATTCGTACTCAAAAATGGGAAAATACTCTATTCCTTTTAAGGCAATTGGGTCGGCGGTAATCAATAAATCGAATTCGTTGTTTTGCAATAATTCGTGAGGATTGGCTTCAAAAGCCGCAGCAAAGTCTAAATCGACATCGGGATATTGCTGACGATATTGGTTTAATAATGGCATTAGCCAATCAAAGCAACTATGACATTCTGAAGAAAAAATAATCCGACCTGTTTGCCCATGAATAATACGGGTAATATCACTTTGAGCGATTTGAATTTGTGGCAAAATATCATCGGCAAGCTTTAATAAGCGCTGCCCAACATTGGAAAATTGCAAAGGGCGACTTCTACGATTCACCACTTCAACACCAAACCAAGAATCTAACTCTTTTAATTGATGAGAGATTGCTGAAGGTGTTAAACATAAATCTTGTGCAGCAGCAACGAGTGAGCCATGTTCACGCAGCGCAATCATGGTTTTAAGATGGCGAATTTCCAGCATTTGCCTAAACTCAAATTGAATTTAATTAATTTTAACACGATATTAAAATAATTTAGACCTTACAATAAGATACCCAGTGTTGTATTAATTAAAAATAATTTTTTTAAGCAACCTAATCATTCCAAGCAAAGTGTAAATAATAATAGTCATCTTGATAGGTCACGACATAATCAAGATAGTGAACATCAAATGAACTATCCTCTAACAAGTATAGATTTAATTCGTATTCTGAAATACTTTCTAGAAGTTCTATAATTTTTGAAATTATATTATCTTTCACAAATTGTTGATCAGAAGAAATTAAGAAATTTTCACCAAAGAGCCACTCATTCAGAGATTTATTCAGTTGTTTTTTCCAATCTAATACTGGTTCATATGTAAAATTTAATTTAGAAAATGGACAGTGATTGGATTCAGCATGTTTGATTGCTTCTTTGGTAAAAAATTCCATGAGGCTATTCTTAAATGAACCTCTATTAGGTATGGGTTCCATAAAAAAACAATATGATACGCAACCACTGTTTAAGGTACTCATACAATCCAAATATGCATTTAGAACAGATAATTGATGATCTTTCTGGGAATAGTTTTTAACATCCATTTAAGTTTTTTCGCATTTTAATTAAGAACTTCACTATATATAAAAAACGAGGAGCCAAAGCTCCTCATTTTTTAATATCTAAACTACTTATTTTTTCTTTTCAGGCAATGCCCATACCACAATCTTGTCGCCAAGTTTGGTACCCATTGCACCATTACCGCCGACATAGGCTGCAATATACTGTCTGCCATCAATTTCATAGCTGATCGGCATTGCGCCTGCGCCTGCGTCTAGACGTTGTTCCCACACCATCTTACCGGTTTTCACATCAAAGGCACGCATGAAGTTATCCATTGCCGCACCAATAAAGGTTAAACCGCCAGCAGTCGTCATTGAACCACTGTCACTTGGTGTACCCATGTCAAGTTTCACACGAGATGGAATGCCCATTGGACCTTGGTCATAACCTGTACCCAGTGGACGTTTCCACAACACTTCTTTGGTGCGCATATCCACAGCAGCCAAGTAACCCCATGGTGGAGCAATACATGGCATGTTTAATGGCGACATCCACGGTTGTTTCTTCGCACCATATGGCAAGCCAATTTGTGGCATCACACTCGCTTTATGACCTGGATTTTGGTACACCGATTTCTCATTTTTAATTTCATCACGATTGATGAGATAAATCTGATACGGCAGACGTTCAGTGTTAATCACCATAATGCCAAGCGCTGGGTTGATTGACATTCCACCCCAGTTCATACCACCGTGGTTACCCGGATAACCAATTGAACCTAAGTTATCTTTGGTTTTCAGTGTAGGCGGTGTATATAAACCATCGTAACGCATTTTATGGAACTGAATACGACACATCGCTTGGTCAAATGGAGAAATCCCCCATGTCGATGCTTCGGTCAGTTTTTCATAATCTTTACCCGGTGCGCCAACGGTGTTCGGCATACCTGCAGAGATTGGCTGTGTAGGGGAAAGTTTTTCTTTCTTATCTACACCATCAGTTGGTACTGGAATTTCTTTGATCGGCATTAACGCCTTGCCTGTTTCACGATCGAGTACAAAAATCTCACCCGATTTTGTCGCTTGAATCAATGCAGGACGGTTGCCTTTGTCAGTTTTCCAGTCAGTTAAGGTCGGTTGTGGACCAATATCGAAGTCCCAAACATCGTGATGTACAGTTTGGAATTTCCATTTTTGCGCACCTGTACGTGAATCAACCGCAACAACAGAGGTGTTGTACATGCCATCTTCTTTGGTACGTTGTGCACCATAGAAGTCACCTGACGCATTACCTGTACCTAAGTACACCATGTGTAAATCATCGTCCGCAGAGATAATTGTCCATACGTTTGGCGTTGCTTGACGGTAGTTTTGCGCACCTGTTAATGGCTTGCTGTTCAATGGACGAGCTGGATCCCAAACCCATTTCACTTGACCGGTTACAGCATCAAATGCACGAACCAAACCTGACGGCGCACGGTAATCTTCACCATCGGTAATTTTGTGACCAATCACCGCCACACCATCAATAATCGCAGGTGGAGAAGTTACAGCAACAAAACCAGTAATGGTTTTACCAATATTGTCATTCAGATTAACCGTACCATTATGACCAAAGTCACGGCACGCTTCACCTGTTTGTGCATCCACAGCCAATAAGCGACTGTCCATCGTACCCCAAAGAATACGTGTTTGACATTGCTGTAATTTTTGTGGTGCTTTATAAATTGATACGCCACGACAAATCGTTGAACCATTATTTACAAATGCTTCTTTATTGGTCTTTGGATCGACACGCCATTTTTCTTGACCTGTTTTCGCATCTAATGCAAACACTTGACCCATTGGGTTACAAGAATACATGGTGCCATCAACCACAAGCGGTGCAGCTTCAGCCGACCATTTTGACTTAATGCCCTTCATCTGAGCCAAGCCTTTGGTGTCGTAACTCCACACTTGTTGTAATTGCGCGACATTGTCAGGCGTAATTTGCTTGGCAGGAGAGAATTTTTGTGCAAGGTTCGAACCGCCATACGCCGTCCAACTGCTTGCATTATTGCTTCCTGCTAAATTGCCAGAAATGTTACCAATGGTTTCACGTCCGTAGTTTTCATTGGCATGTGCCAATGCACCCTCAGCCGCTAAATTGGTATGAGGATTGTTAAATAACGGAATTAAGATGGTCACCAACATGATTAAAGAGATTCCTCCCGTTAACCCTGTATAGATCAGTGGCATCATATTTTGTGATTTTTTTGCAAAAGCTTTACGAAGTGGCGATTGTAGTGCCCACAAGAAAAAACCTAAAACAATAATCCAGTTATAACGTGGCAAGAGTGCCCAACCATCCCAACCTGCTTCTGATAAACCCCAGACGAATGTTGCGATCGCAAACACTGCAAACAACCAAATGGCTGCGACATGACGTTTTGCCACTAAAAAACTTGATAATGCGGTGACAACACCAGCAATCAAGTAATACCAAGAACCACCAACCATCACCAATTGCACACCTAAATAAAGCAATGCAATGGCAACCACAGCGGTGATTAATGAATAAATAAACAAAAAGATATTCGATTTTTTACCAAGATTTGATTCTAGGTTCATAAAACCTCCTTTTTCAAATCAGAAAACCGCTTTTAGACGATGCAAAACATTATCACATCAAGAATAAAAGGCTAAAAAAATAGCAATTTTAAGACTTAAGTCCGCTTAAAATGCCAGCCAAATAAAAGACGGCAAATTTTATACTACTAAAGAATGAATGCAACTCTTATGTTAGAGCCGTGATATAAAATATTTGAGTGGAAATAGCGCACTTGAATACTGATTAAAATCTGAAAATATCCACTGATTAAATAGCCTGAATAAAGCGGTATATCTATAGTATTGATTATGAAAGTAAGAATTTCTAATTTATAAGATTTAATTAAACCAATTACCAAAAAATTGCACTAAAGATATACAGTATTATTTTAAAATTGATGAGTTATGCTAAGAAATTTTTTTTGTAAAGCATAAGCAAAAATAAATTATTTTATGTTGAATTACACAAAAAAAGATCTAGGCATAACATGTATACCTAGATCTCGATCATTGAATCAATATTTATGCAGTTAAACTACGAACAGCCTCGACAACCGCTTCAGTGGTAATACCAAAATGCTGGAACAAGTCTTTCGCTGGAGCAGATTCACCATAAGTCGTCATACCAATCACTTTGCCGTCTAAACCAACAAATTTCCACCAGTAGTCTACATGTGCAGCTTCTACTGCAACACGAGCGCGGATGTGGGCAGGAAGAACTGCTTCGCGATAAGCTGCGTCTTGCTTCATAAATTCTTCAGCACATGGCATAGATACTACACGCACACCCTCAAGTTGTGCATATGCGTCCATTGCCAATGCAACTTCTGAACCTGTTGCAATGATAATCGCTTTTAATTCACCTTTTTCAGCTGCTAAAACATAACCACCTTTGGCAGCATCTTGAATTTGTGCTTCAGTACGTGCTTGGAATGCTAAGTTTTGACGAGAAAGAATTAATGCTGTTGGGCCATCTTTACGTGCTAAACCAGATTTCCATGCAATCGCTGTTTCAACGGTGTCACATGGACGCCAAGTATTGAGGTTCGGCGTACCACGAAGTGAAGCAATTTGTTCAATCGGTTGGTGCGTTGGACCATCTTCACCCAAACCGATTGAGTCATGGGTATAGACATGAATCACACGTTGTTTCATTAACGCAGACATACGCACGGCATTACGTGCATATTCCATAAACATGAGGAATGTTGCAACGTAAGGAATGAAACCACCATGTAAAGCCACACCGTTAGCGATTGCGGTCATGCCAAATTCACGCACACCGTAGTACACGTAGTTGCCCGCTGGGTTGTCTTGTACGCCTTGGCAACCTTTCCAAAGGGTTAAGTTAGAACCTGCTAAATCGGCAGAACCACCCAAAAATTCAGGCAGTAATGGACCAAAGGCTTGTAAGGTATTTTGGCTCGCTTTACGTGTAGCAATGGTTTCTGCCTTTCCATTGGTTGCCGCAATAAAAGCATCCGCTTGCGCTAAGAATTCAGCCGGTAAATCACCATTTAAACGGCGTGCCAATTCAGCCGCTTCTGTTGGATATTTTGCTTGGTATTGTGCAAATACATCGTTCCAAGCGGCTTCCGTTGTTTGACCTTTCGTTTTTGCATCCCAAGCTGCATAAATATCGGCAGGGATTTCAAAAGCAGTTTCAGATGTCCAACCTAATGCTTGACGCGTTAATACAATTTCATCTTTACCAAGTGGCGCACCGTGGCAATCTTCTTTACCTTGTTTATTTGGTGAACCTAAACCAATAATGGTTTTACAAATAATAAGCGTTGGTTTTGCAGTTTCAGCTTTTGCTTCAATTGTTGCTTGGCGAAGTGCAGCAGCATCGTGACCATCAACGCGAAGAACTTGCCAGCCATAGGCTTTGAAACGTTGTTCTGTGTCGTCCGAGAACCAGCCTTCAACTTCACCATCAATTGAAATGCCGTTGTCATCATAGTAGGCAATCAGTTTGCCTAAACCTAAAGTTCCCGCTAATGAACAGACTTCGTGCGAAATCCCTTCCATTAAGCAACCATCACCTAAGAAACAGTAAGTGAAATGGTCAACCACATTTAAGTCATCTTTATTGAATTGCGCTGCCAATGTTTTTTCAGCAAGTGCAAAACCAACGGCATTGGCAATACCCTGACCCAATGGCCCTGTGGTGGTTTCAATGCCCGGTGCATAGCCCAATTCTGGGTGACCCGGGGTTTTTGAATGCAATTGACGGAATTGTTTTAAATCTTCAAGTGACAAGTCATAGCCTGTTAAATGAAGTAACGCATAATGCAACATTGAACCATGACCATTTGACAATACAAAGCGGTCGCGGTTCGCCCATTGTGGATTTGTTGGATTATGGTTTAAAAATTCACGCCACACCACATCGGCAATATCTGCCATCCCCATTGGCGCGCCTGGATGGCCTGAATTTGCTTGTTGCACGGCATCCATAGCGAGTACACGAATTGCGTTTGCAACACGACGTTCGTTTAAAGGGGTTGTCATAGGTCAGAATCCAATTTTCGAAAGTTGAAAAAGTAAAAAAATCAAACGCACATATTGTCTTAAAAAAATGAGGGTGGGTAAAGCTTATTTGTGATTAGATTTACATAATTTCTAAATCTCGCAAGTGAAATAGTCAATATCGGCAATTAGACCTTGTACTAAGACCGATGATCTATCACATATATTCAGACAATCCGCTAAGTGTAGCGAGTAAGGTTCCTTTAGGTAGCACCACTTCGGAATAAGACTTTTCATCATCGAAAGTATAAAACAATGATGTGTGCTGAAAAAACAGGATGATTTAACTTGGTAAACTATACATACTCGTCAGGAGTTTACCATGAGCAAGAAACACAAGACGTATACGGCAGAATTTAAAGCTGAAGCCATCAAAGCTATAGAAGCTAATCAAGGTAATGTATCCAAAACAGCTAGAGAACTCGGCATTTCCATGCAGACCCTTTCGCATTGGAACAATAAGGCAAAAGAAGGGACTTTAGCTGGTACTAAACAGTATTCACCTGATCTAAACGCTTTACTCGAAGAAAATAAAAAACTTAAACAACAGCTCAAAACTGCTGAAATGGAACGCGAATTTCTAAAAAAGGCAGCAGCGTACTTTGCCAAAGAAAGTCAGTGAGGTACGCCTATATGAAATCGCAAAGACACTTATTTCCGATTATTTTGATGGCTCGATTATTTCATGTATCTATTTCACGATTTTATGATTGGCTAAAACGAGGTGCAAGTAAACGATCAGTTCAACGAAATCAACAAACGATTTTGGTCAAAATAGCGCATGAGGAAACTAAACAGAGCTATGGCTATATTCGCTTAACCAAGCATTTACAGGCTCAAGGCGTAAAAATTAGTACATATGCAATACGTCAGATAAAAAAGTTAAATCAGCTTTATTGTAAGCGCCACAAGCGCTTCAAAAGAACGACTAACAGTGACCATAACCGAGCGATCTATCCAAAATTTGCTTGAGCAACAATTCTCAATGACTAAACCAAATCCTTGCGAAGCAGTGCTTCTCAGGTCGAGTGATATTACGTATATATGGACGACTGAAGGCTGGTTGTACTTAGCGGCTGTAAAAGACCTGTACACTAAACAAGTGGTTGGCTACAGCTTAAATGAGCGCATGACAGCCAAGCTTGTTTGTGATGCATTGAATATGGCTATTCGCAATCAAAAAACAGCTAAGGACCTCATTGTGCATTCAGACAGAGGTAGCCAATATTGCAGTCATGAATATCGAAACATACTTGAAAAATATGGTTTTCAAGGTTCAATGAGTAAAAAAGGCGATTGCTTTGATAATGCACCGATTGAGAGCTTTTGGGGCATACTCAAGAATGAGTTGGTTCATCATCATAGCTATAAAACAAGGGAAGAAGCCAAAGCGGATATTACAAAATACATTGAGTTATTTTATAATCAGCGAAGAATTCAAAAAGGTTTGGATTTTAAGACACCAAATCAAATGGCAGAGGACTTTTACAAGTTAGCTGCCTAAAATCTCCCAAGTGAAAGTCTCCTGCTAATTCAGCACACATCACAAACGCTCTTGATGATTATAAAAACCCAATACAAGACCAAAACCAAATTGAAGCAACTCACCAGTATCCAACCATACGAGATCTTTTCTTTCGAAATCACTAAAATCGATTTCACCTATTAAAGCGCCACCTAAATCACGATCAAGTCCATTAATTGTTTTAATATTACAGACCAAGATATGAAAAAGTGAATTTAAAGTAATATTTATGCCCTGTGCTGGATAACATGTATCATTGATCCAAAAATTAAAAACACCTAAATTCAAATTATTTTCTAAGCGATAAATAATGTCCCACTGTATAAAAAAATTTTCATTGTGTTTGATTATCATTTATACACCTTTGAGTTTGATTAGATCACACTCACTTTAGCCAAAAAGAGATTTTATGCAACTCAATATAAAACCCCTATTTAAAGAACTCAAATGATTATGGCAATAAACTCACATCCCAACCACCGCCTAAGGCACTAATCAATGCCACACTATTCTGCAATTGTATCGACTCTAGCTGTAATACACTTTGTTCATTCGACAATCGAGTTGCTTCGCTACTGGCAACATCAGTGTAATCAATCATGCCTTCATTGTATTGATTACGTTTAATTCGCGCGGTTTCAGATGCAGCCGCCAAAGCCTGTTGAGTATGCACAAGTTCTTTAGCTAAACTGTTGGTCTTTGCCAAATCATCTTCAATGCCTTGCATAGCTTCTAAAATAGTTTGTTTATAGCGCGCAACCGCAGCATCGTAAGCAGCTTGCGCTTGTTTCACTTTGGCTTTATTGGCGCCAAAATCGAAAATACTTTGCGTTGCCGATGCACCTAACGACCATACTAAATTTTGCGCGCTAATTAAATTCGCGAAACGATTGCCTGAATAGCCTCCGGAACCTGACAAGCTGATATCGGGGAAATAACCTGCAATTGCTATCCCAATCGTTTCATTGGCCGCAGCCAAATTACGCTCGGCAGCGGCAATATCAGCACGGCGCTCTAATAAGCGACTTGGCAGAGTTAAAGGAATATCGGGAATGGTTGCTAAAGTACCTTGATGGGTTGGTAAATTAAATTCAGCGGGCATTTTCCCAATTAACATGGCAATCGCATGTTCATATTGTGCGCGTTGCCAAATCAAATCTTCACGCGCCGACTGCGTGCTATATAAAGATTGTTCAGCTTGGGTTAAGTCAGACTTTGCAATGATGCCTTCTTTATATTTGGCAGACAATACTTTGTGATAACGTTGATAAGTTGCAATGGTTTGATCGTACAGTGCAATCCGTTTATCTAAAACCCGCAAGGCAAAATAGTCTTGCACCAAAGTCGTTTGAGCACTTAAAGTTGCATTGGCTAAATCTGCGGCACTGGCTTGTGCCGAAGCTTTATTTTCAGCAGTGGTGCGTTTGAGCTTGCCCCATAAATCTAGCTCCCAACTTAAGTTCGCTTTGGCACTCAAACTATTGTTTGGACTTGAATTTTCCGATTGAGCACGACTTGCATTTGTACTGACCGAAACAGATGGCATTTGCCCTGCTTTGGCTTGACCGACCAAAGCCGCCGCTTGAGCATATTTAGCCGCATACTGTGCTACATTTTGATTCGACAGCACCACTTGCTCAACCAACACATTTAATGTGCTGTCTTGATACATCTGCCACCATGCACCACGTAAGTTTTGATCTTGCGGATTCGCCACTTTCCAGCCTTGAGCTTCTTTATATTGCACAGGTGTAGACATTTGTGGTTGTTGATAGCTTGGCCCCACTGTGCATCCCGAAAATAACGACACTAAACCACATAAAGCCAGTGATAATTTATTTTTTAACATAATCTTGCTCATCATTCACAGATTTAAGTAGATGTGGTTTTTTCCAAAACGATTTTACCCAATGGCCGAATCGGTCTAAATATACGTAGACTACTGGCGTGGTATATAAAGTGAGCAATTGGCTAAAAACCAATCCACCACAAATTGCAATACCAAGTGGACGATGCAATGCCGCACTAGCCCCTGTTTGTAAAATTAAAGGCAATGCACCAAAAAATGCCGCCAATGTCGTCATTAAAATTGGTCGAAAACGTTGGTCACAGGCCTGAACAATGGCTTGTTCGGGGTCAATACGCTGCTGTTTCTCTGCACTTAAGGCAAAATCAATCATTAAAATGGCATTCTTTTTAACAATGCCAATCAGCAATAAAATACCAATTAAAGCAATAATGGTCAGCTGAGTATTGGTCATCATCATTAAAACCAATGCCCCAACCCCTGCCGAGGGCAAGGTCGATAAAATGGTGATTGGATGAATCCAACTTTCGTACAATATTCCAAGTAAAATATAAATTGTTGCAAGGGCCGCAAAAATCAGCCATGGCATTTGTTTAACCAAACTTTGAAACACCTGCGCTGTACCTTGCAAACTACCATGAATACCGTCGGGTACACCAATACTTGCCATTGCTTTATCAATTGCCAATTGCGCTTGTTGCAAAGACACGCCATCGGCTAAGTTAAACGCAATGGTGGTGGTTGCCATTTGCCCCTGATGTGCAACCGACAACGGCGCAGTGGTCGACTCTAAATGCGCAAAGTCTGAAATCGCAATTTTTTGATTGCTACTGGTGAGTACATAAAGCTGATTCAATACCGCAGGGTCTTGGGTATAACGGCTGTCTAAACCTAAAATAGCATAATACTGATTAAGCATTTGGTATTGCGTTGCGATTTGGCGTTGGCTAAAGGCATTATTCAAGAAAGTATCAATTTCTTTTACATTCAACCCATAACGCTTGGCAGCATCGCGGTCAATCACCACTTTAACATTCAACCCGCCCGACTCTGCATCACTATCCACACTGGTTAATTCTGGCAGTTTTTTTAAAGTGGCATACACTTTCGGACTCCACTCTCGTAGCGTCTGTAAATTATCCGACTGTACACTGTATTGATACGTGGCATTGGCACTACGACCACCTACACGCAAATCTTGTGCAGGCATTAAAAATAACGATGTACCCGCCATATCTTTGGTTTTTTGGCTCAGACGATTAGCAATTTGCATTGCACTTTCACTGCGTTGATTTTGGTCTTTTAAACGCACAAAAAATTGACCAGAATTACGCGATCCAAAACCACCCCCACCTGTCGATGCCAACACATATTCAATGTCTTTGTCTTGTTGCAACATTTGACTAATCGACTTTAAGCGAGGCTCGATCGCCTGAAAACTGGTGGTTTGATCGGTACGTAACATACCGAATAACATGCCGTTATCTTGTTCGGGAAATAAGCCTTTTTGCACCACATTGTATAAAAAAACATTGGCAATAACAGTGATGAGCAACACCAACATGGTGATGCGTTTATGCTGCATCACACGGTTTAAACTGCTTACATAAATCCGTTGCAATGAATTTAAGCCACGAGAGATGGCCGCCATGACCTTGTTTTCTTGTTGCTGTGGCGCATGTTTTAATAAATGCGCGCACAGCATGGGCGTTAAGGTCAATGAAATAAACAAGGAAATAATTAATGCAACCGACAACGTGACTGCAAATTCTCGAAACAAACGCCCAAGCACACCATCCATAAGCAAAAGTGGAATAAACACCGCAATCAGTGAAGCTGTCATAGAAAGCACAGTAAACCCCACTTCACGACTGCCCTTTATCGCCGCTTGCATCGGGGTTAAACCAGCTTCGATATGCCGAGTGATATTTTCTAACACCACAATCGCATCATCCACCACAAAGCCTGTGGCAATAATTAATGCCATCATCGACAGTGCATCTAAGGTATAACCTAGCACATACATGGCAGCAAAGGTACTTACAATGGAAATGGGCAATGCAATGGCGGGAATTAGTACCGCTCGACCTTTGCCTAAAAACACAAACACCACCGAAATCACCAATAAAATGGCAATCATTAAGGTGCGTTCAGTTTCATGTAAGGCACTGCGAATTGTTAAAGAGCGATCAATTGCCGTGGTAATTTTGGTGCCATTGGGCAACATTTGGTTCAGAACGGGCAATAAAGCTTTAATCGAATCAATGGTTTCAAGCATATTCGCGCCCGCTTGGCGGGTTACGGCAATTGAAACCGAAGGCTGATTATTAAAATAGCCTGCCGAGTAGGCATCTTGAACTGAGTCAGTGACCGTTGCAACATCGTGTAGACGTACCGCTGCACCGTTCCGATAAGCAATGACTAAGTTTTCGTAGTCTTTGGCTTTGCTGAGTTGTCCATTGGCATTAATCCACCACGTATGTTTTTCACCGCTTAATAATCCACGTGGCGCATTGCTGGTGGCATTATTAACGGCTTGACGTACGGTGTCCAAAGCAATGCCATAGCTATTGAGTTGTTGTGGTTCAAGATTAATTCGCACCGCAGGCAAAGCACCGCCACGAATTGAAACTTGCCCTACGCCTTTCACCTGTGCAATTTTTTGCTGCAACTTACTCGAAGCTAAATCGTACAATTGCCCACGATTCAAGGTATCAGATGTCAATGCCAACATTAAAATGGGCGCATCCGATGGATTGGCTTTGCGGTAGTTCGGCAATTGCTTCATACTGCTCGGCAATAAGCTTCTTGCGGCATTAATGGCCGCTTGTACATCACGCGCAGCACCATCAATATCTCGATTTAAATCGAATTGCACCACCACACGGGTTGAACCTTGCCCACTGGTCGATGTCAGCTCTGTTATACCACCAATTTGCCCCATCGCACGTTCAAGTGGCGTTGCTACCGTTGCCGCCATAGTTTCAGGGCTTGCACCTGCCAAACTTGCCGAAACCACAATGGTTGGCGTGTCAATTTTCGGTAAGGGTGCAACCGCTAAAAATCGAAATGCCAAAGCGCCCAACAAAGTGAGTGCCAAACTCACCAAGAGCGTACCGATGGGACGGGTAATGAAAATCTTAGAGAAATTCATGCCGCATCCTTTTTCTTAGCTTGCGTTAAGCGCTCAAAAGCCAAATAAATAACGGGCGTGGTAAATAAAGTTAAAAGTTGGCTACAGATTAAGCCACCAACAATCACTAAACCTAAAGGCTGACGTAATTCTGCCCCTGAACCCGAAGCCAACATGAGTGGTACAGCACCCAGTAATGCCGCACAGGTGGTCATTAGAATGGGTCTAAAACGCAACATACAGGCTTGATAAATTGCATCAAGCGGTGTTTTGCCCTGCTTTTTTTCTTCTAGGGCAAAGTCAATCAGCATAATGGCATTTTTTTTCACAATCCCGATTAAAAGAATGACTCCAATTAAGGCAATTAAACTAAACTCTGTACCTGTTAATTTTAACGCCAATAGCGCACCAATCGCCGCAGATGGTAAAGTTGAAAGTACCGTAATCGGATGAATCCAACTTTCATATAAAATCCCAAGCACAATATACATGGTGATCACCGCCGCCAAAATTAGCCACAATGTGTTGCTACTGGCAGAACTAAAGGCTTCAAGTGAACCTTGATATTGTAAATTCACCGTATCAGGCAAATGTATGCTTTGCTTGACCTCAGCGATGGCTTGACGCGCTTGCTCAACCGAATAACCATCGGTCAAGTTAAACGAGACCGTTGCAGCAGGAGTTTGGTCACGGCGCGCATAGGTCATAAAACCATTTTTTTCTGACACCGTAATTAAGTTGCTTAAAGGCACCATCGTTGAAGCGGTTGAAGTATTCGTCGTTGAATTTGTCGTGGTTGCCTTTAAATAGATGTTTGAAAAAGCCGATAAATCTTGCTTATACTGCGGTGCAACTTCTAACACCACACGATACTGGTTGGCTTGAGTATAAATGGTCGAAATTAAATGTTGCCCAAAAGCATTATACAAAGCAGCATCTATATCACTTGCGCTTAAACCATAACGACTTGCGGCATCACGATTAATTTCCACATACGCAACTTTAGCCTGATCTTGTAAATTAGTGTTCACAGCTTTGAATTCAGGACGTTGTTTTAACGCATCGACAAAGCTTGGAACCCATTGCTGTAAATCTGCCTGAGTCGATGTATCTAAAGTCAATTGATACTGACTTGGCGTGACCTGATCATCCACATTTAAATCTTGGCTTTTAATTGCATACAGCTGAATACCTGCAATATTTGCAGCACGTTGTTTGAGTCGTGCAATCACATCATCGGCTTTATCTCGCTCGGAAAAATCTTTTAAACTAATTTGCAAACGCCCCATATTTAAGGCGCTGTTATTGGTCGCATCTACCCCAACAATCGAGGCAATCGAATCCACCGCAGGGTCTTGTTGTAATGCTGCGGCTAAGGCCTGTTGGCGCTTGGCCATTTCATTAAATGAAACATCTTGCGAAGCAATCGTGATGCCTTGAATTTTACCTGTGTCTTGGGCTGGGAAAAATCCTTTTGGAATCCAAACATATAACGCGGCTGTTACCACCAGTGATAACACCGCCACAATTAAAGTAAAGCCTTGATGTGCCAATACCCATTGCAAACATTTTTCATAGAACTTAAGCAGTTGATCAAAACCACGACCGAACCCACGCACCACAGGGTTATGTTGTTCTTCGGGAACATGTTTAAGTAAATAGGCACTTAACATGGGTGTGAGTGTTAAAGATACAAACATCGACACCAAAATAGACACTGCAAGCGTAATGGAAAACTCACGAAATAAGCGCCCAATCACATCTCCCATAAACAGCAATGGAATCAGCACCGCAATTAAAGAAATGGTTAAAGAAATAATGGTAAAACCAATTTCTCGTGAGCCTTTGAGCGCAGCTTGCAGCGGTTCTTCACCATTTTCAATATGCCGTTGAATGTTCTCGACCACCACAATCGCATCATCAATCACAAAACCTGTGGCAATGGTCAGCGCCATTAATGTTAAGTTATTAATTGAAAACCCTGATAAATACATCACCCCAAACGTACCAATAATCGATAAAGGCACGGCCAAGCTTGGAATAAGCGTGGTGGCAAAGGTACGTAAAAATAAGAACGACACCATTACCACTAATGCCATCGCGAGCATCAATTCAAACTGCACATCTGAAATAGACGCACGAATGGTATCGGTACGGTCGGACAAGGTTGAAATTTTAACTGATGCAGGTAGGCTCGCTTGAAGCTCAGGCAATTTTTCCCGAATGGTGTCAACAATAGATACCACATTGGTACCGGGTTGGCGCTGAATATTGACAATAATGGCAGGTTTACCATTTGCCCACGCTTCTTGATATTGGTCTTGCGCGGCTTGTTCAACCGTTGCGACATCTCGTAAATACAGCGCTTGCCCATTTTCATATTTTAAAATCAGGTTTTTATATTCTTCAGGGGTTTGCAGTTGATCATTGGCGTCAATGGTGACTGAACGCGCGACACCATCAAATCCACCTTTAGAGCCATTCACATTGGCATTATTAATAATGGTATTGACATCACTTAGCGTTAAACCATAGTTTGCAAGCAAGGTTGGATTAACCTGAATACGCACCGCTGTTTGCTGCCCACCTGCAAGGCTGACCAAACCGACTCCTGAAATTTGCGATAATTTCAGTGCCACACGCGTATTCATCAAGTCTTGCACCTTAGTCAGTGGCAAGGTGTCTGAAGTGGCTGCAAGGGTTAAAATTGGAGTATCAGCAGGATTAACTTTTTTATAGGTGGGTTTATTCGGTAATTCAGAAGGTAATAATGAGTCGGCGGCATTAATCGCGGCTTGAACTTCTTGTTCGGCCACATCTAACGATGTATCTAAGTTAAATTTTAAGGTAATCACCGATGCACCACCCGAACTGGTCGAATACATTTGGTTCAAACCTGCCATTTGCCCCAATTGACGCTCAAGTGGCGCAGTCACGCCACTGGTCATCACCTCCGCCCCTGCACCCGGAAACTGTGTAGTGACTTGAATAATGGGATAATCTACCTCAGGCAATGCAGAAATAGATAAGCTTCGATAAGCCAAGAGTCCACTTAAAATGATGGCAATCATCATTAGCATGGTGGCAATTGGTCTTTGAATAAAAATACGAGATGGATTCATGGCTTATTTACGGTGATGTCCTGATTTTTTAGTGGTCGCATCATCTAAAACCGTTAAGTCGACTTGCTTAGCCTGCACAACATTCACTTTAGCACCATTGCCTAAGGCATCCACGCCTGTTGTGACAACTTTTTGCCCCACTTTTACCCCCGATGTAATGACGGTTTGACCATCTTCAGTTTGAGTGCCCGTCGTCACCATCACTTTATGTGCGGTTGCGTTGTTATCTATAACAAATACATATTGTCCGTTATTACTGGCTTGTACCGCAGCATTTGGTACCACAATGGCATTGTTTAAATTACCCGTTTGTAATTTCACGTTCACAAATTGATTTGGAAAAAGTGTATTGTCGGCATTATTAAAAATGGCTTTGAGCTTTATTGAACCTGTGGCGCTGTCAATTTCATTACTAATCACACTCACTTCACCTTCAGCAAGTTCCGTTTTGCCTTGTTGATCAAAGGCTTGAACCACTAGTTTTTGACCATTCCGTATAGGTTGCACCACTTCATCTAAACGACTTTGCGGCACGCTAAACACCACCGCAATTGGTTTAGTTTGGGTAATGGTGGCAATGGCAGAGCTTGCATCACTGCTGACCAAATTGCCAACATCAACATTTTTTATACCAATATACCCTGAAATCGGTGCAGTAATTTTTCCATATTGAATATTGAGTTTTGCCGCCGCAATTTGCCCCATCGCCGACTGAATCGCTCCTTGATACTGCGCGGTGGTTGCCGTTTGGGTGTCTAAATCTTGCTTGGCAATCGAGTCTTGTGCGTATAAGCGCTGATAACGTGCAAGGATGAGTTTTGCGTTATTTAACTGCGCTTGGTTTTCCGCCAACTGCCCTTGATATTGCTGCAAAGTCGCGGCATAACTACGGGTATCGACTTCGGCCAGCAATTGTCCTTTTTGAACATATTGCCCTTCCTTAAAGTAAATATGTTGTAAATGTCCTGAAATTAAACTGGTCACCGACACGGTCTGACTTGCTATTACAGTGCCTAATGCAGACAACTTTAGTGGTACATTTTTTTGCTCGGCAACCGCAACTTGCACAGCAGTTATATTTTGCATTTGAGTTCGTTCATGCTGCGCAGTGTTTTTATGCTTCAACCAAAAGAAAATGGCCAATCCCACCAGCAATAACACCAAGCATAACCAAAGCACTGTACTTTTTTTCTTCAACATAAAGAAACTCAATTTAGAAATAAGAAGGTGAAAGAGCAAATAAATAGATCCACAGGAGCATAAAACCAACAACACGAACAGTAAGTACTAACGTCTGTGCGACTGTAAAATTTTCATCCTGAAAAATCGTCCATTATTTTATCAGGATAAAACCCTAAGAAATATGAAACTTGTTATAAAACATACAATTTTTTGTTTTATCTGCAATGAAAGCTCACTTTATTTTTTACAGAAAATATCAGATTAATAGCGCTAAAATAAAAAAACCAAATTTTAAAGAATACCCTGTGGTTTTCTTGTAAAAGAAAATAAATTGCTCATCAAATCGACCACCCTACAAAATTAATGTCTTTTTTAAATCCAAATTTTGCACTAAAACCTACCTTTTCATGCACATAAAAGATATCTACTGCTTTTAATTACAGTAAAAATGGCAATCAAGCATAGCAATATTACGAAATTGGTTTTTTATGCTATCGCAAAATATATATTTATAGCATAAGCTTTAATCGCCAAATGAATTGGCATATAAATTGCTGAATTAAAAAAACTTTAATAAGGATTAATCGAATGAAACGCGCACTAACAGCTCTAACTATTGCCTTGAGTTTAACGCTCCCTCTTTCTGCTTTTGCGAAAAATAATGTTGTCGTGGTTGCTACGGGCGGCACAATTGCTGGGGCAGGAGCAAACTCAACCAATAGTGCAACTTATACGGCCGCAAAAGTACCTGTAGATGCGCTGATTAATGCCGTTCCTCAGGTACAAGAATTAGCCAATGTTCGTGGTGTTCAGGCACTACAAATTGCATCCGAAAGTATCACCGATAAAGAATTATTAAATCTTGCACGCCAAGTCAATGATTTAGCAAAAAAACCTGATGTAAATGGCATTGTCATCACTCACGGTACAGATACGTTAGAAGAAACTGCATTTTTCTTAAACCTTGTTGTTCATACCGATAAACCGATTGTTGTTGTGGGCTCAATGCGCCCAGGCACTGCACTTTCAGCAGATGGCCCACTCAACCTATATAGCGCAGTCGCACTTGCAGCTGCGGAAAGTGCTAAAGGCAAAGGTGTGATGGTACTGATGAACGATAGTATTTTTGCCGCACGCGATGTTACTAAAACCATTAATGTACATACCAATGCGTTTGCAAGCCAATGGGGAGAACTTGGCTCAGTGGTTGAAGCAAAGCCTTATTGGTTTAGAAGTTCAGTAAAACGTTTTAATAACAATTCAGAATTTAATATCGAATCAATTAAAGGTGACACGCTACCTTTAGTTGGGATTGTTTATGGTTCAGATAATATGTTACCGCAGTCCTATTTGGCCTTACAACAAGCAGGCGCAAAAGCAATTATTCACGCAGGCACAGGCAATGGTTCGGTGGCGAACTATATCGTACCAACCTTAACTAAATTACAAGCGGAAGGTGTGCAAATTGTCCGCGCATCTCGCGTACCTCAAGGTTTGGTCTTGCGTAATGCAGAGCAACCTGATGATAAATATGGTTGGGTCGTTGCACATGATTTAAATCCACAAAAAGCACGTCTACTCACCGCACTTGCACTCACTAAAACAAAAGATGCTAAAGAAATTCAACGTATGTTCTATGAATACTAAATCACTTTATGCTTAGAACGATTAAATCCCGACCCCATTCAGGTCGGGATTTTGTTTTGTATTGTCTAGTTTTTCCGCAAAGACATTTTAAGCACATCCAAGCTATGAATTGCATGTTAAAATACCCTTTGGTCTAGTGAGGAAAGCTTTATGCAGTTTGTACATCTTGGTATTCATACCGAATTTTCGATTACAGAGTCGATTGTTCGCATACCTGATCTGATTAAAGCTGCTGTAAAAGACCACATGCCTGCTTTGGCATTGACCGACCTTTCCAACATTCATGCAGCAGTCAAGTTTTATGAAAGCTGTTTGCGTCAAGGTATTAAACCTATTTTAGGCAGTAATGTTCGTTTAAATCATGCCGAGCACCGCGTAACCTTACTTTCCATGACGAATAATGGGTGGCGTAACCTCACGGAAATTATCTCGCGTGGTTTTATTGAAGGCCAACAACTTGATATTCCCTGCATTCAAAAAGAATGGATTTTAGAACAACAACAAGACCTTATTCTCTTGCTCGGACTACACAGCGATGTTGGGCAAATGCTCATTTCATCGAATCCACAAAAAGCCGAACCATTATTTGAAGCATGGTTAGAAAAATTTGGTAATCGGGTTTATTTTGCCCTGACCCGCACCAATCGCCCAAATGAAGAAGCTTTTATTGCCGAAGCTGTGAAGTTGGCTGCCAAGTACCAAGTGGGTGTTGTCGCACATAATGACGTACATTTTATCACTGAAGATGACTTTGATGCCCACGAAGCACGTACATGTATTGCCGATGGTTATGTATTAGGTGATGATAAGCGTCCAAAAAATTACACGCCTGAGCAGTATTTTAAAAGTGCAAACCAAATGGGCGATTTATTTGCTGATCTGCCAAGTGCGCTTGAAAACAGCGTACAAATTGCCAAACGTTGTAATGTCAGCTTGCAACTTGGAAAGTATTTCCTGCCTGACTACCCAATTCCTGAAGGCTTCACTATTGACTCATACTTTGCCCATTTGTCTAAAGAAGGCTTAGAAGAGCGTTTAAATCATCTTTATCCCCCCGAAAATCGTGATGAAGATTGGAGCGAGATTCGTAAACCTTACGATGAACGAATTGAATATGAAGTTGGTATTATCCTTAAAATGGGTTTCCCCGGTTACTTCTTAATCGTCATGGACTTTATTCAATGGGCAAAAAGTAACGGCGTACCTGTTGGCCCGGGACGTGGCTCTGGTGCAGGCTCGTTGGTCGCATACAGTTTAAAAATTACTGACCTTGACCCATTGCGCTACGACTTACTATTTGAACGTTTCTTAAACCCCGAACGTGTATCCATGCCCGACTTTGATGTCGACTTTTGTATTGCAGGGCGTGACCGTGTGATTGATTATGTCTCAAGTCATTATGGTCGTGAAGCAGTATCACAAATTGCCACCTTCGGTACAATGGCTGCTAAAGGTGCTATTCGAGATGTAGCCCGCGTTTTGGGTAAATCCTATGGTTTAGCCGACCGTATTTCAAAACTTATTCCAACCAAACCTTTAGGGGTTGACCTTGCCACCGCTATTGAAATGGAACCTCAGCTTAAAGATGTGGTGACCAATCCATCCAATCCCGACTATGACGATGCCAGTGAAATTTGGGAAATGGCGCTCAAACTTGAAGGTATTACCCGAAATACAGGTAAACATGCGGGCGGTGTCGTGATTGCACCGGGTAAAATCACCGACTTCTCTGCGGTACTCTGCGATGCCGATGGCACCAACCGCGTGGCGCAATATGACAAAGACGATGTCGAGGCCGCAGGTTTAGTAAAGTTCGACTTTTTGGGGTTACGTAACTTAACCGTAATTGAAGATGCGATTCAAAACATTAACAAACGCATTCAATCAGCCACGCCTTTAGATATTACCCACGTTCCGCTTGATGACAAAGATGCGTATTTGGTCTTTGCCGAAGCCAATACTACAGCGGTATTCCAGTTTGAATCCGTCGGCATGAAAAAAATGCTGAAGGAAGCACGACCAAGTAAATTTGAAGAAATTATTGCCTTCGTGTCGCTGTATCGTCCTGGCCCAATGGATCTAATTCCTGATTTTATTCATCGTATGCACGGCGGCGAGTTTGAATACTTACATCCTTTGCTTGAAGGCGTTTTAGAACCGACCTACGGCATCATGGTATATCAAGAACAGGTTATGCAAGCAGCACAGTACTGTGCAGGTTACACCTTGGGTGGTGCAGACTTACTGCGCCGTGCGATGGGTAAGAAAAAACCCGAAGAAATGGTCAAACAACGCCAAATCTTTATTGAAGGTGCTGCAAAAAAAGACATTGATGAAGCCACTGCCAACCATATTTTCGACTATATGGAAAAGTTCGCCGGCTACGGTTTTAACAAATCGCATGCCGCAGCTTATGCGCTTGTTGCCTATCATACCGCATGGTTAAAAGCACATTACCCTGCCGAATTTATGGCGGCGGTGATGTCATCAGAAATGCAGAATACCGACAGTGTGGTGTTTTTAATTGACGATTGCCGTAATAACAAACTTACGGTATTGCCACCTTCTGTGAATATGTCGACCTATCATTTCCATGCCAGTGACGAACGTACCATTGTATATGGACTAGGTGCAATTAAAGGCGTGGGTGAACAAGCGATGCAATCGGTGATTGATTCACGCGTTCAGCAAGGTCCATATCAAGATTTATTCGATTTTTGTCATCGTATTGACTTAAAGAAAATGAATAAACGCACCCTTGAAGCATTAATTCGTGCAGGTGCGCTTGACTGCCTAGGCATTGAACGTTCAAGTTTAATGACACAATTACCCGAAGCAGTACAAGCTGCCGAACAAGCACGCCAAAACCGTGAATCGGGGATCATGGATTTATTTGGTGAAGTTGAGGAAGTGCAGCGAAAACCTGCCAAACCTGTTAAACCATGGTCGGATGAAGTACGCTTAAAAGGCGAAAAAGACACGCTTGGTTTATATTTAACGGGTCATCCAATTGACGTATATCGCGCCGAACTCAAACACTTTATACCCAATAAACTCAATGAAATTAGCACGACCCGCCGTGGTCAAACTACAGTGTTTGCAGGCTTGGTCATGGATGTTGCCAACTTCCCAAATCGTATGGTCATTACCCTTGATGATGGGACATCGCGCATCGAAGTGAGTTGTAATCACGAACGCTTCCAACGCTTTAAAGAGATTGTACAGGTCGAGCGTGTTGTGGTGATTGAAGGTGAAGTGTATGAGCGTGAAGGCTTTGATCGCCCGATGGGACGTTTAAGTAAAGCCTTTGATTTAAATGAAATTCGCCAAAAACGTGCGCAAAACATTCAAATCTCACTCACCGCCAATCATTTAACCAAAGAATTAGCTAAAGATATTCAAAAAATCTTAATGCCATTTACTCAGCTTGAGCAAACCCGTAAAGTGCCAATTATCTTTGGTTTAGCCTTTGACTACGCCCAAGCCGAATTGCATTTGGCCGAGAATTGGCAAATTACCCCACTCGATGAAGCACTCATTCAACTGCGTGATTATTTTGGTAAAGACCATATTCAAATTGAATATCAGGTTAAATCTAAAGCCGCCCAAGTGGTCGACTATCAGACAGCACAAGCCGCAAGCACGGTTACAATCCCGCCTAACAGCCAAAGTATGGATGAAGCAATGGATTTGTATCAAGCCGAAGCCAGCCAATATTCTTAAATTTTAGGTCGTATAATGAATACTTTTGATAACACTACTGTAAGCAATCACCTACGTAATATTCGTATTGTGATGGTCAATACCACGTTACCTGCCAATATCGGCAGCGCGTTACGTGCCATGAAAACCATGGGCTTAAGCAAATTGGTTTTGGTTGCGCCGAAAACCTATCCGCACCCAGACATTGACGCTTTAGCCGCAGGTGCAACCGATTTAATTGAGCAAATTGAAATTGTAGACACCTTGCAAGAAGCGCTTGCACCGTGTCATTTGGTGTTTGGTACTAGCGCGCGCAGCCGTACTATTCCGTGGCCATTGCTTGACATTCGCCCTGCCAGTGAAAAGATTGCACAGGCTATTGTTGAAGAACAACAACAAATTGCAATTATGTTTGGCCGTGAAGACCGCGGCTTAACCAATGAAGAATTAGCTTTAGCCAATTACCATGTCACTATTCCTGTCAATAGCGAATATGGTGTGTTAAATGTGGCTCAAGCCATTCAAATTATTTGCTATGAACTGCGCATGTCGACGTTGCAATACGAACAGCAAGAAAATGATACAGAGCAACTGATGCCAGTCGGTGAAGATACTCACATGCAATGGGATGAACCCTTGGTCACCCAAGCCGACATGGAAAAGTTTTATCCACATATTGAAAAAATGCTTGAAGAAATTGAATTTTTAGATCTAAATAATCCAAGATTATTGCCATTACGCTTACGCCGTTTATTTGGCAGAATTCAACTTGATAAAATGGAATATCATTTACTGCGTGGCATTTTTAGCCGTGTGATCGCGTTAAGTCAGGGAACATGGCAAAAATCGCCAAAGGAAGGAAGTTCAGATCATGTTTAAACAACTCAAAGAAGATGTAGCTGCGGTGTTTGCACGTGATCCTGCTGCGCGAAACACCTTAGAAGTCTTAACCACCTATCCGGGCATTCATGCCTTAATGATGCACCGCGTTGCACATGAATTATGGAAAAAAGAATTTAAAACCAGTGCCCGTCTTTTATCTTCATTTAGTCGTTTCACAACAGGCATTGAAATTCATCCGGGGGCTAAAATTGGCAAGCGATTTTTCATTGACCACGGTATGGGTGTGGTAATTGGCGAAACGGCCGAAATTGGCAATGATGTCACGCTCTACCACGGCGTAACCTTAGGTGGAACAACGTGGAATAAAGGTAAACGCCACCCCACTTTAGAAGATGGTGTGATTATTGGTGCAGGTGCTAAAATTTTGGGGCCATTTACGGTTGGCAAAGGCGCTAAAGTCGGTTCTAATGCTGTTGTAACCAAAGAAGTGCCTGCAGGTGTCACTGCTGTAGGTAATCCTGCACGTTATATTCAAAAAGACACCAATAGCACTGACCAAGAAGTCCGTCGTCGTGACTATGCACAAAGTATTGGCTTTGAACCGTATGCTGCATCTAAAAACCAAACTGATCCATTGTTAGAAGGTATTCGCGTTTTACTTGACCGTATGCAAAGTAATGAAACACGTATGAATACCCTGTGCCAACGGTTGTCGTTACTTGATCCAAGTTTTAACAAACAAAATGCAAATCAACAGCAACCTTATAGCCCAGAAGAGCTTAAAATCTTGGAAGATGTACGCCGAGAATGCGAATCACAAGCACAAGCGTCTAAACTATAAACAAGCAGCATGCTGTTACACGCTTTACATTGCATGCTTTTTTGCTTTTTCTTAGACTGATCTAAGCTTAACTCACCATAAACAATAAATTTGGGAAAGGACTTATGCGTTTAAAACCACTTGTAACAGTTGTGATGACCGCGGCAGCACTTGCCGCATGTAGTGCAATACCAGAAAAGAAGAACAATAATAATGTTTCGAATGAACCCATTGTTTTTACAGAGCCAGCTCCAACTCCTGCTTTCTATGCCTTAAACCCTTTTAACTACGATGCACCACCTGTATTTGAAGTTGAACTTAAACAAGCTGCGGCACAGCCCGTCACAAGAATGATTGCAACCAGTGATGCATATCCGGGAAAATCCATCACATTTGAAGTGAATAAACTAATTATTCCAACTATAAACAGTAAAGTTTCAGCAATGAAATATGCACCACTTGCCAGTGCAAACCAAATTGATATCACCAATATCGATGACTTTTTACAATTGGTCGAAGGTAAAGCACGTCATTATCCACCCCAATTTAGCAACCGCAACGAACGTCGTGGCTATGAAAGTAAACTACGTGAAGTGACTCAGCAACTTGACACACTTGCTGCTGCAAATGATGCGTCTTATGATGTTTTAATTCGCGCTTTTAAAGCAACGGTGATGGCACGTAACCTAGACTTAGGGCAACAATACACGACAAAATCACTTCAATATGCACAGCGTCTATTAAAAATAAATCCAAATGATCCAACTACAAATTTCTGGTTTGGTTTTAGCTTGTCTGAAGGTGGTGGGCAACGTGAAGCTATTCCTTATTTAGATAAAGCTATGAAAGCAGGCGTTCAAGAAGCCTATTTGTCTGCCGCGAACAACTACTTATTCCTTGAACAAAAGCGTAATGCCTTGACTACACTGAATAATTATAAAGTTAAGTTCCCACAAGAAGCAGAAGTCACCAGTCGCTTAGTGAAGGAAATTCAAACCCAAGGTCGTACCAATGTTTGGGAAAACTTAAATGCAATGAAACAAGGCAAATATTAATTTAAAACACCTTTTACAATAAACCACCATTTATGGTGGTTTATTGCTTTTTATCCATTGAAAAAAAATAAGACTTTAGTATCATTTTTTACAATTCCGAGCTTTTTACTTGTCTATGTTCGCACTCCCACCTATTTTCAAACGCATCTATTTTATTGGTCTATTCATTCCACTGGTCTTAACTGGATGTCAAGTTGTGAGTGTAAAACAGCAAACCTTTAACGTCACCATTACCAATGAGCGTGACAGCATTCTGACACGGGATAAACTTAGCGAAGCAAGCCTCAATGTATTATCAATGACCGGACGCGATGCTAAAAGCTGTATGAATGATCCTGCTGCATGCTTACAAGAAATCCAAAAAGTTCCACAAATTCCAAATGAGCAATTTTTTTCTACAGGCAGCGAGCTCTATTTAGCCAAAGCCAAAGAATTAGAAAAAAGCTCAGCCTGCAAGGCAGAAACTAAAATTGTTTTACGCAACAATAGTTTTGAAAATGCACCTTGTTTACGGCAAGAAACGGCAATGCTAGACAAAAGCATTCGTTATAGCTATGCCTATTTATTTAAGTCTAACCGTGAAGCAGAACAACGACTATTTAATAACCGCCAAGTACAAGTCCGCGATTTTTATAATCAAGGCGTTGCTAAATTACTCTCGGCTTATCGAAATGTAAAACCTAAAACAAGTCACTACAATACCCAAATTCCTGTTGCAAACTCGATTTACCACATCGACTTTACCGAGTTTCCAGAACTCAAAAATCAAAAAATTGAAGACTATATGTCGAGCTACAATTTGAACTTTTCAGGTTTACGCTCAATTAACCGTCGTGATGGTTTTGGTTCAGAATTTGTTGCGATTTTGGCAGATCCATTAGGCCAAGAAGAAAATAAATATATTATTGACCCACTGCACTACAAATTTAAAGATGGGAGTAATCCCAACATTCACCATCCGCGTTATTTATCCACCACCATTACAATTGAACCGAGTAATCAAAGCTCTATAGCAGACTTACTGGGCAATGCCCCAATGTATGTCAAAATTCATGATCCATATAAATTTGATACGATTACGATAGATGGTAAAAAATTTCCACTGGCTGCCAATTTTTCTGCACCTTATGGCTTATGGCTTGCACAAAATAATTTAGGCAAAGCTGCATATTTAAGTTTAATTGATCGCGATCAAAAATTACTTATGCCACATTTATATATGCTTGAACCTTACAATCCGAATAAGAAAATTATTGTCTTGGTACATGGATTAGCCAGTAGCCCAGAAGCATGGATTCGCTTAACCAATGACATGATGGGCGATAATGTATTACGTGAACATTATCAGGTTTGGCAAGTTTTTTATTCAACCAATATGCCAATTATTGAAAGCCGTTTCCAAATTTACGCAGTGTTAAAACAGGCCTTTGATCAAGTTGATCCTAAAAGCCCTGCCTATTCCGATGCAGTCTTGATTGGTCATAGCATGGGTGGAATCATTTCACGACTTTTGGTCAGCGATGCCGATATTCGTCAAGCAACCTTTAAACTGGTGAAATCTGCGAAATTACAAAAACATAAGAATGATGAAATTGTGACGGAACGCTTGCAATTCCATCCTATTCCTAATTTTGATCGGGCTGTTTTCCTTTCATCACCACATAAAGGTACACCCTTTGCAGATTTATGGTTTACTAAACTTGCAAGACGGATTATTAAATTGCCTGTTGCATTTATTGGTGCTGTTGCCGATACAGTACAAGGTGATATAAATATAAAAGATGTAATGAAACAGCTAGATAATGGTTTTGTTCAGAATGGCCCAAGTGATTTAAGTTATAAATCTAAATTTATGCAACTCACGCGTGATGTCAATCCGAGATCAGGTTTTGTGTTCCATTCCGTGATAGGTAATATGACCAAAAGTAATGACCCTCAAGTCATGACCGATGGAGTTGTGCCTTACGAAAGTGCTCATCTAGCAGGTGCAGCATCTGAAAAAATTATTTCAGGTGGTCACTCCATTCAAGAAACACCCGAAGCCGTTTTAGAATTACGCCGGATTCTGCGTTTACACCTCATTCAACATGGCTTGTACAAGCCATCTATGCCATCGCAATAAGTAGAAAAGGGTTGTTTGTACAACCCTTTTTTAAATCTTCACGAACCCCAAATAACGTTTTAGAAAATTACTTTGGTGGTTAAACCCAAAACCAAGGCGTTATTGACATTATCGGTTGCACCGGGATGAATCACATATTGCACTACAGGGCGTAACATTAACCACGGCGTTACATAATGCGAATAGTTCAATTCCATATTGTATTCTGCATCTTGGTTAATCGCTTGGCGTTTGTTATAAACACCGTCACGATAACGATCACTGACATGAATGCGATTGACCCCAAAGCCTAAAATGTCATTTGGATGATTCGCAGATACGCCTAAATAGCGAATGCCCAATTGCTGCATGTTATCGACTTTATTGGTGTTTTTATCATGCAATGACGCATTGGCAAAACCATATAAACCACGTTTTCCACCATCAACCGAGGTTAACTGTTGGTCAGCAACCCACCAAACGGCATAGGTATGATCTCGTTGTTGCCCAGTTAAAGTATCTTTATTTTGGGTTTTATCAGCATTATTATAAAACGCACCTAACTGATAGGTTGCAGGCAGCTGATTAATGCCCTGTTTTGGCTGATACGTTACTTGAACAGGAACCGATACTCCTTCAACGTGGTCTGACTTTAAATTCCAACCTTTATTTTCTTCAATGTTGGTTGGGTTAAACTCAAACACACCAATTTGTGCTGACCATTCTGGATTAAACTTATATTTGGCAAGCGCTGCCCATTGTGCGACTGGCTCGTTATACCAAATATTGCCTTGCCATTTCCCATTTTGCGCGGTACAGAATGAGGTGCTTTGGAAATCGCAGCCCATAGTATCAAAATACGAGCCCATGCCCATTCGCCCTACACGAACACTCACGCCGCTATCGCCAAACACTTTTTCCACCGAAAATTGAGTTAAGCGAGAGTCGACATTACCACGTCCAAAAGTGGCTTGGGTATTTGCCATTTGCGGTGCGCCAGGCGATGAAATGTTCTCAACACTGGTACTTTGCCCTTGGCGTGCCGTCACAATGGCACGTACAGACATGCCATCCCAACCTAAAAGTTTGGCTAAATCGAGCGTTGTTCCAAACCACAATTGACTGGCAAATGTGACGCCATCTCGTGGCTTATATCCACCATCAGCCAAATAATCGCTGTCGACATATAAATTGGCATCAAACTTCACCCCTTTTTGTTCTAAGCTTTGACGTCCGCCATTCCAATCTCCCAATAAATATTGTCCATTCGGATCAAATGCTTGCGTTGCATGTGCTGCAATAGAAGTTAGACCTAACATTGAAGAAATTATTGCAAAACAGATCGCTTTCTGATGATTATTTTTCATATTTAAATCAATATACACTATAGAATTTGCATTATATTGTGACTTTTTCGTAAAAATTTCCCACATTCACCCCAAAATGAATCTTTTACTAAGAGAGTTTTTCAAAAAAACGATATTTTTTAGTATGAATCCTCATCTCAATCTCTGCATACTAAGCGCATACTTTTAAATAAGTGACAGTAATTACGATGAATGGTATTTATCGTAGTCAGTATAAGCAGGCTATTCTATTTTTATTCATATTCAAGAATGGTCTAGATAAAGTTTTTAATTTTTGAAAAGTGTATGGTTGATCATGGCGCATTCTCAAGCAGTAGAGGTTTCCGCAAATCCAAACTCTAAAGCCCGCGTTTTAGTGGCAAGTTTGGTTGGAACAACAATCGAGTTTTTTGACTTTTATATTTATGCCACTGCGGCAGTATTGGTCTTTCCTCATTTATTTTTTCCAGCAAGTAGTAATGGTGCAGCCGTACTACAATCACTTGCAACTTTTTCAATCGCCTTTATTGCTCGTCCAATTGGTGCCGCACTATTTGGGCATTTAGGCGACCGTATTGGACGTAAAGCCACCTTAGTTGCCGCACTGTTATTAATGGGTATTTCAACAGTGTGTATTGGTTTACTTCCAACCTATGCGCATATTGGTATTCTTGCACCGTTATTATTAGCACTTTGCCGTTTAGGGCAAGGCTTAGGTTTAGGCGGCGAATGGAGTGGTGCAATTTTATTGGCAACTGAAAATGCACCTGATGGTCAGCGTGCATGGTACGGCATGTTCCCACAATTGGGCGCGCCAATTGGTTTTATCTTTGCCGCAAGCTCGTTTTTAATTTTAGGTGCGGTGTTGTCGAACGATGCTTTTTTACAATGGGGCTGGCGTTTACCGTTTATTGCCAGTTCATTATTGGTGATTGTTGGGCTATATATTCGTTTGAAATTACATGAAACTCCTGCATTCCAACGGGTTTTAGACAAACAAAAAGAAGCCAATATTCCATTTAAAGAAGTCATGACCAAGCATACTAAAATGCTCGTTTTAGGTACGCTTGGTGCAGTATGTACCTTTGTTTTGTTCTATTTAATGACTGTATTTGCATTGAACTGGGGCACAACGGCATTGGGTTATACCCGTAGTGACTTCTTAAAAATGCAATTGATTGCAACCATCTGCTTTGCAATTTTTATCCCTGTTTCAGCCATTTTAGCGGAAAAATTCGGACGTAAGACCACATCTATTACGATTTGTGCCATCACTGCACTTTTTGGATTTGTGTTTCCTTACTTCTTAGTTGCCAATAACCCCGTTGCAATTGTTTGTTTCTTATCGCTTGGTTTAGGCATTATGGGTTTAACGTATGGTCCGATTGGAACAGTTTTATCTGAGATTTTCCCAACCTCAGTACGTTACACGGGTTCAGCTTTAACCTTTAACTTGGCCGGAATTTTGGGTGCTTCTTTTGCGCCGTTAATTGCAACCAAACTTGCGCAAACGTATGGCATTGGTGCTGTCGGTTTCTATTTATCTGCTGCAGCACTCGTTTCAATGTTGGCATTCATGTGCATTCGTGAAACCAAAAATATTGATGTAAATCATCAAATCTAAGCGATTGACTTCAATTAAACCCCATAAAAAACGCCGATTTACTCGGCGTTTTTTATTTGTTCTGTTTATTCTTCTTCGTCATCATAAACGTCAAAAAAGTAGCTGCTACATTCCCAACCTGCGTACTCGCCTTGAAATTCTGTGGCAATTTTAGTGAACCAAGTTTCTAAATCGACAATATCTTCATAGTCTGGTTCAATCAAAATATAAACAGAAACTTGCCATTCATTTGGTTCCGTTTGTTCATCTTGTGCAAGCGAAATTCGCTGTTCTTGATCGAGCAAATACAAAGCACAGGTTTGCGCATCGGTCAGTGTTTTAAATGCAAGAATAAATTCAATTTCGTGCGGTTGGCTTAAATCACCACCATCTTCAACCATTTGCCAAAGTACATTGCCATTATCATCGTTGGGGAATTTTTGGAAATCACGGCTCATGTATCGTATCCTTTTTTGTTGTTACTGAAGAAAAGAACATCTTAACGTAAATTAATGACGATTTTATAGTGACATTTTTTCAACTTAAATCCACCTTGCCACCCAAGATTAAAATGGGATGATTGAGGTAATTTTCATGGCTATTTTTTGTAGCGGATGCTCGAATGATAATGCCGCAGCATGCAGTGCCATACGGCTTAGCGCAAAATTTTTCGGCTGTGGATGATACAGCTTGTCGCCCATAATCGGATGCCCCAAATGTTGCATATGCACCCGTAACTGATGTGACCGGCCAGTAATGGGTTCTAAACGCACACGGCTTTGATCCGTTGTTAAATCATAATCTAGACGCTCATACAGCGTTTGTGCTGACTTACCCAACTCAAAATGCACAATTTGACGAGGGCGATTTTCCCAATCGGTAATTAACGGCACATCGACACAGCCATTTTCTGCAATTTTACCTTGTACCAAAGCAATATAATGCTTCTTCACTTGCCGTGCTTGAAACATTTTACTGACCGCAACTTCTGCATCTCGATGCTTCGCAAACATTAAAATACCCGAAGTCGCCATGTCTAAACGATGGGTCACTTTTGCTTGTGGGTACTGTTCTAAAATACGTAAATATGCACTGTCCTGATGTTCGGGTTTTCGCCCCATCACCGACAATAACCCCGCAGGTTTATCGATAATAATCAGGTCATCATCTTCAAATAAAATGCTTAGCGGTTGTTGTGGCGGGCAATAAACAAAAGCATCATTCAAGGACATAAATTTTAGCTGCGATAAAAATGGGCAACATAGCAAGCTGTGCTGTGTTCGTCAATCCGATCATCTAATAGAAAGATATACAGCTGTTTTGAATTTTTGATTTTTAGAGAAATAGCCAAAGAATACCGCGAATATGAAATGAATTTTTGTAGGTTGATGAACTACAAAAACATAAAATGAAATGTTATACTATAACAATTAAAATTTTATCTCTACATTTGAGTCAGTTTACTATGCAGCGCAAATCTTACCTTTTGGGGCTTGTTTTATTACCTGTTTTATCTTGGGGTGACAATAAAACAGAGGACACTCTTCCAACCATCACGGTCAAAACCACAGATAAAGAAGATGAAAAACTCACGTCTTCAAGCACAAAATTCCGCCACAGCATCATGGATGTACCCTTTAGTCGCAATTTTTTATCTGAAGAAATGTTAAAGCAGCAAGACATTCAACGTATTGATAAAGCAATTCAATTGGTGAATGGCGTCTATGCACAGAACAATTATGGTGGTGGCTTCTGGGATAACTATTCCATTCGTGGCTTTACCACCGACCCGAATGTCAGTAGCACAGTCATTCGGAATGGTTTGAGTGTGAATCGCGGCTTGAGTGCGCCACGTGATATGGTCAATATTAAATCGATTGATTTTTTAAAAGGCCCTGCCACTGCCATGTATGGCCGTGGTGAAATGGGCGGTTTACTGAATATCAACGCCAAACAACCGCAATGGGAACCGCAAGGCGAGCTTTCTTTGCGTGGTAATACCGAAGAAAAATATCGTGCAAGTGTGGAATATACAACGCCAATCAATGATCAACTGGCGTATCGGCTTGCCCTTGCACATGAAGATAATCAAAGTTTTCGCGATGAAGTGAACAGCCAGCGTTGGTTTATTTCACCACAATTTAGTTGGAAAATTTCCGACCAGACCCAGCTTAATTTCGACAGTGAAATCACGCAGCAAAAAGGCTTGTTCGACCGTGGGATTAGTGCCTACCAAGGTCAAATTTTAATGAATCGTAAAACTTTTACAGGTGAACCCTCTGCCGACCAAAATAAGGTGAGCGACCAATTTTATCAGCTCAATTTAATCCATCAAATTAATGATGATTGGAAGCTGAATAGCGCCATAAGCTACAAGCAAGGTAAAATTACAGGTAGTTCCAATGAACCACGAAGTTTTGCCAATGATGCTGAAACGTTAAACCGTCAACGGCGTGAGCGTTATACTTTCACTAAAGATTTACTCGCGCAAAGCGAAATGTTAGGCACAATTGACACTGCATGGGCTAGACACGAAGTTTTAATTGGTACTGAAATTGGAAGATTGATTTTCAATCAAAGTCAGTTGCGTTGTGACAGTGGTCGCGTAGGACGCATTAATGGTGGGTACAGTAATTCTGCGCGCTACTGCGTGAACCAAATTAACGTAAATCATCCACAGTATGGTGACTATCCAAACTACATGGGCATGTTTACCAATACCCATGAAGTGCAAGATACAGCGGCGCTGAACATGCAAGATCAAATGTTCTTGAATGACCAATGGAGTATTTTACTGGGTGGGCGCTTCGACCATGTGAAGCAAAGCCTAGACAATTATGTGAATGCGGCGTCTTCCAATAAAATCTTTAATGAAGTTTCACCACGTATTGGCGTAAATTACAAACTGAATGATACGTTATCCTTTTACAGCAATTATGGTAAATCTTTTGCGTTAAATACGGGTACCGATGCAAACGGTCAAGTTTTTGCACCAGAAAAAGGTGAAAGTTATGAATTAGGCTCAAAATTCCAACCTAGCGATGCCAATCTATTCACTGCGGCACTTTTTCATATGAAAAAACGTAACGCTTTAACCATCGACCCGAAAGATCCGAGCTATCAATATGCCGCAGGTGAAGCACGTAGCCAAGGCATCGAGCTGAGCTTTCAAACCGAGTTCGCATCGAAGTTGAATGTATCCGCCAATTATACCTATACCGATGCGATTATCACCCAAGATACCAACATTGCCAAAGGTACACGGTTAAATAGCATTCCTAAGCACAATGCCAATTTAAGTCTAAACTATACCATGCTTGATGATGGTGATCGTAAAGCGGGAGTGGGTGGCAATGTGGTTTATGTGGGAAGTCGAAATGGCACACAAAACGATCAGGGAAATCTGAAATTAGCAGCTTATACGATTGTAAATTTGAATGCTTATTATGCACCGAATTCTAAATTACGTTATCAATTTAACCTAAATAACCTGTTTGATAAAACCTATTCGGTTGAAAGTTATAGCGATATGTGGATTCAACCTGGAGACCCGATAAATGCGTCTTTATCTATGCAGTGGCATTTTTAAAAAGTAGCCGATGGATAAAGCGTTTATCCTCTTGTTGTATGTTTTAACTTAAAATATCAAATTTATTGGAGCGCCTATTCAGGCGTTCCGATGAATAGCTTCGTATAAAATACAACCAAAAACTCAAACTGTGTTAAAATAGAATCAATTAAAAAGAAACGCAATCATTGCTTCCCTATTCCTTAAAATAGGAATAACACATAAAGAAAGAGAACGGAGATAAAAAATGAGCTATCAACATATTCTTATTCCTGTAGATGGGTCTTCTACATCAAAAATTGCAATTCAACATGCAGCGTCACTTGCGAAAGCTTTCAACAGTCGTATTACTGCGATTTGCGTATTAACCGTTGATCCTTTTGTGGGCGTGGAATTTGTAAACAGTGCTGAATTTTCAAAAGATTATATGAATAAGGTCAAAGAGGAAATTCAGGATATTTTAACTGAAACAAAAACCTTGTTTGCACGTGAGGGTATTAATATTGAAACACAAATTATTGAAGGGCAAAGTATTTATAAAGAAATTGTAAATACCGCAACTGATATTAAAGCCGATTTAATTGTTATTGGCTCTCATGGCCGTAAAGGCTTTAAAAAGTTTGTTTTAGGAAGCGTAACTCAAGCATTATTAGGCGAAGCGCATGTGCCTGTTTTAGTGGTTCGAGAATAAACATCATGATTTGTATGAGCAGAATATATTTCTAGGAATGTGTTCTGCTCTATCTCTCTTTGGGCTAATTCATCTCACTAACACCCTGCTCTTTCTGCAAAATTGATTGATGTATTGGTTTAAAGGATGTATGTCACAATGAGCTTGCAGAGTGTTTTAAAAAAACTTACAGAGACAAAAAACCCATGAATTTTTAAATTCATGGGTCTATATTTTAAATCATTGCAAAACTGTGCATATGATTACAAGAATTTGGTGGGCCCACACAGACTTGAACTGTGGACCAACGGATTATGAGTCCGCTGCTCTAACCAACTGAGCTATAGGCCCTTATCGTATAATTAAGTCTAATTTTTAACTTAATCTACACTTTAGGAGTTTAAATAAATAAACTGGTAGGCATATCCAGACTCGAACTGGAGACCTCTACGATGTCAACGTAGCGCTCTAACCAACTGAGCTATACGCCTAAAGTAGTTGCATCATATTCATTTAAAACAATAAAAGCAAGCCCGTTTTGAATAAAAACCCATTTAACCGTTTGCTTTTTATTCAATTATTGAAACTAAACAGCTTTGGGTAAGAATCTAGAAAAAATTCTTAAATTCAGCGGCGTATGCATAAACCATTTATAACAATAAAAATCAATCGCCCAAGACCACCACAATGCCCACAAATTATGACTTAAAAAATGTGCACCTCGCACCATTTGAACTGCACTCATAATGCACCCCATCACCAATGCAATAACTAAAAACCATTTGGATAGCTGGATAAATCGATCTCGATAAGCAAAATAAAGTGCAATTAATGCAAAACCTGCAGAAGCATGCCCACCAGGAAAACATGCACCTTGTTTAAGTAAAGTTCGGTCCCATGCCACAACATGCTGATGTAATTGCACCATATCCCAAGGACATGCATGTGAAGAATTTGCTTTGAACACACCAATAATCGCAACCGAACTCAACATCATTATCAGTACTGTAAGTGCAATCTTGCGTAATGTACGAAGTCTAGGTTGTATAAAACTGGCAATTACAATTCCTAAATGTATCAAAGCAATCGCGATGACCATATTTTTTAAAAGCTGATGTCCATATTCAATTAATACATGATTCTCTTTTAATGTATATTGTCCTGAGGCATTGACCCAAGGTAGGCTTAAGGCATGATCAATCGCTCCATTTACAGGAATAAAATAAAGCATCATCAAAGCGCTACAAATTAAGCACCATGTATTGATCTGCTCAAAATGGGTTCGTGGCAATACAAATTTCAACACAACCAATACTCTTCAAAATTCTAAAAAGAGCATATAAAAGCAACATTAAAATATTCTTATTGTTTACAAAAATAAAATATAAACCTATCTATCAATCACTTAATTATAACAAACAAAGCCAGATTCCCGACAAAAACTCGCAAGCGTTAGACCTGCTTGTTGCGCCATACCAATTGCCATACTCGTTGGTGCAGAAATTGTGGCCAACAAACTAATATTAAATACCGCACATTTACGAATTAATTCATAACTTGCACGACTGGTCATTACCACAAAACCTTTTCTCACATCTTGCTGCTGTAGAGTCAAATAACCCAATAGTTTATCTAGCGCATTATGCCGCCCCACATCTTCAAACGTTGCAATAATTATTCCATTTTCAACCCACGCTGCTGCATGTGCACCACCTGTTAATGCACTAATTGGCTGCTGTGCTTGTAGCTGCTGCAATGCATTTGGAATTTGATCTAACCATGATTTCGGTGCAGGATGCGCTATTTTTTCTAAATTAAATTGAAACTGTTGCAAGCTTTCTATTCCACAAAGACCACAACCTGTACGTCCAACTAACGCACGGCGCTGCTGTTTAAGTGCCATAAATGCGCGAGATGCAATATTCATCTCAATTTGAACACCCAGTGCATCTGTGTGAATCTCAAGATCATACAATTCACTCAAGTTTGCAATAATCCCTTCCGACAAGCTAAACCCAATAGCAAAAGCTTTTAAATCTAGCGGAGTTGCCATCATCACCGCATGTGAAATACCGTTATATACCAATGCAATGGGATATTCCTGCACAACATTATCCAACAATTCTTCGGTAGCACCTGCTTTAAAACGGGTAACCGCAACCTCGATAACGCCAGTTAATTGACTCTCCAACCTATATTCCTTTTTTAAAGGTGAAGGACTTCCTCCACTGTACAATTAAAAAACCTCTTGCATTCGTCCTGTTTTATTCTTATAAAAATAAAACAGCAAATACAAAAGGTCTAATTACCAAATTCAATTATTTGTAGCGTTATTCAGTCACCAGAGCTGGCTCAACTTCAACTGCCAAATTAAAATGTGCAGGAGCTTGTCCCGCATGTAAAATCACAGGAATGCTTTTTGAAGCAGGAATTTTAGCTTGTTGATCATGGCTTGAAAGAGCAACCAATGGATTAGTTTCAGGATAATACGCCGCCAAACTTCCCATCGGAATGTTATAAGGCACAATACGGAAACTTTCGACCACACGTTTAATACCATCAGAATAAATACTTTCAATATCTACCCATTGATTGGCAACAAAACCGGCAGCATCAATATCTGCCTGATTCATAAACAAAACACGGCGTTGCCCAAACACGCCACGATAACGATCATCTAAACCATATAACGTTGTATTGTATTGGTCGTGCGAACGTGTCGTCATTAAAGTAAAGACATTTTTTGCACTATATCGTTTCGAAAATTTATTTTCTGCATCTTCATAAACTTCGGCAAGTGGCTTAATAAAAAACTGCGCTTTACCAACAGGTGTATTCCAAACGTGATGATTAGCAGGATGCTCGAGATGAAAACCACCTTCAGGATAAACCCGTGCATTAAAATCTTTAAACTCATCAAACACATCGGCAATTGAATCGCGGATGCGATCATAGCTTTCAACATACCAACGCCATTGAATTTGACTATTGTTCAGCGTCATTTCTGCCATACGCGCCACAATATCGGGTTCTGAAAGTAGTTGTTCCGATGCAGGTGCATTACGCCCTGCCGACAAATGCACATTACTCATTGAATCTTCAACAGAAATAGCCTGAGGACCATGCTTTTGCATATCGACTTCGGTGCGTCCTAGACATGGCAAAATTAACGCATCTTTCCCACACACCAAATGACTTCGATTTAACTTTGTTGCGATGTTCACCACCAAATCACAACGCTTTAATGCTTCTTGCGTATAAACTGTGTCAGGTGTTGCAACCGCAAAATTACCACCCAAACCAATAAAGACTTTTATACGACCTTCGTACATCGCTTTAATGGTTTCCACCACACCAAGACCATCTTCTCGTGGTGATTGAATACCAAACACACGGTCTAAGTTATCGAGCAATTTTGCAGGTGGATGTTCATTAATACCCATGGTGCGATCGCCCTGCACATTACTGTGCCCACGCACAGGACATAGCCCCGCACCTGCTCGACCGACTTGCCCACGTGAAAGTAATAGGTTCGCAAGCATATGTACATTGGCTGTACCATGTCGATGTTGCGTAATTCCCATGCCCCAACAAAAAATAGACCGATTAGAATCTAAAAATAGCTTCGCCAAAGACTCTAATTGTTCTGCCGAAAGTCCCGAATAATAGTAAATTTCATCCCAACTGCTGCGGTCAACTTCGTGCAGCATCGCCTCAAAACCAAGCGTATTTTTTTCAATAAAATCTCGATCAAAAACACTGGCTTTATTGGCAGCTAAAGCCTTTTTGTCCCATTCAGACAAATGCTTCATCATGCCCAACATTAAGGCATAGTCACCACCAATTTTAGGCTGGAAATAATAACGACTAATTGGTGTACTGCCATTGGTCATCATTTCAAAGGCCGCTTGTGGGTCTTGAAAACGCTCTAAGCCACGCTCTTTAATTGGGTTAATGGCAATAATTGTTCCACCACGGCGTGACACTTCGCGCAATGTGCCCAACATTCGTGGATGATTCGTACCAGGGTTATGTCCAAAACTAAAAACAGCTTCGGCTTCATCAAAATCATCTAACGTTACCGTACCTTTCCCCAAACCAATGGCATCTTTTAAGCCAAAACCAGTGGGTTCATGGCACATATTGGAGCAATCTGGAAAGTTATTGGTGCCATAACTACGCACAAACAATTGATACAAAAATGCCGCTTCATTACTGGCACGCCCCGATGTATAAAAAGCCGCTTGATTCGGGTCATCTAAATCATTTAATTGAGTTGCTATCAGCTTAAATGCATCATCCCACGAAATCGGCACATATTTATCTGATGCTGCATCGTAACGCATTGGTTCAGTCAAACGCCCTGAATCTTCTAAAAAAAAGTCATTTTGTTCAGACAACCAACTTACCGTATGCTGTGCAAAAAAATCGGCACTTACACGTTTAGTGGTTGCCTCAAAAGCCACCGCCTTTGCACCATTTTCACAAAAGTTAAAAGCATGGCTATTTTTCTTCTCAGGCCACGCACAGCCGGGGCAATCAAAACCTGTAGGCTGATTCACATTTAGAAGCGTAATTGAACCTTTTTTAAGGACATCTTGACGCTTCAAATTTTTTGCAACACTCAATAATGCCCCCCAACCACCCGCAGGATGATCGTAAGGTTCAATCCGTGCAAAAGCAGTATTTTCCTGCACTTGCCGTTCTAATTCTGGTGTTTCTGGCTCTAAATTTTCCATTTTGATGCCCTCATCGTAATGATGTGCTTCTATGCTGCACACCATGACTGTTTTATTTTACGCCAAAATATGACTCTATAACATTTAATCACATTTATGGCATGTCTACTTTTATCACACTGTTATTTCATTTCATGTCTATGCACGTGATGGTGTGAATGTGCATGCATCTCGACATCATGGTCTTGACGAATACAGCAACCAGCAACAAATTGCTGTGTACCATCCATATAAAATTCTTCTTTCCACACAGGCACTTCGTGTTTTACCCGTTCAACCGCTTCTTCACACGCCATAAAAGCTTCTTTACGGTGGGCTGCATAGGCAACGGCAATAATGGCTTTTTCACCAATATCTAAGGCACCAACCCGATGAATCACATGCACATAAGCAACAGCATATTTTGCTTTGACCGCTTGTTCAATTTCACGAATCATCTTTTCAGCAATTGGCTTATAACTCGTATATTTCAGTGCTTTTACCGCCTTACCTTCATGATGATTACGCACTGTGCCAATAAAAATCCCCGTCCCACCACATTCAGGATAATTTTGAATCGCTTCGAAATCATCTAAATTTAATGCTGTATCTTGAATACGATTCGTGTTCATTTTTAACCTCCCGCCACAGGCGAAAGTAAAACCAAAGTTACATCTTGGCTTAAAACAAAACTACGCGGCACAATATCTTCACCTATTGCACAAGCACACTGTTCAATTAAATGCTGTGCTTGGGGATGTTGTTGCACCAATTGCTCAAGAACATCACCAACTTGCGCCTTAACTAAACATCGCACAGATAAATATTCAGGCAACTGCGCACTGACGGCACCATATGCTTCAATTTGGATTTGAATTTCAGCCATACTTCCTCTACTTCACTGTATTTTAGCCATTGCTCATTTTGCAACCTTGTGCAAAAAACATATGCCTACGGTATTACTTCAGTGAATAATACATTCAATTAAGGTTTTTTATCCGCCACAAAATTAAATTTCAAGGCAATCTACATACTCAAGTGGTGACTCAGCCAAAGTTTGAGTCGGAATGCGCACAATCACGTTTGCTTCACTTAAATTACTTAACATATGCGATTGTTGCTTTTTCAATTTCGATACAATCCGCTGCCCTTGTTGATTCACATCCAGCTTCATACGTAACAATTGTTCTCGGCTATCTAAGCGTACAGTATCATTGAGCAACGCTCGTTGCCACTGTGGTTGTGGATGCGCAATACCTTGCAATGCTTTTAGTAAAGTTGTTACGTGCAGCGCTAAGCAAACAAATACAGCAGCAGGATTTCCCGGTAAACCAATTAAATAGGCAGATCGATTTAAATGTTGATACTGTGCAAAATATAAAGGCTTACCGGGTTTTTGTGCAACTTTCCAAAAAATCTCTTTAGCACCTAATGCCAATGAAACAGGGCGAATAAAATCATAATCACCTACAGAAACGCCGCCTGTCGTAATCACAAGATCATGCTTTTGCAATGCATCTTGTAATACTTGACTTAGCACGGCTTCATCATCGATTACATGCTGCAAAGTAACATTCTGATAACCTTGTTCTTTTAGCCAAGCCAGAATCATCGGGGCATTGGCATCAAAAACTTGAGCGTCATTTTCTAAAGACTGACTGACTTCATCACCTGTAATTAATACTGCGATTTTAGGCTGCGCAAATACATTAACTTGTTGCACACCGGCCATACTTAATGCTGCTATCACACCACTATTTAAATACTGCCCACGGCGTGCTAAACAGGCGCCTACTTGTAACTCTTCGCCCTGATAGCGAATGTCAGCACCTTGTTTTAAGCATTCATTCAAGTGAATCGTTGCAGCATCTGCTGTCACAATTTCTTGTCTTGCGACGGTATCAGCAGATTCAGGTACACGCCCACCCGTAAAAATGCGTAGGCACTCTCCAGACTGAATTTCTAACTGCTGCGATACACCTGCACGCACTTCACCTACCAATTTAAAAGTAGTCAAGCCCGCTGCAACATCTTCACTTTTTAGCGCGTAACCATCAACAGCACTTTGGGTAAATAAAGGCAATGCAATTGTAGACATCACATCTTCGGCTAAATAATGACAATGTGCGTGACTTAAGGCAATTTGCAATTGTGCTTGCTTTTTAACAGTTGTATAGGTTGCCAAGGCTTGATCTAACGAGAGCAAACCGTGTTCCGAGCAACTCATTCATAGCCTCCAGGATGAGGTAAATCACGGCAAACATCAAAGATATGTACCATGGCAGGCAATAAAGCCACCATCGACTCCGATGCACCACCACGACTTCCCGGCAGCGTCACCACCAGTGAACGATCAATAAACCCTGCCACGCCACGTGACATTGCAGCATAAGGCGTACGGCGCTGTCCAAAGGCACGTGCAGCTTCCATCAACCCATTAAGTTCACGTTCAAGTAACGGTTGAATCGTATCTACCGTAATATCACGCGAGCCAATTCCTGTTCCACCTACAGTAATCACGCAACCATACGATTGGGTTAAATCGAGTACCGTTTGCTTGAGTAGTTCAGCTTCGTCAGGCAAAATTTGGTAATGAATTGGATCAAAACCTGCTTCAGTTAAAGTTTCAACCACCGAACGACCTGCGGTATCAGGCTTTTTACCTGCTGCAACGCTGTCGGATAATACAAGTACTGCTGCCGCCACAGGCTGACGTAATTGACGCTTAAAATGTGACTTACCACCTTTTTTCAGCTCCAATTTGCATTGCTCAATGATGAGTTCATGTGGTTCACAATGGGGTTTAAGCATGTCATAAATCGTCAATGCCGCTAAACTTGCCGCAGTTAAAGCTTCCATTTCCACACCTGTTGGTGCAATGGTTTCAACTGTGGCACGAATCAAGACCCGATCAGACAAAAGTTCAAAATCTACATCGGCACGGTAAATTGGCAATGGATGGCACAGTGGAATCAGCTCATCTGTTCGTTTGGCTGCTAAAATGCCGGCAATACGTGCCGTTTTTAACGCATCGCCTTTTTCGGTATTGCCATCGGCAAGTAATTGCAAACAATGTGGCGGTGCCAATAGTTCAGACGTTGCGGTTGCAACACGAAAGCTTTCAGGCTTCATGCCTACATTCTTCATAAGATTTTTCCGAGCTTTTTCATTCAATTTTTAAAGAGATTTGCAAGCTTAAAGCGCAAGGATTAACACAAAATTAACCCCCAATTGCATGCATGGTAATTTTACGCAGCGGCGCTGCTTGATGTGCAATATAACCCGCTTTTTTATGCCACACTGTAGTCAAAATTTGTGTAATTAAAGTTTGTTGCTGCCCTACTGCCAACAAATGGCGAATTGGTGTGCCTGTATTAGCAAATAAACAGGTAAATAGCTCACCTGTTGCGGTTAAACGTAAACGGTCACAACTTTCACAAAAGGGCTTACTAATGGTTGAAATGACACCCAACTTGAACGTTTGATTGAGTAAATAATGGGTGGCAGGATCATTTTTTCGAGGGATACTGTCAATTTGAAAATGAGGTGCAAGCTGTGCCAAAATTTCATCTTCAATCACGACTTTTTCACGCTGCCATTGTTCAGGTTGGTCAAGCGGCATATATTCAATAAAACGCAACTCAATCTGCTGTTGATATGCCCACTGCACCAACTCTAAAATTTCATCCGAATTTTCACCTTGCAACAAAACACAATTGATCTTAATAGGTATATTGGCTTGCTGTGCCGCGGCAATCCCTGCTAAAACCGGCTGCAATGGCTTTTTAGTCATATTAAAAAAAGTTTCGGGACGAATACTGTCTAAACTAATATTTAAATCGTCTAAACCGGCTTGTTTTAAATCGGCTGCATACTCTGCCAAATAATACGCATTGGTGGTCATTGAAATACGAGAAAGCCCCAAAGCACGCAATTGATTTAACCGTTCAATAAAATGGCTCACCCCTTTACGCATTAATGGCTCACCACCAGTTAAGCGAATTTGCTGAATACCAAGTTTGACCATTGTTTCGCAAAACAAATACAGCTCTTCAAAGCTTAAAATTTCTTTTTTTGCCAGCCAAGTTGGATGATCAGGCATACAATAACTACATTTAAAGTTACAACGATCGGTCAGTGAAATACGTAATTTGGTTTTTTTGCGCTGATATTGGTCATGTAACTGCTGAGAATAAAGCTCAAACTCAGAAACTGTAGGCATAGAAGCACTCAAACTCAATTCACTGTGTGCTTGCTTGAATAATTCTCCCATGCCGTTGTCCTTCGTACCGCAAATTTTAATTCAATAAAAATAAGATTGACCTTTTTTGTGCTAGGCATAAGACATGATGTTTATGCCCGCATTAAAAAATGAACATACTATTTTGATGATCTTAGTGGTGATATTGCATCCTTAAATATCATGTTAAATCCTAGAACCATTCAATTGCAATTTTAAACATGTAGGTTAAGTAAAATCAATGCTAAACACGCAGGTACCGCCTGAATATAAAGAATCTTTTTACTTGCGGTGATGCCACCATAAATTCCAGCAATCAAAACACAAGCTAAAAAGAAATTACCTAATGCCAAGGCATAGCTTGCAGGCGCACAAAGTGACCACAACAAACCTGCGGCTAAAAATCCATTATATAAACCTTGGTTTTGCGCCATTACTTTTGTTATTTTGGCTTTTTCAGGGCTATTTGCAAAAGCCTTTAAACCTGCTGGTTTATCCCATAAAAACATCTCCAACACTAAGATATAAAGATGTAATGCGGCAATCAAGCCAATAAAAATCTGTCCAATCATGCTGTATCCCTTATTTGAATGGCCACAAAAATAGATTATTAATAAGACCTCTTGCTTTCCCCCTACAGCGTTTTATTTTATAAACCGTTAGGAGGAAATTTGCAAAAGTCCAATCAGTACTATGGTTTTAACAACACTTTACCTAAACGTGCCGTTTGTATCGCTTTTTTACTTGCTTCTTGCACTTGATCAAAACTTAACACAGCTTCTACAGGTAATAATAATTTTTTCTCTGCCGCCAAAGTTAATAATTCAACAATTAATTCTTTCTTACGCTCTGAAGGCATATCCCGGCTCACAACACTTCCCCAGAAACCTTTTACAGTTGCCTGTTTAAAAATTAAGTCGCCTGATGAAATGTTCATCGCACCGCCACTCATCGTTCCAAAAGAAACTAACAAACTGTTGTCACTTAATAAATGTAGTAATTCACCACTGGCATTTCCACCAACAGAATCCACTGCAACTTTTAAAGGTTGATCGGCATGAATGGCTTTAACCTGCTCTTTCCAATCGGCTTGATCAGTTGCAACCACATGCTGAATGCCTAAAGCCTGTAATTCTGCAATCACATCTGTGCGGCGCACCAAATTAATCACTTGTAAACCACGTGCTTGAGCAATCATCGCAACAGTTTTACCAACCGCACCATTCGCAGTATTCTGAATTAACCATTCATTCGACTTTAAAGCAACAAAATCAAGTAACATTAATGCACTTAATGGCATTGCTATTAATTGAGCAGCAGTTTCATCATCAATGGCATCAGTTAAAGGGATAACACTAGCCGCAGGAGCAATAAAATATTCTGCCCAGCTACCATGCACCGAAGCTACAGTAATACGCTGACCCACAACAACATGGCTAACTCCCTCGCCTAAAGCATCTACAATTCCAACTGCTTCACTACCACCAATCGCTGGTAATTCAGGCTTATAGCCATAACTACCACGCACCGTCCAAACATCGTGATTATGGATCGGTGACAAAATTGTTTTGATTCTCACCTCACCTGCTTTCGGTTCAGGTATTGGCATTTCACCAAGTTCCAGTACATCAACAGGTTCACCAAAACTTTTATGAATAATACTGCGCATCATTATATTCCTTTTAGGTATTTAATCGGTAGTTTTGTAATTAGCATGAGCTCTCTTGGTCTAGATCATCTCATTCTTTCCAAATTTTAAAATCATATTTTTAGATCATTACAAGCCAACCGATAAAAATACAGATTCTTAAAAGTGCTATCATAATAAAAAATAGACCGGTCGTCTAGTTTTTTTAATTTATTACATTGTCACCGGATAGTTTGATTGACTGAGTATACGTAGAACCTTGTATATTCACTCTTTCGACTTATGCGATATACCCGACACCATTACCTCGTGCCATCAAGTGTAATATTTTGATTTTTATACCTGAATGACAACCTTGGTAGCCCAGTGCATGGTCATCGGTAAACTGACGCTTGCATATTTTACATTGGTAATTTTGTTTACCAGCTATTTTTTCTTTATACTGTCACTCAGGCAGGTAGGATATTTGATCTGTAGAGTGATTAGCATTTCTCTATAGTATCAAATTCTTACCTGTTTTTCTTTCAGCATACTTTTGATACACGACCAATCTGCCGCCATATTAGCGCTATACATTCTTTAAAAATGACATTATCCCAAACCTTGTTTTTGATGCAAGTAACACCATATTATTTTCAAAAGCCATTGCTTAAAATGAAATTAGGATCATCTATGGACTTGTTAAAAATCGCCCAACAACGCTACACCACCAAAGCCTATGATGCGACAAAAAAAATTGCACCTGCTGACTTAAATACCTTATTAGATGTCCTACACTTAGCCCCTTCTTCTATTAATATTCAACCGTGGCATTTTTTAGTGATTACAAGTGATGCGGCCAAACAACGTGTTACCCAAGCCATGACAGGCCCTTATGCCTATAATGCACCTAAAGTTTTAAATGCATCGCATACCATTATTTTTTGCACCCGTACCGATATCAGTGATGACTATTTAGCACAGCTAATTACACATGATGCTTCTATCGGACGTTTCAAAGATACCGCAACGCAAAACGCACAGGCTGAAGTCCGCAAAGGTTATGTCGATCAGTACCGTCAAGCCGAAGGTGGCATTGGGCGTTGGATGGAAAATCAAACCTTTATTGCTTTAGGCGAAGCTTTACTTGCGGCAGCAGCATTAAGTATCGATGCCACAGCGATTGGCGGTTTTGATGCTAAAATTTTAGATGAAACCTTTAATTTAACCGAACAAGAACTCACCAGTTCTGTTGTGCTTACCTTAGGTTATCGCAGCGAAAGTGATTTTAATGCAGACTTGCCAAAGTCACGTTTAAGCAAAGAACAACTGTTTACGATGCTTTAAAAAATAACGATGGCTTAATTCATCGTTAAGCCATCGTATTGGCGAGGCACAATACACCAAAAATGCCCATTGCTAAACCGACAAGGGTTAAACGACTCGGTTTTTCTTTAAATATTCCCATGCCTGCGATTATCCCTAAAATCACCACACTCATATTCATCAGCATAAAGACAATGGCTGGAGAATCTTTAAGTTGCTGATGTGCCTGAATATATAGAGCAATATTGGCAAAGTTCAAACCGCCTAATAACACGCCCGCAGGCAAGTTTTTGAATTGCCATGTCGTTTTAGAGAAAAATATTTGAGCTAGAGTCGTTAAAACAAAGGCAACGATAAAAATGAGATTTAAGCTTAAAGTAAAGCTTTTCCCCAAACTACTGTTGTATTTTAATAAAATATCTACGCCTGCATAACCTATCCAAACCAGTGCTAAAAAAGCCATTCCTTTAGCTGATGTGGCATTTTGTGCTGTATTCTTCGCAATCAATAAACATAAAACCGCAAAAACACCCAGCACAATTCCTGCAAATTTTAATGCCGTAAATGTTTCATTAAAAATAAAATAGGCAGCCAATAATGAAAGCACGACTGACAAGCGCTGGGCGATTTCTGTTTTCATCATCCCTGCATATTGCAGTGACTGTACAAGAAACATAAATACAGCGGGAAATAAAATACCTAATGTAGCAATTAACCACCAAGGTGTATGCGATGATGCAACAAATACCTGTGCTAAATTTGGCTTAAACCACAAAAAACACAATACCATTGCCGAAACGTAGTTCCACACCAACATTTGCAATGTTGCAAAACCTTTCGCATTGAATTGCTTTAATAAAATCGATACCGCAACACTACACAGTGCTGCGGTCAAAATAAGGAACATAGACAAAACCTAATAATCTTTTAAAATAAAAGCTGCGTAAAAGCAGCTTTCATTCGGTTTAAAAAAATGCACGCACACTCATTATCGTGCGATAAATGCCCCATAATAAGGGTAATCCAACTGCAAGCCATGCCAATACCACCCAAATTTTGGCGGTTGCTGGCGCTTCAGTCATAACAGATGATGATTGTTGCGGTTTATCTAACATGTGCTGTTGAATTTCAACCAACTGTTGTGCCGACATAAAGTATTTTGCCGCAACTGGTTTAATCAATAAATTACACACCAAACCAACTGCTAATAACCCTGCTAAAATAAACATGGTTTGGTTATAAACCTGACTTGCAGGCAAGCCCAAGCTTAATTGATAATCACGCATATTATTGACAATAACAGGGCCAACCACGCCTGCTGTTGCCCAAGCGGTAAGCAATCGACCATGAATGGCACCAACCATTTGCGTGCCAAATAGATCGGCCAAGTAAGCAGGTGCTGCAGCAAAACCACCGCCATACATACTAATAATAATACAAATTGCAGCAACAAATAAAAACTTACTGCCGACTGCTGCAAGAAATGGCACACTAAGATACAGCAAAATTCCTAAAATAAAAAATACGCTATACGTCGCTTTACGTCCAATTTTGTCAGAAAGACTTGCCCATGCAATCCGCCCACCAATATTAAACAAACTCAGTAATGCGGTAAATCCTGCTGCAATTGCAGCAACTGCTTTAAGCTGCCCTTCATTTAACTGCGAAAATGATAAACTCTGACCAATTAAATTACCTGCAAAAACCTCTTGTAACATCGGAGATGCCATTCCGATAATCCCAATCCCCGCAGAAACATTCATACACAAGACCAACCACACCAACCAAAATTGAGGAATCCCCCAAATTTTATTGACATGCACGTGATGTGGCGTCATCCGCGTAGTTTGAGCCGCTTTAGGTTGCCAGTTTTTAGGTTTCCAATCTGATGCAGGAATACGATAGGTCAGCGCACCACCTACCATAAAAATAAAATACAAACATGCCATAACAACAAAGGTCGATGCCACCCCAACATTCGTAGCAGATGAAAAATGCGCCATAAGTTCAACAGCAAGGGGCGAACCAATCATTGCACCACCACCAAAGCCCATAATTGCCATGCCTGTTGCTAAACCACGTTTGTCAGGAAACCATTTAATTAAGGTACTGACAGGTGAAATATAACCTAATCCTAAACCTATCCCCCCAATCACACCTGAGCCCAATAACATCAGCCAGAATTGATGCAAATAAATGCCAAGTGCAGAAATAAGCATTCCACCACACCAACACAAGGCACTAATCAACCCTGCTTTACGTGGCCCAACTTTTTCAAGCCAACCACCCCAAATGGCAGCAGAACTTCCTAAAAGAACAAAAAATAAAGTATACATCCAACCTAATGTAGAGACTTTCCAATCGCAATTAGACACAAAAAGTTGTTGGAAAAATCCTGTGCCTGTAGAGCATGCAATTGATTCGGAAATGCCTAAGGCTTTAGAAAGTGGCAACCAAAAAACAGAAAATCCGTAGGCCATTCCAATACACAAATGAATTGCTAAAGCAGCAGGAGGCATAAGCCAACGATTAAATCCAGAATGTGCAATAATTCGTTGTTTCGATAAAAATGAAGCGTGTACTTGTGATGTTGATGAGGGCATGAAATCACTCCTTTTTCAGCGGCTCAATTTAAGATCGTTATAATATTGTTAATTAAAGTTTAAATAAACTCAAAAGCATTGTTTTTTATAAAAATTCAGAGTTAATGACTGAACGTCAATAACTCTGGAAAGCATCTACCAATTAATTAAAAACGAAAAAGTTGGCTTTAGGCTGGGTTAAGTGGACTTTTAATTGTGCCAATAAAAATTGAATATCTTCAGGCGTTGTATAAGCGCCAAAACTAAAACGAATCGAATACGAAGCTGCTTCAGGCGAACGCCCTAAGGCAAGCAAAACATGTGAAGGTGCGGCATTTTTAGAATTACATGCAGAACTACTCGACACCGCCGCCAATTGCTTAATTTTTTCAGTCAAACTATTGGCATGCTCCCCCACAAAACTGACGCTTAAATAGTTAGCCACATGCTGTTCAGGATGACCATTTAATATTACATCATCAAGTTGTTGTAGGCCTTGCCACAATTGCTGACGCAACACTGCTAAACGGGTTTGCTCGGTGGTTAGTTTTTGCTGTGCAATTTGAAATGCAGCGCCCATCCCCACAATTTGATGAGTCGCTAATGTACCAGAACGTAAACCAAACTCATGTCCACCCCCATGAATTTGTGTTTCAAGTTGTGGCTGTACCTCACTGCGCACATACAATGCACCAATCCCTTTTGGCCCATAAACTTTATGCCCAGATAAACTCAATAAGTCAATATGACACGCATCGACATCAATCTGAGTTTTTCCTGCGGCTTGTGCGGCATCTACATGAAATAAAATTTGATGCTGTTTGGCTAAAGCACCAATCGCTGCAACATCAGTTAAAGTTCCAATTTCATTGTTCACAAACATTAAAGAAATTAAGACCGTATTGGGCTGAATTGCTGCTGCAACTTGCTCAGCCGTAACCAGCCCTGTTTCAGCTTGTGGCTGTAAATAAGTCACCTCAAAACCTTGTTGCGCAAGCGCCGCACAGGTATCTAAAATCGCTTTATGCTCTATTTGACTTGTAATAATATGTTTTTTTTGTTGCTGATATTGTGCAGCTATTCCCTTTAAAGCCAAGTTATTTGACTCGGTTGCACCCGATGTCCAAATAATTTCACTTGGATCGGCCTGAATTAAATCCGCAATTTGCTGACGCGCTTGGCGAACACGTTTATCTGCATCCCAACCATAATGATGTGACTGCGATGCGGGATTGCCAAAATGTCCATCAAAGGCCAAACATTGTACAACTTGTTCAATAACTTCAGGGAGTACAGGCGTAGTCGCTGCATAATCTAGATAAATCAATTTATTCATTTGAAAGCACGTATGAATTGGAGCGAGAATGAATGAGAATTATAACGACAAATTGATCTATTTTACTGCTTTTAATCATCATTATTTCTGATAAATAAATCATTAAAATAGACCATTAATATCTTTACATGGCATAGCGTATTGCGTGTACTTAAAACCAATATGAACAATTTTAGCTTTTAAATACACATCAATTTGCTATTTTTATTTAAAATTACCTGCTAGAAACTGTTGTAGGCGTTCACTTTTTGGATGATCCAGCACATCTTGTGGATGACCTTGTTCTTCGATTTTTCCTTGATGCAGAAAAATCACCTGATTTGACACATGGCGCGCAAAGCCCATTTCATGTGTTACCACAATCATGGTACGTCCCTCTTCGGCTAAACTTTGCATGACTTTTAACACTTCACCGACTAATTCAGGGTCAAGCGCAGAAGTCGGTTCATCAAACAACATCACCTCTGGTTCCATGGCTAAAGCGCGTGCAATTGCCACCCGTTGTTGTTGCCCACCCGATAAAAATGCAGGATATTTTCCTTCTAGGCTTTCCGCCAACCCCACTTTTTTTAAATATTTACGCGCACGTTCAATTGCTTCGCTACGTTTCACCCCAAGTACATGTATTGGCCCCTCAATGACATTTTCAAGCACCGTCATGTGTGACCACAAATTAAAATGCTGAAACACCATCATCAATTGGGTGCGCATTTTTTGCAGTTGTTTTGGATCGGTGGGTTTTAAATTGCCATGTTTGTCATATACCGTTGCAAGCTTTTCACCATTTAACTTAATTGAACCATTGCTCGGTTGCTCTAAAAAGTTCAGACAACGTAAAAAGGTACTTTTACCTGAACCTGACGAGCCAATAATACTAATAACATCGCCAGCATTTGCATCTAAGGACACACCCTTCAACACTTCATTGTCACCAAAACTTTTACATAAATCACGAATCACCAGTTTGGCTGAATCTGTCATTGTATTACTCCTAATGATTCGATGGTTTTAAAAACGCCAACCAGCGTTGTTCCAATTTACGAAAAATTGCAATTAAAATAAAAGCTAAACACGCATACAATGCTGCTGCTATTCCAAAAGCATCAAAAGTGGCATAGGTTGCAGCATTGACATCTCGCGCAACTTTTAAAACGTCGGGAACGGTAGCTGTAAAGGCAATGGTGGTTGCATGCAGCATTAAAATGACTTCGTTGCCATAAAATGGCAAGGCACGGCGCAGCATAGAAGGAATGATAATTCGGGTATATTTTTTCCACGGTGACATTCCAAATGCTTGGGCAGCTTCAATTTCACCATAAGGAATTGAACGGATTGCCCCTGCAAAAATTTCAGTGGTATACGCACCTGTATTTAATGCAAATGCCAAAATGGTACATTTTAAACCACTTTGGAAAAAATCATTTAAAGCCTGCTGCTCGTGAACAAAGTCGAAACTATAAATACCCGAATAAATAATTAACAGCTGTACATATAATGGCGTACCACGAAATACATAGGTAAACAACCACACAGGACCACGAATATAAGGATTACTAGACACACGTGCAATTGACAAAGGAACGGCAAGAATAAAACCAATCGCAATTGAAAACACCAATAACCAAGATGTCATCGCAACACCCGTCATTTGCATGCCATCTGTCCACAAATAGGACTTCCAATATTCTTGAAGAATCTCAATCATAATTGTCCCTTCTTCACGCCTACCGAATAACGACGTTCAAGCCACCAAAGCACTCCATTTGAAACCGTAGTAATTGCCAAATAAATAGCAGCGGCGACCATACTAAATAAAAACAGTTGCATGGTATTACGCCCCGCATCTTGCGTGATTTTAATAATGTCTGTTAAACCAATAATTGAAACCAATGCCGTTGCCTTAATCAGCACCTGCCAATTATTACCAATACCGGGTAAGGCAAAACGCATCATCTGCGGAAATAAAATTCGTCTAAAGGTTTGAAAAGGTGTCATTCCATAGGCCACGGCAGCTTCAATTTGCCCCTTCGGCACCGACTGAAATGCACCTCGAAAAGTCTCGGTAAAATATGCACCGTAAATAAAGGCTAAGGTCACAACCCCTGCCACAAATGGATCAATATCTATTTGTTCCATACCCAAAGGTTCAGTAATTGCATTCAGCCCAAGCTGCAAACTGTAAAAGAGCAACAACATAATCACAAGGTCAGGTACACTCCGAATTAACGTGGTGTACAAAGTCGCGGTATAACGCACAAATTTAATGCTAGATAATTTACAAACTGCACCAATTAAACCCACTATCACCGATAAAACGAGTGATAATAGTGCAAGTTGTATGGTCATCCATGTCCCCGTCCATAAAAGCGGGCCATAACCAGACAAAAACATGCTCATCTTCTCCCAATCAAGCTACATCCGATATTGATGAGACTACATATAACAAGTGTCGGTCGTTGACCGACACTGATCAAACAATTAATAAATGCTAAATGGGAAATATTTTTTCTCAATTTTTTTGTAGGTTCCATCAGCAATCACTGCCGCTAAACCTTTGTTAATGGCTGCACGTAAATCGGCATCTTCTTTACGTAAACCAATCGCAGCACCTACGCCCAATGTTTTTGCATCAACCACATTCGGGCCTGCAAAACCAAATACTTTACCTTTTGGTGATTTTAAGAAACCTGCATCTACCATAATTGCATCTTGTAACGAGGCATCTAAACGACCTGAAACTAAATCTTGATATAAGACATCTTGGTTTGGATAAGGTACAACAGTTACGCCTTTAGTTGCCCAATATGCTTTAGCATAGCTTTCTTGCATCGTACCTTGTTGCACGCCTACACGTTTACCTTTAAGTGATGCAACAGTTGGCAACAATGGCGAACCTTTCTTCGCAATCATGCGGGTTGGAGTGTTATAAATTTTATTACTAAATGCAATTTGCTTAGAACGTTCATCGGTAACCGTCATTGACGATAAAATACCATCAAACTTTTTCGCCTTTAATGCAGGAATCATCCCGTCAAATGAGTTTTCAACCCAAACACATTTGGCTTTCAAATGCGCACAAATGGCATTGCCTAAATCAACATCAAAACCTGTGAGCTTATTGTCAGGCGTTTTATATTCAAAGGGTTGATACGATGATTCTGTACCAAAGCGAATCACAGACCAATCCTTAGCTTGTACATGCGTTGCAAAAGTTGCAAGCATTAAGGTGGTTGAAACAAGGACTTTCTTTTTCCAGTTTTTCATGTGAATTTTCCTAAATTTAATCAACTTATTCAGAAGTAAGCGTTTAAACCTACCTGCATTTTCCTTTCATCTAAAAAGCAATTTTTATACCATTTTAGATCTTTCTTGTTAAATTATGAGCCAATGGATATTTGTTGTTCTAAAAGCATATAAACCATATCGAGTTCAGGACACTGATACCCTTGTTGTGTTAATGCAACCGTCATTTGCCCACGATGGTGAGTCGCATGATTCAATACATGCCATAAGGTCTTTAAATATGGCAATGAAATTTTTTGTCCTGCCGAAGTTATATAATGTAATTGTTGTGGAATTTTATGATGATCAAGCTGAATAATAAAATCGTACCATGCAGCTGCACTGGCATTTAAAGCGCTAATTAATGCAGCCCGATCCGTCTCAACAATACGATTTAAAGCAACAATTGGAGTGCTTTTCCCCTGAAACCGAGCAAACCATAAATCGCGCTCTCCCAACACCAAATGATTAAGCGTGCCAAAAACACTATGAAAAAACAAACCACAATCTGCATAGAAATCGTGATCAGAGATTTGTTCTAAACTTAAAGCTAAGCGTTTGGTCGCCCAAAGGTGATATTCGGCACAATATTTGAGGCTCTGCACATCCATATGTCATACTTTTTATAAGAATTACATCTGTTTTACCTGAATTTAGACAAGTTGACGAGCCATTCAACATAAAAAAACCCGTTAAATGATTTAACGGGTTTTGAAAACATTAGAATTTCTAAAAATTAATAATGTTCCACCATTTTCTCTAAAGAAATTGGGCGAATTTTAGATGCATTGCCCGCAGTACCAAATGCTTCATAACGATCGATACAGACTTGTTTCATAGCATCGACAGTTTTAGCGAAATATTTACGCGGGTCGAATTCAGCAGGTTTTTCTGCCATAAATTGACGAATTGCACCTGTAGAAGCTAAACGTAAATCAGTGTCGATATTGATTTTACGCACACCGTGTTTAATCGCTTCAACCAATTGTTCTACTGGCACACCATAAGTTTCGCCAATATCACCACCAAATTCGTTAATGATTTTTAACCATTCTTGTGGCACAGAACTTGAACCGTGCATAACAAGGTGAGTATTTGGTAAGGCTGCATGAATTTCTTTGATGCGGTCAATCGCCAAAATATCGCCTGTAGGTGGGCGCGTGAATTTGTATGCACCGTGTGAAGTACCCACTGCAATTGCCAAAGCATCAACATTAGTGTCTGCAACAAATTGAGTTGCTTCTTCAACCGAAGTTAAAAGCTGTGAATGGTCAAGTACGCCTTCTGCACCCACGCCATCTTCTTCACCCGCCATACCTGTTTCAAGGCTACCCAAACAACCAATTTCACCTTCTACAGAAACACCACAAGCATGTGCAAGTGCAACAACACGACGTGTTACGTCAACGTTATATTCATAGCTCGTTGGCGTTTTACCATCTGTACCTAATGAACCATCCATCATTACCGAACTAAAACCCAATTGAATTGAACGCTGGCAAATGTCTGGGCTAGTACCATGGTCTTGGTGCATCACGACAGGAATATGTGGCCATTCTTCAATTGCAGCAAGAATTAAATGACGTAGAAATGGTGCGCCTGCATATTTACGTGCGCCTGCAGATGCTTGCACAATTACTGGAGAATTAGTAGCATCCGCTGCTAACATAATTGCTCGCATTTGTTCCAAGTTATTTACGTTAAATGCTGGTACACCGTAGCTATGTTCTGCTGCGTGATCCAATAATTGACGCAATGAAATAAGAGCCATAATATCCTCCCAAATAGTGCTTTGTATTCTACATGTTGATCCTGCGTAATTCAGCATCAAATTTTAAAAAAATAAAAAAATCCCCGCATTTGCGAGGACTTTATCTAAAAAATCAACAAATTATTGTGCTTTCGGCTCAGATGCAGTTGGCGTTGCATTCTTATCATCTAAAACTGGCTTATCTAGCGCATTAATTTGCGCTTGTTGTTCAGGTGTAGTTTTCGCGTCTGTGCTTGTCGCCGCTGTTGATGCAGCATTTACAGTCGTATCTTCAGCTTTTTTGGCACAACCAGCAAAAGCCAATACTGTTCCAAAAGCCAATACCAATATAAGTTGTTTTTTCATCATACATTCCTAAAAAAATTTAGGCACGTTCTAGTAAAACTGCCACTGCAGGCAAAGTTTTACCTTCGACAAACTCCAAGAACGCACCACCACCTGTTGAAATGTAGCTAATTTCAGATGCAAGCTTGTATTTATCAATCGCAGCTAAAGTATCGCCACCACCTGCAATTGAAAATGCATCGCTTTGGGCAATTGCCAATGATAAAGTTTTTGTTCCTTCACCAAACTGATCAACTTCAAACACCCCAACAGGTCCATTCCACAGAATAGTCTTAGATTGTTTCAGTAATGTTGCAAAATGCGTGGCTGTTTCTGGACCGACATCTAAAATCATGTCAGTATCGGAAACATCGGCAACATTTTTAATGACGGCTTTGGCTTTCGCTAAAGAACCTAAAAAGTCGGAAAAATCAATTTCAGCTGCATCGGCCACGACTACATCGGTCGGTAATGGCACATTCACTTGCGCTGCAATATTTTTAGCAGTATCTAATAAGTCTGGTTCATAGAGTGACTTACCCACATTAAAGCCAGCAGCCGCCAAAAAGGTATTGGCAATACCGCCACCGACAATCAATTGGTCACAAATACGAGACAATGCATTTAAAACATCTAATTTTGTCGAAACTTTTGAACCTGCAACAATCGCTGCCATTGGGCTTGCGGGAGTTTTAAGGGCTTGGCCAAGCGCATCAAGTTCCGCTGCCAGTAACGGCCCTGCGGCAGAAACTTTTGCAAAACGTGCCACGCCTTCGGTAGAAGCTTCGGCACGGTGTGCAGTACCAAAAGCATCCATCACAAAAACATCACACAAGGCTGCATATTTTTGCGCAAGTTCGGCATTATTTTTCTTTTCACCCACATTAAAGCGCACGTTTTCCAACAAAACCACTTGGCCCTTTGTCAGTTCAATACCATCTAAATAGTCTGCAATGAGCTTGACATTAACATTTAAAGCTTGGCTTAAATAGTCTGCCACAGGGGCAAGCGATTGCGACTCTTGCGGCTCTCCCTCTACAGGACGCCCTAAATGCGAACAAACCATAACCGTTGCACCTTGTGCCAGTGCTTGCTTGATGGTTGGTAATGCAGCTTTCAAGCGTGCATCACTGGTAATTGTTCCATTTTTAATGGGTACATTCAAATCTTCCCGAATGAGTACACGTTTTCCATCGAGGTCAAGGTCCGTCATGCGTTTAAAGTTCATGTAATCCTACTCATGTTTTGTTATGAAATTTAAAAATGATGCCATTTTTTCAAATTATACCCAAAAACCAGATGATTCTGTAGCCTATTTACTAAAATTTTTGACAAAATAATCATGGCTGTTTTTTCCAATGCTCGTCATTTGCGCTATGATCAAGCATCAATCCATAAAGCCCACATTATTATGTCATCAATTCATCCAGACCCGAGCATTAACCGCCTAAATGTTTTTGGAGAAGCGCTCGCAAGTTGTTGTTTTGACCCCATTACTGGCTATTTTCGTAATGGCTTTTGCCATACATCACCTACCGACTTAGGGCAACATACTGTTTGCGCCTTAATGACCTCAGAATTTTTAAACTTTTCACAAAAAACAGGCAATGACTTAATTACACCTCTACCTGAAGTTGGCTTTATGGGGTTAAAACCAGGCGATTTTTGGTGTATCTGTGTTAGCCGTTGGGTTGAAGCTTATGAAGCAGGCTTTGCCCCACAACTTAAATTACAGGCCTGTCATCAATCTATTTTAAGTTATGTTCCGATCAATATTTTGATGGACTATGCGATCTAATGCGTCCCAATGAAATTATTCTTGCTTCAAGCAGCCAGACTCGCCGTGAACTAATGGATCGCTTAGGTATCAATTATCGTTGTATTTCACCTGATATTGATGAATCTTGCCAAAATGAAAACCATGCCGATGACTTAAGCCGCCGACTGGCATTTGAAAAAGCCAATATAGTGGCCAAGCAATTTCCAAACGCATTAGTGATTGGTTCAGACCAAGTCGCATGGCGTAAACATGCGCCGCAAGACTTTATTGGAAAACCGCTTACACATGATGCAGCCATTGCTCAGCTACAACAAAGTGCAGGCAAAACCTTGTGTTTTAGCACGGGTTTAAGTGTTCAACATGCTGCTTCCAATTTTGAAAGAACCTGTGTCGAACATTATACGGTTAGCTTTCGTGCGTTAAGTTTGGCCGAAATTGAACGTTATGTGCAAAAAGAACAACCTTTACACTGTGCAGGCAGTTTTAAATGTGAAGGTTTAGGAATTAGTTTATTTGAAGCTATGCATGGCAATGACCAAACCACATTAATGGGCTTACCCTTAATTCAACTTTGTGCAATTTTACGTCAGTTTGAGTTTGAACTGCCATAAACCTAACTTACCCTCAATGTTAAGCTTGCACTGATTGGCTGGCTCAACGACAATAGCCAAAATTTTTGATCGGCACTTTATTATGTCTGAAGCTTTGGCTATTTTAGGCGGTCTTACCGCAGAACAATTCTTATCGGAATATTGGCAAAAAAAACCATTATTGGTACGTAACGCCCTACCCGAAATTGCAAATATTTTGGAACCCAACGATGTTTTAGAATTGGCGCTTGATGAAAATGTCAGCGCACGCTTAATTAAACAAAAAGATAAAAACCCAAACCAATGGAGCGTGAAATCTTCACCTTTAATTAAAGGCGATTTCCAAAAAATGCCAAAATTATGGACGTTATTGGTACAAGCGGTTGACCATTATTCATTTGATTTAGCAGAACTTTGGAAGAAGTTTCCATTTATTCCACAGTGGCGCCGTGATGATATTATGGTTTCTTACGCCCCTAAAGGTGGTTCTGTTGGGCAACATTTTGACTTTTATGATGTCTTTTTGGTACAAGGTCACGGGCATCGTCGTTGGCAACTTGGGCAAATGTGTGACGAATCAACTGAGTTTGTCGCGAATCAACCACTAAAATTACTTCCTGAAATGGATGTAAATTTTGATGAAGTTTTAGCACCGGGCGACCTACTTTACGTTCCACCTGGTTTGGCACATTTTGGCGTGGCTGAAGATGACTGTTTGACGTACTCATTTGGCTTTCGTATGCCGAATATTGCCAGCATGATGGATCGTGTCAGCGACCATTTTGCAGACAATCAACAGCTCAAAAATCCATTATTAGACATCATTCGTGATCAGACTGCTCAAATTGGTGAAATCACAGCCAATGAGTTGGCCTACTTAAAAGCCAAAGTACTGGATCAATTGCAACATTCAAATGACTTTGAGCATGCCTTAATGTCACTTATGTCGGAAGCCAAATATCCAGAAAATATTCCTGAACCTGACGAAATTGATGTAGATGATTTAAGCGCCGTTTTAGATACAGGTTATGAATTATGCTTAGAGCCTGCGTCTCGCTTACTCTACACCCTTGAAGATGATCAACTTTTATTTTGGGCCAATGGTGAAGCGTGCTGTATTGACGATGCTTTTGCACCCATCTTAAAAACACTTGCAGATGGTGGGAGTCTCGCTTTTGATCAAACGTTAAATCAGGATGAAATTTTGCAAGACATTGCTCAACTGTTGAATGACTCGGTGTTGATGCTATTGCCACCAAATGAAGAATAATTTTATTTAAGAATCTTTCTTAAATCTGACAATTCTTTACTTGAGATTTGGGTGAGTTATTGGCATTTTGAATTTATGTAACTAACAAAACATGAATGATAACAATGACAAGCCCAGCTCAAACCATTCGCCACAAATTGCTGAACACGTTTTTTTCACGCCACTCCGTTTGGTTTTTCTGCCTATTTAGTTTTATTTCCTTAACAAGCTTTGAAGTTTATCATCAGCCTAAAATTATTGATTATTTCTTTAGCCTTACCCTAACACATAGTCTTTGGCTAATTACAGGTTTACTCAGCGCCCTTGGTATTTATGACATTTTACAAAATAAACATTCTATTTTAAAAAATTACCCTATCATGGGGCACTTTCGCTTCATTTTTGAAGATTTTAGACCCGAAATTCGTCAATATTTTATTGAAGCTGATCGCGACGCACTGCCTTTTTCACGCATTCAACGTAGCTTAGTTTACCAACGTGCAAAAAATCAAAATGCCGACAAACCTTTTGGCTCAATTATTGATGTGTATCAAGAAGATTATCGCTTTTTAACTCACTCAATTACCCCGTGCACACCTGCTGATCCCAAAAGTTTCCGCATTCACATTGGCAATCAACAATGTCTGCAACCTTATAACGCTTCGATTATGAATATTTCTGCCATGAGTTTTGGTAGTTTAAGTGCAAATGCAATCCGCTCATTAAATCTAGGCGCACATTTAGGTAATTTTTATCACGACACAGGTGAAGGCAGCCTTAGTCCATACCATTTAGAACATGGTGGTGATATTGTTTGGGAAATTGCGAGTGGTTACTTTGGCTGCCGCAGTTTAGATGGAAAATTTGACGACGAAAAATTCCGCCAACAAGCCAAACGCCCACAAATTAAAATGATTGAGTTAAAACTTTCGCAAGGTGCCAAACCTGGGCATGGCGGCATTTTACCCAAAAATAAGATCTCTAAAGAAATTGCTGAAATCCGTGGTATCTCTCAGAACGAAGATTGCATTTCACCCGCAAGACATTCAAGTTTTAATACCCCCATCGAAATGATGCAATTTTTACAAAAACTTCGCAATTTGTCTGAAGGTAAACCTGTTGGTTTTAAGCTGTGTATTGGACAGCCTTGGCAGTTTATGAGTATTGTAAAAGCCATGCTTGAAACCCAAATTATTCCCGATTTTATTGTGGTCGATGGATCTGAAGGTGGAACTGGTGCAGCACCAATTGAACTTATGGACTATATGGGAACGCCTTTACGTGAAGGCTTATTATTTGTGCATAATACGCTAGTCGGCGCTGGGCTACGTAAACAAATTAAAATTGGCGCAAGTGGCAAAATTATTAGCGCCTTTGATATTGCCAGCACGTTTGCATTAGGTGCAGATTGGGTAAATTCTGCGCGTGGTTTTATGTTTGCTGTAGGCTGCATTCAAGCACAAAGTTGCCATACCAACCAATGTCCTGTTGGCGTTGCCACCCAAGACCCTGAACGACAAAAAGCCATTCATGTGCCAACCAAAGCAGAACGTGTGGTCAATTTTCACCATAATACCTTACATGCATTGGCAGAAATGATTGCAGCAGCGGGACTCAGCCATCCAAGCGAAATAAAAGCACACCATTTAGCACAGCGTTTAAATGACCGTGAAATTAAAAACTATGCACAATTGCATTTTTTCTTAAAAGATCAAGAATTAATCAATTTAAATAATAATGAAAGTGACAATTTTTATTATCGTATGTGGAAAATAGCCAATCCACACACTTTTTAAACAAAAAAATAGAAAGTACCCCCTAAAGTGGTACTTTCTTGGTTTAAATTAATAAAAATTCCCAGTCGATTTAGCATGTAAAAAAGCAGGAATTAAGCCTGTGAGTGCAGCACGAATATCTGCACGTTCATTAATAAGCTGATGCGAACCTTCTTCTAAAATCAGCAAAGTTTGTAAGCGAAATTTCTTACGAATAAACTCAATATTATATTTCCAATCTACAGTCTGATCGAGCGCACCTTGTGCCAACCATACAGGAATCCGACATGCAGGTTTTTGCTCCATTTCAAGCATCCACTTTGACATGGCTAAAATCCAGTCCATCCCCATCATACGAGGTTGTAATGGATCTTTTAAACGAATAAAACGCAAATATTCAGGATTATGGTTATTGCGCCGAAAGTGCCGTGGCACTTGACTCCGTACACGCCGAATAATGCCTAAACCAACAGGATTATGCCACCATGCAGTTTTAGCAGGACGCACCAGTGGAGACAGCAACAAGACCCGCTCCACAAAAGGATTTTTACGTTGTTCGGCATAATCTAAAACATGATGCATTAAAATAGCACCACCTGTACTCTGCCCAATCCCAACCCACGGTTTAGGCAACTGCTTGGCATTTTTAACATAATGATAAACACTATGCAGCACATCTTGATAATGGTTAAAATTTTGAATATTGGCAGGTGACCCACTACTTAAACCATGACCTGGTAAATCAAAAACCAAAACACTAAACCGTTGTGCTAAAAGTTCAGCAATAATCGGTTGGTATAATCCACTATGCTCTAAATAGCCATGCAACAAAAATACAGTTCCAAATGGTTTTTCTTTGGGTTCAAACACTTGGGCATGTAATTTAAAGCGTTTGGCCTCTATTAAACCTTGCCAATAATGGCAATTAAGTAGGTCTAAACCATATAATTTTTGATAGGCCAATAACGCAGGTTCAGGCACATAAGCCCGATTCAAATTCAGTGCATGCAAACACGTTGGAGTTTGCTCACGGTCAGGCACGGGCAAGTTTAAAGCGGTTAATGCACTCGGATTCAAAAATGGAATTTCAGGCATTATGGAACCTCTCGGCAATTGCCCACGCCAAAGAAAATATCGCGGATACTGGCAAGGAGTTCATAGTTGGCACGACGGCTATGGTCATAATTTTGCATTGCAGGCTTCCATGCGGTGAGTGTGGTTGGCATAGGTGCATTCACAGGTATAGTTGCAATCCCATTCATAGCAAATAAACGCCGCGTCCGTGGCATGTGATATTCATCTGTCACCAGCATGACTTTGGGCGCACCACCTTTTTTTTGTAATAGTAACGAACTAAAACGGGTATTTTCACAGGTATTCATGCTGCGGTTTTCTAACAATTTTGCTTCAACATGATGTGCATTTAACCACTTTTGCATATAAGGTGCTTCCACCCCACTCAGCACAATTGGTAAATTATCTTGTTGCTCTAACTGCAAAGTCTTTTCAAGTCTAAGCCGTGTATAGTCATTTACCACAATGTTTTTACGGCTTTTATCTAGGGTTAATCCACCACCTAAGACTACAATTGCAGAAGGTTTAACCGTATCATTTGGTTTCTCTTCGCTTTGCGTTGCTTGCTCTAAGTCTTGATAAAGCTCGTTACTCACGGCTTGACTTGCCACAACACGCACGGGATAACTCACTAAAAAGTGAGTGTATTTGTCCATTAAGGCCAAATGGTCGGGCTGATCAAACGCGGCAACTTCACTTGCCAACTGAATATCTTCGGCATCTTGTTCAGCTTTTAATGGCTTATGTTTTTGCTGAAAAATAAGCGACTCAATTGGGTCAGAGACCGAAGCCGTTTTTCCATCTGACTGATTACGCTTAATTTCAACAGTTAAAAGCGTATAACGCTCTTGCAACATATTAAGCGCATGTAAGTCTTTTTTCTGTCCAGCCTCTTGTAATACTTTTAAATAAGCTTGTCTCGCAATCCATAAGTCAGAGCCGGGTTCTAAATCATCATTCTCACTTAAAGCCGCCATTTGCTGACTTTGTGCAGCAACATGATTAACTTCTACAGGCACAAATTGATTTAACAAAAATAAAATAAACCGCGAGTAAAATGGCGTATAAAAAAACACCACAAAACAGCCAAGCAGCACAAATAGCACTGCTGCCATTCGTACTATCTTTACCATTCCATGTTGTTTTACCATTATTGATTACTCTGGTGTGCTTGAATCAAAGCGTTAGCACTAAACAATACAGGCTCAGGCTCAAGCAAAATATTAAATTTTTGTTGTACTGCCTGTTGCACTGCACGATACGTCTGCTGCACATCATTTAAGTTGGCATCGGCATAATTCACCAACACCAAGGCTTGTTTGGCAAACATTCCTACGCTGCCAAGCTGCTTGCCTTTCCATCCTGCCTGATCAATCAACCACCCTGCTGCAAGTTTCACTTGAGCATTGGCTTGAGGATAATGTGGTAGCTGTGGAAACTGCTGTGCCAATTGTTGATATTGCACATCATCAATCACAGGGTTTTTAAAAAAGCTGCCTGCATTTGGAAACTCTGAAGGGTTAGGCAATTTACTTTGACGGATTAAAATCACTTGCCGCTGTAAATTTTCAGGACTTAAATCATCACCAACTGCTGTACGTAAATCGCCATAACCGAGCTTTAAATTGGCCACTTTAAGCAGCTTAAATGTCACAGCCACAATCACAAAACGTGTGGGATGATCTTTAAAAATACTATGTCGATAAGCAAACTGACATTCTGCCGCAGTTAAATTTTTAAAGCGCTGATCTTCTCGGTCATAAACTCGAACAGTTGCAATAAAATCACCAACTTCAACCCCATAAGCTCCAATATTTTGCACGGGACTTGCACCGACTTTACCCGGAATAAGGGCTAAATTTTGCAAGCCATACCACGCTTGGGCGGTACTATGTAAGACAAACTCATGCCAATTTTCACCCGCACCAACACAAATTTGCACAGTATCCTGATTTTCTGCACTTTTTTGAATGCCTAAAATGGCAATATGAATCACCAAACCATCAATATATTCAGGTAATAACATATTGCTGCCGCCTGACAAAATTAGGCAGTTTAAGTGCTGATCTTTTGCAAATGCCAACGCATCCAGTAACTCGTGTTCAGATACGACTTTCACATAAAATTTTGCGACAGATTTGAGGTTGAGGGTATTAAATTTTTGCAGTTGAACTTGTTGTTGCACTTCAATCACTGCGGTGTCCCTTATTGTGTAACATAAATATCGTGTTTACCCATGCATGACTGGCTGTTTCGCATTGGTCAATCACACGTTGAAAATCAGCTTCCGCTCCATAATATGGATCGGCAATTGCTTGATTAGGTCTTGCAAGATCATGTGCCGACATCATCACAAGCTCAGCTTTACACGCTGTACCAAGCTTTTGTTGTGCTTGCTGTTGTAGCTTTTGAATATCTTTTAAATTTTGATGATCCATTGCCATAATAAAATCAAAATCGACAAAATCTTGCAATTGTAATTGTCTGGCCCGAAGTGGAGATAAATCGTAACCACGCGCTTTGGCATATTTTTGGCTGCGTGGGTCCGGCGCTTTGCCTATGTGATACGCAGCTGTACCAGCAGAATCCACCACAATATCAAGATGCTGTTGCTGACACACTTGGCGTAGAACTGCCTCGGCTGTCGGAGACCTACAAATATTGCCCAAGCATACACACAAGACTTTTTTAGCCGTCATATCTGTTGCTCCTCACATTGCACCATTGTTCTTTAAACACCTAACCCTAACGAGCTATTCAGTTTTAAGTTGAATATTCCGAATTTCACCGTTAAAGCTTTCAAGCAAAGTAGAAACGGTTTCATCGGCATGAATCAACTGTTCAGCACGTAAATGTGCATTATGTTTACGTTGTTGCTGCAAAACAAAAGGTGTAATCATACTGACTTCACCATATTGCACCGCAAAACGCGTATTTTGCCATTGCTGCTTTAAGGCATGTTCTAAGTTATGTTGCTGTTGCGTGAGTAATTGTTGATATTGTTCAGGAATACGAAAAATACTCTCGGCATTAATTTCACCTTGCATTACACCATATTGCGCCAATTCTTGTACTGCTGGCGACAACTGACTATTTCTAAACCAATATTCCCATTTGTCTACTGTCCATGTCCCTGTTAAGTCTTGCACTGCCACTTGTAAAATTTGTTGTGGTGTTAAGGATGAATCAACCTTTGGTTCAGGTTCAGGTTCAGGTTCAGGTTCAGGTTCAGGTTCAGGTTCAGCAAACAACATATCGTGCACAACTGCCGTTTCAACTACAGCGAAAGGTGCATTTGCTTGTTCTAACACCCCTGTCGGCTGTATTTCAGTAGCAATTTCTTCATCTTTGCGATAATCAAAAGCAAAGATGGCATCATCCTCTAAACTTGCTGCAATATTTTGCGCAACAGGTGCTGTAGCAAGGGGCACTTCTATGAGTGCAGATTCGTCGGCATTTATTTCAAAATGAACAAAATCAGCCGAACTTTGCGCTGCAACAGGCGCTGCTATTGGCGGTTGTTCTGAGATTGTAGCCGATACATCGACTAAAACAGCTGCTGCATGTATCTGCTTGCTTGGTGCTGCAACATCTACACTGTGCTCAACCGCAGAGGCTTGAGGATTTTGCACAGCCATGTTTTCCACCACCGATGTGGTGATAACAGGCGCTTGTGCTTGCGGCTGTACCACTTCGTTGGCTTGTAAAGGACGAAATGCAAGCAAACGCAACACACACATTTCAAAGCCTTGTTCTTGTGTGACTGCCCATGCCAGTTCTGAACGCCCTTTGCAGGCAATTTGGTAATACAATTGCAAGTCAACCGCAGCAATTAAGCCTGCCAAGGTTCTAATTTTTTGATTAATTTCTTGGCTGTATTTTAAGCTTAAATCGGGCAGATATTGCATAAGTGCCAATTCATGCAAGGTCGAAATCAGCTGATCTAAAACTAACGCCACATCTAACGCTTGTTGTCTAAATTGCAGCAATAATTGGCTGACGTGTTGTGTCTGATTTTGATGAATCGCCAAAATTAAATCGTAAATAATACTGCGGTCAATTAAACCAAGCATATCTTTAACATCTTGGGCTTGAATTTGTCCCTGCCCGTAAGCAATTGCTTGATCGGTTAAAGACAGTGCGTCACGCAATGAACCTTGTGCAGCTTCAGCAATTTGCCAAATCGCATCGGGTTCATTTTGAATATGTTCTTTTTGTAAAATTGCAGTTAAATGGTGCTGAATTTCACTACCATCTAAAGGCCGTAAGGTAAATTGCAAACAACGTGAAATGACCGTAATGGGCAGTTTTTGCGGATCGGTGGTGGCAAATAAAAATTTAACGTGTTCTGGCGGTTCTTCTAAAGTTTTGAGTAGCGCATTAAAAGAATGCGTCGAAAGCATGTGTACTTCGTCAATTAAGTACACCTTAAAACGCCCTTGAGTCGGTGCATAAGGAACATTGTCGAGCAATTCACGCGTATCTTCAACTTTGGTACGAGAAGCCGCATCAATTTCAATTAAATCGATAAAACGCCCTTCATTTACCGCAGTACAAGTTGCACACACTTCACACGGCGTAGAAGTCACGCCCGTTTCACAGTTCAAGCACTTCGCTAAAATACGTGCAATGGTGGTTTTCCCCACGCCACGCGTGCCCGTAAACAAATAAGCATGGTGCAAACGTCCACGCTCTAAAGCACTGGTTAAGGCTCTAGAGACATGATTTTGCCCAACCAACTCATTAAAATTACGCGGACGGTATTTTCTAGCCAGAACTTGATACATGTATGCTCCTCTTTATAGGGTTAAGCATACTGTTTTTTGTCGCAATAGTGAATGAGAGCCAAGTCGATTGGATGAAATAGCACGCATTTCACCCAACTTTATCAATATTTTAAGCACAAATTTTAGTTTTAAAGCGCAAGTAATTGACCTTGTAAATGTGGCTTAGCACTTTTTTGCTGCTGTAACATAAAATCGGTTTGCTGTAATTGCGTTGCAGTATAAAGCTCAACGGTGGATGGTAAGAAAATTGGCAATTTAAATTGCACTTCTGCCTGATATTTTTCAGGCAACGCTAAGCTTGCCAAAACTTTGGCTTTGCTCCACATGCCATGCGCAATTGCACGTTTGAATCCAAAGACTTTAGCACTTAAAGCATGTAAATGAATTAAATTAGCATCCCCCGAAATTAAGGCATAACGGCGGCCAATATTTTCAGCAATGTGCCATGTGTCAACCAAAAGGTAATTTGGCGTAGCGACTGCTTCATTGTTTCTAACTGCTGCTGTAGTGTTTTTTTGACGGGATAAATAGGTACTCACTGCCTCCATTACAACGTCATCGCCTTGCTTAACTTGAGTTACAAATTCAAATTGCAGCCCTTTGGCATGCGGTTGCAACGCACCAAACTTACAACTTAATTGATACTGTAAATTCGCCGCCAAAGACCGATGTTGAATAATTTTATTATGAATATGCACCAACCCTAAAATAGGAAAAGGAAAGGCTTCTTGGGTCATCATGTGCATTTGCAGGCTTTGCGATAACACCGCGAAATACATCGCAGGGATTTTTCCTTGATTTTCAAACCCACAAATTTGATTGTAGGCACGTAAATGCCGTGCATTGACATGAAAGGCATCTACCCAATATTCCACTTCAGGCAAGGTTTGTGGCTTATTTTTATCTTTAAAAATTAAGCCTTTCACAATCTTAGGATAAGCCATGTAAGGCTTTGGAAACTGACTAAAATGACGGGTTCGCATAACTGACCTTCAAATGGTAATTGGGAATGCACCTGTTCAATGTATCCCCAAAATGCTCAACAATGTTTAAATCTAACGTAAATTATGCACCAAGCAAACTTTGCCCACACACACGTACCACATTGCCATTTAAACCTGAAGATGCCGTGCTTGCAAACCATGCAATGGTTTCGGCAACATCTACAGGTAAGCCACCTTGACTCATGGAATTCATACGGCGACCCGCTTCACGAATCGCAAATGGAATCGCTGCGGTCATTTGCGTTTCAATAAAGCCTGGGGCAACGGCGTTAATGGTAATACCATTTTTTAATTTTGGCGCGGTAAATTGCACCAAGCCAATGACTGCCGCTTTAGAAGTTGCATAATTCGTTTGCCCTAAATTACCTGCAATACCACTAATTGAGGAAACACATACAATACGCCCTTGTGCATTGAAGCCTTTATTTTCAAGTAAATACTGATTAATTCGCTCTGCCGCAGTTAAATTAATATTGATGACCAAATCCCACCATTCTGGCGTCATTTTCGCCAAGGTTTTGTCACGGGTAATTCCTGCATTATGCACTAAAACATCTAAACCACCGTGTGTAGCCGCCGCTTTTTGAATTTCGGCCCCTGCATTCTCTGCCGTAATATCAAGTGCCAATACTGAACCATGAATGTGTGCTGCAACACGTTCTAAGTCGGCTTGTTGTGCAGGCACGTCCAAACAAATCACATGTGCGCCATCGCGTGCCAAGACCTGTGCAATCGCTTCACCAATACCACGGCTTGCCCCTGTTACCACCGCAGTTTTACCTGCTAGTGGCAATGACCAATCAACGCTAACCACCTCAGCTTTTGACACTCGAATCACTTGACCCGACACATAAGATGAACGTGCCGATAATAAAAAACGCAAGCTAGATTCAAGGTTTTTCTCAGCATTTTCATCAACATAAACTACTTGTGCAGTAATACCCTTTTTAAATTCTTTACCTACCGACTTAATAAAACCCACCAAAGCACGTTGTGCCACGGCGTGGGCAACATTGCTACAGCTTTCAGGGCTTTTCGCCAAAACAATCACACGGCCTGAACTTTGTACCTGACGCGCCACAGGATGAAAAAATGCATAAAGTTGATGTAAATCGGCAGAAGTTTCAATACCGCTCGCATCAAAAACCAAGGCTTTAAATTTAGTAGTTTGGCTGTTTTCGCTAAGTAGTGTGCTGTGTAAACCGATTTTTTCAGCGCTACTGTCTAAATCCGCCTGCTGAAAATAGGTATTGGCACGAATCGCATTTAAAATTTCAAGCACGGTATTACTTAATGCCGTCACTTTTGCTGCACCAAACAACACTGCACCTTTAATTACAGGTGTTGGGCTTTCAAATCGCTCTAAACCTAACGGGGTTGGCAAACCTAAATTTTTAATGACAAACTTACCAATAGGCGTTTTAGAAAAAAGTTGATATTGATCGGTCATGTGCATTGCCTCAAGCATTCTTTAAATAGGGTGAATCAGAAGATAAAACCTTGAACTGTCTTATGCTGCTGCTCATTCCATTGAATATGATTATGCTTAAGATCATACGCAGAATAACCATTAAATGAGTTGACCTGAATCTTCTGTATGCTGTCATTTAAGTCAATTGTCGACTGATTATTCTATGCTATGTTAATCGTTAATTAAAATTCAACTGCTTAACGCTTAGGACATGCAAAATCAGGCACAGTGATTGATTCATCACACTAAAAACGCCGATTTTTTATCTGCAATAGGAATATTTTATGAGCCAAACTACAGTTCGTCGTGTCGCTATTTTAGGTGGAAATCGCATCCCTTTTGCGCGTTCTAACGGCCCTTATTTTAAAGCCAGTAATAGCGATATGCTCACTGCTGCTTTAAATGGTTTGGTTGCACGTTTTGGCTTAGAAGGACAACGCTTGGGCGAAGTCGTAGCAGGTGCCGTGCTTAAACACAGCCGCGACTTTAATTTAACCCGTGAATGCGTATTAAGCACCCAACTTGCCCCTGAAACCCCAGCGGCAGATTTACAACAAGCCTGTGCCACAGGTTTACAAGCTGCATTTATGGTGGCAAATAAAATTGCTTTAGGGCAAATTGAGGTTGGGATTGCAGGTGGCGTCGATACCGCCTCTGATGCACCAATTGCCATTGGCGATGGACTGCGTAAAGCATTACTCGAACTTAATATTGCCAAAACTGCTAAAGCTCGCTTACAAGCACTGGCTAAAATTAATTTTAAACGCTTAGTCGATGCGCCCAAAAATGGCGAACCTCGCACAGGTTTATCAATGGGGGAACACGCAGCACTCACGGCATTAGAATGGGGCATTTCACGCCAAGCACAAGATGAACTTGCCGCTGCAAGTCATCAAAACCTCGCTGCCGCCTATGAAAAAGGCTTTTTTGATGATTTAATCACCCCATTTTTAGGCTTAGAACGTGACCAAAATTTACGTCCAACGTCAACCGTAGAACAACTTGCAAAATTACGTCCTGTCTTTGGACGTGGTGAAAGTGCCACCATGACCGCAGGTAACTCTACCCCTCTCACCGATGGTGCGTCAGTTGTCTTACTTGCATCAGAAGAGTGGGCAAAAGCCAATGGACATGAAGTCTTAGCCTATTTAAGCTTTAGCGAAACCGCAGCAGTCGATTTTGTAACTAAAAAAGAAGGCTTACTGATGGCACCCGCCTATGCAATGCCACGTATGTTGCAACGTGCCGGTCTATCTTTACAAGATTTTGATTATTATGAAATTCATGAAGCATTTGCCTCACAGGTCTTAAGCACACTTAAAGCATGGGAAGACCCAGTTTTTTGTAAAACACGTTTAGGGTTATCAGCACCGTTAGGCGCAATTGATCGCCGTAAGCTCAATGTCAATGGTTCATCTTTAGCAGCAGGTCACCCTTTTGCGGCAACCGGCGGACGCATTTTAGCAAGCACAGCTAAAATGCTGCATCAAAAAGGTTCGGGACGTGCGTTAATTTCAATTTGCGCAGCAGGTGGCCAAGGTGTAACTGCAATTATTGAAAAATAAGTCTATAGATGCTCCCTGATGTAAAATGACATGAGGGAGTTATTTACTTAGGCTAAATTCAACCAAAAGATCAATTTTTACACAAAAAATACATTCCCCCACGCTATTTCTTCTTATATTCAAAAACATCTGCTTATTTTCATTAACATTGAGTTGCCTATGCAAAATACAGTATCGGTCGCAACGTGGAAATACAATGAGAACTCACGGTATCTAAAGATTTTTTATCAAAATGGCAGTGCAGTTTTATTTTATTCTGTGCCCCACATCATTTATCAAAATTTTTTAAGGGCACAAAATAAAGCGGCTTTTATTGAAAAATATCTTAGCTATGACTTACATTTTTCACATATTTCTATTGCTTAACCAACAACATTAAGCCTGCACCAAGTGGCAATATTGTGGTTAAAAAGCGTGCATCAGACTCAACCAAGCTTTTAAACTCAAGTACATCTTTAGCATGCGACAAGACATTATCGACAACACACAGCCCAGACGATGATAATAATTCAGGTAAATATTGCCAATATTGCACATAAGCATCACGCTCGGCATCTAGCAAAATAAAATCAAATTTTTGCTGCGTATGCTGTAAAAATTGCAGCGCATCACCGACACGAAAATGAACAGGCGTAGTTAAACTAAATTGCATTAATTGCTTTTCTGCCATTTCACTGCGTACTGCATCTATTTCTAAAGTGGTGATCTCGCCACCCGTTATTTCAGCTGCTTTTGCAAGCCAAAGGGTTGAAAATCCTGTCGATGTGCCAATTTCTAAAATATTTTGACTGCGTTGAATGACTACTTGTTGCGCTAGAAACCGTGCCGACTCAGGCTCAATGTTTCGATACCGCGCTAAGCGATGATCTTGCGCGGCATCATGTTGTTGATAATTTAGATATAACTGCTGTTGTTGTTGTAAAAATACGGCGTCAAACATGTTCTTTTTCCTTGAACGGTTATTGGTATCATTTTTCACTTCGAGCCGATGATCTACATTTTATACTGCTTGAATCAGCTCAAAACGTGGATGCAGCGTACCATCTTCTAAAGTTACGTGTTCAGTAAACATCTGTAATGGACGAATCCACATACCGTATTCACCATACAAACACTGATACACTACATGTGCTTCTTCAGTTTCGCTATGCGTTGCGACATGAAAGACCTGATACAACTGCCCTTTATAATGTTGATAAATTCCGCGCTGTAACATAATGCAATCCTTATTAATTAATGGGCTATTTTAACCTTCAATTTGTCCATGACACAAAGACTGAATCACGCTAACAAAATTAATTGCACATTGTGACGGCGATTGTGCTTTATATGCCAAAGCCAAACTCACCTGTGGTATTGGGGTTTGTAAGTCATAATACTGGACTCCCGCTAATTGCACTTGTTTAGAAGATTCAGGGACTAGCGACACGCCCAAATTTGCCGAAACTAACGATAAAATAGAAACCAACTGGGGTGCATGTGGCCCAATTTTAGGCTCAAAACCAACTTTTCGGCAGGCTTCAACCATTGCGTCATACAGTCCCATGCCAGTTGCAGATGTTGGTGTCATAATAAACGCATCGTTCTCAAGCAAATGTAAATCGAACGGTTCGGTCGCTACATGCTGCGCCAAGCGATGTTGCTGTGACATCACCAAAACCAGCGGTTCATCTTTTAAATGTTGGATTTTTAAATCTTGCGGAATCGGATTTGATGGGCGAACGACCACAACATCTAACTCATCGCGCAACACTTTATCGATTAAAACAGCAGAGTTTCCTTCTTCAATTTTTAAATTTACCTGTGGATATTGGGTTTGGAAATGGCGAATTCCCGCAGGAATTAGAGGATTTAAGGCTGCCGTACCTGTGAATCCGACTTTGAGTTGACCTTCTTCACCATTGGCGACGCGCCGTGCAATTTCGATTGCTTCGACTGCACGTTGTTGAATGGGTTTGACAGCATTTAAAAAAGCGTGCCCTGCTTCGGTCAGTTCAATACCATGTGCAGTACGATCAAACAGCAGTGCGCCAACTTCATCCTCTAAATCGCGGATTTGCATACTCAAAGGTGGCTGACGAATTCCAAGTTTTACCGCTGCTCTGGTCAGGTTTTTTTGTTCTGCTGCCATTAAAAAATAACGAATATGACGTAATTCCATAATCTTCGGCTTTGATCTGTTTTTATTAGCATAAGCCATATATAAAACATATCAAGATAACCATTTAAATATATTAGAAAAATACCTAGCCAATTGCTACAGTATTTTAATCCTTTGATCGACAGCCAAATGCATGTCCAATTCATCCACGATTCCAAGTGTTACTGCATCTCATCCAGAGCATCAATTAACATGGATTCAACAAGCCACAGCAGAATATTACCGTGCAGGCATTGCACTGTTTTTATTGGGTTTTGCTAGTTTTTCGTTATTATATTCGGTACAACCTTTATTGCCAGAGTTCACTCGAAGCTTTCAGGTGAGTCCTGCAACCAGCTCATTGGCATTGTCCTTAACAACAGGTTTTTTGGCAGTTTCAATTGTGTTAGCCAGTGCATTTTCTCAGGCAGTTGGGCGCAAAGGCTTAATGTTTAGTTCTATGTTTATTGCGTCTTTATGCAATATTGGCGCAGCAACCTTAAGCCATTGGCAAAGCTTTTTATTTTTACGTGGTTTAGAAGGTTTTATCTTAGGCGGTGTACCTGCCGTTGCCATGGCATGGCTAGCCGAAGAAATCGACCCGAAACATTTGGGTAAAGCAATGGGTCTATATATTGCAGGAACAGCTTTTGGTGCAATGATGGGGCGAGTTTTTATTGGCTTAGTTACTGAACTTGTGTCTTGGCGTTTTGCCTTAGGCAGTTTAAGCCTGCTGTGTTTAATTTTTTCGCTCGGGTTTTTATGGTTATTGCCGCCTTCTCGGCATTTTATCAAAAAATCAGGCTTAAATTTGCGTTTTCATTTAAGTGCATGGAAAAGTCATTTAAAAAACAAGCAACTATTACGCCTATATAGTATTGGATTTCTGCTGACTAGCATTTTTGTCACCCTATTTAATTATTCGACTTTTCACTTATCACTTGCACCATTTTGGCTAAGTCAAAGTCAAATTAGCCTCATTTTTTTGGTTTATGCATTTGGAATTGTGTCATCGTCTGTTGCAGGCGGTTTGTCAGACCGTTTAGGCAAGCGACCTCTCATGTGTAGCGGTTTTATTTTAATGTTACTTGGAATTTTCGTCACATTATTGAGTTCAATCTGGGGCATGATGCTGGGCATTATTTTGGTCACTACTGGGTATTTTATTACCCATTCTGTCGCGAGTGGCAATGTAGGCTCAACTGCACCTGAAGCCAAAGGACATGCAGCATCATTATATTTACTGTTTTACTATTTAGGTTCAAGTATGATGGGCTCGTTTGGCGGTTGGTTCTGGCTACACGGTGGTTGGCATGCCATTGTTGCACTCACGGCGTTATTTGCCGTCATCGGTGCAATCATCACTTTACTCCCTATTCACTCATCTTCTTCAGGTTCTTAAGTCATGCAAACGAAGCAGACTGTTGTATTTATTCCAGGTTTACTCTGCGATGCCGAATTATGGCAACACCAAATTGATGGACTGGCCGATATTTTTGAAAGCTACGTTGCCGACATTTCGCTAGATGATTCCATGACGCACATTGCACAGCGCATTTTAAACAATGCACCTAAACGCTTTCACTTAGTTGCCCTATCTATGGGAGGTTACATTGCTTTTGAAATTCTACGCCTTGCGCCTGAACGGGTAACCAAGTTGACCTTGATGGATACTAGCGCACGCATTGACACACCAAAAGCAGCAGCACATCGTAAAACGATAATTGAATTTACCCAAGTGGGCAAATTTATGGGCGTGACAGATAAATTACTACCTCAGCTTATTCACCCTAGTCGAGTCCATGAACCCATTGGTGAAACCATTAAAACAATGGCGCTTCGTGTTGGGAAAGCAGCATTTTTAAAACAACAAAATGCCATTTTGAATCGCATCGATTCACGTCCATTTCTGGCAAAAATTCAAACGCCAACACTGATGGTGGTTGGTGAGCAAGATGGTTTAACGCCTTTAAGTCATGCCCAAGAAATTAAAGATGGGATTGCCCATGCCCGATTACATGTGTTTCCAACGTGTGGACATCTGCCACCACTAGAATATCCAACCGAAACAACGCAATTACTACGTAACTGGTTAACCGCTTAAGTCAAAATTAAATGGTTTTTCATTCGCCTCTTCAAAATAAAAAGGGGAAATCTTAAAGATCAACACAACGCTTCTGTTGATCTTTAATATAAACCGTTGCTGTTGAGTCAATATACTTTAACTGCTCGTATTTGCTAAAGTCTAATCGACAACACAACAATAAAACCATACATTGAATCGATAATAAAACTCACAATAGTCAGTCATACATATGTCCATTTTAGAAAAATTAAATATTCAATACCCCATTCTTTTATCGCCAATGGCGGGGATTAGCACACCACGATTAGCAGCGGCGATTTCAAATTCAGGTGGGTTGGGCGCTTTAGGTTTAGGAGCAAATACGCTTGAGCAAGCACATGAACAAATTTTAGCGACTCAAGCATTGACGACACAGCCATTTCAGGTGAACTTCTTTTGTCATCAAAGTACATTGCCCGACCAAGCGATTGCACAACAATGGATTGATTATTTAAGCCCGCATTTTTTAAAATTTAATGCGACACCACCAACAGCTCTCTCATGTATTTATCCAAGTTTTTTAGATTCAGATGATTATTTAAATCTCATTTTAGCAACGCGCCCGAAATCGGTCAGTTTTCATTTTGGTATTCCACATCCACACCAAATTCAAGCGTTAAAAGCGGCAGGCATAATTATGATGGCGACGGCAACGAATTTAGTCGAAGCCTTACAAATTGAGCAGGCAGGAATTGATATTATTATTGCACAAGGCATTGAAGCGGGTGGACATCGTGGCTTATTTCATCCACAGATTGAAAGTGGCCTAAGCACACTATCTTTGCTTAGGCTATTACTGCAACACTGTACCCTGCCAATTGTTGCCGCAGGTGGAATCATGAATGGAAAACAGGCACAAGATTATTTAAATATGGGTGCTTCGGCGGTGCAGCTCGGCACCGCTTTTCTCGCAACGCCTGAATCGAATGCGTCTACGGCGTATCGTGAAGCCTTAACGGCTAAAACTGCAACTAGCCAACTGACCTCAAGCATTTCAGGGCGCTCAGCACGCGGCTTAATCAATACTTGGCATACTCAAATTGATACACCACAACGTCCTGATTTACCCGCCTACCCTTATGCTTATGATCTTGCAAAACAACTACATGCGATTGCATTGAAACAAGGTTGTCAAAACTATGCAGCATTTTGGGCAGGCACTGGTGTCGTAAATATCCAAACACAAACAGCAGCCAAAATTTTTCAGGGCATCGTTGCCGATTTAAACATCTAAAAGATGATGATATTCAACCCGAATATCATCCATATTTTGACCGTGTTCAAGTAACGCATTAAAATAAGCAGCAACTACGTCTGCCTGTGCAGCAGTTGATTCAACCTGATACATTTGCTGACGAAACTCGTTACTGCTACGCAAACCTTTGGTGTACCAAGCAATGTGCTTGCGGGCAATTCGACATCCCGAGTATTCGCCATAAAAAGCATACAATTCTTGTAAATGCCCCATCAACACATCACGAACTTCTTGAATATCAGGTGCAGCTAGATGTTGCCCTGTTTGTAAGTAATGGGCAATTTCCCTAAAAATCCACGGACGACCTTGTGCCGCGCGACCAATCATAATCGCATCAGCCCCTGTATAATCTAAAACATATTTGGCTTTTTCTGGCGAATCAATATCACCATTGGCAATCAATGGAATGTTAATTTCAGACTTCACCTGTTTGATTAAATCGTAACGTGCATTATTTAAATACATGTCCTCGCGGGTACGTCCATGCAAAGCCAAAGCCGCAATGCCTGCTTTTTCGGCTTGTTTTGCAACGCGTAAAATATTTTCTTCACCATTTAAAAAACCCAATCGGGTTTTTAAAGTGACAGGCACATCTACGGCAGAAACGACTGTGTCTAAAATACGTGCAACTAAATCTTCATCTTGCAGTAATGCAGAACCTGCAAGTTTATTACAAACTTTTTTTGCAGGACAACCCATATTAATGTCTACAATTTGTGCGCCATTTTGAACTTGGTAACGCGCAGCTTCGGCCAATTGCTCGGGGTCTGAACCTGCAATTTGTGCCGAGATTGGGGCAATTTCGCCATCAAAATTCGCACGATATAGGCTTTTTTTGCTCATGCGCAAGGTTTTATCGGCAGTCATCATTTCACTCACCGCATGCCCTGCACCAAAATATTTACATAGTGTTCTAAATGGCCGATCGGTCACCCCTGCCATAGGTGCGACCCAAATTTGGTTACGCTTTGTTTTATCGAACAATTCTGTAATTACTTTGTTTTTACTCAATTTAAAGCTTCCACAATTTGACTCAGGCACAATCACTTACACTCTCAATTCCGTCCGACCTCTAAACCCAACCAAGAGGATGAAACTTACATTTAGACTAATGCATGATATTTTAACGATTTCTCTAGAAAAAATCTCAAAAAAGCCATAAGAACAATTTTTAAGAAGTATTTACCAATAGTTGTGCCTTTTCACTTCAAACAATTATAGAGGTTTAGAACTTCTTACATTGAATTCGGTTAATCTAGAGCCTTTGCATTTTTTAAGCATTTCAATTGGCTTCACACTTCTATACTTTTCACTTTAGCATGCAATTTGTTAACATCATGACGCATCAAAACCTTGTAAAAATGCTCGGTCATTGTAAGCATGATTTAATGTGCTGAATGCAAATACAACGCAATCTTTTTTATTCATAAAATTTTCTAAATTTAAGGGCTTTCGCACTGTGGATCTTCAAAATTCAACACCAGACCTCTCCAGCCACACCCCAATGATGCAACAATATCTTAAGGTTAAAATGGCACACACACATGCGTTACTATTTTATCGCATGGGAGATTTCTATGAATTATTTTTTGATGATGCACATCAAGCCGCCAAAATTTTAGGAATTACCTTAACTCATCGCGGCAAAGCAGCAGGTGAACCAATTCCAATGGCAGGGGTGCCGTATCATGCCGCAGAAGGTTATTTGGCGCGTTTAATTAAGGCAGGTAAAACCGTTGCAATTTGCGAGCAAGTTGGAGAAGTCACAGGTAAAGGCCCCGTAGACCGGAAAGTAGTCCGAATTTTAACCCCAGGCACCTTAACCGATGATGCCCTACTCGGTAGCTATCAATCTTCTAATTTAGTTGCCATTTCAATTCAGCAAAACCAAATTGGTTTGGCATTACTAGACTTAAGTGCCAGTATTTTTAAAGTACAACAACAAGACTTTAAACCTGAACAACTTGCACTTGAATTGGCTCGTTTAATGCCAAGTGAAATTCTAATTGATGAAGATCTTGTCGATCAAAACATTATCGAACTAATCAAAAAACACATCGACTGTCCAATTAGTAAACGTCCAAATGTCGATTTCAATCTGAACAATGCAAAAAAAACCTTATGCGATCAATTTGGGGTTGCCACACTTGCAGGTTTTGGTGTCGAACATTTACCTCTTGCACAGGCCGCCGCCGCCGCACTGATTCATTATGCCAAAGAAACACAAAAAACGGCTTTACCACATATTCGTGCGCTTCAAGTTGAGCAAAGTAGCCATTTTGTTGCGCTTGACCCTGTTACACGGCGTAATTTAGAAATCATTGAACCTTTATTTGAACATGGTACATCACTTTTTCAACTGATTAATCATACTCAAACGGCCATGGGTGGGCGTTTACTTAGCCGTACGCTCATGCAACCCATTCGCGACACACAAATGCTCGATGCACGTTTAGATGCAGTCGAACAGATGCTCAAAGCAGATTTTGAAGCCAATGTACGCGATGTATTAAAAGAAATTGGTGATATTGAACGTGTTTTAAGTCGTGTTGCACTTGGAAGTGCCCGCCCACGTGATTTAGTTTTGCTGCGTCAAGCATGTGCCCAAATTCCCGCATTACGCCAAACATTAAGTCCTTTAATTGGCACAAAATCATCCCTATTAAAAGAATTAGATCAACAACTTGGTGACTTTAAAGCGTTACACCAACACTTAATGGCAGCAATTGTCGAGCACCCTCCCGTTTTATTGCGTGATGGCAATGTAATTGCCGAAGCTTATGATGCTGAACTTGATGAACTACGAAAAATTCGTGACCATGCGGGGCAATACTTAATTGACCTAGAAATTAGAGAACGTGAACGCACAGGCATTCATGCGCTAAAAATTGGCTATAATCGTGTTAGCGGCTATTATATTGAACTGACCCGTACACAAGCCGAACTTGCCCCTGCCGACTATATTCGTCGTCAAACCCTTAAAAATGCAGAACGCTACATTACACCTGAACTAAAAGGCTTTGAAGATAAAGTCTTATCAAGCGAATCACGGGCATTGGCGCGTGAAAAAATGCTATTTGAAGCTTTGCTTGAAACATTGCGTGACAATCTTGCCCATTTACAAATGATGAGCGGCGCGATTGCACAGATTGACATTTTAAGTAATTTTGCTCATTTAGCCCGTTTAAACACGTGGTCACGTCCAAGTTTCAGCCCTGAAATTGGGATTAAGATTGTGGCAGGTCGCCATCCTGTAGTGGAAGCACTCAACAAAGCCCCTTATACCCCAAATGACACACTGCTCGACTTTAATCACCGTATGGCGATTGTAACAGGGCCAAATATGGGCGGTAAATCAACCTTTATGCGCCAAACCGCACTGATTTGCTTATTGGCATATTGTGGCGCTTTTGTACCAGCACAATCTGCACAACTTGGGCCGATTGATCGTATTTTTACCCGTATTGGTTCGGCAGATGATTTATCTACAGGTAAGTCGACTTTTATGGTCGAAATGACTGAAACTTCGCAAATTTTGCATCATGCTACCCATCAATCTTTAGTACTGATGGATGAGGTTGGACGTGGTACAAGCACCTACGATGGCTTGTCTTTAGCATGGGCCTGTGTGGTCGATTTAACTAAACGGATTAAATGTTTATGCTTATTTGCCACACATTATTTTGAACTTACCGAGCTTGCAAAAGAAACTGGCATCGACAATTATCATGTCACAGCAAAAGAAATTAATGGCAATTTGATTTTACTGCACAAAGTTCAACATGGGCCTGCAAGCCAAAGTCATGGTCTGCAAGTGGCAAAATTGGCAGGAATTCCAACAAATGTGATTAAAGAAGCACAAAAACGCCTACAAATTTTAGAAAAACAGCAACAACAACATTTACAAAGTGCTGTACAAAATGATCTGTTTGCAGCACACGAATCAACCATTGCCACAATTGAGCCAACCATCATTGAAAAAATTATTGAAGTACCCGTTGCCTCGCCTGCACTTGAATTACTCCAGCAAATTGATGTAGATAATTTAAGCCCAAGGCAAGCACTAGAACAGCTTTATGAACTTAAAAAACAGTTATAAGCAATAAAAAAGAGCGTCTATTTTAGGCGCTCTTTTTTGATAATTTAAAACTTCAATAGCCACCACTACACATCGAAGAACTGCGTGACAAATTCGGCCCCCAAGTCCGATAGCCTTGCGTATCAATATGAATTTGCCCCGATGCGTACAACCCAACGCCCATATTTAAGCTTTGTCCATATTGATACCAAAACTGGCAGATTTTATATTTGGTATCATCAATAAAGGCAAAGTCAGAACCTTGTGGATATTGCGGACCAATCCGAAAATCAATTGCAGAATTAAATAGATGTCTTGAAGAGTTTGCACCACCTGCACAGCGGTTGGTTGGTAAATCACGATATACCGAAGTCACCTCAAAATCAGTAAGTACTTTGGTTGCAATTAAATATTTAAACACACGCAAAGTTGCAATTTGATTGTTCCATAACTCTCGATTCGGTACGGCATACTCCACAGCGCCACATTTTTGCCAATCTCGTGCAGTACGTAATAATTCAAATGAAGGTACAAGATTTCCCACATTATTTTTTGTTAAAAATTGCTCATATTCATATACACGCTGCCGATGATCATCTTCCGACAACCATTGCAAATAAGATGCAGGGATCACTTTTACTGGAGTTGGTCTTGGCGTGGTCACCCGCTCTTGTGGAATTTCAATTCGCGTGCCCGTTTGAGCATGGTTATAAACGACTTTTTGTGTCGTTGTTGTCGTACAGCTCGCCAACATAAGTGATGCTACACTTGCTAAAAATATCGAGGAATACGCAACTTGGGTCATTAGAAATAAAAATTTGCAAAAATCTGTCTTAGTTTACTGCAATTTTAAACCTGTTTTTTTAATTTTCGCAGCATAATGTTGGATTTCGGTATCAAAAAATTACGCCAACCAATCGCTTATCTTTCTTCATCTCAACACTGAAGAAAATCACTTACGCAGTGCTATAAAATTCAAAATTCCGCTTTTATCCAAATTGGTTTTATTGTAATTCGCCCATTTTTTTGACAATCACATCGTGCAAAATTGAACTCTCGCTATAAATGTATACAATTGCCCTATCATAATCAGGTGTAACACTTATGCAAGAACTGTGGACCGCAGTAGATGAATATATCGAGTCATATTTAATCCCGCATGATCCAAAGCTCGATCAAGCCGCAGAAAACACCATCACCCATGGCTTTTCTAATCATCTTGCAGTTGCACCGAATCAGGGGATGTTTTTACAAATGCTGATTCAAATGAATCAGTGTAAACGGGTTTTAGAATTAGGTACTTTTGCAGCGTACAGCACCATTTGGTTAGCACGCGCCCTACCTAAAGATGGCTACTTACTCACCATTGAAAACCGCGACACCCATGCCAAAATGGCACAATACAATATCGACCAAGCAGCACTCACACCAGAAGTTGAACTGAAAGTTGGACGGGCTGCCGATATTTTAAATGCTTTAGATGCAAATACCCCTGCATTTGACTTCATTTTTATCGATGCCGATAAAGCAAGTTACCCTGAATATTTAGAGCTCAGCTTAAAGTATTCACGTTCTGGTACCGTTATTGTATTAGACAACGTGATTCGTGCAGGCGATATTATTAATCAGGACAATCACAAGCCGAGTATTGAAGGCTTGCGTAATACTTTTACAGCGCTCAAAAATCACCCACAATTATTATCTTGCACCGCATTACAAACCATTGGGTTAAAAGGACATGATGGTTTTGCCATTGCAATTGTGAAATAAGCGCAAAAAAAGAACAAATACAGTTAAATTATTAAAAACAATAAGATACAAACTCTGTCCATAATCTTATCCACAGATATTGAGGATAATTATGGACAGATTACAATACACTATTTTATTTCACCACAATGAGTGGCACACTTAAATTCCTGAAAATGGTTGTGGTAATACTGCCTAAGAAAAATTGATGAATTTTGCTATGACTAAATGCACCTAATAATAATAACTGAATACCATGTTGACACTGATAATCCATAATATTTTCCGCCACATCGCCATAACGTGTTTCGGCGACCACATTCATTTCTTTGGCTTCTAAAAATGCGAATGGTTCTTGTAGAATTTCAGGATGGTCACCTACATACAATAAATGGCATTGCAATTGACGTAACAAATCACTTTGTGGAATCCGATTCAGCATTTTTGTACAAATTGGCGAATATTCATAAGCAAAAATAAATCGTGTTGGGGCTTTAAAGTGATCACCCACCGTCATAACCGTACATTTTGCCCCACGAATAAAGTTTTCAACATTACTGCCAATAATTTTATTTTTACCCGCAGCACGCTCGCCGACTCGGCCAATAATCGCAAAATCATCTCCTCTTAAGACATTAAAACTTTGCTCTAAAAAATCGCCTTTTTCCTGAATAATAGTCGTATCTAAACCATATTGTTCTTTAATCATCTCTGAAATATGCTGTAATAGATTGTTGCTATAACTAATCGCCAGTTCACTTTGTTTTTGTTCTAATTCCGCCAGCTCTTTTAACAACATCGCATTGCTTTCAAAGCCAATTACTCCACTAATTTCGCCCAAATGGTAACTTGCAGGATAATAATCGAGGACTTGCAACAAAACCAATTCACGATGCGTTTGTTTCGCGACCCACGCTGCCGCCGCTGCAATTGCATTAATACAAGGAGATGAGTCAATACAAGCAATGACACGTTTCATTTTCGCCTCTCTTTTGCGTAAATTACGCTTTAGGTCTATTTGTTAAAATAGAACTTAGCACAACTTCGCCGCAAGCGAAAATGCTTTTCGGTGAATAAAAGACCAAAGTCTTTTAAAAATGTTATTCTCTCCAACGGATGAACTGGGCCGGATTTCCCACTACAACGGTTCGGGCATCAATATCTTTGGTTACCATACTATTCATGCCCACAACGGCTTGTGCGCCAATTTTTACGCCATCTTTAATCCCCACATGTGCCCCTAACCAAACATCTTGCCCAATATGAATGCCTTGTGAGCGTACAGCTTGCTGATAAATCGGTTGTTCAAGCGCCATTCCATGATCAAAAGCATATAAGTGACTATAGGCCGCAATCCGAACTTGGTCTTCAATAACAATACCTGCTCGGCCACCATCTAAAATGCAATGGTGATTAATCGCCACTTCATTGCCAATAGTCAGTGGGCCATGCAAAGTGCAATCTGCCGCAATAAAGCAGTTATCGCCAATGCTAATTTTGCGTCCGCGTTCAGCAAAAATATGCGCCAATGGCGAGATAAAACAATTCTTGCCAATTTCAACAGTTTCCATGTCCATCAAATAGGCTTGATATTCTTGTTGCCATTGCTCTGCCCATACACGATGTTTCGGTTTAAGTGTCCAATACAACCACGGCATGTAATTTAAGCGCTGTTTATGTTGTTCTCGGTATTTAAGTAACGGATCGTATTCAGTCATGCGCATCATCACATTTTAAGCTTTCGCGGCCGCGAGTAACATCTTGAATTTTTTGCGCGAGTGCCACAATTTGATGCACTTGCAACTGTGCCACAACATGCACACCTTCGGCGGTATATTCTTCTTGATACGCAATTTGCTGTTGTTGCAGCTCATATTGCAAAATAGCCCATTCATTAAATAAACAAGCAAATTCAACTTGTTTTTTCTCGATGAGTTCAATTTTTTCAGCCAGTAATAAGCATTGACCCGCCGTACCGCCATAGGCACGAACCAAGCCACCTGTACCCAATTTAATACCACCATACCATCGGTTTACTAAAACCAAAACATTGGTTAAATCATTACCTTCTATGGTGGCTAAAATGGGACGACCTGCGGTGCCTGATGGTTCACCGTCATCATTAAATCGAACGTGATGCCCAATTTTCCATGCCCAACATTGATGCGTCGTACTAATATCTTTGTAGGCTTCTAAAAAATCACGCACCTCTTGCTCATTTTCTACAGGCACAGCAAAAGCCTGAAAACGACTCTTTTTAATGTCTTGTTCAAATTCAACCAAGCTTGCAAGGGTAAATGGCATAGATCACATCGATAAAAACACATTAGAAGATTAATGGCATCGACATTCATTCACACTGATCAATGCCAACGCCATAGCATTTACACTCAATATTATTCAGGTGCACTCAACTCAGTCATCGGCCAACGTGGCGTTGTCGTCACAGCTAAGTCATCACACGCGCCTGCTTTTAAACGTTGATAACCTGCAAACGCAATCATGGCGCCGTTATCGGTACACAATGCAGGTTCGGCGTAATACACTTCGGCTTTTATTTTCGCCAACTTTTGTTCCAAACTTTCACGTAAGCGTAAATTTGCACTGACGCCACCTGCAATCACCAAACGTTTTAAGCCAGTTTGCTTTAACGCTTTGGCTGATTTTTTCACTAACGTGTCAACAATCGCTTCTTGGAAAGATGCAGCAATATCAGCATCGCGGTTTTCGCCATTTAATTTTTTCAATTGCACTGAAACTGCGGTTTTTAAACCACTAAAGGAAAAATCTAATCCTTGATGCAGCATCGGACGCGGAAATTCAAACGCATTCGTATCGCCTTGTAAGGCAAGTTTGGCAATATTTGGCCCACCTGGATATGGCAAGCCCATCATTTTAGCCACTTTATCGAAAGCTTCGCCTGCCGCATCATCAATCGACTCGCCTAATAATTCGTATTGTCCAATGCCGTAAGCCGCCATCAGTTGCGTATGACCACCCGATACCAACAACGCCACAAAAGGAAATTCAGGTGGTGTTTTAGACAACAAAGGCGCAAGCATGTGCCCTTCCATATGGTGTACACCAATCGCAGGTTTATTTAAAGCAAATGCCAAAGTACGGCCAAAAAGTGCGCCGGTCATGAGTGCTCCCATTAAACCCGGCCCACGCGTATAGGCAATCGCATCAATTTGTTGCTTGCTTACACCACTTTGTTGTAACAATTCATTGATTAAAGGAATCAGTTTACGTACATGGTCACGAGATGCCAATTCAGGCACAACACCGCCATATTCAGCATGTAATTGGATCTGGCTATATAAAACTTGCCCCAAAATACCTTGCTCACTGTCATAAAGTGCAAGTCCAGTTTCATCACAAGAGGTTTCTAAGCCTAAAACAATCATTAAAATGCCTATTTTTCTATCCAAATTACAGCGATTGCTATTATAGACTTGTGATATGAGATGTAAATGAGTAAAATACCGAGCTTCACTTGTCAGCTAGTGCATGGTGCATTGGCTGTTATCCATAATATTTGAGGATTCTTCATGCCACAAGTTAAATTGAAAGAAGGCGAACCAGTAGACGTAGCTATCCGTCGTTTCAAGCGTTCATGCGAAAAAGCGGGTGTTTTAGCTGACGTTCGTAAACGTGAATTCTATGAGAAACCAACTCAAGAACGTAAGCGTAAAAAAGCTGCTGCAGTTAAGCGTTATCAAAAGAAATTGACTCGCGAATCTGTACGTACTACTCGCCTTTACTAAGATTAATTTGTGATTGAAGCTTGCATGACTATGAATACATTAAAAAACCAAATTACTGACGCATTAAAAACAGCAATGCGCGCCAAAGAAGTGGCAACAGTGACGGTCATTCGTAGTTTACAAGCTGCAATTAAGCAAATTGAAATTGACGACCGTATTGAGCTTGAAGAACCTCAAGTTCTTGCGGTTGTTGAAAAACAAATTAAGCAACGTAAAGAATCGGTTAAAGCCTTTCAAGGTGCTAACCGAGAAGATTTAGCTAGTAAAGAACAAGCCGAGATTGAGATTTTATCTCAATTTCTACCAGAAGCTATGACTGAGGACGAGCTTGATTCTCTCATTGAGCAAACAATTACTGCTCAAGGTGCAACTAGCATGAAAGATATGGGTAAGGTGATGAATTCTCTACGTCCGATCATAGCCGGGCGTGCCGATCCTGCACAAGTCTCTGCCAAAATTAAAGCCAAACTTTCTTAAGCTTTCATTAAGACAAATGATATAAGCGCTCTTGCTGCATTTGTTTTAAACGTGCGTTAACTGTTGCCAGTAAAGATGGATTATCTTTTGCTAGGCGTTGTGCTTGCAGTAAAGACTTAATTCCCGCTTCTTCTAGTCCCGACCAAAATTGTGTTTCAGCACGATACCTCAACACATTTATTTCTTTAACTGCCGATGTTGAGTTCGTATTTTCCGCGCGCATCATTAAATCCCAACCCGTTATATCACGCGGATTATCCTGTAAAATTTTCTTCACAATCGCTTGCGCCTGCACTGCTTTATTTTGACGAATCAGCGTTTCAGCATATTTATAACTTAATGCACGATTCTCAGGCATTAACACTTGTTGAGCTGCAACAACTTGCTCTGCCTGTGCATATTTTTGCTGATTTAAAAAAATATCGGTTTGAAGTAACACTGCCAACACAGTATGCTTTGTCACAGGTTCTACACCCTCCAAAAGCTGCTGTGCTTTTTGTAAATCATTTTGCTGAATATACAATGTCGTTAAAGCCAATGTTGCCGCCTGATTCTTTTGTGCAACCAACGTTAATAATTGTGCTTCAGTCGCTTTATGGGTAATTACCCCCGTATACCAACGAATCAAATCATATTGCTGATTGTCCATCGTGAGTTTAACTGGCGGCAATTGGCTCGCTCTCAACCTCGCTTCACTCATACGCTGGGTTGTTAAGGGATGAGTTAACCAAAATTCAGGCATGAAACTAAGCTGTGATGAACTGCGCTGCATGCGTTCAAAAAAATCAGCCATACTTGCAGGATTATAACCCGCCGCAGCCATATATTGCATGCCCACACGATCCGCTTCTCGTTCTTGATTACGACTATAGCTCAGCTGCCGATCCATCAATGCAGCTTGTGTTCCCAGCATCACAGCCGAACCCGCGCTCCCATCACCTTGACTGGCAATTGCAGCACCCACCAAAATACCAGCCAATGCCAACAACCCTTGCCCCTTAAATGCTTCTTGCGATCGGCTATAATGTTTTTGCGTCACGTGCGCAATTTCATGCCCAATAACACTTGCAACTTCATCACTATTTTTTGCTAATAAAATCAGTCCAGTATTGATAGCAAACACACCACCAGGAGCAGCAAAAGCATTCACCTGTGGATCATCTATCAACAATAAACCTATCGGTTCTGGAGCATTGGTTTGCGCCCAGATTTTCAAAAAAATTTGATTAAGCTGATCTTGTAACCAAATATCATTTACCAAGGGCAAATGCTGATGAATCTCTCGATAAATTTTCTCACCTAAAAATCGCTCATTTTGCTGCTCAATTAGACCATCCCCTGCCCGAATATCTGGCACCAGACTCACAGCGGGCTGAGGATTCAGACTTAAACTCAATGGCTCAGCATAAAGCGGTTGACTCAGCAACAGTACAGATAATATGCCTTCAAATAAGCGATTTTTTCTCAATTTTTATCCTTTTAATTACACACCACATACGTGCTTAAGTGAAATAAATTCATTTATCTCGACATTGTAAACGATCATTTCGATTAAACTGTTCTCATCTAAAATAAATCGCAACCAAACTTCAACCAATTTTCAATCATTCGACTATTGTTCTTGCGTATTTTCCGTTAGCATAGAATTTTGAACCAATTTGTGTAACCGCTATGGATCAAGCTACCGCCTTAAATCACATGCAGGACGCATGGTTGGAAGACCTTTTCCAACAACAAAAGTATGCCTTTCAGCAGCATCCAAACCCAAGTTTATCTGAACGAAAACAATATTTAAGACAGCTTAAAACTCAACTATTAAAACACCAAAACCAAATCAGCGAAGCGATTCAACAAGATTTTGGCAATCGTAGCCATGATGAAACTCGCTTAGCTGAGCTTTTGCCCAGTGTAATGGGCATTAATTATGCGATTAAACATGTAAAAGAATGGATGCAACCAAATAAACGTCATGTGGGGCTATTATTCCAACCTGCGCAAGCTTATGTGATGTATCAACCCTTAGGTGTAGTCGGAATTGTTGTACCTTGGAACTATCCATTGTTTTTAGCGATTGGCCCACTGTGTCAAGCACTTGCAGCAGGCAACCGTGTCATGCTTAAAATGAGTGAATTCACACCGATTTTTTCAGCCCTACTGCAAAAACTGATTGCTGAAATTTTCCCACAAGATTTAGTTCATGTGATCACAGGCGACGCAAATGTTGCACAGCAATTTACCGCACTACCCTTTGACCATTTACTGTTTACAGGTGCAACCTCTATTGGTCAGCACGTCATGCAGGCAGCCGCAAAAAATCTAACCCCCGTAACCCTAGAGCTTGGTGGAAAATCTCCTGCTATTATTGGCCAACAAGCAGATCTACGCGAATCTGTACTGCGGATTGCCTTTGGCAAAAGCATGAACAGCGGTCAGACCTGCGTTGCGCCCGATTATGCTTTTGTACCTGAAACTGAATTAGAGCGCTTTATTGAGTATTATCAGCAAGCAATTCATCAGTTTTACCCTAAAATTGAGCAGAATGCTGACTACACCCATATTATTAACAATCGACAATATCAACGTTTAAACGCTTACCTTGAAGATGCAACAGAAAAAGGTGCAACCGTTATACCGCTTTATAAAAATGACACAACTGCAAGCCGATGCTTAAGTCACTATTTAGTCTACAACGTTAATAGCAGTATGCAATTAATGCAAGATGAAATCTTTGGGCCAATTTTACCCATTATGACCTACAAAAATATAGAAGATGTCATTGACTATATTCGCAAACGACCACGCCCACTGGCTTTATATTATTTTGGCTCTAACATCCAAGAACAACAGCAAATACTAACCCAAACGCACAGTGGCGGAGTATGTTTAAACGAAACACTCGTTCATGTTGGACAAGATGATTTACCTTTTGGCGGTATTGGTGCATCGGGGATGGGCAGTTATCATGGTTATGAAGGCTTTTTAACCTTTAGCCATGCTAAATCAGTTTTCGTGCGACCACAACTCAGTTTTATGAAATTTATTTATCCACCTTACGGCACAAAAGTACAAAAAATGATTTATAAATGGTTTTTACGCTAGCCTTTATTTTACAAATCACATCAATGGGCTAAAAAACCACCTTTTTAGCTCATTTATTTTGTCTAAAATCTCTTTTTTCCACGATTTTTGATCAAATTGGTCAATCCACAAAGCTGATATTTTAAGCACCCCGATCGCTCATCTCTAATTTTTCTGACATTCGTATTCAAGTTTTCGCTTTTTTAACCTAAAAAACAAAAATAACTACAGTTTAAACACATCAAACTCATTTATCTAAATGAAGAATAAAACCTAAATCAAAAATACAAACAACCATCAATATATTTATACATTTAAATAAAAAACAAATACTTACAATAAATAAAAATCAAAGAATAGAAAAAATATATAAAAATAAAATTCAAAATCAATAAAAAATACCACAACAGTCGTTTATTTTTTAACCGCAGTTAACTTTGTGTAGTTTGAGTAAATCACTGCATCTAAAATTGTCATTTTTTAACATTGTTATTTGAGGCAAAAATTTACAAGATATACGCACATTTTGCTTTGCACATTGCGTTAAAATAATGACAAAGTTGATGCAAATGAGTAGATAATCTACCATAATTGGCAAACTTTGCAGCTATCGTGCAAAAAATATTGCAATTTAAAATGGAGCAAGTTTTATGACTTCACGTATTTTGGTGATTCATGGACCAAATTTAAATCTGCTAGGAAAGCGAGAACCTGAAGTCTATGGTCATCAAACTTTAAATGACATCAATTTAGCACTAACTGAGCAAGCCCAACAGGCAGATTGTACGTTAAGCACCTTCCAAAGTAACCACGAAGGTGAAATTGTTGACCGTATCCATTTAGCACAAACTGAAAATATTCAATTTATTATTATTAATCCTGCTGCATTCACACATACCTCTGTGGCACTGCGTGATGCACTTTTAGGTGTCAACATTCCATTTATTGAAGTGCATCTTTCCAATGTACACGCACGTGAAGCATTTCGCCATCACTCCTATTTATCCGATAAAGCGGTAGGTGTGATTTGCGGACTTGGTGCACAAGGCTATCATTTTGCGCTTAATTACGCGCTTTCAACTTTTCAACCTTAATTTTCCAACCAAGGAATACGAACACTATGGATATTCGTAAAATCAAAAAGCTCATCGACTTGATGATTGAATCTGACCTTCATGCCATTGAAGTGAAAGAAGGTGATCAATCGATTGCTTTGACTCGCCGTAGTCCTGCACCAATTCAAATGGGTGTTGCAGCAATGCCTGCACCTGCTGCTGAAGTTGCTTCTGCTGCACCAAAGGCAAAATCACGTGGTGTGGTTGAAACCTCTCCAATGGTTGGTGTGTACTATGCGGCTCCAAGCCCAGGCGAAGCACCATTTGTTCAAGTTGGTCAAACCATTTCTGCAGGTGATACTTTAGGTATTATCGAAGCAATGAAAATTATGAACCCAATTGAAGCAACTCAAAGCGGTGTGATTGAAGAAATTTTAGTTAAAAATGGCGAAGTGATTGAGTTTGGTCAACCGTTATTCCGTTACCGCGCATAATTACGGAGACTTCTCATGTTGCAAAAAGTACTCATTGCAAACCGTGGTGAAATCGCCCTGCGTATCACACGTGCTTGCAAAGCCTTAGGCATTAAAACCGTTGGCGTTTATTCAAGTGCCGACAAAGACTTAATGCATTTGCGTTTTGTTGATGAAGCTGTATGTATTGGTCCGGGTGCAACTAGCGAAAGCTACTTAAATATTCCTGCGTTATTGACTGCTGCTGAAATTACAGGTGCGGACGCCATTCATCCTGGTTATGGCTTTTTGTCTGAAAATGCTGAATTTGCCGAAATGGTTGAAAGTTCAGGTTATATTTTCATTGGTCCACGTCCTGAACACATTCGCTTAATGGGGAACAAAGTTTCTGCAATTACAGCGATGCGTAAAGCAGGTGTACCGACTGTTCCTGGTTCTCAGCACGCAGTAACGCCTGCCAATGCAAAAGAAGAAGCTGCCAAAATCGGCTTTCCTTTAATTGTAAAAGCAGCGTCTGGTGGTGGTGGTCGTGGTATGCGTATTGTAGAACGCATCGACACATTGTTAGAGTCTGTACAAGCAGCACAACGTGATGCTGAAATGTGGTTTGGCGATGACACGGTTTATATGGAACGTTTCCTACAAAAACCACGTCACGTTGAAGTACAAATACTTGCCGATGGTAATGGTCATGCCGTTCATTTATATGATCGCGATTGCTCGTTACAACGTCGTCATCAAAAAGTACTTGAAGAAGCGCCTGCACCAGATTTACCAGAACAAGCGCGTGCTGATATTTTAGAAGCCTGTGTGCATGCATGTAAACTGATGCAGTACCGTGGTGCAGGAACTTTTGAGTTCTTGTTTGAAGATGGCGAATTCTTCTTTATTGAGATGAATACGCGTGTTCAAGTTGAACATCCTGTAACTGAAATGGTGACAGGTATCGACATTATTGAACAACAATTGCGTATTGCCGCAGGTTTAGGTTTAAACCTTGAGCAAAATGATATTGAAGTTCGTGGTCATGCTATTGAATGTCGTATCAATGCGGAAGATCCAACTACATTTATGCCATCTCCAGGTAAAATCGAGAACTTTTATGCACCAGGTGGTGCAGGAATTCGTTTAGATTCTCATATTTATGAAGGATATAGTATCCCACCATATTATGACTCGATGATTGCAAAATTGATTGCACATGGTAAAGACCGTCAAACGTCAATTGCACGCATGAAACAAGCACTCGACGAGATGATCCTAACCGGTGTTAAAACCAATATTCCACTACATAAAGATTTAATTTTACAAGATAAATCTTTTTGTGATACCGCAATGGACATTCATTATTTAGAAAAACATTTGCTTAAACAACTTGAAGCAAATCAAGAGAAAAAAGAAGAGAAATCTGCTTAATTTTCTAACTTTTCAAACAAAAAGAAGCGATAAATTCGCTTCTTTTTTGTTTTAAAACTTCATCTAAATATTTAAAAGTTTTGTTGCTTGTCAGTTTACATTGACACTAGCAATGGTCATTACTTGGTTTCTAGGCGGTTGCTTAGCATCAAATTTCTCTGCAACTTCAATCAAATATTCACCTGCTGCTGGAAATTGAATAGTTGCACGACCAAGTGTATCGACCTGCACTGCAATGGCTTGTTTATCGGTCATGCCTTTTTTACGAAGATGCACCTCAGCATTGGTAAATGCTTGCTTATCTTTGCTTAGGCTTAAAACCAAAGCTTGGTTATGCGTCAATTGATTAGGATGAATCGAAAAATTCAGCACAATGGGGGTTAATGCAATTTGTGGCGTAGATATTTTGTCTTTTGTCACATAGCTCACAACCGACCATTCACGGGTAATATTGGTCGTTTTCGGCTCGGTTTTGAAATCAGCAGGAATATAAAAATCGCGCTGTGCTTTTGGCGGAACTCGATTGGCATCGGCTTTAAAATATAAATGCCACGCTTTATTCACGTTAACGTAATTGAATGGAAAGCTGGCTTTGGTTTGCAGTGTGTATGTCCCTGCTTGTTTTAGCTCTAAATCAAAAACTGTGGTCGCTTTACTGTTTGAAACGGCGTCTAATTGTAGTTTCTCATTGTTGGGCAAAAGCACCTCTAGTTGGTTATTTTTTAATGCAAATTCGCTTTGTAACGCTTCTTCTGCATATCCAGCTAAAACAGGCACTTGCGTGCTTTGGGTAACATAGGCCAGCGGTGCAATATAAGGCTCGTGTGCAACTGCATAACCACTGACGAACAACATAAGATATAAGTATTTTTTCATTTTAATAAGAAGATTTAAAATTGGAGCTCCACATTAATATAGAATGAGAATCATTACAATTAAATTCATCTCCGCATTAATCCAAAAAGAAAACCGATCAAAAGATCGGTTTCAATGAAAGATGCAAGATAATTTAAATGGCAATGACTTTCACTAAAATTGTTTGAGATTCTTCATCTTCATCAAACATTTGCTTGCGGCTTAGCTCTTTAGATTTTACTTTAAACTCTAAATTTTGAAATTGAATGGTTTTTGGCAAACGGTCAAAATAGTCACCTGTTTCATCAAGTTGTTCTTCAAATAATGGGCGACCCAATTGGTAATCCTTACTTTTTATCACGATATATTTCACAATCGTTTTCATTTTCCACACACCTTTTTAAACACACTTTATTTTTAGTTTTATCAAGTTTCGACATATTTTTCTAATCAAAAATGTTAATTTCGATTAAAAACACAACAAATACTTTATTCTGATGTCTTGTTGTATAAAATACAGACCATAAAAAGCCAATTGAACAGCAAAGTATTCAATCGGCAGATCAAGCATAATTTTTAAGGTGCAATTGGTGCGAATGGTGCCACTACATCTGCATTTTGTGCACGATGGCGCATGAAGTGATCTAGCAATACAATTGCCAACATCGCTTCTGCAATCGGTGTCGCACGCACACCAACACATGGGTCGTGACGACCTTTGGTGAACATCTCAGTATCTTCACGGTTCAGATTAATGGTTTTACCTAAAGTCGTGATACTTGCAGTTGGTTTTAACGCAATTGCAACACGAATGGTTTGACCACTTGAAATACCACCTAAAATACCACCCGCATGGTTGGCTAAAAAGCCGTTCGTACTAAGTTCATCGCGGGTTTCATGACCAAATTGTCCTGCAACCGCAAAACCATCGCCAATTTCAACCCCTTTAACTGCATTGATTCCCATCATGGCATGAGCAATATCTGCATCTAAGCGATCAAAAACTGGTTCGCCCCAACCTACAGGTACATTTTCAGCCAAAATCTCAAGCTTTGCACCGCAACTTGTCCCTTGCTCACGCAATGATGTCACCAATTGCTCAAACCGTGGTACCGCATTGGCATCGCCACAAAAGAATGGATTATTGGGTACTTCATTCCAATCTAATTTTTCTGCAACTTCAGAACCAATTTGGGTGACATGTCCACGCACTACAACACCAAACTTCTCAGCCAAGTATTTCTTCGCAATTGCACCCGCCGCCACGCGCATTGCTGTTTCCCGTGCACTTGAACGCCCACCGCCACGATAATCACGGAAACCGTATTTTTGCGTATAGGTATAATCTGCATGCCCCGGACGGAAAGTTTGCGCAACATTACCATAATCTTTCGACTTTTGGTCGGTATTACGAATTAGCAAACCAATCGGTGTACCTGTCGTTTTGCCTTCAAATACACCTGAAATAATTTCAACTTGGTCAGGTTCTTTACGCTGTGTTGCAAATTTAGATGTTCCAGGTTTACGGCGGTCTAAATCGGCTTGTAAATCCTCCGCAGTGAGTTCAAGCCCAGGCGGCACACCATCTACAATCGCCATTAAACCTACGCCATGCGATTCGCCACAAGTCGTAACACGAAAAAGCTGACCTATACTGTTTCCTGCCATGAAAACATTCCTTATCGGTTAAGCATGAATTGAGTCTTGAAAAAGCTTTTGGTGTTTACGGCATTCTGCTGCTGTTAATGCAAAAATGCCTGAACCACCTTTTTGGAAGGTCAGCCAATGAAAGTCAACTGTATTAAAGTTTTGACGCATTGCCCATTCAGAGTTACCGACTTCAATGACAATCAAGCCATCTTCAGTTAAATAATCTGCCGCTTGTGCTAACATTTTACGTACTAAATCTAAACCATCTTGCCCTGCTGCGAGTGCAAGCTCTGGCTCATGTAAAAATTCTTCAGGCAAATCAGCCATGTCTTCAGCATCAACATAAGGCGGATTGGTTACAATTAAATCATACTGATTTTCAGCTGGAATTTTAGCAAACAAGTCCGACTCCATTAAAGCAACTTGATATTGTTTACTATGGTGTTCTGCATTAATGGCGGCAACTTCTAAAGCTTCACGCGAAATATCCGTTGCATCGACCTCAGCATCAGGAAAAGCATAAGCCAATGCAATGGCAATACAACCCGAACCCGTACACATATCTAAAATACGTTGTGGCGTTTTAGGCTCATCACACAATGGTAAGTTATTTAATGCTTCACGAATTTGTCCACTCTCGTCACGGCAATACGGCGCAAAACGTTGCTCAATGAGTTCAGCAATTGGCGAGCGTGGAATAAGCACACGTTCATCCACATAAAATGGTTTATTAAAGAAATAAGCTAAATTTAACAAATAAGACGTTGGAACACGCTCATTAATGCGTTTTTCAAGCAAGCTTAAAAATTCCGCTTTTTCGCTTGGTAATAATTTCGCATCTAAAATTTCTGCATCAGCCGACCACTCTAACGACAATGTTTGCAGCACTAAGGCTGAACTTTCAGCGAAGAAATCTTCTGTGCCTTGCCCAAGATGTGCATCGTGTTGACGTAATGCGGTGACCCCAAACCGAATAAAATCACGAATCGTTGTTAAATGTTCAGCCGCTTCATTTAAACTTTCAGGGCTAATCGTCAATCGCTCCACTCAGGACTCCACAAATTTATCTATAAAAATATGCCCCTATTCTACCCTGTTTTAGGGGCTTTTATAATGCCTGTTGCAGTGAAAGCGATTATGATCAGTGATTTTGCTAAAGACTTAGGCCAAACCAGTTTAATAAACTCTCCATATTAATGAGAATAACGCAATACTCGCCACAACACGGTAAATATGGTCGCCAAGATTAAATACAACAAATATTCACTGATTCCTTGTGGTGGATTTTTTCTAAAATAAATCACAACTATCACAAAAACGATAAAAACCAGTAAACTTTTCATCTCAGTCCTAATTTATAGACTGGGTAGCATGCCTACATAGCGATATAACCCATGTGCACCCAAATCTTGCTTAAATACAATTAAATCAGGTGCATCGGCTGTTTCAATTTCCGTAAAAACATTCAGTTCTTGGTCATGAATCTCATCAACTGAATGTTTCAATTTTACTTCAAAGGCATCTGCAATAAACTCAAACCCTAAGTCTAAGGCAATAAATGCGGTGTGTTCACATGGCTGCAAATATTGCTCTTGTTCCCAATTGATAATCTCGTGTTGGCAAAATACACATGCGATATTTTTGTGATCAATCGCTAATTCCATCATCTGTTTCATCTTGGCTTTATCTTAAACATCATCTTGCTTATATTAAAACAATTCCTACGAAATAGCATTTTCAATTCTGTGGGCAATATCCTAAAATTTTAAAATAACAATTGTGCCCATGTTTTAATTGGAGCAAAAATGGCAACACTCGAACAAGCAATTATTTTTGCCACACAAAAGCACGCTGGGCAAGTCGATAAAGCAGGACAGCCTTATATTTTGCATCCTTTAAGAGTCATGCTAAATATGCACACACTAGAACAAAAAATTGTTGCCGTTTTACATGATGTTCTTGAGGATAGCGATGCCACAGCTACCGACTTAATCGCCTTAGGCTTTTCGAATCAGATTATTCACGCCATTGAAACACTTACCCGAAAAACAGATGAAAGCCGGATAGATGCAGCTCATCGGGCATGCAAAAATCAATTAGCCTGTGCGGTAAAACTTGCCGATGTAACTGATAATATGAATTTAAAACGGATTCCAACACCAACAGAACGCGACTACTCCCGTTTAAAAGAATATCAACAAGTACAGAAAATTTTATTACAGCAATTTTGAATATTAAAATAAATTCAGTTAACATCTGATTTGGAAAAAAGACACCACCTTTACCCCCATGAGTCAAGTGAAGAGCCATTATGCTGAGTGATTTGGATGATTTTTATTGTTTTGCGCTTGTGGTCGAGCATGGCGGATTTAGTGCAGCCGAACGCGCAACTGATATTCCAAAATCTAAGCTCAGCCGCCGAGTATATAACTTAGAAGAACATTTAGGTGTTCGACTCATTCAACGTAGCTCGCGGCACTTTGCAGTCACTGAAATTGGTATGAATATTTATCGCCATGCTCAGGTAATGATGAATGCAGCTCAAGCAGCACATGATCTAGTCGATCATTTAAGCGTTGAACCTCGTGGAATTATTAAAGTTGCCATTCCCGTTTCGGTTGCGCAAAATGAATTTCCAAAGCTTATTCCTGCTTTTTTAAAACGCTATCCTGAAATTCGCCTGCAACTTTTAGTCAGTAATCGACGCGTTGATGTGATTAATGAAGGAATTGATATTGCTTTACGCGTTCGCTCGACCATCGATGATGATCCGAGTCTGATTGTGCGCCAATTTGAACGAATTGAGCAGCATTTATTTGCTAGTCAGGCCTATTTAAATGAATATGGTCAAGTCGATGACCCGAAACAATTAGTACAACATCGCATATTGAGTATGGCCGATGCACATGTTGACCAAAATTTGGTTTTAAACAATGCCAATGCTGAAACAATGAAGCTTCGAATCAATCCTGTAGTCATGGGTTCAGACTTAATTATGCTCATGCAATTGGCAAAACAAGGTTCAGGTATTGCATTATTGCCCGACTCAATTGCTGCCGATGGCTTAAAAAGTGGTGAACTGGTTCCAGTATTACCTGAATGGAAAGCACCCCATGGCATTTTGCATGCCGTGTATCCAACGCGACAAGGCATACTACCTGCGGTACGGGTTTTCATTGACTATTTAGTTGAATATTTCGCAAAACAAAATGGAAATTAAGCATACTTATGGTTTATGCGTACAAAGGTATGAGCTTTCTGATTCAATTGATCATCTAAAATTAATGAAACCGTCAAATAATCGATTACTTGTGTTGTAAGATCAACGTAACCATCAGAACCGTCACGCCTATTGCTAGTTACTGTAAATGCTGACGATGTTTTTGTCACAATTGCAACAGATATGAGTCACTCTACTCGGCTGATGCAAAGTTGTAGCCAAAAAATAAGCGATCAAAAGATCGCTTTATTTCTTAACAATGAATGTAACCAAGTAGCTTAATCGCCAATATAGCCTTTTAATTTTAAGCGTGCCGCATGTAACAATGGTTCGGTATAACCCGATGGCTGTTCCGCACCTTTAAAAATAAGGTCAGATGCTGCTTGGAAAGCATAACCATCAAAATTTGGTGCCATTGGTATATATTCAACATCATGCGCATTTTGTTGATCAACAATCGCTGCCATGCGTTTGAGTACTTCTTCAACTTGAGCTTTAGTCACAATATTATGGCGCAACCAGTTTGCCACATGTTGTGAGGAAATTCGTAGCGTTGCACGATCTTCCATTAAACCAACATTATGGATATCGGGTACTTTTGAACAGCCCACACCCAAATCAACCCAACGCACCACATAACCCAAAATTCCCTGACAATTATTTTCAAGTTCTTGAGTGATTTCAGCCTCCGACCAATTGGTTTCTGCCGCAAGCGGTGGCGTTAATAAGTCATCTAACGGCAACATTTTTTCCGTTAGAATTTCTTGTTGGCGCTTATGTACATTGCATTGATGATAATGAATTGCATGAATCACCGCACCCGATGGCGAAGGTACCCATGCACAACTTGCGCCTGCTTGTGGATGTTCAATTTTGGTTTTATACATATCAAGGAGCATATCCGGCTTTGGCCACATGCCTTTACCAATTTGCGCTTTACCACTTAAACCACAGGCTAAACCAATTCCAACATTACGGTTTTCATACGCTGCAAACCATTTTTGGTTCTTCACCTCAGTTTTACGCACCATTGGCCCAGCTTCCATAAAGGTATGAATTTCATCACCTGTACGATCCATAAAGCCTGTATTAATAAAAATGGTACGATCTTTAGCCTGTGCAATTGAAGCTTTTAAATTGACAGATGTACGACGCTCTTCATCCATAATCCCAATTTTGATACTTTTTTCAGGCAAACCAATCAGCTGCTCTGCATGCTCGAAGAGTTCAACAGCAAATGCCACTTCTTCAGGCCCATGCATTTTCGGCTTTACAACATACATTGAGCCTGTACGCGAATTTTGAATTTGGTTCTGACCCAAAATATCAACTTTCGACAATAATGGCGTGATCAAAGCATCCATAATGCCTTCAAATATTTCCTCACCATCGACTAAAATAGCAGGATTGGTCATTAGATGCCCAACATTACGCAATAACATGAGTGAACGCCCATGCACACGCGTTTCTCCACCAGTTAAGTTGGTGTAGGTTTTATCTGCATTTAACGTCCGTTTAACCGTTTTACCCCCTTTTTCAAAGGAATCTTCTAAAGTACCCTGCATTAAACCTAACCAATTACGGTAGCCTTCAACTTTTTCTTCAGCATCTACCGCTGCAACAGAATCTTCCAAATCTTGAATAGTGGTTACCGCAGCCTCTAAAACTAAATCTTTAACACCTGCTAAGTCGGTTTGACCAATTGGACTTGTCGCATCAATTTGAATAATGACATGCAGACCATTGCTTTTTAAAACAATTTCTTTTGGCTGCTGTGGATCACCATTGTAACCAACAAAATATGCTGTAGTTGCAAGAGCGCTTTTTTCACCACTTCCCAGCTCAGCTACCAGTTGATGATTTTCAACATAATATGATTTTACTTCGGCATGTGAACCTTGTGTGAGCACAAAATTTTCATCCAAGAACGCTTTTGCAAAAGCGACAACTTTTGCCCCACGCACAGGATTATAGACTCTAGCTTTTTCCGCACCATTCTCTTCGGAAATCACATCAAAACCATATAAGGCGTCGTACAACGACCCCCAACGTGCATTGGCAGCATTCAGGCTATAACGAGGATTACGCACAGGTACAACCAATTGTGGCCCTGCAATTAATGCAATCTCGCTATCAACATTTTCCGTGCTAATTTGAAAGTCATCACCTTCTGGCAATAAATAACCAATTTCAATTAAAAAGGCTTTATAAGCGGTTAATTCAAATTCATTTTCACGATGCCAAGCATCAATTTTAGCTTGTAAGTCATCACGCTTGGCTAAAAGTGCTTTATTTTTTGGGCTAAGTGCCACAACGACCTTTTCAAAACCTGCCCAGTACTGCTCACTCTCTAAACCTGAATTTGGCAGTGCTTCATGTTCAATAAAATCATATAGTTCTTTCGCGATGGCTAATTTGCCTTTTTGAATACGTGTCGTCATTATCTTTCCTAATCGCACTTTTATAACTCAAAAGAAAATGAAGTTTGATGAATTACGATTCATCAGATCTATTTTCTAACCCTTTGATAACCATGCTAAATGTATACCAAACCTTTTAAAAATGAGTATTTATTAATCACCACTTATAAAAATAAAACATATTTCTTAAAAGATCATATTAAGACTCTATGACAGTTTATAAGTTTTGACTAGTCTCGAAATTAGACCAAAGTGAACAGGACAAAAAATGACTCAAGCGTCTACTTTTAAATGAATTATAAGGTATTAATACATATAAATTTTTTTATTTTCTTTGGCAATTAAATTGCACATCACCATTTAAATTGTACGTTATTTTCCCACTAAATGATTGATATTACGTACCAGATCAACAATCAACATTAGACCTCTTACATGATTTTTTCGGTTCTTTGTATTTTAAGCATACATGCAAGAAGTCATAAATGATTAAGACTAGCCATTAAACAGCTGTTTGTTCAACTTGGCGATGTGCTGCATTTAAATAGTCATCCGATTGCATTTCAAGCAAACGTGAACGAGTACGCTCAATCTCAAAAGCCAGCTTTTCACCCTGATAAATATCAATAATCGAGTCTTGTGAAGTGAGCAGTAATTTCACTCCACGATCATAAAACTCATCGACTAAATAAATAAAACGTCGTGTTGCATCATTAATTTGGTCGGTCAAATGTGGAATATTACCAATTAATACAGTTTGATAGGTATTGGCCATTTCAATAAAGTCGGCAGGGCTACGCGGTTTTAAGCAGAGCTCTTTAAAGTCACACCACAATACATCCACGCTATGTCCTAAATTCTCAACTTGACGATGATTCACCTCAATTGCATCTTTAGAAACTTGCTGTCCATGCGTCAGTGCATCAAATCGCTCGGCAAGCCAAATGTCGTTTTGTGCCGATAGCGGATACTTAAACAGCTGTGCCTGCTTTAATACGCGCAAACGATAATCCACACCTGCATCGACATTCAATACTTCACAAAATTGTTTAACCATTTCAATGGTTGGTAAAAAACGGTCACGATGAATCCCATTCTTATATAAACCGTCAGGTGCAATATTTGAGGTCGCCACCAACGTAATACCACGATTAAAAAGCTTTTGAAATAAATCACTTAAAATCATGGCATCGGTCACGTTCGAAACAAAAAATTCATCAAAACAAATCACCACGGCTTTTTTATAAATCAAATCAGCCACCGTATCGAGTGGATTTTGCTGACCTGATAATTTATTTAATTCTTTGTGTACAAACTGCATAAAATGATGAAAATGCATCCGCATTTTTCTTGGAAATGGAATAGAATCAAAAAATTGATCCATCAACCATGTTTTTCCTCGCCCGACACCACCCCACATATATACACCACGCGGACTACTTTGTTTGCGAAATCTTGCAAAAAATGACTGTGCTGCTTTGTGCTGATCGTTCAATTGCTGCCATGTCCGCTGTAATTCGGCAACGGCTTGCGCCTGTGCATCATCGGCAATAAAATGTCCTGAAGCAATGGCGTGTTCATAACGCTTTGCAGGCGATAAGTCAGTTAAATTGGTCATATTTTGCATCTATCATTTAAAATAGTGGTGAAAGGTGAATCATCCAATTTGATTCTTTTATGAAGCATGTTTTTATCCTAGCACATTCCATGTTGTTGGCATCCGTGAATATATCACTTTATTCTTTGCCAAAATCCTTAAGTCATTCAAACTACAAACGTCTACATGTGTGCTTGAATGCACTGCCTATGCAATGCATTCAACAAATTTTTAAGCTAATGTTGCCAAAATATCGTGTAAAGTTTGAGATGGATTTTGCGACTGCGTAATTGGGCGACCAATCACTAAATGGGTTGCGCCATCAAGCATCGCTTGTTTTGGTGTCACAATTCGTTTTTGGTCATCCGCATTGGCACCAACTGGACGAATACCAGGTGTAACTAAAGCAAAATCTTGCCCCAACTCTTGACGCAAAAATTTTGCTTCTTGTGCCGAACAGACCACACCATCTAAACCAGAATCTTGGGTTAACTTGGCTAAGCGGCGCACATGTTCAGCAGGGTCAATATCTAAACCAATATCACGTAAATCTTCACGCCCCATTGAAGTCAGTACAGTAACAGCGATCAACTGAGTTTGATAATTACCCAATTTTAAACGCTCAACACAGGTCTCCATCATTTTACGACCGCCTGATGCATGCACGTTCACCATCCACACACCTAAATCAGCAGCAGCACATACTGCTTGCGCTGTGGTATTTGGAATATCGTGAAATTTTAAATCTAAAAACAATTCAAAACCACGATCTTGTAAAATTCTTACAGTTTGCGGACCATCGTGAGTAAAAAGTTCTTTGCCAACCTTGACGCGGCAAAGTGACGGATCTAGTTGATCTACAATTGTTAAGGCGTCGTATTGGCTTTTTGCGTCTAGGGCAACAATAATACTCACAAATCTAGTTCCATCACATAAAAATTGGCTAATTATAAGGTGATTCAGACAATGAACAAAGTAAGAAAATGATCATATTGCAAAAAAAGCGTTTCAAACACCATAAACTACTCTTATCTTTGCTCTGATATCAAAATAGCTCTAGTATCAGCGTCTAATGCTTCAAAAATATGTGCTTGATCAGCAGGGTAACAAATGTAATCCCCTTCGTTCAGCAAGATTGGCTCGGAGATTAAACCCACATTCGCCCTACCTTTCATGATAATGATATGTTCAACACTACCAATTGGATGAGGATGACTACAGCGCGGTTCGCCTGGTTGAGTAGTCAATATATAAACGTCTCGTCTCGCACCGGTTGGACAGTTTGCTAACAAAATTGCTTGATAATGAGCAATCTCAGATGAAACAGAAGGCCCTTCGCCAAAGCGAATCACTTGTGTTTGTGTGATATTACTTTCCATCAACTTTGCAAATGGAATATCCAAAGCCACACACAAAGCCCATAAGGTTTCTAGACTTGGATTGCCTTGGGCTGCCTCTAATTGCGACAATGTTGATTTTGCAATACCTGCTCGGCGAGCAACTTCAGCCAAGGATAACCCTGCCGTCTGTCTTTCTCTATGTAAACCTTTAGCAACAATTTCTATTGGCAACGCCATATTACACCATAAAAAACGAACGTTCGCTTTGACGAACGATATAAACTTAATCTATTATATCGTACATTCGTTTTATATAGAAAACCAAGATGCAAAATAAAGAACGATACAACTTGATTAAAGCAATCATCCTCATCTGTATTGCAACAGGAATTGTTGGCGTTTCATTAGGTTCTGTTGCAGCAAGTTTTACTGTCCCGCTATGGATTCCATTACTTCTTTCACTGACTGTACTGGCAGGTGCGGCAGAATTTACCTTTATTGGTATGATTGCAACAGGTACACACCCTATTTTCGCAGCATTAACAGGAATATTGATTAACTTGCGTCATCTTCCTTTTGGCTTATCAGTCGCAACATTTATCGACAAAAACGTATACCGATTTATTGCCTGCCATATCATGAATGATGAAAGCGTCATGTTTGGACTGAGCCAACAAGATAATCACACCAAGAAATGGGCTTATTGGATGTGCGGCGTTGGAATCTGTGCACTTTGGCCAATTGGTGTCTTTATTGGTTATCGGCTGAGTAAGAATATTCCTGATATCTATGTATTCGGTATAGATGCGGCATTTCCTGCTATTCTTTTTGCATTAATCCTTCCGATGCTAAAAAATAAAACCACACGAAATCGTATACTTTTGGGAAGTTCTCTATCTTTAGTATCAAGCCCTTTATTGCCAATTGGTTTACCTGTTTTAGTTTCCATGTTGGGTTTATTACTCAAAGGTAAAGTAAAATGAAATATAGTGAAAGTTACATTCTTATTGGAATCGCCATACTTGCCATTGGTACTTATCTTATTCGTTATTCAGGGTTATATTTAGCCAATCGGATGACGATTAAAGAGCATCACAAACAACTGCTAGCAGATTCTGCTTGTGTCTTGTTATTTACCCTCGCCCTATTCAATACGCTTTTTTCTGAAACACATTTTAGCGGAATGAGCAAAGTTATTGGGGTTTCAATTGCTATTATTTTTGCTTGGAAAAAATACTCCCTCATTGTTGTTATTTTTGTTGCTATGTTCATTACCGCATCTTTAAGATACTTCGGCATTTCTTAACACAAAAAAATAGCCCTTTGGTAAAGGGCTATTTCATTAAGTTATAACTTTTTTTCAAATTTACAACTTCATTAATATTTTAAGTTACAGTGGAGTCCGAGGCTGACTTTCAGGATTGATATCCAACACTGTTTTCTCATGTCTTACACTTGCAGCAGCTTCAGCCGCAACTGATTGCGCTACTTGAATTTGTTCTTTTCGTAGTCGATCAATTTCTTTTTGCAAGCGCTTAATTTCCCAGTGATTCTGAAATACTCGAAAAACCTGCACACCCAGCAGCAAACCAACTAACACCCCTAAAGCCAAGGTAATTAGAACGAGTAATCCCACACGCATTTCAGGTACATGTGTGAACCATAAATCAACAGACACGGGCATACCATTTAATAACACCAATGCCAATGAATAAACAAATAATACAATAAGTAAAAGAGCTAATATAAAACGCATACTGCCTCCTAATCGTAATAATTTAACGATTTAATGATTCGTTCACTGCATCACGAAGTGCTTTACCAGGTTTGAAATGTGGTACTGCTTTTGCAGCAACATCAACAGATTTTCCTGTTTTAGGATTACGCCCTACACGTGGTTCGCGGTGATGTAATGAAAAACTACCAAATCCACGAATTTCAATACGATCATCCGAAGATAAAGCAGCGATCATTTGATCCAGCATAATTTTAACTGCTTCTTCCACAAGAGGCTCTGCCAAGTGTGGGTTTTTTAAAGCAATGCGTTGTATTAAATCAGACTTATTTAAAGCTTCTATTGTAGTCATCGACGACCTCATTGATTTATAGCAATTTATCAATTATTTGATGATAACCCGTTTAAATACAAAACGGTAGCGTAATATGTTAATACTACGCTACCGCTTACAGTAATTAAATATAAAGTATCAATTAGTTACACTAATTTTCAACTTTTTATTATTACTTCATTTGCGCTTTAATCAAATCACCAATAGTTTTAGGACCATTGTCTGAATTTGTCGCTACAGTTTTCAAGTTTGCAACTGCTTCTTTCTCTTCAGCTTCGTCTTTCGCTTTGATAGACAAGTTGATAGAGCGAGATTTACGATCAACGTTGATGATTTTCGCTTCAACTTCTTGACCAACTTCTAAGAATTTAGTTGCATCTTCAACGCGGTCACGGTTGATTTCAGAAGCTTTAAGTGTTGCTTCGATGTCGTCACCTAACTTAACAGTTGCGCCTTTCGCGTCAACAGCAGTTACAGTACCTTTAACCAATGCACCACGTTCGTTCGCAGCTAAGAAATCATTGAACGGATCGCTGTTCAATTGTTTGATACCAAGACTGATACGGTTGCCTTCAGCGTCTACAGATAAGATAACTGCTTCAACAGTGTCACCTTTCTTGTAACGACGGATGGCTTCTTCACCTTGTTCGTTCCAAGAAATATCAGACAAGTGAACTAGACCGTCGATACCACCTGGTAAACCAATGAAGATACCGAAGTCAGTGATTGACTTGATTGTACCAGAAACTTTTTCGCCTTTGTCATGCGCTTTAGCAAACTCTTCCCATGGGTTAGCACGAGTTTGTTTGATACCAAGCGAAATACGACGACGTTCTTCGTCAACTTCAAGAACCATAACATCAACTTCATCACCAATCTGAACAACTTTAGATGGGTGGATGTTTTTGTTAGTGTGGTCCATTTCAGAAACGTGAACAAGACCTTCAACGCCTTCAGCGATTTCTGCGAAACAGCCGTAGTCAGTTAAGTTAGTTACACGTGCTTTAACGATAGAACCTTTAGGGTAACGGCTCATGATCGCTAACCATGGATCTTCACCAAGTTGTTTAAGACCTAATGATACACGGTTACGCTCGCGGTCAAATTTAAGCACTTTAACAGTAACTTCTTGACCCACTTCAACAACTTCTGAAGGATGCTTAATACGCTTCCAAGCCATATCTGTGATATGTAGAAGACCATCAATACCACCAAGATCAACGAACGCGCCGTAATCTGTAAGGTTCTTGATTGTACCAGTAACAGTTTGACCTTCTTCAAGTTGAGCAAGTAATGCTTCACGGTCAGCTGAAGATTCAGCTTCCATTACCGCACGACGAGATACAACAACGTTGTTACGTTTAGCATCAAGTTTAATTACTTTAAACTCTAACTCTTTACCTTCAAGGTGAGTTGTGTCACGGATAGGACGAGTGTCTACCAAAGAACCTGGAAGGAACGCACGAACTGGACCGATGTCAACAGTGAAACCGCCTTTAACCTTACCAGAAATAATACCAGTAACGATTTCGCCATCTTCAAAGATTTTTTCAAGTTTAGTCCAAGTTTCAGCACGTTTCGCTTTTTCACGTGATAAAACAGTTTGACCCATACCGTTGTCAAGCGCTTCAACAACAACGTCAACAGTATCGCCAACTTGAACTTCAAGTTCACGTTGGTCATTTAAGAATTCAGCACGGTCAACAACGCCTTCAGATTTAAGGCCAGTGTCAACAGTAACCCAGTCAGAATCGATGTTAACAACAACACCTTGGATGACTGCACCCTTTTCAACGTTTAAGTTTAATTCGCTTTCTTCAAAGAGGGCTGCAAAAGATTCGGTCATGATATACCTGATAAAGTCAGCGGTCTTGGATCAGACAAGGCCGGTTTAATTAAGCATTTGCATCGTCTTTTTAATCTGATCAAGCGATACAAAAGCTGTAAAAATCTAGGTTATGCTAATTTCGAGTCGATATACTGAATCATCATTTCAAAGACTTGTTCGATATTAAGCAAAGAGCTATCAATCAAAAAAGCATCTTCAGCAGGTTTCAGTGGCGCAACGGATCGCTCCATATCGCGCCGATCTCGATCTTCAATATTTGCTAAAATGGCATCTATTTTAGCATCTAGCCCCATAGCCTGCAACTGTTTTACGCGTCGCTCTGCCCGCGACTGTGCTGAAGCCGTTAAATAAATTTTTGCAATTGCCTCTTTAAATACAACCGTACCCATATCACGCCCATCTGCAATTAAACCTGGAGCTTGGGCAAAATCATGTTGTCTTTGCAACAGTGCAGTTCTTAATTCTGGAATTGCTGCAACTTTAGATGCACATGCGCCAATTTCTTCACTACGAATCACCAAAGTAACATCTTGGCCTTCTAGCAGAATTTGAATACCTTCATTTGGATTAGCAATAAATTGAATGTCAAGCTGACGAGCAATTTCAACACAGTCAGTCATTTTTTCATCTAACTGGTTCAATAAATTTTTATTTCTTAAAGATAAGCCTAATAGGCGATACAATGCACCAGAATCTAATAAATGATAACCATAGTGCTGTGCAACTTTGGCAGCTAAAGTTCCTTTACCAGAGCCGCTTGGGCCGTCAATTGTAATGACATGTATATGCATAAATAATCCAAGCTTCGCTTTTCGACTATGATGTCTAATAAAATTGACTGTAGTCTGCCTGCTAAGGACAATAAATTCAATGGACTTTGTTCATATATCTCAAAATACCCTTCCTCGAATGATTGACGGTTTTGTTGCACAAAGCAAAATATACCAAATGTAATGTCAAGTAAAATAAGATACTACCCAAATGGCGTATGTCGCCATGAACCACCAGTAAGATTCCATCCCGTTTTTTGTGCATTTCTAAATGGCGTATGTCGCCATGAACGCCTTTCTTCTCATAATCCCTGCGACGTTCTATTTCTAAATGGCGTATGTCGCCATGAACTTAGACCCTCGGTTGTATTTGGCATTGGTATATTTCTAAATGGCGTATGTCGCCATGAACCAGGAAAGAATAGTTTTTACATGATTGTGCAATTTCTAAATGGCGTATGTCGCCATGAACTTCTTTACACTGAAAACAATGTTCCTCAAACATTTCTAAATGGCGTATGTCGCCATGAACTTCTTAAAAAAGGTTTAAAAGGTTACTCTATATTTCTAAATGGCGTATGTCGCCATGAACTTGGTGTTTTTAGATATGTTTAGGCGTGTTTATTTCTAAATGGCGTATGTCGCCATGAACCCGAACTTGTCATCTAAAAAAACGTGGAACATTTTCTAAATGGCGTATGTCGCCATGAACCAATGCAGTAACCCTGCCAACCACACGTAACTTTTCTAAATGGCGTATGTCGCCATGAACAATCTAATTAAAGACTAAGGCTTGATGGTGTTTTTCTAAATGGCGTATGTCGCCATGAACCTGTCATTGCTTTAAGTCTATTAGTGAAGTCATTTCTAAATGGCGTATGTCGCCATGAACTTGCACCTGTATTTTTAGCAGTTTGTCTATACATTTCTAAATGGCGTATGTCGCCATGAACCGGATGTTAAAAGTTGCAGATCATCACATCATTTTCTAAATGGCGTATGTCGCCATGAACGCTTAGTGATAGGCTGCCCATTTTTATTGGTCATTTCTAAATGGCGTATGTCGCCATGAACAAATTATGCGCTTTTGGCGCAGACAATGACATTTTCTAAATGGCGTATGTCGCCATGAACGGCGGTTCTTTTACTGTAACCGAACTTCCTACATTTCTAAATGGCGTATGTCGCCATGAACCAAAAATTCTTAAAAGAACAAGGCTTTGTTGATTTCTAAATGGCGTATGTCGCCATGAACTTAAACAATGGCTTGTTAGATGAAGCTAGGTTTTTCTAAATGGCGTATGTCGCCATGAACTTGATGGTTCGGGGTTGCAGCCATTTAATCAATTTCTAAATGGCGTATGTCGCCATGAACTAGGCACACATCTATAGAATGAGCTGCATAGATTTCTAAATGGCGTATGTCGCCATGAACTTAACAACTCAAAGTTTTTTGAGTTTCCAACATTTCTAAATGGCGTATGTCGCCATGAACCCATTGCAGGTATGTTTAAAGATGCTCTTGACTTTCTAAATGGCGTATGTCGCCATGAACTTAGAAACTAACAAGTCATATTCAGCATCATAATTTCTAAATGGCGTATGTCGCCATGAACATCAGATGGTAATCGTGAAAAAGTCATTTCTATTTTCTAAATGGCGTATGTCGCCATGAACAGCTAGAACCAGCCGATCTGGCACAACTTGGTTTTCTAAATGGCGTATGTCGCCATGAACTTGAATTGATTTTTTCATGGCTTTTACTCGTATTTCTAAATGGCGTATGTCGCCATGAACATGGTTTTCTTTACCACATGCGTTTTTACGTGTTTCTAAATGGCGTATGTCGCCATGAACGACTGGCGACGCAGGTAACGGTATTTTTGCGCTTTCTAAATGGCGTATGTCGCCATGAACGCCCCGTTCCTGTAATTTCTTGGGTTGCGGCATTTCTAAATGGCGTATGTCGCCATGAACGCTTGGGTAGCATTTGTGGTCTTCACCTGCACTTTCTAAATGGCGTATGTCGCCATGAACGATTTGGCCGAAATGACAATTACTTTCCCGAATTTCTAAATGGCGTATGTCGCCATGAACGCTCATAAACAATGTTGTTAATTTTGCAGTACTTTCTAAATGGCGTATGTCGCCATGAACATCTTTTGCAATCGTTGCTTGATTATCTTTTATTTCTAAATGGCGTATGTCGCCATGAACAGAGCACATTCTTCATCAATCTGTTTGGCAAGTTTCTAAATGGCGTATGTCGCCATGAACGAATAATCATTAATTATATAGTTTTGATATACTTTCTAAATGGCGTATGTCGCCATGAACGATCCGAGATTCTTTTTTGCTGACTACGCCGAATTTCTAAATGGCGTATGTCGCCATGAACGGGCGCACTTTCCCAAACTCATTTCATGGTTTTTTCTAAATGGCGTATGTCGCCATGAACTTTTCGCATAATCATGCGCATCAACTTCAATTTTTCTAAATGGCGTATGTCGCCATGAACTGAAGGTTTTGAAGGTCAGCCCGCACCGCAATTTTCTAAATGGCGTATGTCGCCATGAACGCTTAAATTAGTCAGCAGGGGAGTTAAATAACTTTCTAAATGGCGTATGTCGCCATGAACCATATTCGCGTCGCATCACCCGGCTACCCAGTTTTCTAAATGGCGTATGTCGCCATGAACAGCACAAGCGAAGGTGAGAGCGTGGCGAGAATTTTCTAAATGGCGTATGTCGCCATGAACTGCTCTTTTCGGAACTAATGCAGCAGCAAATTTTTCTAAATGGCGTATGTCGCCATGAACAATGATGTTTAATGCGAGTAACCAACGCGTTATTTCTAAATGGCGTATGTCGCCATGAACACGATGAAAACCTAAGTTTTGAGGAAATTGCGTTTCTAAATGGCGTATGTCGCCATGAACAAAAATCACCGACGATGAACGCCGTCTGTTATTTTCTAAATGGCGTATGTCGCCATGAACAATTGAAACTCAAGATGCTATCTGCTAGAGTTTTTCTAAATGGCGTATGTCGCCATGAACCGTCTGCAAGGGCAATATCGCTATAGCCCGATTTTCTAAATGGCGTATGTCGCCATGAACAACAAGCCATTCCTGTTATGTCTGCCGATGGTTTTCTAAATGGCGTATGTCGCCATGAACCGGATGCTCGTTGGTTTCAAGATTACTGTTTATTTCCGCTATTATGTAGCAACCGCACAATAAATAGGGTGATTCGCCATTTAAAATAATTCCTTTACGCATAAGGAAAGAAATCATGGCTGAATCACATATCGTATCAGGATTAACTAAAAAACGTGCGGAATTGCTTGGTCAAATTGAAGCACATCAAAAAGAAATTCAACGTATCTCTGAAATGCTACTGCATGTAGATCAC